>NZ_JASHFO010000086.1:0-511 GCF_047460825.1 Streptococcus infantis | reverse complement strand
CTATATTATTGCGGATTCAGGTTACAAGACCCCAGCTATTGCCCATTATTTATTAGAGCGAAACATCATTCCTGTCTTTCCTTATACTCGTCCAAAGGGAGTAAAGGGGAACTTAAGACCTAGTAATTTTGTTTATGATGCAAGTTATGACTGTTATGTCTGTCCAGAGAATCAAGTATTAAGCTATCGCACAACCACTCGAGAAGGCTACCGTGAGTATAAGAGTAATCCTAAAGTATGTGTTAACTGCCCCCTATTATCCGTTTGTACCCAAAGCAAGAATTTTCAAAAAGTAGTAACGAGACATGTCTGGAAAGATGCCCTTGAATTTTGTGAGGAGATTCGTCACCAAAGAGAAATGAAAGAGCTCTATAAGAAGCGCAAAGAAACAATTGAACGACTCTTTGGAACGGCTAAGGAGTACCATAATTTGAGATACACTAGAGAGAAAGGAAAGTCCAAAATGGAGGATCAGGTTGGGCTTACTTTGGCGTGTTTAAATATCAAAAAA
>NZ_JASHFO010000085.1:0-544 GCF_047460825.1 Streptococcus infantis | reverse complement strand
TTTGAAAACAAAAAGAGCTAACCATTTTGTTTCTCTCAAGATGTTAGTTTTTATTCAACCCACTACAGTTGACAATGAGCCCAAATTTGATAATTAAAGGCACAAAAAAAGAGCTAACAAGCTCTAATTACGGAGAATAAGGGATTCGAACCCTTGCGCCAGTTACCCGACCTAACGATTTAGCAAACCGTCCTCTTCAGCCTCTTGAGTAATTCTCCTATTAATGGGCACGAGTGGACTCGAACCACCGACCTCACGCTTATCAGGCGTGCGCTCTAACCACCTGAGCTACGCGCCCAAGTTAAATAACTTGGTAAATGAACTAAATGTTCAAAGCGGGTGACGAGAATCGAACTCGCGACAACAGCTTGGAAGGCTGTAGTTTTACCACTAAACTACACCCGCATAAAAACAAATATGGCGCGAGACGGAATCGAACCGCCGACACATGGAGCTTCAATCCATTGCTCTACCAACTGAGCTACCGAGCCTTATTGCGGGAGCAGGATTTGAACCTACGACCTTCGGGTTATGAGCCCGACGA
>NZ_JASHFO010000084.1:0-573 GCF_047460825.1 Streptococcus infantis | reverse complement strand
CGTAGTCAATCTTAGGCTCTTCTGGTTGGGCTGGTTCCTCTGGTTTTGGTTCCTCTTTCGGAGTCGCTTGAAGCTGGTTGATAGAAGTTAGAGCTGCTTGCAAGGCTTTGTCTACCGCATCTTGAGTTTCGGCTGCTTCGATGGCTGCGATGGCTTGCTCTGATAACTCGACTAGTTTCTTCTTAGCTTCCTTATCGTCACCTAGTTCCTTGGTCTTGTTTTGAATAGCCTCCGCCAAACTTGCCATTGCCTTGTCGTAGTCAATCTTAGGCTCTTCTGGTTGGGCTGGTTCCTCTGGTTTTGGTTCCTCTTTCGGAGTCGCTTGAAGCTGGTTGATAGATGTTAGAGCTGCTTGCAAAGCTTTATCTACTGCATCTTGAGTCTTAGCTTCTTGGATAGATACAAGAGCTTGTTCTGACAACTCAACTAGTTTCTTCTTAGCTTCCTTATCGTTGCCTAGTTCCTTGGTCTTGTTTTGAATAGCCTCTGCCAAGCTTGCCATTGCCTTGTCGTAGTCAATCTTAGGCTCTTCTGGTTGAGCTGGTTCCTCTGGTTTTGGTTCCTCTTTCGGAG
>NZ_JASHFO010000083.1:0-599 GCF_047460825.1 Streptococcus infantis | reverse complement strand
GGCTCTATAATATTTGTAGTGGGTAAATCCCCTATGGATATTATGGAGCCTATTTTTGTGTAGAAAAAAAGTCCCATATGACCTATAATGAAAAGCGATCAAACAACTCATTAGAAAGAATCATATGGAACAATTACATTTTATCACAAAACTACTCGATATCAAAGACCCGAACATCAAAATTCTAGATATCATCAATATGGATACACACAAGGAAATCGTCGCCAAATTGGATTATGAAGCCCCATCTTGCCCTGATTGCGAAAGTCAAATGAAGAAATATGACTTTCAAAAACCGTCGAAAATTCCTTACCTCGAAACGACTGGTATGCCTACTAGAATCCTCCTTAGAAAGCGTCGTTTCAAGTGCTATCAGTGCTCGAAAATGATGGTCGCTGAGACTTCTATCGTCAAGAAGAATCATCAAATTCCTCGTATCATCAACCAAAAAATTGCGCAAAAGTTGATTGAAAAGACTTCTATGACCGATATTGCTCATCAGCTGGCCATTTCAACTTCAACTGTCATTCGCAAGTTAAATGACTTTCACTTTAAGCATGACTTTAGCCGACTTCCTGAGATTATGTCTTGGGACGAGT
>NZ_JASHFO010000082.1:0-654 GCF_047460825.1 Streptococcus infantis | reverse complement strand
GCTTTGATCTTAGTAGCGTCAAGATCCAACTTAGTTTCATCGTAGTCATCTGAGATTCCTACTGATTGGATGTTGTCCTTGTTAGCTGCGTCAAATTTAGTTGTATCCAACCATACTTGGTAAACCAACTTGTCGCCACGTTTCACAGTCTTGGTATTGATGTTTTGTTTTTCGTTGTTTGATGCATCGTCCGCATATGGGTTCGCATTGGTATCTGCGTACTTGTCTGCCAACTCTTTATCATCATCAACGAGCTTGTCGCCTGTGATATCGAATTTCTCTTCAGAAACAACGTATTTCTCTGGTTGGAACTTAGGTTCTTCTGGAGGTGTAACACGGTTGTTAAATTCTTTATCCGCAATGTCGCCTACAGTTGCGATAAGAACTTTAGCTGTTCCATCGTGTTTCACTGTAACTGTTACATTCGCTTTCATTGTGTCGTATGTAACGGTTGCGTCTGTTCCTTTAACTTCTTCTACTGTGTAGTTGTGTACGCCTTCTTGACCTTTCTTGAATTCAAGAGCTTTGAACTTAACGTTACCAGAAGCATCATTGCTTACAGTTTCAAGAGTCTTACCTTCTGAATCTTTAAGCACGAAGCTAAATTCGTTAGCTTTAAGCTCACGACCTTCCAAGCGTTTAGTGAAGTTGAAT
>NZ_JASHFO010000081.1:0-705 GCF_047460825.1 Streptococcus infantis | reverse complement strand
TTAAAGGTGCAGACGCTACTGTCACTTACGATACAATGAAGGCAGAAGTAACTGTAACAGTATCTCATGACGGTACAGCTAAAGCATTGGTTGCTAACGTAACTGAACCAGCTGACAAAGAGTTCAATAATACAGTAACTCCTCCAACAGAACCTAAGTTCCAACCAGAGAAGTATGTATTGAATAAAGAGAAATTCTCAATCACTGACAACAAACTTCTTGATGATGATTCTGAGTTGACTGATAAATATGGTGAGACAAATAAAAATCCATATGTAGATCAAGCTAACAACAACGAAGCAGAAAACATCAATACTAAGACTGTTAATCGCGGAGATAAGCTTTACTACCAAGTATGGTTGGATACAACTAAATTCTCAGCAACTAACAAAGAAAACGTTCAATCTGTAGGAATCACTGATGACTTCGATGAAACGAAAGTTGATGTAGATGCTTCAGCTATCAAGGCTTACGATTCAGTAAGTGGAGCAGATGTAACAGATAAATTCGATATCACTGTGAACAACGGTGTGATGACTGCAACTCTTAAAGCTGGCTTCACTAAGTCACTTGGCGATGCAGATAACACTCAAGTTATTGACACAACTAAATTCGCCTTTGGACGTTACTACAAGTTCGACATCCCAACAACAGTGAAAGCTGATGTACCTGGTGGTGTAGACATCGAAAATACTGCAGCGCAAG
>NZ_JASHFO010000080.1:0-705 GCF_047460825.1 Streptococcus infantis | reverse complement strand
CAGCAAGCACATCGTCTTCAGAATCAGCCTCAGTAAGCACAACGGCTTCAGCAAGCACAACGGCTTCAGCAAGAACATCGTCTTCAGAATCAGCCTCAGTAAGCACAACGGCTTCAGCAAGCACATCGTCTTCAGAATCAGCATCAGTAAGCACAACGGCTTCAGCAAGTACAACGGCTTCAGCAAGTACAACGGCTTCAGCAAGTACAACGGCTTCAGCAAGTACAACGGCTTCAGCAAGCACATCGTCTTCAGAATCAGCCTCAGTAAGCACAACGGCTTCAGCAAGCACAACGGCTTCAGCAAGCACATCAGCATCAGCAAGCACAACGGCTTCAGCAAGCACATCAGCATCAGCAAGCACGTCAGCATCAGCAAGCACGTCAGCATCAGCAAGCACGTCAGCTTCAGCAAGCACATCAGCTTCTGAATCAACATCAGCTTCTGAATCAACATCAGCTTCAGCAAGCACAACGGCTTCAGCAAGCACAACGGCTTCAGCAAGCACATCATCCTCAGCAAGTACGACGGCCTCAGCAAGCACAACGGCTTCAGCAAGCACAACGGCTTCAGCAAGCACATCGTCTTCAGAATCAGCCTCAGTAAGCACAACGGCTTCAGCAAGCACAACGGCTTCAGCAAGAACATCGTCTTCAGAATCAGCCTCAGTAAGCACAACGGCTTCAGCAAGCACAACGGCTTCAG
>NZ_JASHFO010000079.1:0-732 GCF_047460825.1 Streptococcus infantis | reverse complement strand
TGGGACAGACAGCCATGACGACATAGCCGTCACCCACAGAAACACGAAAATAAAGACAAGAGCCCTCATTTAGAAGTATAATCTAAGTGAGGGCTTTGTGGTTGATAATTTCTTGAATATCACTTTCGCGGGACAAACTAATCCACTCTACCGACGAGTACCCCAAAATATCGCCTTGAGCATGAGTATAAAAATACGACAACGTTATCGGTAGACAAGCTCTCTGACTTTATAAATGGAGGGAATCACAATGGATGTTCTCTATCAATCTTGTGCAGGTATTGATGTCCATCAAGCTACTGTTGTGGTTTGTATTCTACATGGGCCGCTCACTTCTACTCGTCCAAAGCGTGAAATGGCTCAGTTTGATACAACGACAAAAGGATTAAAAGCCTGTCATGATTTTCTCACTCAATTTCATGTAGAAGCCGTCGGCATGGAAAGCACAGGAGTTTACTGGAGACCTGTCTGGCATGAACTCTGTGATGACTTTGAACTCATCCTAGCACAGCCTGCTCATATGAAAGCTATTCCAGGTCAAAAAACAGATAAGAAAGATGCTCACTGGATTGCCCAATTAACACGAATCGGCCTGCTCCCTCGCAGTTTCGTTCCTGATGAAACCATTCAAGAATTGAGAGAGCTAACACGACAACGGAAACACTATGTAGAGAGCCGTAATCGTGAGACCAATCGGATCCATAAAATCCTCCAATCAGGAGGTATTAAGCT
>NZ_JASHFO010000078.1:0-756 GCF_047460825.1 Streptococcus infantis | reverse complement strand
TTATACGAAAACTCAAAAGAGCGCAAAAAGACTCCCCTTGTGATATAATGAAGGTGAAAAAATTGTATTAGGCTACTGGCTCGTCTCTAGTAGCCTTTTTTGTAGCACAAACTCCTGATAAGTGAGATTTTCTTTCAAAAGGATATAAGCTATTTTAAGAAGTTGATGTGCGAGTGCAATAGTTGCTTTTTGCGGTCCTCTCCTACTTTGAATTTGGTAATAACGCTCTGCTAGTGGACTTCCTTTTTGTCTTTTTGCCGCAAAAACTGCTTGACAGAGACACCTTTTTAAATAGGAATTGCCATGTCTGATTTTTGTGCTCCTCTTTTTACCGGCACTTTCATTATTTCCAGGACACAAACCAGCCCAGGAAGCGAGATGTCCAGCTGTTGGAAACTGGCTCATGTCTACCCCAATTTCCGCTATGATCACAGAGGCTGTAATAAGATCCATACCAGGAATAGAATCTAGGATTTCCACTGGTCTCTCATAGAGATTTAGATAGCCGTTTATACGCTCTTCCAAACAATCGATTTGTTTTTGATAAAAATTGTAAATCTCTAAGGACTGACCTAACATAAAACGATGATGAGCCGAAAAGTACCCATCAAGTGCCTCAAGGAGTTGGGGAACTTTTCTTTTCAAACTGGTATAAACAGATTGATGGATCATTCTTGGGGTAAGGGGCGTCTCATCAATAAGCAGCTGCAGTAAGTTTCGACCAGAAGCACCCATGATATCTTCTATGTAGGTTGT
>NZ_JASHFO010000077.1:0-786 GCF_047460825.1 Streptococcus infantis | reverse complement strand
AAGCATCACACGTTTTCCAAATCTCACGTAATACCATTTATTGCTGGTTAAAGCTAAAAGAAAAAACAGGAGAGCTAAACCATCAAGTAAAAGGAACAAAACCAAGAAAGGTTGATAGAGATAGACTTAAAAACTATCTTACTGACAATCCAGACGCTTATTTGACTGAGATAGCTGCTGAATTTGACTGTCATCCAACTACTATCCACTATGCTCTTAAAGCTATGGGGTACACTCGAAAAAAAAGAATCACACCTACTATGAACAAGACCCAGAAAAAGTAGCTTTATTTCTTAAAAAATTTAATAGTTTAAAGCATCTAGCACCTGTTTATATTGATGAAACAGGATTCGATACTTATTTTTATCGAGAATATGGTCGCTCATTAAAAGGTCAGTTAATAAGAGGTAAAATATCTGGAAGAAGATATCAGAGGATTTCTTTGGTTGCAGGGCTAACAAATGGTGAGTTAATCGCTCCAATGACTTACGAAGAGACGATGACGAGCGACTTTTTTGAAGCTTGGTTTCAGAAGTTTCTCTTACCAACATTAAACACACCATCAGTTATTATTATGGATAATGCAAGATTCCATAGAATGGGTAAGCTAGAGCTCTTATGTGAAGAATTTGGGCATAAACTTTTACCACTTCCTCCCTACTCACCTGAGTACAATCCTATTGAGAAAACATGGGCTCATATCAAAAAGCACCTCAAAAAGGTATTACCAAGTTGTAATACTTTTTTCGAGGCTCTTTTGTCTTATTCTTGTTTCAGTTGACTATA
>NZ_JASHFO010000076.1:0-804 GCF_047460825.1 Streptococcus infantis | reverse complement strand
CATCAGCTTCAGCAAGCACATCAGCTTCAGCAAGCACGTCAGCTTCTGAATCAACATCAGCTTCAGCAAGCACATCAGCTTCAGCAAGCACATCAGCTTCAGCAAGCACATCAGCTTCAGCAAGCACGTCAGCTTCTGAATCAACATCGGCTTCAGCAAGCACATCGGCTTCAGCAAGCACATCAGCCTCAGCAAGCACATCGGCTTCAGAATCAACATCAGCCTCAGCAAGCACGTCAGCTTCAGCAAGCACATCAGCTTCTGAATCAACATCAGCTTCAGCAAGCACATCAGCTTCAGCAAGCACGTCAGCTTCAGCAAGCACATCAGCTTCAGAATCAACATCAGCTTCAGCAAGCACATCGGCTTCAGCAAGCACATCAGCTTCAGCAAGCACATCAGCTTCAGCAAGCACGTCAGCTTCTGAATCAACATCAGCTTCAGCAAGCACGTCAGCTTCTGAATCAACATCAGCTTCAGCAAGCACATCAGCTTCAGCAAGTACATCAGCTTCAGCAAGCACATCAGCTTCAGCAAGCACATCAGCTTCAGCAAGCACATCGGCTTCAGAATCAAGATCAACTTCTGAATCAACATCAGCTTCAGCAAGCACATCAGCTTCAGCAAGCACGTCAGCTTCTGAATCAAGATCAACTTCTGAATCAACATCAGCTTCAGCAAGCACATCAGCTTCAACAAGTGCAAGTACATCAGCAAGCACATCAGCTTCAACAAGCGCAAGTACGTCAGCTTCAACAAGTGCAAGCACATCAGCAAGTACGTCAGCTTCAACAAGTGCAAGCA
>NZ_JASHFO010000075.1:0-813 GCF_047460825.1 Streptococcus infantis | reverse complement strand
CTTCAGCAAGCACGTCAGCTTCTGAATCAACATCAGCTTCAGCAAGCACGTCAGCTTCTGAATCAACATCAGCATCAGCAAGCACATCAGCTTCTGAATCAACATCAGCTTCTGAATCAACATCAGCATCAGCAAGCACGTCAGCTTCTGAATCAACATCAGCTTCAGCAAGCACATCGGCTTCAGCAAGCACGTCAGCTTCTGAATCAACATCAGCTTCAGCAAGCACATCGGCTTCAGCAAGCACATCAGCTTCAGCAAGCACATCAGCTTCAGCAAGCACATCAGCTTCAGCAAGCACGTCAGCTTCAGCAAGCACATCAGCTTCAGCAAGTACATCAGCTTCTGAATCAACATCAGCTTCAGCAAGCACGTCAGCTTCAGCAAGTACATCAGCTTCAGCAAGCACGTCAGCTTCTGAATCAACATCAGCATCAGCAAGCACATCGGCTTCAGCAAGCACATCAGCTTCTGAATCAACATCAGCTTCAGCAAGCACATCGGCTTCAGAATCAAGATCAACTTCTGAATCAACATCAGCTTCAGCAAGCACGTCAGCTTCTGAATCAACATCAGCTTCAGCAAGCACATCAGCTTCAGCAAGCACATCAGCTTTTGAATCAACATCAGCTTCAGCAAGCACATCAGCTTCAGCAAGCACGTCAGCTTCTGAATCAACATCAGCTTCAGCAAGCACATCGGCTTCAGCAAGCACGTCAGCTTCTGAATCAACATCAGCTTCAGCAAGCACGTCAGCTTCTGAATCAACATCAGCATCAGCAAGCACATCAGCTTCTGAATCAACATCAGCTT
>NZ_JASHFO010000074.1:0-830 GCF_047460825.1 Streptococcus infantis | reverse complement strand
ACTGGCGATAAGACAGTTAAGGAAGCAGATTCTAAAGGTGTTAAAGCACCAGCAACTAAGACCCCAGTTCAAAATACGTCATCCTTAACTCAACCAGAAAAAGATGCAGTTAAGAAAGCAGTATCAACCGCGAATCCAAGTGCAACTAAGGTTGAAGTAGGAAACGATGGATCAGCAACCGTAACGTTCCCAGATGGCACAACAGCAACCCTAACTGGCGATAAGACAGTTAAGGAAGCAGATTCTAAAGGTGTTAAAGCACCAGCAACTAAGACCCCAGTTCAAAATACGTCATCCTTAACTCAACCAGAAAAAGATGCAGTTAAGAAAGCAGTATCAACCGCGAATCCAAGTGCAACTAAGGTTGAAGTAGGAAACGATGGATCAGCAACCGTAACGTTCCCGGATGGTTCAACCGCAACCCTAACAGGCGATAAGACAGTTAAGGAAGCAGATTCTAAAGGTGTTCAAGAACCAGCTGCTAAGACCCCAGTTCAAAATACGTCATCCTTAACTCAACCAGAAAAAGATGCAGTTAAGAAAGCAGTAGCAGATGCTAACCCAACAGCAACTAAGGTTGAAGTAGGAAACGATGGATCAGCAACTGTAACGTTCCCAGATGGCACAACCGCAACCCTAACTGGCGATAAGACAGTTAAGGAAGCAGATTCTAAAGGTGTTAAAGCACCAGCAACTAAGACCCCAGTTCAAAATACGTCATCCTTAACTCAACCAGAAAAAGATGCAGTTAAGAAAGCAGTATCAACCGCGAATCCAAGTGCAACTAAGGTTGAAGTAGGAAACGATGGATCAGCAACCGTAACGTTCCC
>NZ_JASHFO010000072.1:0-869 GCF_047460825.1 Streptococcus infantis | reverse complement strand
CCAAAAGGTGAAGTAGTTATTACTTACGTGGATGAGAAGGGTAAAGAGATTCAAAAACCTCGTCAAGACACACCAAACTCACCATACGATACACCATATAACACTACTGAAGAAGGTGAAAAACCTAACTTCATCAAGGCAGAAGATGGTAAGACCTATAAGATTGTACCGAAGGGTGATTATCCTGTAGGTAAGGTTGATGAAAATGGTCACCTTGAATCATCTGATCCAGTTAAAGGTAATGTGAATAAACCAAAATCAACCATCACTTATGTTTATAAAGAAGTGAATGGAAACGTTTATGTTCACTATGTAGATACAGAAGGCAAGACTATCAAAGGTGATGTAACTGACGAAGAAGCTCAACCAGTAGATAAAGACTATGACACACAAGATCGTCGTCCACAAGAGATTGAATTCGAAGGTAAGACTTATGAATTGGTTCCAGCTGGTAACTACACAGTAGGTGAAGTTGATGACCAACAAGGTCACCTTAAGTCATCAGACCCAACAACTGGTAAAGTCATCGAAGGTGATAAGAATGTAACCTATGTTTACAAACTTAAAGAAAAGCCAAAAGGTGAAGTAGTTATTACTTACGTGGATGAGAAGGGTAAAGAGATTCAAAAACCTCGTCAAGACACACCAAACTCACCATACGATACACCATATAACACTACTGAAGAAGGTGAAAAACCTAACTTCATCAAGGCAGAAGATGGTAAGACCTATAAGATTGTACCGAAGGGTGATTATCCTGTAGGTAAGGTTGATGAAAATGGTCACCTTGAATCATCTGATCCAGTTAAAGGTAATGTGAATAAACCAAAATCAACCATCACTTATGTTTATAAAGAAGTGAATGGAAA
>NZ_JASHFO010000071.1:0-885 GCF_047460825.1 Streptococcus infantis | reverse complement strand
CAGCCGGTGAAGATGGTACCTTCAGCGTTCCAGTAAGTGGCTTGAACGAAGGCGATAAAGTCTCAGTAACAGCAACAGATGCAGCAGGTAACAAGTCAGGAGCAACAGAAGCAACCGTAGCGAAAGCAGATGATAAGACAGCTCCAGATGCACCAAAAGTAAACGAAGTTAAAGCAGGCGCTACAGCTGTAACAGGTAAAGCTGAAGCAGGTTCAACAGTAGAAGTAACCCTTCCAAACGGAACAAAAGCAACAGCAACAGCCGGTGAAGATGGTACCTTCAGCGTTCCAGTAAGTGGCTTGAACGAAGGCGATAAAGTCTCAGTAACAGCAACAGATGCAGCAGGTAACAAGTCAGGAGCAACAGAAGCAACCGTAGCGAAAGCCGATGACAAAGAAGCACCAGCAGCACCAGTTGTGAACGATGTTAAAGAAGGTGATAAGGCTGTTACAGGTACAGCGGAAGTAGGCTCAATCATCGAAATTATTCTTCCAAATAGTGAAACTGTTACTGTTAGGGCTGATGAAGCTGGTCACTTCTCTCTTCCAGTTGTAGGCTTGAAAGCCGGTGACAAAGTGACTGCTGTAGCAAAAGATGCTTCAGGTAATACATCAACTCCAACAGAGAAGACAGTTGGTAAACGTGATGTTAAGGATGCAGACGGCATTCAAGCTCCATCAACTAAGACACCAGTTAAAGATACAGCAAACTTGACTGATGCAGAAAAAGCAAAAGTTAAAGAAGCCGTAGAAGCATCAAACCCAGGATCTAAAGCAGAAGTAGGTCAAGACGGAACAACAACAGTAACGTTCCCAGATGGCTCAACAGCAACACTTACAGGTGATCAAACTGTTAAGACTGCAGATTCAAATGGTGTTCAAGCTC
>NZ_JASHFO010000070.1:0-898 GCF_047460825.1 Streptococcus infantis | reverse complement strand
AGAAAGAAGAAAGACGGAAATTGTTCGAGAATTAATCGCTGATTTTTCGTTAGATATTCTTCTAAAAGCCATTAAACTCGCTCGTTCTACCTACTACTATCACTTGAAACAGCTAAACAAACCAGATCAGGATCAAGAGATTAAAGCTGAAATTCAATCCATTTTTACCGAACACAAAGGAAATTACGGATATCGTCGAATTCATTTAGAATTAAGAAATCGTGGTTATGTAGTCAATCATAAAAGAGTTCAACGCTTGATGAAAGTACTCAATTTACAAGCTAAAATGCGACAGAAACGCAAGTATTCTTCTCATAAAGGAGACGTTGGCAAGAAAGCAGATAACCTCATTCAACGTCAATTTGAAGGCTCTAAACCAATGGAAAAGTGCTACACAGATGTGACAGAGTTTGCCATTCCATCAAGCAGTCAAAAGCTCTATTTATCGCCAGTTTTGGATGGCTTTAATAGCGAAATTATCGCCTATAATCTTTCTAGGTCACCGAACTTAGCACAAGTAAAGACGATGTTAGAACAAGCCTTCTCAGAGGAATACTACGAGAATACTATTCTCCATAGTGACCAGGGCTGGCAATACCAACACAATTCTTATCATCAGTTCTTAGAGAGTAGGGGGATTCAGCCATCCATGTCACGTAAGGGTAACAGCACAGACAATGGCATGATGGAATCTTTCTTTGGTATTTTGAAATCCGAAATGTTTTATGGCTATGAGAAGACCTTCCAATCACTTAACCAATTGGAACAGGCTATTGTAGACTATATTGATTATTACAACAACAAACGAATTAAGGTAAAACTAAAAGGACTTAGTCCTGTGCAGTACAGAACTAAATCCTTTTAATAATTATTTGTCTAACTTTTTGGGGTCAGTACA
>NZ_JASHFO010000069.1:0-927 GCF_047460825.1 Streptococcus infantis | reverse complement strand
GAAGCGTTCAAAAATTTCTTTGACAGAATTAATAGTATTTAGTAGCTCCTCAACATTTTGTTGTTCATCTGACAAATAGCCAAGAGCAAAAGCATAACGTAAAGCAATTTCTTCAGATTGTTTGAAGGATTCAAAAATTTCTTTGACAGAATTAGCAGTATTTATTCGCTCCTCAACACTTTTTTGTTTACCTGATAAATAGACTAGAGCCTTAGCATATTGTAAAGCAATGGTTTCAGACTGTTTGAAGGATTCAAAGATTTCTTTGACAGAATTAATAGTATTTAGTAGCTCCTCAATATTTTCTTGTTTAGCTGACAAATTGACCAGAACCATACTATAAAGTGATGCAATGTCTTCAGATTGTTTGAAGCGTTCAAAGATTTCTTTGACAGAATTAGCAGTATTTATTCGCTCCTCAACACTTTTTTGCTTACCTGATAAATAGACTACAGTCATAGCATACCGCAACGCAATGTCTTCTGATTCAGGATATTGCTCATAAATTATTCTTGCCTTTTCTGCTAGAGCTTCATAGGCGGTCTTATCTGTCTCCTTGGATGATAAGACAAGGAGTTTATCTATCTCTGCTAAACTTTGATCCAAATTGTATTTCTGTTCATCCATACTATGCCCTCACTTTGAAATAGTAATTATTGCTAGTTAAAACTAATCTGCCTTTTCGTTTCATAATTAGTTTCTACATATTTTATTATATCAAAAACCATATTTTTCTCCTAGTATATGTATGATACTTTTTAAACATAAACTCATACAAAAAAGCCAGACATCCGTCTGGCTTCAGATTGAAGACAAAGTCCTTAGAACCCAAGTTTCTAAGGGCTTTTCTTTTTGTAAAGTCGTATAATAGAGGTAAGAAAAGTTGTGAGGTGTTCCCTATGTTTCACAAAGAAAAACCTGATTATA
>NZ_JASHFO010000068.1:0-944 GCF_047460825.1 Streptococcus infantis | reverse complement strand
TAAGTTCCGCTATGGTGGAAGTTAGTGTGAGACGTTTGAATGGGGTTGAAGGTTAGTTTTTAGATCTTATGTTGGAGTAATTTAGACGACTGACAGACGTCTTCTGCAGGTATTTTAGAAATGCCGAGAAGCTTAGGAATTTCTTCTCCGTAAGTAAAAGCAAAGAGTTCATAGGCTGATTTTCCATTCAAAGCAGCGCGCTTGACGCTATTGACATGTGAACAAACGAGATTGATGTCCTCTTGAGTTAAATTGTCAAAGGAAGTTCCCTTTGGTAGAATGTCGCGAATCAGCGTGTGATTTTTCTCAATTCTCCCTTTCTGGTCAGAGCGATTAGGGTCACAAAAGAAGAGTTTTATTTCACCACGAATATCCATTTCGATGTCCTTAACCCTGGCAAACTCTCCTCCATTATCTGTCAGAATAACAGGAAAGAGTTGGAAGAAATCTTTGTCAGCTTCGTAAAGAGTGTTTTTGATGTCATAGAGGTGTTTGGTAACCTCAAGGGCAGTTTTATTCTCCAGAAGCCTAGCGAAGATAAAGTTACAGAAGGACAGGTTGAAGGTGAGTAGGACCTTGCCTCCAGTCCTGCCCATAACTGTATCCATTTCCAGCCAAGAGTTCAGTTGGTTAAGTGCTAAATAGTTTTGGAAATCCTCATAGGAACGGCCTTTTTTCGCTTCTTTAGGGATGGAAGGTAGGTTACTTGTTCGTCTTTCTTTGAATTTAACGGCTCTAGTTAGATCAATAGGAGCGATAGACAGGTAACCTTTTCGGATGTGTCGATAGACGGTTGAGGAGCTGACATCAAGGTTATGAGTTTTGAGGATATGATAGATGTGTTGTCCCTTTTTAACCCCCTCAGAAATGATTTTATCCATGTCCCAGAAAGTTTGAGAATTGAGAGGAGTTCCTTCACGAGCTTCGACAAGAGTTTGTTCGTA
>NZ_JASHFO010000067.1:0-1081 GCF_047460825.1 Streptococcus infantis | reverse complement strand
TTCAGCAAGCACATCGTCTTCAGAATCAGCCTCAGTAAGCACAACGGCTTCAGCAAGCACAACGGCTTCAGCAAGCACATCGTCTTCAGAATCAGCCTCAGTAAGCACAACGGCTTCAGCAAGCACATCGTCTTCAGAATCAGCATCAGTAAGCACAACGGCTTCAGCAAGTACAACGGCTTCAGCAAGCACATCGTCTTCAGAATCAGCCTCAGTAAGCACAACGGCTTCAGCAAGCACAACGGCTTCAGCAAGCACATCAGCTTCTGAATCAACATCGGCTTCAGCAAGCACGTCAGCTTCTGAATCAACATCAGCATCAGCAAGCACGTCAGCATCAGCAAGCACATCAGCTTCTGAATCAACATCGGCTTCAGCAAGCACATCAGCTTCTGAATCAACATCAGCTTCAGCAAGCACGTCAGCTTCAGCAAGCACATCAGCTTCTGAATCAACATCAGCTTCAGCAAGCACATCGGCTTCAGCAAGCACATCAGCTTCAGCAAGCACATCAGCTTCTGAATCAACATCAGCATCAGCAAGCACGTCAGTATCAGTAAGCACAACGGCTTCAGCAAGTACAACGGCCTCAGCAAGCACGTCAGTTTCAGAATCTGCATCTTAAACGATTGTTACAAGTAAGGGACTACCTGAAAGTTATTCTATGGATAGTTTGAACATTGATATAATTGCTTCTGATTCAATTAGTAATTCGGTATCAGCCTCTGAATCAAGATCAGCTTCTGGAACGATAAAATCAACAGGTGATTCAGGAAAACAATTACCAAATACTAGTTCAGAAGATTCTAATTCATCTCTACTTTTAGGTGCTTTGGCAGCTATTACTGGTTTAGGTTTGTTTGTAAAACGTAGTAAAGATGAAATCTAAAATATCTATGTTATATAGAGTAGTTCTATAAAGACTAGATAAGAAAAAATCCTGAAAAGTTTAAATTTTCGGCTCATTGTCAACTGTAGTGGGTTGAATAAAAACTAACATCTGGAGAGGACAATTGATGTCCTCTTCATTTTTATATTCAGAGCGATGAAAATTCGTTTCTTAAAGTTGTCAAAGTTCCTA
>NZ_JASHFO010000066.1:0-1104 GCF_047460825.1 Streptococcus infantis | reverse complement strand
TTTGGGCTGGAGTCAATGTTCCTTCTGATTTATCTGGGAACGTTACTTTAGTTGTTCCGTCTTGACCTACTTCAGCTACTGATCCTGGGTTCGCTGCTTCAACTGCTTTCTTAACTTCTGCTTTTTCTGCATCAGTCAAGTTTGCTGTATCTTTAACCGGAGTCTTAGTTGCTGGAGCTTTAAGACCATCTGCTTCTTTAGCTTTCTCTTCTGCTTTAACTACAGTTTGGGCTGGAGTTAATGTTGCTTTTGAACCATCTGGGAACGTTACGGTTGCAGTTCCATCGTTAGCTACATCAACATCTTCAAGTGTTGGATTAGCTTTCAAGATTTCTTCTGCTACTTGTGTCTTCTCTTCATCAGTCAAGGTACTTGTATCTTTTACTGGGGTCTTAGTTGCTGGAGCTTTAGCACCGTTTGCATCTGCAGCTTTAACAGTTTGATCTCCTGTAAGTGTTCCTTCTGATTTATCTGGGAACGTTACTTTGGTTGTTCCGTCTTGACCTACTTCAGCTACTGATCTTGGGTTCGCTGCTTCGACTGCTTTCTTAACTTCTGCTTTTTCGTCATCAGTCAAGTTTGCTGTGTCTTTAACTGGAGTCTTAGTTTCTGGAGCTTTAAGACCGTCTGCGTCTTTAGCTTTCTCTTCTGCTTTAACTACAGTTTGGGCTGGAGTCAATGTTCCTTCTGATTTATCTGGGAACGTTACTTTAGTTGTTCCGTCTTGACCTACTTCAGCTACTGATCCTGGGTTCGCTGCTTCGACTGCTTTCTTAACTTCTGCTTTTTCGTCATCAGTCAATTTAGCTGTATCTTTAACCGGTGTCTTAGTTGCTGGTTCTTTGATACCTGCTGCATCTTTAGCTTTAACTACAGTTTGGGCTGGAGTCAATGTTCCTTCTGATTTATCTGGGAACGTTACTTTAGTTGTTCCGTCTTGACCTACTTCAGCTACTGATCCTGGGTTTGCTGCTTCGACTGCTTTCTTAACTTCTGCTTTTTCTGCATCAGTCAAGTTTGCTGTGTCTTTAACTGGAGTCTTAGTTTCTGGAGCTTTAAGACCGTCTGCGTCTTTAGCTTTCTCTTCTGCTTTAACTACAGTTT
>NZ_JASHFO010000065.1:0-1178 GCF_047460825.1 Streptococcus infantis | reverse complement strand
GTTTTAGGAACTTTGACAATTTTAAGAAACGAATTTTCATCGCTCTGAATATAAAAATGGAGAGGACAACGATTGTCCTCTCCAGATGTTAGCTTTTATTCAACCCACTACAGTTGACAATGAGCCTAAAATCAGAAAAACGCATAATATCAGATATTCAAAAACCTTGATATTATGCGTTTTATGTTGAAAAGATTTTCTAAATGTTATCCCTAAAGTGTGGGATAGCCTCTCTTTTCTATGACTTAAAGCCGGCCTTGATCGTCAATGTGAGTTGTTATTGTAAATAAAGTAACATTACTCTCCTAAGAAAGATGACTATTTTTCGTCTTCCTTCTTACGACGTCCAAGTGCTGCCAATCCTACAAGTCCTGCAACTACTCCGAGTACAGTTGATCCTGCAGATGTAGTTTCACCAGTATTTGGAAGTTGTTCTTTAGCCGATGTTGGATTAGCTGGTTGTTCCGAAACTGGTTTACCTGGTGTTGGGTTCACTGGTTTACCTGGTGTCGGGTTCACTGGTTTACCTGGTGTTGGATCAACTGGTTTACCTGGTGTCGGGTTCACTGGTTTACCTGGTGTCGGGTTCACTGGTTTACCTGGTGTTGGGTTCACTGGCTTACCTGGTGTTGGATCCACTGGCTTACCTGGTGTTGGGTTCACTGGCTTGTCTGGAGTTGGCTCTACAGGTTTGTCTGGAGTTGGCTCTACAGGTTTGTCTGGAGTTGGCTCTACAGGCTTATCTGGAGTTGGCTCTACAGGTTTATCTGGAGTTGGCTCTACAGGTTTGTCTGGAGTTGGCTCTACAGGTTTGTCTGGAGTTGGCTCTACAGGCTTATCTGGAGTTGGCTCTACAGGCTTGTCTGGAGTTGGCTCTACAGGCTTATCTGGAGTTGGCTCTACAGGTTTGTCTGGAGTTGGCTCTACAGGCTTGTCTGGAGTTGGCTCTACAGGTTTGTCTGGAGTTGGTTCTACAGGCTTGTCTGGAGTTGGCTCTACAGGTTTGTCTGGAGTTGGCTCTACAGGCTTATCTGGAGTTGGCTCTACAGGTTTATCTGGAGTTGGCTCTACAGGTTTATCTGGAGTTGGCTCTACAGGTTTGTCTGGAGTTGGCTCTACAGGTTTGTCTGGAGTTGGCTCTACAGGCTTATCTGGAGTTGGCTCTACAGGCTTGTCTG
>NZ_JASHFO010000064.1:0-1270 GCF_047460825.1 Streptococcus infantis | reverse complement strand
GTGCTTGCTGAAGCTGATGTGCTTGCTGAAGCTGATGTTGATTCAGAAGCTGATGTGCTTGCTGAAGCTGATGTGCTTGCTGAAGCTGATGTGCTTGCTGAAGCTGATGTGCTTGCTGAAGCTGATGTTGATTCAGAAGTTGATCTTGATTCAGAAGCTGACGTGCTTTCTGAAGCTGATGTGCTTGCTGAAGCTGATGTGCTTGCTGAAGCTGATGTGCTTGCTGAAGCTGATGTGCTTGCTGAAGCTGATGTGCTTGCTGAAGCTGATGTTGATTCAGAAGCTGACGTGCTTGCTGAAGCTGATGTGCTTGCTGAAGCTGATGTGCTTGCTGAAGCTGATGTTGATTCAGAAGCTGATGTGCTTGCTGAAGCTGATGTGCTTGCTGAAGCTGATGTGCTTGCTGAAGCTGATGTGCTTGCTGAAGCTGATGTGCTTGCTGAAGCCGATGTTGATTCAGAAGCTGATGTGCTTGCTGAAGCTGATGTGCTTGCTGAAGCTGATGTTGATTCAGAAGCTGACGTGCTTGCTGAAGCTGATGTGCTTGCTGAAGCTGATGTGCTTGCTGAAGCTGATGTGCTTGCTGAAGCTGATGTTGATTCAGAAGCTGATGTGCTTGCTGAAGCTGATGTGCTTACTGAAGCTGATGTTGATTCAGAAGCTGATGTGCTTGCTGAAGCTGATGTTGATTCAGAAGCTGATGTGCTTGCTGAAGCTGACGTGCTTGCTGAAGCTGATGTTGATTCAGAAGCTGACGTGCTTGCTGATGCTGATGTGCTTGCTGAAGCTGATGTGCTTGCTGATGCTGATGTTGATTCAGAAGCTGACGTGCTTGCTGAAGCTGATGTGCTTGCTGATGCTGATGTGCTTGCTGATGCTGATGTGCTTGCTGATGCTGATGTTGATTCAGAAGCTGACGTGCTTGCTGATGCTGACGTGCTTGCTGAAGCCGATGTGCTTGCTGAAGCCGATGTGCTTGCTGAAGCCGATGTGCTTGCTGAAGCTGATGTTGATTCAGAAGCTGACGTGCTTGCTGAAGCCGATGTGCTTGCTGAAGCTGATGTGCTTGCTGAAGCTGATGTGCTTGCTGAAGCTGATGTGCTTGCTGATGCTGATGTGCTTGCTGAAGCTGATGTTGATTCAGAAGCTGATGTGCTTGCTGAAGCTGATGTTGATTCAGAAGCTGATGTGCTTGCTGAAGCTGATGTTGATTCAGAAGCTGACGTGCTTGCTGAAGCTGACGTGCTTGCTGAAGCCGATGTGCTTGCTG
>NZ_JASHFO010000063.1:0-1377 GCF_047460825.1 Streptococcus infantis | reverse complement strand
TCAGATTGAAGACAAAGTCCTTGGAAGTCAAGTTTCTAAGGGCTTTTCTTTTTGTAAAGTCGTATAATAGAGGTAAGAAAAGTTGTGAGGTGTTCCCTATGTTTCACAAAGAAAAACCTGATTATAATCGTAAGCAATATGGCTTCTATACGATAGACGAATTGGTCCCCAAAGATCACTTTCTTCGACAAGTAGATTCAAAGGTTGATTTTGACTTTATCTATGACTTGGTAGAAGATACCTATAGTCCAGATAATGGTCGTCCTAGTCTTGATCCCGTCATGTTAGTCAAAATTCCTTTGATCAAGTGTTTTTATGGTATCCGTTCCATGCGCCAAACCATGAAAGATATTGAAGTAAATGTGGCCTATCGTTGGTTTCTTGGACTAACTTTAGATGATAAGGTCCCTCATTTTACTACCTATGGAAAGAATTACAGCCGTCGTTTTCAAGATAAAGAACTCATTTCTGAGATTTTTTCCCAAGTTCTCAGCCAAGCTTTGTATGCTGGCTTAATTGATCCTTCTGAAATATTTGTGGATGGTACCCATATCAAAGCGGCGGCTAATAGTCACAAGTATCGTAAGGAAATGGTAGACCAACAAGCTAAATTTATGAGTGAACAATTGGCAGTTGAGATTGATTTAGATAGGAAAAAACACGAAAAAAAGTCCTTAAAGCCCGCAAAAGAAAGTGAGGCTAAGGAAAAGAAAATCTCAACGACAGATCCCGAGTGTGGTTGGTTTCACAAGGGCGAACATAAGGAAGTATTTGCCTATTCTGCTCAAGTTGCTTGTGATAAGCATGGTTGGGCCTTAGCTTATACGGTTGAAGCAGGAAATGTTCATGATAGTCAGGCTTTCCCTGCCCTATTTTCAAAGTTAGAGCCATTCTCGCCCCACTATATTATTGCGGATTCAGGTTACAAGACTCCAGCTATTGCCCATTATTTATTAGAGCGAAATATCATTCCTGTCTTCCCTTATACTCGTCCAAAGGGAGTAAAGGGGAACTTAAGGCCTAGTAATTTTGTTTATGATGCAAGTTATGATCATTATGTTTGTCCAGAGAATCAAGTATTAAGCTATCGCACAACCACTCGAGAAGGCTACCGTGAGTATAAGAGTAATCCTAAAGTATGTGTTTCCTGTCCTTTATTATCCATTTGTACCCAAAGCAAGAATTTTCAAAAAGTAGTAACGAGACATGTCTGGAAAGATGCCCTTGAATTTTGTGAGGAGATTCGTCATCAAAGAGAAATGAAAGAGCTCTATAAGAAGCGCAAAGAAACAATTGAACGGCTCTTTGGAACGGCTAAGGAATACCATAATTTGAGATACACTAGAGAGAAAGGAAAGTCCAAAATGGAGGATCAGG
>NZ_JASHFO010000062.1:0-1464 GCF_047460825.1 Streptococcus infantis | reverse complement strand
CTCCATCAACTAAGACACCAGTTAAAGATACAGCAAACTTGACTGATGCAGAAAAAGCAAAAGTTAAAGAAGCCGTAGAAGCAGCGAACCCAGGATCTAAAGCAGAAGTAGGTCAAGACGGAACAACAACAGTAACGTTCCCAGATGGCTCAACAGCAACACTTACAGGTGATCAAACTGTTAAGACTGCAGATTCAAATGGTGTTCAAGCTCCATCAACTAAGACACCAGTTAAAGATACAGCAAACTTGACTGATGCAGAAAAAGCAAAAGTTAAAGAAGCCGTAGAAGCAGCGAACCCAGGATCTAAAGCAGAAGTAGGTCAAGACGGAACAACCACAGTAACGTTCCCAGATGCCTCAACAGCAACACTTACAGGTGATCAAACTGTTAAGACTGCAGATGCAAACGGAGTTCAAGCTCCATCAACTAAGACACCGGTTAAAGATACAGCAAACTTGACTGATGCAGAAAAAGCTAAAGTTAAGGAAGTAGTAGAAGCAGCGAACCCAGGATCTAAAGCAGAAGTAGGTCAAGATGGAACAACTACAGTAACGTTCCCAGGTGGCTCAACAGCAACACTTACAGGTGATCAAACTGTTAAGACTGCAGATGCAAACGGAGTTAAAGCTCCATCGACTAAGACACCGGTTAAAGATGCAGCAAACTTGACTGATGATGAAAAAGCAGAAGTTAAGAAAGCCGTAGAAGCAGCGAACCCAGGATCAGTAGCTGAAGTAGGTCAAGACGGAACAACTACAGTAACGTTCCCAGATGGTTCAACAGCAACACTTACAGGTGATCAAACTGTTAAAGCTGCAGATGCAAACGGTGTTAAAGCTCCAACAACTAAGACACCGGTTAAAGATACAGCGAAGAACTTGACTGATGCAGAAAAAGCTAAAGTTAAGGAAGCAGTAGAAGCAGCGAACCCAGGATCTAAAGCAGAAGTAGGTCAAGATGGAACAACTACAGTAACGTTCCCAGATGGCTCAACAGCAACACTTACAGGTGATCAAACTGTTAAGACTGCAGATGCAAACGGTGTTCAAGCTCCATCAACTAAGACACCAGTTAAAGATACAGCTAACTTGACTGATGCAGAAAAAGCAGAAGTTAAGAAAGCAGTAGAAGCAGCGAACCCAGGATCAGTAGCTGAAGTAGGTCAAGACGGAACAACTAAAGTAACGTTCCCAGATAAATCAGAAGGAACATTGACTCCAGAGCAAACTGTAGTTAAAGCAGAAGAGAAAGCTAAAGACGCAGACGGTCTTAAAGCTCCAGAAACTAAGACTCCAGTTAAAGATACAGCAAACTTGACTGATGCCGAAAAAGCAAAAGTTAAGGAAGCAGTAGAAGCAGCGAACCCAGGCTCTAAAGCAGAAGTAGGTCAAGACGGAACAACCACAGTAACGTTCCCAGATGGCTCAACAGCAACACTTACAGGTGATCAAACTGTTAAGA
>NZ_JASHFO010000061.1:0-1511 GCF_047460825.1 Streptococcus infantis | reverse complement strand
CAATGTCATTAAGTTAAGAAATTCAAATACAATTCTGTATTTGGGTTTCTTTTTTTATGTGCTAAACTGATAGTTAAGGAGGTACTTCCCATGATAAAACAGATAAAAGCCCACTTGAATAAGAGTATTCAGAGTATCCTTGGTCAAAAAGTTGAGCTCGTCAAACAAGATGAACAGGCCTTTACTCGTAAAAGAAGGTTATCACTAGAAACCATGATTCGTACCATTCTGGGAATGGGAGGAAAATCACTGTCAAAAGAATTACTAGATGCTAGACTGACAGTTTCAAATTCAGCCTTTGTTCAAAGACGCTATCAGATAAAACCTGAGGCTTTCTATACCTTATTTAAAGAATTTACAGCACCTATTCCACTTAACACCAATCTTCCGATATTCGCTGCAGATGGGAGTGATATCTGTATTCCTCGAAATCCCATGGATACAGAAACCTCTATCCAAACCCAAACGGATGTTAAATCCTATAATCTCATACACATAAATGCCCTATACGACTTGACGACTGGAGTGTATAGAGATGTTTCTATTCAAGACAAACATACGCAACATGAGCGCTTAGCTCTGATTCAGATGATGAAGGCTTGTCCCTTTCGAGAAAGCTCTTGTTATCATGGATAGAGGCTATGAAAGTTACAATCTCATGGCTCATTTTCAAGAAAAAGGATGGCTTTATATCATCCGAATTCGAGATGGAAAACAATCCATGCGTTCCTCCTTCAACTTGCCAAATACAGAGTGTTTTGATCAAAACTTTTCTCTAAAATTATCACGAAAACAAACCAATCAGCTCAAAAAACTTTATCGTGATTTCCCCAATGACTATCATTTTATTCCACACAATTCTACTTTTGATTTTCTTCCAGAAACAAGTCAAAAACATGACCCTGTTGAACTATACCAACTTCCTTTTCGTTTGGTGCGTTTAGAAGCGGAAGAAGGAAAATACGAAACTTTAGTGACAAATACAGACTATTCAGTCCAACAATTAAAAAATCTCTACGCCAGCAGATGGGGCATAGAGACTAGTTTTCGTGACCTGAAATACAGTATTGGCTTGGTCAATTTTCATGCCAAAAAGAAGGAAGGGATTCTCCAAGAAATCTTTGCCCGATTTACAAATTTTAACTTTTGTCGTTGGGTAACCTCGCAAGTTGCCATCGACAGTAGTCACAAAAAGCAAAGATATAAAGTGTGTTTCTCAGATGCGACTTATGCCTGCCGTTTGTTTTTTAACGGTTCCCTTTCTTCTCTCCAGTTGAAAAACTACCTCAAGAAACAGTTATCTATTATTAGACCGAATCGAAAATATCCAAGAAAAATAAAGGCCCAATCGGTAATTGATTTCATCTATAGAGTAACATAAATCTCAAAAAATAGGGTGAAAAAACCTTTATTTGTCATGCAAAAAAATAGAAGATAGGATAGAGAATCACTTTGATGATCTCAATCCTATCTCCTATTCAAATAGTTAGATTACTAACTTAATGACATTG
>NZ_JASHFO010000060.1:0-1545 GCF_047460825.1 Streptococcus infantis | reverse complement strand
CATCAGCTTCAGCAAGCACGTCAGCATCAGCAAGCACATCAGCATCAGCAAGCACGTCAGCTTCTGAATCAACATCAGCTTCAGCAAGCACATCAGCTTCAGCAAGCACATCAGCTTCAGCAAGCACCTCAGCATCAGCAAGCACGTCAGCTTCTGAATCAACATCAGCATCAGCAAGCACATCGGCTTCAGCAAGCACCTCAGCTTCAGCAAGCACATCAGCATCAGCAAGCACATCAGCATCAGCAAGCACATCAGCTTCTGAATCAACATCAGCTTCAGCAAGCACATCAGCTTCTGAATCAACATCAGCTTCAGCAAGCACATCAGCTTCAGCAAGCACATCAGCAAGCACATCAGCATCAGCAAGCACATCGGCTTCAGCAAGCACATCAGCTTCAGCAAGCACATCAGCTTCTGAATCAACATCAGCATCAGCAAGCACATCAGCATCAGCAAGCACATCGGCTTCAGCAAGCACATCAGCTTCTGAATCAACATCAGCATCAGCAAGCACATCGGCTTCAGCAAGCACATCAGCTTCTGAATCAACATCAGCTTCAGCAAGCACATCAGCTTCAGCAAGCACGTCAGCTTCTGAATCAACATCAGCTTCAGCAAGCACATCAGCTTCAGCAAGCACATCGGCTTCAGCAAGCACGTCAGCTTCTGAATCAACATCAGCTTCAGCAAGCACATCAGCTTCAGCAAGCACATCAGCTTCAGCAAGCATGTCAGCTTCTGAATCAACATCAGCTTCAGCAAGCACGTCAGCTTCTGAATCAACATCAGCATCAGCAAGCACATCAGCATCAGCAAGCACATCAGCTTCAGCAAGCACATCAGCTTCAGCAAGCACATCGGCTTCAGCAAGCACGTCAGCTTCAGCAAGCACATCAGCTTCTGAATCAACATCAGCTTCAGCAAGCACATCAGCATCAGCAAGCACGTCAGCTTCAGCAAGCACATCAGCTTCAGAATCAACATCAGCATCAGCAAGCACATCGGCTTCAGCAAGCACGTCAGCTTCTGAATCAACATCAGCTTCAGCAAGCACGTCAGCTTCTGAATCAACATCAGCTTCAGCAAGCACATCAGCTTCAGCAAGCACGTCAGCTTCTGAATCAACATCAGCTTCAGCAAGCACGTCAGCTTCAGCAAGCACGTCAGCTTCAGCAAGCACATCAGCTTCTGAATCAACATCAGCTTCAGCAAGCACATCAGCTTCTGAATCAACATCAGCTTCAGCAAGCACATCAGCTTCAGCAAGCACGTCAGCTTCTGAATCAACATCAGCTTCAGCAAGCACATCAGCTTCAGCAAGCACGTCAGCTTCTGAATCAACATCAGCTTCAGCAAGCACGTCAGCTTCTGAATCAACATCAGCTTCAGCAAGCACATCAGCTTCAGCAAGCACATCAGCTTCAGCAAGCACGTCAGCATCAGCAAGCACGTCAGCTTCTGAATCAACATCAGCATCAGCAAGCACATCGGCTTCAGCAAGCACATCGGCTTCAGCAAGCACATCGGCTTCAGCAAGCACGT
>NZ_JASHFO010000059.1:0-1744 GCF_047460825.1 Streptococcus infantis | reverse complement strand
TTTATGTTTGGTCATAGTAGGCCTCATTTCTACCACAAACGTCTCACACTTAATTCCACCATAAAAATCCGTTTTAGACTAATTTCCACTTCGGTCAGGAAAGTGGAAGTTACTTTGAGAAATTACCCAGTGAAAGATTTAAGAATTCAAAAAAGAATTTAACTTGTCAAAGCAGAGGATTCTTGTTATAATAGGTAGGATGGAGGCGTTATGGCACTTAAAAAAGCAAGTCTAGCCTGTGCGGTTTGTGGTTCTAGAAACTATTCGATTAAGATTAGTGGAAATCCAAAACCAACACGCTTAGAAGTAAATAAATTTTGTAAACACTGTGGCAAGTACACCACACACCGAGAAACGAGATAGGAGAAAACGATGCGTTTTATTAAGGATATTTTTAAACTTCTTAAAGAAACAACTTGGCCGACTCGCAAGGAAAGTTGGTTAGATTTTAAATCTATCATGGAATACACTGCTTTCTTTGTAGTGATGATTTATATTTTTGACCAATTGATTGTTAGCGGATTGATTCGTTTTATTAATATTTTTTAACATAAGCTAAGAAAAAGATCTAGTCGCTGAAATTCTTCAGTTAGGAAAGGAAAAAACATGGATAGTTTTGATAAAGGATGGTTTGTGCTACAAACTTATTCTGGCTACGAAAATAAAGTAAAAGAAAATCTATTGCAACGTGCACAAACATACAATATGCTAGAAAATATTCTACGTGTTGAAATTCCTACACAAACAGTGCAAGTAGAAAAAAATGGAAAGAAAAAAGAAATCGAAGAAAATCGCTTTCCAGGTTATGTTCTTGTAGAAATGGTTATGACCGACGAAGCATGGTTTGTTGTACGTAACACACCAAACGTAACAGGATTCGTAGGCTCACACGGTAATAGATCAAAACCAACTCCACTTTTGGAACAAGAAATTCGTGATATTTTAGTTTCTATGGGTCAAACTGTCCAAGAATTTGATATTGATGTCGAAGTTGGTCAAACTGTTCGTATTATTGACGGTGCTTTCGCAGATTACACAGGTAAGATCACAGAAATTGATAACAACAAAGTCAAAATGATTATCTCAATGTTTGGTAATGATACAGTTGCAGAAGTAAATCTTAACCAGATTGCAGAACTTTAATCGGACATTTTTTTGAAATTTCGTCAATTAAAAATACAAAACAAAGACAACCGTAGAGAAAACAGTTGTCTTTTTTACCCTCACTTGTCAGTATTCATACTTCCTGATACACCTTGGACATGAAAAAACACAAGATAGGAACGACGGCCCCTCTTTCCCCCTTTCTCTACTATACTACAAGCAGAGAAAGGGGGAAAGCAAATGCTTGAAAAGAATTATGCAAAGGTAAAAGGAATTGTCCATAGATGTCGAAAAGATTACTATCTTCACCTGTGGGAGAAAGAGGATTGGGACCAAGAAGGCATGATCTGTCTCCATGAACTTCTAGAACAGCATCCAGAACTAGTGGAAGAAGAAAAGAAACTTTACGTCTACTTCAAAACAAAATTTCGCAACCGAATCCTTGATAGCGTTAGAAAACAAGAGAGTCAAAAACGTCGCCTAGACCGAATGGCCTATGAAGAAGTAGGAGAGATTAGCCATCGCCTACCAGAAGGAGGATTGTGGTTGGATGATTACTACGCCCTTCATGAATTGTTGAATGCTTATAGAAGAAAATTACCAGAAGATAAACAAGAAGCCTACGAACGCCTCTGGGCAG
>NZ_JASHFO010000058.1:0-2165 GCF_047460825.1 Streptococcus infantis | reverse complement strand
CAAGCACATCAGCTTCAACAAGTGCAAGTACATCAGCAAGCACATCAGCTTCAACAAGCGCAAGTACGTCAGCTTCAACAAGTGCAAGCACATCAGCAAGTACGTCAGCTTCAACAAGTGCAAGCACATCAGCAAGTACGTCAGCTTCAACAAGCACATCAGCTTCAGCAAGCACATCAGCTTCAACAAGCGCAAGCACATCAGCAAGCACATCAGCTTCAACAAGCGCAAGCACATCAGCTTCAACAAGTGCAAGTACATCAGCAAGCACATCAGCTTCAACAAGCGCAAGTACGTCAGCTTCAACAAGTGCAAGCACATCAGCAAGTACGTCAGCTTCAACAAGTGCAAGCACGTCAGCTAGCACATCAGCTTCAACAAGTGCAAGTACGTCAGCAAGTACGTCAGCTTCAACAAGTGCAAGCACGTCAGCTAGCACATCAGCTTCAACAAGTGCAAGTACGTCAGCAAGCACATCAGCTTCAACAAGTGCAAGTACGTCAGCTTCAACAAGCGCAAGCACATCAGCTTCAACAAGTGCAAGCACATCAGCTTCAACAAGTGCAAGTACGTCAGCTTCAACAAGTGCAAGCACGTCAGCAAGCACATCAGCTTCAACAAGCGCAAGTACGTCAGCTTCAACAAGTGCAAGCACATCAGCAAGTACGTCAGCTTCAACAAGTGCAAGTACGTCAGCAAGCACATCAGCTTCAACAAGCGCAAGTACGTCAGCTTCAACAAGTGCAAGCACATCAGCAAGTACGTCAGCTTCAACAAGTGCAAGCACGTCAGCTAGCACATCAGCTTCAACAAGTGCAAGTACATCAGCAAGCACATCAGCTTCAGCAAGCACATCAGCTTCAGCAAGCACATCAGCTTCAACAAGTGCAAGCACATCAGCAAGCACGTCAGCTTCAACAAGCGTAAGCACATCAGCTTCTGAATCAAGATCAGCTTCACCAAGCACGTCAGCATCAGCAAGCACGTCAGCATCAGCAAGCACATCAGCTTCAGCAAGCACGTCAGCATCAGCAAGCACGTCAGCATCAGCAAGCACGTCAGCATCAGCAAGCACATCAGCTTCAGTAAGCACATCAGCTTCTGAATCAAGATCAGCTTCACCAAGCACGTCAGCATCAGCAAGCACATCAGCTTCAGTAAGCACATCAGCTTCTGAATCAAGATCAGCTTCAGCAAGCACGTCAGCATCAGCAAGCACATCAGCTTCAGTAAGCACATCAGCTTCTGAATCAAGATCAGCTTCACCAAGCACGTCAGCATCAGCAAGCACATCAGCATCAGCAAGCACATCAGCTTCTGAATCAAGATCAGCTTCACCAAGCACGTCAGCATCAGCAAGCACATCAGCATCAGCAAGCACATCAGCTTCTGAATCAAGATCAGCTTCAGCAAGCACATCAGCATCAGCAAGCACATCAGCTTCTGAATCAACATCGGCTTCAGCAAGCACATTAGCTTCTGCAACGGTAGAATCAGCAGGTTATTCAAGAAAACAATTACCAAATACTGTTTCAGAAAATTCTAATTCATCTGTACTTCTAGGCGCTTTGGCAGCTATTACAGGTTTAGGTTTGTTTGCAAAACGTCGTAAAGATAAGAATGAAGATGAAATCTAAGATATCTTCCTCTTTGTCAACTGTAGTGGGGTGAAGAAAAGCTAACATCTGGAGAGGACGATCGTTGTCCTCTCCGTTTTTATAGGCTCATTGTCAACTGTAGTGGGTTGAATAAAAGCTAACATCTGGAGAGGACAATTGATGTCCTCTTCATTTTTATATTCAGAGCGATGAAAATTCGTTTCTTAAAGTTGTCAAAGTTCTTAAAACCAGAGGCATTACGCTTGATGAGTTTAATGAGATTATTAGTCGCTTCCAATTTGGCGTTGGAATAGGGTAACTGGAGGGCGTTGACGATTTTCTCCTTGTCCTTGAGAAATGTCTTAAAGACAGTCTGAAAAAGAGGATGAACCTGCTTTAGATTGTCCTCAATGAGTCCGAAAAATTTCTCGGGCTCTTGATTCTGAAAGTGAAAAAGCAAGAGCTGATAGAGATTATAGTGGTGTCTCAAGTCTTCTGAATAGCTCAAAAGCTTGTCTAGAATCTCCTTATTTGTTAAGTGCATGCGAAAAGTAGGGCGATAAAAAC
>NZ_JASHFO010000057.1:0-2597 GCF_047460825.1 Streptococcus infantis | reverse complement strand
AAGAAAACTTTTAGGAATCTAGCTTATACTATAAGCATAAGTTAAGAGAAACTTAACTTTAACTCCTAAAAATTTTTCATAACAATCTCCCTATAAAATAAAGTCGCCCAATCAGGCGGCTTATTTTTGTACTAATACTCAATGAAAATCAAAGAGCAAACTAGGAAGCTAGCCGCAGGCTGTACTTGAGTACGGTAAGGGGACGATGACGTGGTTTGAATTTGATTTTCGAAGAGTATAAGATTAAGCTTATTCATGGTATAATAGTGCTATGAGATTAGATAAATATTTAGTTGCCTGCGCCGTAGGAAGTCGGACAGAGGTTAAAAACTTTCTAAAGGCTGGGCGCGTGACGGTCAATGGTAAAAAGGAAAAATCTGCCAAGCTACAAATCAATGAAGAGATAGACGAGATTTGTTTTGACGGGCAAAAGCTAGACTACGAGGAGTTTGTTTACTATATGATGAACAAGCCCCAGGGGGTTATTTCAGCAACTGAAGATTCTGAACATAAGACTGTGTTGGATTTGTTGGATGATTTAGCTCGATCAAAGGAAGTTTTCCCAGTGGGACGTTTGGATATCGACACGCATGGACTCTTGCTCTTGACCAATGATGGCCAACTGGCTCATGCTCTTCTTTCTCCTAAACGCCATGTGGATAAGATTTATCTGGCGCGGGTCGATGGAATCATGACCCAAGAGGATGTAGAGACATTTGCACAAGGGATTCCGCTAAAAGACTTTACCTGTAAGCCTGCCAAACTGGAACTTGTATCTCTTGATAGAGAAAAAAACCAAAGTCTGGTTCGTGTGACCATTGCAGAAGGGAAATTCCATCAGATTAAACGGATGGTTGCTTACTGTGGCAAGGAAGTGGTGGACTTGCAACGTCTGACCATGGGAACTTTGACCTTGGATGAAAATCTGAAGCGTGGGGAATGGCGTCGCTTGACCACAGAGGAATTAGAAAGCTTGCTCGAAAGTGTTGGGTAAACTGTGTAATCTTTGAAAAAGGTGAGGAAAATATCCTTACCTTTTTCAGTTTTTGGTTGCTTCCTTTGTGAAAAGAGTTATAATAGACTGTAGAATAAAAGGAGGATTTTATGAACGCGATTCAAGAATCATTTACAGATAAATTATTTGCTAATTATGAAGCAAATGTCAAATACCAAGCTATCGAAAATGCTGCCAGCCACAATGGAATCTTTGCAGCCCTTGAGCGTCGTCAAAGCCATGTAGATAACACACCTGTTTTCTCACTTGATTTGACAAAGGACAAGGTCACTAACCAGAAGGCTTCTGGTCGCTGCTGGATGTTTGCGGCCCTTAATACTTTCCGCCACAAACTCATCTCTCAGTACAAACTTGAAAACTTTGAATTGTCACAAGCCCACACCTTCTTCTGGGACAAGTATGAAAAATCAAACTGGTTCTTGGAGCAAGTCATTGCGACTGCTGACCAAGAATTGACCAGCCGCAAGGTTAGCTTCCTACTCCAAACTCCACAACAAGATGGTGGTCAGTGGGATATGGTAGTTTCTCTCTTTGAGAAATACGGTGTCGTACCTAAGTCTGTTTATCCAGAATCTGTTTCATCTAGCAATAGTCGTGAGCTCAATGCAATCCTTAACAAATTGCTTCGTCAAGACGCTCAAATCTTGCGTGACCTCTTGGCTTCTGGCGCAGACCAAGCGACTGTTCAAGCTAAGAAAGAAGACCTCTTGCAGGAGATCTTTAACTTCCTTGCCATGTCACTAGGACTTCCGCCACGTCAATTTGACTTTGCTTATCGTGATAAGGACAACAACTACCAAAGCGAAAAAGGCATCACTCCACAAGAGTTTTACAAGAAATACGTTGACCTTCCACTAGAAGACTACGTTTCTGTGATCAATGCTCCAACTGCTGACAAACCTTACGGTAAATCTTACACAGTTGAGATGTTGGGAAATGTCGTTGGAAGCCGTGCAGTTCGCTACATCAACGTACCGATGGAACGTTTGAAAGAATTGGCGATTGCCCAAATGCAGACAGGGGAAACTGTTTGGTTTGGTTCAGATGTTGGCCAGCTCAGCAACCGTAAAGCCGGAATCCTTGCGACAGATGTCTATGACTTTGAATCAAGCATGGACATTCAACTCACTCAGGACAAGGCAGGACGTTTGGACTACAGCGAAAGCTTGATGACTCACGCAATGGTCTTGACAGGTGTTGATTTGGATGAAAATGGCAAATCAATCAAGTGGAAAGTTGAAAACTCATGGGGAGACAAAGTCGGTACGGATGGTTACTTTGTTGCCTCAGATGCTTGGATGGACGAATACACTTACCAAATCGTTGTTCGTAAAGAATTGCTAACAGCAGAAGAACAAGCTGCTTATGAAGCAGAACCAATCGTCCTTGCACCATGGGATCCAATGGGTGCCTTGGCAGAATAAAAGAATACAAAAAAGAATCAGGAGATAATCCCAATGTCATTAAGTTAAGAAATTCAAATACAATTCTGTATTTGGGTTTCTTTTTTTATGTGCTAAACTGATAGTTAAGGAGGTACTTCCCATGATAAAACAGATAAAAGCCCACTTGAATAAGAGTA
>NZ_JASHFO010000056.1:0-3021 GCF_047460825.1 Streptococcus infantis | reverse complement strand
TCAAAAAATAGGGTGAAAAAACCTTTATTTGTCATGCAAAAAAATAGAAGATAGGATAGAGAATCACTTTGATGATCTCAATCCTATCTCCTATTCAAATAGTTAGATTACTAACTTAATGACATTGAGCTTATGCTGAACCACTTTTTTAATCTGGCACATATTCCAATATATCACCTGGCTGGCACCCCAGTTCTTTACAAATGGCTTCTAGCGTTGAAAAACGTATAGCTTTGGCCTTACCTGTTTTCAGTATTGAAAGATTTGCGGGAGTAATACCTACACGTTCTGCTAAATCTCCTGAACGCATTTTTTTCTTTGCTAATTCGACATCTAGATTAATGACAATCACGGTATAATCTCCTTTCTCTAAATTGTAAACTCATTTTCTTCTGCAATTTCGTTTGCTTTTTCAAGGACTTTTCCAATTGTCCAAACAACGAGAGCAGTAACCATGAATGTTATATTTAAGAATGAATAACCATTGAGTGTCAAAATACCATCTCCTAGAAATGAGGCAATAAAGAGAGAAAGAGAAATACGATTAGCAAGTTTGACATTATGACTTGTAAAAATCTGTTCATGAATAATATTTTGGAAGAACTGTCTAACACAGAATAGTACAAACAGAATGATAAAGCTATTGATAAAGGACAAAGCACTCACTAGTATTGAAGTATTCACCATATCAGGTTTTAAGGAAATAGTCCCAAGGTTAAATAGGCTAATCTCAGTTACATTGAAAACTGTTAAAAGGATGGATATAACTAAAGATACTCCCAAGATAAAAAGTAGGATATTAATAAAACCTAAAGCAAATGGTAAGTAGGAATTTTTCTTAGACATTAATTTCAAAACCTCGTTTCTAATCTCTACTATATTATACAATATTAGTAAGTTTTACGTGCATGTCTTATGCTACTTTATTTGAAAATTGATTCTTGATAGAAGCAAGAACTAAGCTAGCAATAAACAAAAATGCTGCAATCGAGAAGTTAAAAATAATATGAGCTGGATTAAGAATAAGTTCTGTAACACCTTGGATTGCTCCTACTACTGCCATTAAAACTGCACCCTTTTTCAAGAATGAAATGGTTGTATCTTCAAAAAGATCGCTTTCTTTAAAGTTCTTAGCAAACTGTTTTAATTTGATAAGGCCATAAGTCAGAAGTGTATTACCAGCAACAAAGGTTAGAACAAAGGCATTAACCCCTCCCCACGCTTCGTAGCCTGACATTGTTACCTCTCCACCTTCAGGCATTAGTTGGCTGATATCAAATTGACCAAGGAGAAGAACTAAAGATGAGATGCTAAGGAAACTGAGAGTAAAGATTCCGAAACTAGAGCCTAATGTAACAAGTGATTTAGTAACGTTTACGATTTTAGTTGATGTAGTTTTTTTCATGATGATTTCCTCTATTATAAAATATTTTTAGTTTTAGCAACAAATGAGCTCTTTTTGTTACTACTCGAAAACTTATTATCGTTTTTCGATATATCTAGTATAGCATAATTTTTTTGAAATGCAACACTTTTTTATCGTTTTTTGATAATTTTTTTCTTTTATTTAAAAATATCTTTATTTAAGAGCAATTAGACTTCAAATATTAAAGTCAACACTTCTAAAAAAATCAAATATGAATCTAAAACATTTTTAGTAAACTCTTTTTAAGAATATCATGTTCACTCAACATAATCCAACAAATAACCGTACCCTTTTTCTTCCATTTGATCCTTTGGAATAAAACGGATGGAGAGGCTATTGATACAATAGCGCAACCCTCCCTTGTCTTTTGGTCCGTCTGTAAAGACGTGTCCTAAGTGAGAATTCCCAGTTCGGCTTCTGACTTCTGTTCTGACCATATTATAAGACTTGTCTTCCTTGTAGGTCGCAACATCTGGACTGATAGGTTGGGTAAAACTTGGCCAACCACAACCCGATTCAAATTTATCTTTCGAAGAAAAGAGAGGTTCTCCAGTTGCTACATCTACATAAATACCTGCTTCAAATTTATCCCAGTAACGATTTGAAAAGGCCCGTTCTGTTTGACTATTTTGAGTCACTGCATACTCCTCAGGAGACAGGAGTTTTTTCAATTCATCGTCGCTCGGTTTTGGATATTGACTAGCATCAATAACAGGATAGGCTGCTTGATTGACATTGATATGGCAATAGCCGTTAGGGTTTTTCTGGAGATAATCTTGGTGGTAGTCCTCAGCCACAATAAAGTTTCTTAAGGCTTCCTTTTCAACCGCTAGAGGTTGGTCGTACTTCTTAGAAACTTGGTCAAAAACTTGATTGATGACTTCTAAATCTTTCTCATCTGTATAGTAGACTCCTGTTCTGTACTGAGTCCCCACATCATTTCCCTGCTTATTCTTACTGGTTGGATTGATAATGCGGAAATAATGGAGCAAGATTTCTTTTAGAGAGATTTGATTGGCATCATAGGTCACATGAACAGTCTCAGCATGCCCAGTTTGGCCGATCAATTCATACTGGGTTGTTTCTCCTCTACCATTTGCATAGCCAGAAACAGCATCTGTCACACCTGCTACTCGTGAAAAATACTCTTCTACTCCCCAGAAACAACCTCCCGCTAGATAGATATCATGTAAGTCAGCATCTTTACTTGAATCAGTTTTTTTCTTGGTCTTTTGTCCTTGACTAACTGCTGCCTTCTCGATTTGAGTGGTATCTGTGTAGCTTGCGCTCCTTTTTTCCAAAAGAAATAAAATTCCAATAATAATGCAAATGATGATTCCAATGAATACAATTATTTTTAATTTATCATTCATGATGAGCCTCTAATCTATGCTTTTTAGCGTCTCTAAAATAGTTTCCTTGTCCATAAAACCTGGCTGGGTCTTGACTAGTTTGCCTTCTTTATCGATATAGTCATTTAGTTTTAAAAAAGCACTCTAAACATTCAAAGATATTTGGGACTTCCCTTAATAAATCTGTCACTTTCTTTTTCAAGACAGCCCAAGCTTGCTCAATGGGATTCAAATCTGGTGAAT
>NZ_JASHFO010000055.1:0-2500 GCF_047460825.1 Streptococcus infantis | reverse complement strand
TGGATCACCTCCTTTCTAAGGATAAGGAATGCACATTGGTCTTGTTTAGTCTTGAGAGGTCTTGTGGGGCCTTAGCTCAGCTGGGAGAGCGCCTGCTTTGCACGCAGGAGGTCAGCGGTTCGATCCCGCTAGGCTCCATTGGTGAGAGATCACCAAGTAATGCACATTGAAAATTGAATATCTATATCAAATAGTAACAAGAAAATAAACCGAAACGCTGTAGTATTAAAAGAGTTTATGACTGAAAGGTCAGAAAAATAAGGTTAAGTTAATAAGGGCGCACGGTGGATGCCTTGGCACTAGGAGCCGAAGAAGGACGTGACAAACGACGATATGCCTTGGGTAGCTGTAAGTAAGCGATGATCCAGGGATTTCCGAATGGGGGAACCCAACAGGTACTACCTGTTACCCGCATCTGTTAAGGATGTGAGGAGGAAGACGCAGTGAACTGAAACATCTAAGTAGCTGCAGGAAGAGAAAGCAAAAGCGATTGCCTTAGTAGCGGCGAGCGAAACGGCAGGAGGGCAAACCGAAGAGTTTACTCTTCGGGGTTGTAGGACTGCAATGTGGACTCAAAGATTATAGAAGAATGGTTTGGGAAAATCAGCCAAAGAGAGTGATAGCCTCGTATTCAAAATAGTCTTTGTACCTAGCAGTATCCTGAGTACGGCGGGACACGTGAAATCCCGTCGGAATCTGGGAGGACCATCTCCCAACCCTAAATACTCCCTAGTGACCGATAGTGAACCAGTACCGTGAGGGAAAGGTGAAAAGCACCCCGGGAGGGGAGTGAAATAGAACCTGAAACCGTGTGCCTACAACAAGTTCGAGCCCGTTAATGGGTGAGAGCGTGCCTTTTGTAGAATGAACCGGCGAGTTACGATATGATGCGAGGTTAAGTTGAAGAGACGGAGCCGTAGGGAAACCGAGTCTGAACAGGGCGAATTAGTATCATGTCGTAGACCCGAAACCATGTGACCTACCCATGAGCAGGTTGAAGGTGCGGTAAGACGCACTGGAGGACCGAACCAGGGCACGTTGAAAAGTGCTTGGATGACTTGTGGGTAGCGGAGAAATTCCAAACGAACTTGGAGATAGCTGGTTCTCTCCGAAATAGCTTTAGGGCTAGCGTCGACATTAGAGATTCTTGGAGGTAGAGCACTGTTTGGGTGAGGGGTCCATCCCGGATTACCAATCTCAGATAAACTCCGAATGCCAATGAATTATGGTCGGCAGTCAGACTGCGAGTGCTAAGATCCGTAGTCGAAAGGGAAACAGCCCAGACCACCAGCTAAGGTCCCAAAATAATTGTTAAGTGGAAAAGGATGTGGGGTTGCACAGACAACTAGGATGTTAGCTTAGAAGCAGCTATTCATTCAAAGAGTGCGTAATAGCTCACTAGTCGAGTGACCCTGCGCCGAAAATGTACCGGGGCTAAAACAATTTACCGAAGCTGTGGATACCTTTATAGGTATGGTAGGAGAGCGTTCTATGTGTGAAGAAGGTGTACCGTGAGGAGTGCTGGAACGCATAGAAGTGAGAATGCCGGTATGAGTAGCGAAAGACAGGTGAGAATCCTGTCCACCGTAAGACTAAGGTTTCCAGGGGAAGGCTCGTCCGCCCTGGGTTAGTCGGGACCTAAGGAGAGACCGAAAGGTGTATCCGATGGACAACAGGTTGATATTCCTGTACTAGAGTATGTAGTGATGGAGGGACGCAGTAGGCTAACTAAAGCAGACGATTGGAAGAGTCTGTCTAAGCAGTGAGGTGTGAATTGAGTTAAATGCTTAGTTCTATAACATTGAGCTGTGATGGGGAGCGAAGTTTAGTAGCGAAGTTAGTGACGTCACACTGCCAAGAAAAGCTTCTAGCGTTTAAACATACTCTACCCGTACCGCAAACCGACACAGGTAGTCGAGGCGAGTAGCCTCAGGTGAGCGAGAGAACTCTCGTTAAGGAACTCGGCAAAATGACCCCGTAACTTCGGGAGAAGGGGTGCTGACTTTAAGTCAGCCGCAGTGAATAGGCCCAAGCAACTGTTTATCAAAAACACAGCTCTCTGCTAAATCGTAAGATGATGTATAGGGGGTGACGCCTGCCCGGTGCTGGAAGGTTAAGAGGAGTGCTTAGCGGTAACGCGAAGGTATGAGTTGAAGCCCCAGTAAACGGCGGCCGTAACTATAACGGTCCTAAGGTAGCGAAATTCCTTGTCGGGTAAGTTCCGACCCGCACGAAAGGCGTAATGATTTGGGCACTGTCTCAACGAGAGACTCGGTGAAATTTTAGTACCTGTGAAGATGCAGGTTACCCGCGACAGGACGGAAAGACCCCATGGAGCTTTACTGCAGTTTGATATTGAGTGTCTGTACCACATGTACAGGATAGGTAGGAGTCTAAGAGATCGGGACGCCAGTTTCGAAGGAGACGCTGTTGGGATACTACCCTTGTGTTATGGCCACTCTAACCCAGATAGGTGATCCCTATCGGAGACAGTGTCTGA
>NZ_JASHFO010000054.1:0-4451 GCF_047460825.1 Streptococcus infantis | reverse complement strand
TCAGCAAGCACATCAGCTTCAGCAAGCACATCAGCTTCAGCAAGCACATCAGCTTCAGCAAGCACATCGGCTTCAGCAAGCACATCAGCATCAGCAAGCACATCAGCATCAGCAAGCACATCAGCTTCAGCAAGCACGTCAGCTTCTGAATCAACATCAGCATCAGCAAGCACATCGGCTTCAGCAAGCACGTCAGCTTCTGAATCAACATCAGCTTCAGCAAGCACGTCAGCTTCTGAATCAACATCAGCATCAGCAAGCACATCAGCTTCTGAATCAACATCAGCTTCTGAATCAACATCAGCTTCTGAATCAACATCAGCATCAGCAAGCACGTCAGCTTCTGAATCAACATCAGCATCAGCAAGCACATCGGCTTCAGCAAGCACGTCAGCTTCTGAATCAACATCAGCTTCAGCAAGCACAACGGCTTCAGCAAGCACATCAGCTTCAGCAAGCACATCAGCTTCAGCAAGCACATCAGCTTCAGCAAGCACATCAGCTTCTGAATCAACATCAGCATCAGCAAGCACATCAGCTTCTGAATCAACATCAGCATCAGCAAGCACATCAGCATCAGCAAGCACATCAGCTTCAGCAAGCATGTCAGCTTCTGAATCAACATCAGCATCAGCAAGGACATCGGCTTCAGCAAGCACATCAGCTTCAGCAAGCACATCGGCTTCAGCAAGCACATCAGCATCAGCAAGCACGTCAGCTTCAGCAAGCACGTCAGCTTCAGCAAGCACATCAGCTTCTGAATCAACATCAGCTTCAGCAAGCACGTCAGCTTCAGCAAGTACATCAGCTTCAGCAAGTACATCAGCTTCAGCAAGCACGTCAGCTTCAGCAAGCACATCAGCTTCTGAATCAACATCAGCTTCAGCAAGCACATCAGCTTCAGCAAGCACGTCAGCTTCTGAATCAACATCAGCTTCAGCAAGCACATCGGCTTCAGCAAGCACATCAGCTTCTGAATCAACATCAGCTTCAGCAAGCACATCAGCATCAGCAAGCACATCAGCTTCAGCAAGCACATCGGCTTCAGCAAGCACATCAGCTTCAACAAGCGCAAGCACGTCAGCTTCAACAAGCGTAAGCACATCAGCTTCACCAAGCACAAGTACGTCAGCAAGCACGTCAGCTTCAGTAAGCACATCAGCTTCTGAATCAAGATCAGCTTCACCAAGCACGTCAGCCTCAGCAAGCACATCAGCTTCAGTAAGCACGTCAACTTCAGCAAGCACGTCAGCTTCTGAATCAAGATCAGCATCAGCAAACACGTCAGCTTCTGAATCAACATCGGCTTCAGCAAGCACATCAGCTTCAGCAAGCACATCAGCTTCTGAATCAACATCAGCTTCAGCAAGCACGACGGCCTCAGCAAGTACAACGGCCTCAGCAAGTACAACGGCCTCAACAAGCACAACGGCTTCAGCAAGCACATCGGCTTCAGAGTCTGCATCTGAAACGATTGTTACAAGTAAAGGTCTTTCAGAGATTCATTCTATTGAAAGTTTGAACATCGAAAGTGTATTGACTTCAGCCTCGGCTTCATCAAGCACGTCAGCTTCTGAATCAAGATCAGCTTCAGCAAGCACATCAGCTTTAGCAAGCACATCAGCTTTAGCAAGCACATCAGCTTCTGAATCAACATCAGCATCAGCAAGCACATCGGCTTCAGCAAGCACATCAGCTTCAGCAAGCACATCAGCATCAGCAAGCATGTCAGCTTCAGCAAGCACGTCAGCTTCAGCAAGCACGTCAGCTTCAGCAAGCACATTAGCTTCTGAAACAACGTCAGCTTCTGGAACGATAAAATCAACAGGTGATTCAGGAAAACAATTACCAAATACTGGTTCAGAAGATTCTAATTCATCTCTACTTTTAGGTGCTTTGGCAGCTATTACTGGTTTAGGTTTGTTTGTAAAACGTAGTAAAGATGAAAATGAAGATGAAATCTAAGATATCTATGTTATATAGAGTAGTTCTATAAAGACTAGACAAGAAAAAATCCTGAAAGTTTTATTTTTCAGGATTTTTTTTTAATCTTTTCTACAACAAACTAGTCTCCATACATAGTAGATTGAATATTAATACTCAATTGTTTTCAAAAAGCAACCTAGTCCATTGTCTGCTGACAGTGGACTTTAAAACGCTTTTTTCCAGTCCTTGAATCACTTATTGAAGCTTATCAATAACAGCTTCCAATGTTTGGAAAGCTTTATTTTTAAAACCTCGTTTTCGAATTTCTTTCCAGACTTGTTCAATAGGGTTCATTTCTGGTGTATAAGGTGGGATAAAAGCCAACTTAATATTACTTGGAATCTCTAAGGTACTTGATTTATGCCATATAGCATTATCCATTATAAGTAAAATATAGTCATCTGGATAAGCTTGTGAGACTTGCCGTAGAAATTCATTGGTCCACTCAGTATTGCATCCTCCAGCAATAAGAAAGAAGGAATCTCCTGTCTAAGCATCTACTGCCCCATAACAATAGCGATACTCTCGCATATAATGACTAGGAATACTAGGTCTGATTCCTTGAGGAGCCCAACAAGAACTCATCTTACTGATTCTTCCGAAACCAGCTTCATCTTGGTACATCAAGCGTACTTTCTTATAAGCCCCCTCTTCTTTAAAGCGCTTACTTAAAGTCTCGAATGTAGATTTTATTTTTAGACGTCTCAATTGTTTGAGCGTCTGCCTTCTTGGGATGTTCAGGTCGTGGAGTGACCGTTCGCCAACCATGGCGTTTCAGGAGATAATAGAAACCATCACGTGTGGAAGTGCGACCAATCTCTTTTTGATAGGCTTCAAATAACTGATTGACAGTTACAAATTCCCCAGCCTGAGCAGCTTCTATATGACGTTTTAGGAATGCTTGTTCCTCTTCGTAAGTCATATATTCTCGATGACGTCCACCACGGGTTTCTTGAAGAAGAGCTTCTAAACCAAACTCCTTATATTTTTTCAAATTCCTCCAAACAGTTGTTTTATTGCAATCTAGCAGATCCATGATTTCCTTATAAGTTTTTCCTTTTGAGCGAAAATAAATAATCTGTAGACGTTTGTGATATTTGGCGTACGATGAATCTCTTAGGAGTTGTTCAATTTTTTGTGTTTCTTCGTTTGTAAGTTTCATAACTACTATTATAAGATGTTTTTTGATTTTAGACTAGTATTAGTTGAATCGCCGTATGTCAAACGGGGCGCACAGCAGTGTGAGAGGAGATAAAGATTTATCCCTGTTCGATTAGAACGATAAATGACTATCTTATTAAATAATATATTGACTATATGATTTGTTTTCTAAAAAATCATAACGAATTTTTGGATGAAAAAATGATTTTAAATCCAATTAAAATCTACTAGGCTAGTAAAGAAACATAAAACTTTCTATTCAACATATTTTTATTCAAATGTTTGGACAAAAATACTAAAACATGCTATAATAAAACCATATAATATAATAGGAGTATTCGGGTTTTTAGACAAAATAACACTAGTTAATATATATAACAAAAAAGTAATTTTCGGAAACGGAATACTAATTTGTAGTCTAGCGCCCTTGAATTACTTATTTTTACAAAAATCGAACCCAAGGAGAGCAAATTATGTTTTTTAGACGTCGGGAAGGGCAATATAGAGAAACAGACCGAGTAACGAGGTATAAATTGATCAAGTCAGGGAAACACTGGCTTCGAGCATCTACCTCTCTTTTTGGTTTGTTCAAGGTTCTTCGTGGTGGTATTGACACAGCTCAAGTTACAACAGAAGTCGTTGAAGATCGTGTTTCAACTTCACTAAGTGGGCTTGATATCCTCAAGGGGATAGCTGCTGCAGGAACCGTCATAGGTGGAGGGATTGCGACTCAATCTCATGTCTATGCCAATGAACAAGTCGCTGTAGAGAAGGTGGTTGATGGAACTGATACACTGGTCAATTCGGATCAGGTTGTTTTAGGAACTGTTGATAAGGATGGTGAACAACAAGCTTCTGCTTCAACATCTACTTCTATTAGTGAGAGTGTTTCAACATCAGTTTCAACGAGCGTCTCAACATCGGCATCAGCAAGCACATCGTCTTCAGAATCAGCCTCAGTAAGCACAACGGCTTCAGCAAGTACAACGGCCTCAGCAAGCACATCGTCTTCAGAATCAGCCTCAGTAAGCACAACGGCTTCAGCAAGTACAACGGCCTCAGCAAGCACATCGTCTTCAGAATCAGCCTCAGTAAGCACAACGGCTTCAGCAAGCACAACGGCTTCAGCAAGCACAACGTCTTCAGAATCAGCCTCAGTAAGCACAACGGCTTCAGCAAGCACAACGGCTTCAGCAAGCACATCGTCTTCAGAATCAGCCTCAGTAAGCACAACGGCTTCAGCAAGCACAACGGCTTCAGCAAGCACATCGTCTTCAGAATCAGCCTCAGTAAGCACAACGGCT
>NZ_JASHFO010000053.1:0-5537 GCF_047460825.1 Streptococcus infantis | reverse complement strand
CAAAGCCTTGCAAGTAGCTCTAACTTCTATCAACCAGCTTCAAGCGACTCCGAAAGAGGAACCAAAACCAGAGGAACCAGCTCAACCAGAAGAGCCTAAGATTGACTACGACAAGGCAATGGCAAGTCTGGCAGAGGCCATCCGAAACAAGACCAAGGAACTAGGTGACGATAAGGAAGCTAAGAAGAAACTAGTTGAGTTGTCAGAACAAGCTCTTGTATCTATCCAAGAAGCTAAGAGTCAAGATGCAGTAGACCAAGCCTTGCAAGCAGCTCTAACTTCTATCAACCAGCTTCAAGCGACTCCGAAAGAGGAACCAAAACCAGAGGAACCAGCTCAACCAGAAGAGCCTAAGATTGACTACGACAAGGCAATGGCAAGCTTGGCAGAGGCTATTCAAAACAAGACCAAGGAACTAGGCAACGATAAAGAAGCTAAGAAGAAACTAGTCGAGTTATCAGAGCAAGCCATCGCAGCCATCGAAGCAGCCAAAACTCAAGATGCAGTAGACCAAGCCTTGCAAGCAGCTCTAACATCTATCAACCAGCTTCAAGCGACTCCGAAAGAGGAACCAAAACTAGAGGAACCAGCCCAACCAGAAGAGCCTAAGATTGACTACGACAAGGCAATGGCAAGTCTGGCAGAGGCCATCCGAAACAAGACCAAGGAACTAGGCAACGATAAGGAAGCTAAGAAGAAACTAGTCGAGTTATCAGAGCAAGCCATCGCAGCCATCGAAGCAGCTAAAACTCAAGATGCAGTCGATAAGGCCTTGCAAGCAGCTCTAACATCTATCAACCAGCTTCAAGCGACTCCGAAAGAGGATCCGAAACCAGAGGAACCAGCCCAACCAGAAGAGCCTAAGATTGACTACGACAAGGCAATGGCAAGTCTGGCAGAGGCCATCCGAAACAAGACCAAGGAACTAGGTGATGATAAGGAAGCTAAGAAGAAACTAGTTGAGTTGTCAGAACAGGCTCTTACTGCTATTGAAGCAGCCAAGACTCAGGATGCAGTTGATAAGGCCTTGCAAGCAGCTTTAACTTCTATCAATCAGCTTCAAGCAACTCCGAAAGAGGAAGTAAAACATTCTGTAGTTCCAACTGAAGGGGATACGGTACTAGTTCAAACTCAACCAAGTATTGAAGTAGTAGAAGAATCCATCAACTTCAAGACAGTTAAACAAGAAGATCCAACTTTGCCAGAAGGTGAAACTCGCGTAACTCAAGTAGGTCGCGCAGGCAAGGAACGTATTTTGACTGAAGTAGCACCAGATGGAAGCCGTATTACAAAACTTCGTGAAGTTGTTGAAGTGGCGCAAGATGAGATTGTGCTAGTCGGAACTAAGAAAGAAGAATCAGGCAAAACAGAGGCAGCTATCCATGAAGTACCAGAGTTTACTGGTGGTGTAAATGGCTCTGAAGCAGCTATCCATGAAGTACCAGAGTTTACTGGTGGTGTAAATGGTTCTGAAGCAGCTATCCATGAAGTACCGGAGTTTACTGGTAGTGTGAATGGTTCTGAGGCAGCTATCCATGAAGTACCAGAGTTCACTGGAGGTGTCAATGGTGCTGAGGCAACTGTTCACAGAGTTCTAAACTTTGAAGGAGGAGTTCCTGGAGGAGAAAGTCCTATTTACAAAGTCCTTGCTTTTACTGGCGGTGTAAATGGTACGACTCCAGCCACTCACGAAATCGCAACATACAAGGATGAGCAGGCGCAAGTAGTTCAGGCTATGTTACAAGACAAGATTGACCAAGCATCTGTAAATCGTAAAAACACCCTCCCAGAGACAGGTGAGAAAGAAACTACTGGCCTTGCAACATTAGGAGTTGTAGGAGCACTTCTTGGATTGTCTGCACTGGGAAAGAAAAAAGAAGATCAGTAAAATCTGTAGAACTCAAGAGGCACTTTTGAGGAAGTATAGATTTTGTGGGAAGTTATTGAAGGGCAATCGTTTTATTGAAACAAAATAATGCGATAACTGTCTTAACTTTAGAGATTAGAACCTATAGCTAATCTCAATTATAAAAAGCGAGCAAAAGGCGTTTTCTGAGGATCAGAATTCAGTCTTGCTCGCTTTTTTGGTGACGACAGTTCAGCATCTGGATGAGAGTGAAAAGAGTCAAAATTCATTTCTTATACTCATTTATAGTGGATTGAAATAAGATATGAACAAACGGATTAGGAAAGTCAAATTAATTTCTAATACTCAATGAAAATCAAAGAGCAAACTAGGAAGCTAGCCGAAGGCTGTACTTGAGTACGGCAAGGTGAAGCTGACGTGGTTTGAATTTGATTTTCGAAGAGTATAAAACCATTTTAGAATCCTTGGTGTACTATTCTAGATTCAATCAATTATAAAATCAAAAAGAGCAGAAATTTCCACAACATAAGCACATCTGGTAAAGTTCTTTTTAAAGACTCTTTCCTTGCTTTCCTAGGATACATTGATTAGATAGTAAATTTCCAATTTTATACATGTGTTTCAATATTTCTTAAGTATCTTGTCAACAAAGAAGTGCCCCTTGATTTTAAATGAGTATTTAGTTATGTAACCCAGTACTTCAGGGATAAATTCACTGGCAGGTTTAGATTCATTCTACTGATACTAGAGTACAAGAAAACTATTCTCAGACTGATAGCTATCCATTTTTATCTTTTTATCTAACAATCTGGAAGCTTTGGCTTGTATTTTTTGACAGTAGCCCAGTACTTTATTGGAGATTTCATTCGTACCTTGTTTCAGCTACAGATAGTATTTGTAAAAGTGATTTAAGATCGAATTTTAGTAGTTTTTGTTTGTCTGTTTTATATAGATTTTAATAGCTTTAAACAAGTAAAATTACATATATTTTCATTGATTTTTTTCTTTTTATAATATTTTAGCGGTTTAAGGTCAAATTCCTTGCTTTTATCCATTAAAAATGTATAATGGAGATGACTAATAATGAAAATAAGGAGAAAAAAGATGTTTTTTAAACGCTCAAACGGAGAATTCCGTGAAACCGATCGAGTGACTCGTTTCAAATTGATCAAGTCTGGAAAGAATTGGTTGCGTGCATCCACTTCAAACTTTGGACTGCTAAAAGTGATTCGTGGTCAAGTCGAAGAAACTATTGTAGCTGAAGTGCGTGAAGATGCGGGAATGACAGGTCGTAGTTTCTTAAAAGGAGCTGCGGTCGCAGTGGCTGTTCTCAGCCTAGCATCGTTTGTAAACACTAGTTATGCGGATGAGTTAGGAAAGGATGAGGTTGCTACATCAGCTGTAGTGAATACTCCTGCAGTGGCCTCAGAACCAGCAGCATTGAATGAGCAAGACTCTAAAGAAGTGTTGGAAACTCTTAATGAATCTGCTACAGAGACACCTGCCTCTACAGCACCTTCGTCTGAACTAGTTGAAACTGTTCCTGTGTCAGATGATAAGACTATCTTGGAACAAAATGCTTCTGAAGCAGCCTTATTGAACAAAATCGCAGAAAAATATGCGTCTAACCATCAAAATACAGAGCAAAAAGAAGCAATCAATGATGCTGTTGCTAAAGTTCAATCAGAATTGACAGCAGGAGATAAGTTGACAGACACTGATGCAACTGCTCAAACCTATGCTGATCAGCGCGAACGATTGAGCAAGTCAGTGGATAATATGATGGCAACATTGACAGCAGCAGGTTTTGAAGGAAACACAACTGTTAATGGTGCACCAGCAATCTCAGCACAGTTGGCACCAATTTCTACAGATACTAAAGGTCCTGAAGCCACTGTACCAGCTATTTCAGATCCTAACGGTGCATCTATTGAAGATGCAGACTTCAACAAGTCTGGTTATGCCTTGGACCCAAATGAAGGTCGTTATACTTTTGGTATTTGGCAATTCCTTAAAACGAATCAATCAACTGGCAATAAAACCTATTTTGATTACTACGCAACACTTTCAGTAGATCGTTCAGCGATTAAAGGTAATCTTTCAGAGAAGCCTGATGTTTATTTGCGTATCATCAAGAAGTCTGATGGTTCTGAAGCCTTCACTCGTACTATCAAAGCTGGTGAAAGCAATATCTCGCTTCCAGGCTACATCACAGATAACAATACTGATGTTACAAATACATTGACTTATACAGGTGCTAACGGAACTGATCCTGGTAACGTGACATTCTCATTCGTTAACCCAAAACTTGAGTATGAAACACTTCAAATTCGCGACACCAACTTCCCAGGTAACGAAAACGAAGATAAACCAAACATTCAAACTTCTGTTCCATATGCAACGGTAAATCAAACAACTCACTATAAAGTAGTTGATAGCAGCAAGTACACAGAAGGAAAACTATATACACCTACTGGAAATGAGACAGATCTTGCATCTTACACTCAGACAGGTCTTGCGGGTCAACAATTTACAGCTTCAAACAACCGTGATATCCCTGGTTATAAGCATGTAGCTGCTACAACAGATTCTACTCAAAAAACATCTGGTATCCTTGGTAAAGGAGTTATAGGTCAAAAACTTGTCGAACTTCAGGGTGGAGCAAATCACTATTATGTGAAACGTATATCTGAAATCGTTGATACAGAAGGGTCAACTGTAACTAAATTCTACGCTCTTGATCCGTCTCAAGTTAATAACTTTACTACATCTGATATTGGTACAGAAGACGTATCGAAATACACGCTCATTTACACTAGTAAAGTCAATAAGGCGGGTGAAGAGTGGAAGGCTGACGAGACAAAAGTTACAAAAGTAAACAGTAAAAATGGTGATTACTATCTTGAAGTCAATGAGACTGCTGGAAGCAAATCACTCATTATTACTGGTTGGTCGTCTACTACTGAGACAGATACTTATAAACAAATGGACGGAACTTTGCATACTTATCCACGTCCATTCAAAGGTGCTCCAAATCCTACATTGACACCAGCTGGATCAGGTAATAACAGTTACAATGTCATTGCTGGTAAAGTTCCAGATATCCAAGCGGATGGATCTGTTGCCAATGACCCAACTGCTCCAAATGGTAAAGTGTACTCTCACTTGAAGGGGTATGCTTCATTCTCGAATAACTATTCAATTCCAAGTAGCCTTAAACCATCTACTGATGTAAACTACTACTTTGTCAAGTCTGATGTTAAAGGTAATGTCTATGTTCATTATAAGGATACAGAAGGAACGATCATTAAAGATTCTGTAACAGACGAAGATCAACAGCCAATCAACAAACACTATGACACACAAGATCGTCGTCCACAAGAGATTGAATTCGAAGGCAAGACTTATGAATTAGTCCCAGCTGGTAACTACACAGTAGGTGAAGTTGATAAAGAAGGTCACTTGAAGTCAACAGACCCAACAACAGGTGCAGTTGCTAAAGAGGATAAAAACGTTACCTATATCTACAAACTTAAAGAAAAACCAAAAGGTGAAGTAGTTATTACTTACGTGGATGAGAAGGGTAAAGAGATTCAAAAACCTCGTCAAGACACACCAAACTCACCATACGATACACCATATAACACTACTGAAGAAGGTGAAAAACCTA
>NZ_JASHFO010000052.1:0-5968 GCF_047460825.1 Streptococcus infantis | reverse complement strand
GCTTTCCAAACATTGGAAGCTGTCATTGATAAGCTTCAAGAAGTTATTCTAGGACTGGAAAAAAATGTTTTAAAGTCAACTGTCAGCAGACAATGGACGAGGTTGCTTTTTGAAAATAATTGAGTATTAATTGATCGTTATGGAACAGAGAGCGTTAAAAAAGGGAAGAATCGTTACTATTCCTCTGAATAAAAACAAAAAATAATCAACAAAAGCCTATATAATGACAAATGTATTAAAAAAAGACTTAGCTCATTGAAATGCAGAACCAAATCTTATAGATAGATTATTTGTATAATTTTTTAGAAATTATATCTCTAAACGATATCATTTAACAATTAAATTGTTAAATCTAGCTTAAATCTCTGGTTTAATTTATTTATTGTATCACTGTCATTATATTCATTAAATATTCTCATAGCTTTAGAACATTCTTTTTTACCTAACTCTATTTGATTAGTTTTTATAAGATAAATACCTCTTAGAAAGAGCAAATAATTCTTTTCAAAACAATATCCTTGCCTAGTAAGTAAATTTTCTAAATCATCTATAAAAAATTGAGCACTACCTAACAAATTATTTTCTAATAACATTTCTAGGTTAAATAAATATAGAGGAATTACTTTATATGTTCTGGTATCAGTTTTTAAAAAATGTCGTGTTTTCTTGATTACTATTCTATATAGTAAGCTTATGGTCTTTGTATTCATAAAAAACACCGAATTATAGAAAATCTTTAGTTCATACTCCATCCAAGTATCTACAGAAAGCAGATATTTTATTAATTCATTGCATTTAGATGAATTATAAGGAAGGTTTGCAAGACGGTTGATCTGTTGCTCAGCAATCAATTTTATGTGATAATTGCATATACTTTTTTCATGCTTTTCTTTTAACTCTATTTTCTCCACTAATTCTTGAAGTAAAAATATATCTGAAGACTCTACAGCATTTTCTAATTCATCAAAAAGACATTCTTTTTTGGAATAATAACAATGAACCAATTCTTCAAATTCTGAAAATGATATTCCAAGACGATTTAACAGAATATAAAAATGGAGAGGATATCATTTGTCCTCTCCAGATGTTAGCTTTTATTCACCCCACTACAGTTGACCAAGAGCCATCTTAGTTACTTGCACCTGAAGTAGCATCCGCATCTCCATGGCCGCCATCAGCTGAGTCAGAAGCGCCAGAAGTAGCATCTGCGTCGCCATGACCTCCAGCAGCAGGAGCAAAAGGTCCGCTACCACCTACCAAGCGTTGACCTGTTTCTTTCAAGTACCAGTCAAGCCATGGTTGGAAGTTAAAGACAATTTCATTGATACCAGCATATGATCCGTCAGGATAGTACATAGCTTGGTAGTTGTGAGTGTTGATAACACCGGCAGGAGAACCAGGAACAATTGTACGTACGTATTCTTGGTTACCGTTTCTAAGAGTTCCAATAACCCACTCAACGTTTTTCATACGTGCTGGTGGAAGAGAACCGTGAACTGTTGACATACGGCTACCAGATTGAGATGGTACACGTTTTGCAAACATTGTATCAGGATCTTGGTGAGCGTTGTTGTAGTAGAGGAATTGGTTGTTATCGTCAGCGTATGTCAATTCAAAAGGCATAGCTTTCAAGAACATATCGATTTGGTTAACAGTCAAGATACCATGGTCAAGTTTAACATATGTATCACCTGAAACAGCACCTGTGATTTCTGCAACTTTTTCTACCCAGTTTGGATCGTCAGGATCAACTTCTGTAATAGTTGTAGCGATTGGTTTTCCACAATCCAAGTCTTCTGGTTCAATTGGTTTTGGTTTTTTCAATTTAGAAACGACTCCTACGTATTTGACAAAGTTATCTAAACAAGTTTCAAGGAATTTAACAGTTCCTTCGTTGATAATATTTCCGTTAGCATCAAAAGCTTCTTTAGCTTTTCCAAGAAGGAATTCATTCCCTGGAAGAGTATAGGCATTTACACCTGGAGCGTCAAGAATCTTACGAAGGTGAACTTGCGCACGAGAAGTTCCTTGGTCGTAGTAAGAAGCACCCACGATCATCACTGGTTTGTTTTCGAATGGATGTACTTCATATGAAAGCCATTCAAGAACTGACTTGAGTGAAGCAGAAATTGTATGGTTGTGCTCAGGAGTAGCAATAATCACACCATCAGCACGAGTAATTTTATTGTAAAGAAGGCGCAATTGGAAGCTTTCGTCCCATTTTTCGTCTTGGTTAAACATTGGAACTTCATCGATTTCAAGAACTTCTAATTCAAATTTCAGTTTGAAGTTACGACGGATGAATTCCAAGAGTTTGCGGTTATATGATTGGTCGTAGTTTGATCCAACAAGTCCAACAAATTTCATTCTTTCGATCTCCTATCTTACAAATTTTCCCAGTCAAATTCTTCTGCATCTTTACGAAGAAGTTCTTGAGCATTACGCAATTTTTCAGTAATCTTGACAAAGATACGGAAGTCATCAAAGATGGCATCCAATTTCTTGATTACATCAAGATCTACCAAGTCACCATTCTTATCGAATGCTTGAAGAGAATGAGAGAGCAAGAACTCATCTGGGAGAACATTTGCTTTAATTTCTGGTGCATTCAAGATTTGACGGAGTTGCAATTGAGCACGTGATGAACCGAGTGTACCGTATGAAGCACCTGTGATCATCACTGGTTTGTTAAGAAGTGGAAATACTCCATAAGAAATCCAAGCAAGAGCGCTCATAAGAACAGCAGGAATTGAGTGATCATATTCAGGAGTACCGATAATCACACCATCAGCTGCTTCAATTTTTGCAACAATTTCTAAGGCTTCTGCAGGAATAAGTTTATCTGCAGGTTTGTTGAAGACTGGTAGATCTTTAATTTCTACCAATTCGATTTCTGCTTTATCAGCAAAGTGTTTTTGCATATATTGAAGCAGTTGGCGGTTTGTGGAACGTTTAGAGTTAGTTCCTACAATAGCAATAAGTTTTAGCATGAGCTTTCCTTTCTCTTTTTGCATTATTTATTATTTATCTTTGGATACCGGATGAACAAGCGATATGTCCATCTTTATCAATAAGGATGGCTTCGATTCCATCGATATTTTCGATTTGCCACATGATAGAAGCGCTACGTTCACCAAACAATCGTGTGGTCCATATCTCACCATCGACTGAGCGGTCAGATATAATCGTTAAACTAGCCAAATCCGTTTCAATAGGATAGCCAGTTTCGCTGTCGAAAATGTGATGATAATCCTTTCCATCGATTTCAAGATGCCGTTCATAAATTCCAGATGTAACAACTGACTTTCCAGTGATAGATAAGGTCATCAGGTGATTCCCACGTGGATGATTAGGGTCTTGAATACCAATTTGCCAAGGTTGTCCATTTCTGGCTTGGTTATTACCAATGGTAAGGATATTTCCCCCAAGATTGATAAGAGCAGAAGTGACACCATTTTCTTTTAAGAAAGTAGCAACTTTATCTGCGCTATAGCCCTTTGCTAAACAACCTAAATCAATTTTCATTCCTTTCTTTTCTAAGAAGACAGTAGAAGAAATTGAATCAAGTTTGATAAAACTGGAATCTATCAATGGTAAAACCGAAGAAATTTCTTCAGGACTAGCAACTTTTGCATCGGAAAAACCAATACGCCAGGTTTGTACTAAGGGACCAATGCTGATATTGAGATGACTTCCAGGAGCTAGACTGTGTTCTAATCCTAAAGAAATCAGTTCAAACAAATCAGGGTGGACCTTTACTGGGGCAATTCCTGCCTGATAGTTAATTTCCATCAATTCCGATTTGGTGCTATTCGCATTAAATCGAAATTCAAGTTCCTTGAGCAAATCAAAAGCTTGACGGAGAAGATTATCCGCTTGTTCATGTACCAAGGAAATAGTAATCGTAGTTCCCATTAACCGTTCAGATAATGAACTGAGAGGCAAAGAATCAACTCCCTTCAAATCAATTGGAAATAGTTGTAAATCCAGATATGAAAGCAATCTGAAGATTTAAATTTCATTTCCATATAAATAGAATATCATAAAGTCAGCGTTTTCACAAATTATTTTTTACAAAAAGTCAAGAAATATGCTTGGATAAATAAAAAATGTGCAAAAAACTTTGAAAAAGTTGAAAATAAATTAATATATATTTCAAAAAAATTTCAAAAAAACAGCAAACTAGTCAAAAAACTTGTAAACGCTCACAGATAATGATATACTAGAAAGGTAAATAAAAAATTAAAGGTAGGAATTATCTTATGAGTAAAATCGTAGTCGTGGGTGCTAACCACGCTGGAACTGCTTGTATCAACACTATGTTGGACAATTTTGGAAGTGAAAATGAAATCGTTGTCTTTGACCAAAACTCAAACATTTCATTCCTAGGATGTGGAATGGCTCTTTGGATTGGTGAACAAATCGATGGTCCAGAAGGTCTCTTCTACTCAGATAAAGAAAAATTGGAAGCAAAAGGTGCTAAAGTTTATATGAACTCACCAGTTCTTTCAATTGACTATGATAACAAAGTTGTAACTGCTGAAGTTGATGGAAAAGAACACAAAGAATCATACGAAAAATTGATCTTCGCTACAGGATCTACACCAATCTTGCCACCAATCGAAGGTGTTGAAATTGTTAAAGGTAACCGCGAATTCAAAGCAACTCTTGAAAATGTACAATTCGTTAAATTGTACCAAAACGCAGAAGAAGTTATCAATAAACTTGCTGACAAGAGCAAACATCTTGAGCGTATCGCTGTTGTCGGTGGTGGATACATCGGTGTTGAACTTGCTGAAGCTTTCGAACGTCTTGGAAAAGAAGTTGTCCTTGTTGATATCGTAGATACAGTCTTGAACGGTTACTACGATAAAGACTTCACGCAATTGATGGATAAGAACTTGGAAGACCACAATATCCGCTTGGCACTTGGACAAACTGTTAAAGCTATCGAAGGTGACGGTAAAGTTGAACGCTTGATCACTGACAAAGAAACATTTGATGTGGATATGGTTGTTCTTGCAGTTGGATTCCGTCCAAACACAGCTCTTGCTGACGGTAAGATTGAACTCTTCCGTAACGGTGCCTTCCTTGTTGACAAGAAACAAGAAACATCAATTCCAGGTGTTTATGCAGTAGGTGACTGTGCGACTGTTTATGACAACGCTCGTAAAGACACTAGCTACATCGCGCTTGCTTCAAACGCTGTTCGTACCGGTATCGTAGGTGCGTACAACGCTTGTGGACATGAACTTGAAGGAATCGGTGTTCAAGGATCAAATGGTATTTCTATCTATGGTCTTCACATGGTTTCAACTGGTTTGACACTTGAAAAAGCAAAAGCTGCAGGCTACAATGCAACTGAAACTGGATTTAACGACCTTCAAAAACCAGAATTTATGAAACATGATAACCATGAAGTTGCTATCAAGATTGTTTTTGATCGCGACAGCCGTGAAATCCTTGGTGCTCAAATGGTATCTCGCGATTCAGCAATCAGTATGGCTATCCACATGTTCTCACTTGCTATCCAAGAACATGTTACAATTGATAAATTGGCATTGACTGATCTATTCTTCTTGCCACACTTCAACAAACCATACAACTACATCACAATGGCAGCACTTACAGCTGAAAAATAATGATTTGTAAAACGGAAGATTTGTTTCTTCCGTTTTTATCATCAAAAAAATGAGAGTGGGACAGAAATCGGTAATTCGTTAGAATTCGATTTCGTCGTCCCACCTCCGCACAGTTGAGTAGGGCTGTAAAAGCCGATGAAATCAGCGAAGTAGAGCCCACTCAACCACTGCGTCTTGCTCGACAATCCAAAGACAATTGAGAGGCTAGGACTTTTTATACGAAAACTCAAAAGAGCGCAAAAAGACTCCCCTTGTGATATAATGAAGGTGAAAAAATTGTATTAGGCTACTGGCTCGTCTCTAGTAGCCTTTTTTGTAGCACAAAC
>NZ_JASHFO010000051.1:0-6047 GCF_047460825.1 Streptococcus infantis | reverse complement strand
TGAAATCAAGCATTAGTAAAACCAGTGGAACTTACCCTGACACGGATTTCCACTGGTTTTTACGATTTTTATCAGACTAACTTCCACTTTTATTGGCGATGGAAGTTAGTTTGGGAATTTAGCTTTTTCTCTTATTTTTTTCCTCCAAGATGCAAAAAGCATACTTAGATAAAAAATACTCATCATGATTGGAATCCCTAAAATTGTTTTTTCTTCATAAAAAATACTCAGATAAGCTGATACAACAACCCCAAGCACAAAACTCGACAGCAAGCTAACAAAGATGAGTCCTTCTCTTAAAAAAGGTGTATGTTTTGTGCGAACATATTCGCCAAATGCTAACATGGTTCGTTTGATATTTCCGGTCATAAAAGCATTATTGTATGCAATGCCTGAAACTTCTCCGAAAGCTGTTGTTACAAGTCCCATACAAAATGCTAACGGTGGTACTATGTATATATTATCAACCGTCAAGGGAACAAATCCTATTATTAAAGATAAAATTGCTAGTGGAATAAGAGATAGAATTGGTTTTCTTACAATCCTCAACTTTTCTTTATAGACTGTCAAAAGGAAGACACCCACCATGAAGGAAATCAAGGTCATTACCTTGGTGCTGGCATCTGAAACATTGTCTTGAATGAGACCAACGGAAAGGAAAACGACATTCCCTGTTTGACCTGCAACTAGAGTATTCCCACGTATGATAAAGGTATAGGCATCTACATAACCCGCACAAAAAGTCAAAAAAAGCGCCAATCTTTTTGAATGACGAGAAATTTTTCTCATAGGTAATAATCTCATACTACACTCCTATTTTTTCTGAATCTATTGTACCATTTTTTGAGGAAAATTCGAAGTGTCAAATAAAAGAATTGTCTCCCTTTGGCTAGTTTAGTCTATCTGTGATATAATGAAAGCAGTCATTACTTGTAGAAAAGGAGATTTCATGCTTAAACTCGGTATTATCGGTACTGGTGCAATCAGTCACCACTTTATAGAAGCTGCTCATACTAGTCAGGAATTCCAGTTAGTGGCTGTTTATTCAAGAAAGCTCACGACTGCTCAGCAATTTGCTAGTTCCTATACAGATGTTAGTCTATTTGATAATTTAGAGGATTTCTTCCAGTCTGATTTTGATATTGTCTATATCGCAAGTCCCAATTCTCTGCATTATACTCAAGCCAAGCTTGCTCTAGCATCGGCTAAACATGTTATCCTTGAAAAACCAGCGGTGACTCAACCACAAGAATGGCAGGATTTAGTTGAAATAGCTCAAGAAAATCAATGTTTTATCTTTGAAGCAGCAAGAAACTATCATGAGGAAGCCTTCACCGTTATTAAAAACTTTTTAGCAGATAAGCAAGTTTCAGGTGCAGATTTTAACTATGCCAAGTATTCTTCTAAGATGCCTGACCTCCTTTCTGGAAACACTCCGAATGTATTTTCAGACCGTTTTGCTGGTGGGGCTCTCATGGACTTAGGTATTTATCCGATCTATGCTGCGGTTCGCTTGTTTGGAAAGGCACTTGATGCGTCCTATCAAGCTCAACAACTTGACAACACCGTTGATTTAAATGGAGATGGTATCTTATCTTATCCTGAATATCAAGTTCACATCAAGGCTGGTAAAAACATTACTTCTAATCTGCCCTGTGAAATATATACAACAGATGGAACCTTGACACTCAACACTATTGAACATGTTCGATCAGCTATTTTTACAGATCATCAAGGTAATGAAACACATTTACCTATTCAGCAGGCACCTCATACCATGACTGAGGAAGTCGCTGCTTTTGCTAACATGATCAAGCAGCCAAATCCAGAACTTTACCAAGCTTGGTTAGAGGATGCATCACACGTCCATAACCTAATTTACACCATGCGCCAGACTGCTGGCATTAGATTTGAGGCAGAAAAATGAAAACCAAACTACCTACAGAATGGCTAGAGCTAACCGAACAACTCGGCTTTCAAGAATTCACCCCCATTCAAACTCAGCTTTTTGATCCGATTTTAGACGGTCAAACCCTCCTTGGAGTCAGTCCAACTGGTACAGGAAAAACTTTAGCTTATCTCCTACCAAGTCTTCTCCGTCTCCAAAAGAAAAAAGCGCAGCAACTATTGATTTTAGCACCAAATACTGAACTGGCTGGTCAGATTTTTGAGGTAACTAAAACTTGGGGTGAAGCAATTGGCTTGACTGCTCAACTCTTCCTTTCTGGTTCGAGTCAGAAACGTCAAATCGAACGACTTAAAAAAGGCCCAGAAATCCTTATTGGAACTCCTGGGCGTATCTTTGAACTGATCAAATTGAAAAAAATCAAGATGATGAATGTGGAAACGATCATTCTTGATGAGTTTGACCAGTTGCTAGATGATTCTCAAATTCACTTTGTAGAAAAGATTACCCACTATGCACCTCGTGACCACCAACTTATCTATATGAGTGCCACTACCAAGTTTGACCAAGATAAGATTGCGCCCAACACGCGCACCATCGACCTCTCTGATCAAAAATTGGACAACATTCAACACTTCTACATGCAAGTAGACCAACGTCATCGAGTAGATATGCTTCGTAAACTCGCACATGTCGAGGACTTCCGCGGACTGGTTTTCTTTAATAGTTTGTCAGACCTCGGAAGCGCTGAGGAAAAATTACAATATCGTGATGTCCTAGCTGTTTCTCTAGCTAGCGATGTCAACGTTAAGTTTAGAAAAGTTATCTTAGAAAAATTCAAAGATAAGCAACTAACACTGCTTCTTGCGACAGACCTTCTGGCTCGTGGTATCGACATTGATAGCTTGGAATGCGTAGTTAACTTTGACGTTCCTAGAGATATGGAAACCTACACTCACCGCGCTGGCCGTACTGGACGTATGGGCAAAGAGGGCTATGTAATCACACTTGTAACGCATCCCGAAGAAATCAAAAAGCTCAAAAAATTTGCAAGTGTACGTGAAATTGTCTTGAAAAATCAAGAACTGTATATCAAATAAGGTTGGGATAAAAATCCCAACCTCATTTTTTATTAGCAAAAAAACTTTGATCTGCTAGCTGATTTAGAACTAGGAAATCGAAACTTTATCTACTGATTTCTCCTCCACCAGCTTTCTTACCCCCAGGTAATTTCTAAGCGATAGTTTGCAAATGGAGTTCCTTCTTTGTTTTGTAGTTGATAGGCTAGTTCAATCTTTTGCTGATCAACTTGATAATGGCTTGTTTGAATGATAAACTCCTGTATCCCCATTGGTGTAGGAATATAGGCTAAACTATCAGCTTCCTTCAGAAAACGCATGATGGTCTTAGGGTTGGAAAATCGAGACATCACCAACTCTGTATCATTAAACTTGAGTACCACTTTTTCCTTCTCTTCATTGTAAAAAAGGAGATAGGAAAAATCACCTTTCTCACGTAACTCAACATCATAAAGTTGGTCGATCACTTCCAATTGTTCATCAAATTGGATGGTATTTCTCATTCGAATCTTCACTTCAAGTCCTCTTTCTTCACTCTTATCCTACTATTTTACCAAAAACTGTGGCTTTTTGCTATAATGGTTTTATGAATGAAAAAGTATTTCGTGACCCTGTTCACAATTATATCCATGTTGATAATCAGATTATCTATGACTTAATCAATACCAAAGAATTTCAACGCTTGCGCCGTATCAAGCAACTCGGGACATCCAGTTACACCTTTCATGGTGGAGAACATAGTCGTTTCTCTCACTGTCTGGGTGTTTACGAGATTGCACGACGCATCACCGAGATTTTTGAGGAAAAGTATCCTAAAGAATGGGATCATTCGGAGTCCCTCCTAACCATGACTGCAGCCCTCCTTCATGACCTAGGACATGGCGCCTACTCGCATACCTTTGAAAATCTCTTTGATACCGATCATGAGGCGATTACGCAGGAAATTATCCAAAGCCCCGAAACAGAGATTCACAAGGTTCTTTTACAGGTAGCTCCAGATTTCCCAAAAAAGGTAGCTAGTGTTATAGACCACACTTATCCAAATAAGCAGGTGGTCCAACTGATTTCGAGTCAAATCGATGCAGATCGCATGGACTATCTCTTGCGCGACTCCTATTTTACAGGGGCTTCTTATGGGGAATTTGACCTAACACGTATCTTACGAGTTATTCGCCCTATCGAGAACGGAATTGCCTTTCAACGAAATGGCATGCATGCCATCGAAGACTATGTTCTAAGTCGCTATCAAATGTATATGCAGGTTTATTTCCATCCAGCAACACGTGCTATGGAAGTTCTTCTTCAAAATCTTTTGAAACGCGCTAAAGAACTTTATCCAGATAACAAAGAATTCTTTGCTCGAACTTCTCCTCATCTACTTCCATTTTTCGAAAAAAATGTGACCTTGGCTGACTATCTATCTTTGGATGACGGAGTTATGAATACCTATTTTCAACTATGGATGACCAGTTCTGACAAGATTTTAGCTGACCTGTCACAACGTTTTGTCAATCGCAAGGTCTTTAAATCCATCACCTTTTCACAAGAAGATCAAGAACAGCTTGCATCTATGAGAAAACTGGTAGAAGATATCGGCTTTGATCCTGACTATTACACAGCTATTCATAAGAACTTTGACCTTCCTTATGATATCTATCGTCCTGAATCTGAAAATCCACGAACGCAGATTGAGATTATACAGAAAAATGGTGAACTAGCAGAACTCTCTAGCCTGTCTCCTATCGTTCAATCACTTGCTGGTAGTCGCCACGGAGATAATCGTTTCTATTTTCCGAAAGAAATGTTAGACCAAAACAGCATCTTCGCAAGCATTACCCAGCAATTTCTACACTTGATTGAGAACGATCATTTTACCCCAAATAAAAACTAAAAGAGGAAATTTATGAGTATTAAACTAATCGCTGTCGATATCGACGGAACCCTTGTCAACAGTAAAAAGGAAATCACTCCTGAAGTATTTTCTGCCATCCAAGATGCCAAACAAGCTGGTGTCAAAGTTATGATTGCAACTGGACGTCCTATCGCAGGAGTTGCCAAACTTCTAGATGACTTGAAATTAAGAGATGAAGGTGACTATGTAGTGACCTTCAACGGTGCCCTTGTTCAAGAAACTGCTACAGGACATGAAATTATCAGCGAATCCTTGACTTATGAGGATTATCTAGATATGGAATTCCTCAGCCGCAAACTTGGCGTCCATATGCATGCTATTACCAAGGACGGCATCTATACTGCCAATCGCAATATCGGAAAATATACCGTTCACGAATCAACCCTCGTCAGCATGCCCATCTTCTACCGTACACCTGAAGAAATGGCTGATAAGGAAATCGTCAAGTGTATGTTTATCGATGAGCCTGAAATTCTGGATGCCGCTATTGAAAAGATTCCTGCAGAATTTTATGAGCGCTACTCCATCAACAAATCTGCTCCTTTCTACCTTGAGCTCCTTAAAAAGAATGTAGACAAGGGGTCAGCTATCACTCACCTAGCTGAGAAACTTGGACTAAGCAAGGATGAAACCATGGCTATCGGAGATGAAGAAAATGACCGTGCTATGCTTGAAGTCGTAGGTAACCCAGTTGTTATGGAAAATGGAAATCCAGAACTCAAAAAAATCGCCAAATACATCACTAAAACAAATGATGAATCAGGCGTAGCTCATGCCATTCGAACTTGGGTGTTGTAGAAAAAATAGATAGAATAGCCCAAAAAACCGCTCAGCAGAGCGGTTTTTAGTATGATTATATCACAATGAAAGTAAATCAATAATTTGAATTGCAGTTGTACAGTTACTTAAATCTTGAGAGTACAAAAACATAAGTGAAACCATTTTGTCCTGCTGTTCGGTTGTACAGTTACTTAAATCTTGAGAGTACAAAAACCCGCCGTGTAATTCAAGGGAACGAGCAGGGGTTGTACAGTTACTTAAATCTTGAGAGTACAAAAACTGTCGGTTTACCGCTCCTTTTTCAAAAAAGGTTGTACAGTTACTTAAATCTTGAGAGTACAAAAACATAAGTGAAACCATTTTGTCCTGC
>NZ_JASHFO010000050.1:0-6920 GCF_047460825.1 Streptococcus infantis | reverse complement strand
TCCATATGATTCTTTCTAATGATGGTTTCGTCGCTTTTCATTATAGATCTTATGGGACTTTTTTTCTACACAAAATAGGCTCCATAATATCTATAGGGGATTTACCCACTACAAATATTATAGAGCCAAATAAAAAAGCTTCATAACCTTAATAGAATTTTTCTATCAAGATTACAAAACTCTTTCTTATTTCAAATCTTTTTTATAGCGTTCCAACTCTGCTTGGTTTGCCCAAACATAGTGACCTGGACGAATTTCTACCATAGAAGGCTTATCAGTTTCATAGTCATGTTGATCTGGATCATAGACTTTCAAAACTTTTTTACGTTCCAAGATTGGGTCTGGAATAGGAACAGCTGATAGAAGTGCTTGCGTATATGGATGGACTGGATTGTTAAACAATTCTTCAGTCTCAGCCACTTCAACAATAACACCCTTATAAATTACCGCGATACGATCAGAGATGAAACGAACTACTGACAAATCGTGGGCGATAAAGAGATAAGTTAATCCTAATTCCTTTTGGAATTTCTTGAGCAAGTTCAAAACTTGGGCACGTACTGAAACGTCCAAGGCTGAAATTGGCTCATCCGCAATAACGAAGTCAGGTTGCATAACCAAGGCACGGGCAATCCCGATACGTTGACGTTGTCCACCTGAAAACTCATGTGGGTAACGTGTCAAGTGCTCAGCCAAAAGTCCCACTTCACGAATGATATTTTGAACTTTTTCTTTTCTTTCTTCTTCATCTTTAAATAAATGGTGGTTATAAAGACCTTCAGAAATGATATAATCAACCGTTGCACGTTCATTCAAACTTGCAGCAGGGTCTTGGAAAATCATTTGGATTCGACGGATTAATTCCGAAGCTTGTTCACGTGATTTTTTACCATTAATTTTTTGACCTTCAAAGATGATATCACCTTTGCTGGTATCATTAAGACCGATGATAGCACGACCAATTGTTGTCTTACCACTACCAGACTCTCCAACAAGTGAGAAAGTTTCTCCCTTGTTGATAAAGAAGTTCGCATTTTTAACAGCGACAAACTTTTTGCTTCCTTCACCGAAGGAAATCTCTAAGTCTTTAATTTCTACTAATTTTTCAGACATTTCCTTCCTCCTAGTCCTCAAGATGAGCAAAGCCCATCTTTTCACGAATTTTATCGTGTAAGTCTGCAATCACTGCTGGTTTTGAAACTTTTGGAGCCTGTTCATGAAGCAACCATGTTTTCGCCCAATGAGTATCTGATACTGCAAACTGTGGAGCTTTTTCTTCGAAATCAATCTTCATCGCATAGTCTGAACGTAGAGCAAAAGCATCTCCCTTCAATTCAGTATAGAGCGATGGAGGTGTTCCAGGGATTGAGTACAATTCACCTTTGTCATCCGCAAGTTGAGGCAAGCTTGACAAGAGACTCCATGTATATGGGTGACGTGGGTCGTAGAAGATTTCTTCAACAGTACCATACTCAACGATTTCACCAGCATACATAACCGCTACTTTATCAGCGATACTTGCTACGACACCTAGGTCGTGGGTGATAAAGATTGTTGTAAAGTGGTATTCGTGTTGAAGTGACTTCAACAAATCAATAATCTGTGCCTGAATAGTCACGTCAAGAGCTGTTGTCGGCTCATCACAGATAAGAATGTCTGGTCGACAAGCAAGAGCAATCGCGATAACGATACGTTGACGCATTCCCCCAGAATATTGGAAAGGATACTCGTCAAAACGTTTCTCAGAATCTGGAATACCAACTTTATTCATATAGTCAATAGCCATCTCTTTAGCTTCTTGCGCAGTCTTGCCTTGGTGTTTAACAATAACTTCTGTGATTTGACTTCCGATTGTCTTGATAGGGTCTAGACTGGTCATCGGATCTTGGAAGATAGTTGCAATCTTCGCACCACGAATACTTTCCCATTCTTTATGAGAAGATAAGGTTGTCAAATCTTGTCCTCGGTAATTAATACTACCTTGTGCAACACGACCATTTTCTTCCAACATTCCTGTGAATGTTTTTGTCAAAACTGATTTACCTGAACCTGACTCCCCAACTAACGCGAGGACCTCTCCCTCAATCAAATCGATGGAGACACCTCGAATAGCTGTCAAAATCTTGTCACGAACATCAAATTCCACGACAATATCTTGAGCAGTCAAAATTACATTTTTTCCTTTTATCATGTCTACTCCTATCTATGTGTACGTGGATCACTAGCATCCGCTAGGTTTTGACCAACAACGAACAGTGACAAGGATACCAAGACCAAAGTTGTCAATGGAATCCAGAAGAGGTATGCATTTGTCGTTACGTTTTGAGAGTAATCTGAAATCAAACGACCCAAGCTAGGAACTGTAATCGGCAATCCAAGTCCAAAGAATGATAGGAAAGCTTCATATGAGATAAAGGCTGGAAGCATTTGCGACGTACTCGTAACAATAACAGATACCAATTGTGGCATAATGTTTTTCACAATAATCTTATAACTTGGTGTTCCCAAGGTTCGTGAAGCAAGGTTATACTCTAAATCACGGTATCGTAACATTTGGATACGAATTGAGTGAGCAACATTAATCCAGGTTGTTACACTCATGGCAAAAATCAAGTTCCAGAAACCTGCACCGATAGAGTAAGTCAAAACAATAACGATCAAAAGTGATGGGATATTGTTGATAACGTTGTAGACCTCCATCATGATACGGTCAACTGATTTTGAGATCCCCCAAATTCCACCAATGACAACACCGATAAAAAGGTTGACAAAGGTCGCAATGACAGAAATCAAGATAGAATTACGAGCTCCAAACCAGACACCATCAAAGAGAGATTTACCATTACTATCTGTACCAAACCAATGCTCAGCATTTGGTTTAATGTAACGAGCGCTAAAATCATTTACCTTACTTACATCATTGAAGTCAAAATCAGAGAACATTGGGTAAATGAAACTCATCAAAACAACTGCAATCAAGATACCTAGCATGATTACTGTTGATTTCTTCTTCAAAAATTGTCTAAAAACAGAACCCCAGTATGAATAGGCAGGAGCATCAATTGCTTCAGAGGCATAATCATCACGTTTTACAAACTGAAATTTTTCATTACTAATTGTAGACATTATTTGCCTCCTTTCTCTGTCAATTTAATACGTGGGTCAATAATGGTCATCCAAATATCTCCAATAAGGTTTGAGAAGATTGAGACACAAGTGAAGATAAAGACGAGACCAACTACCATATTATTGTTTGAAGCTTTTACAGAGTCGATCAACATTTTACCCATACCTGGGAAGGCGAAGACTGTTTCAGTAAGAGTTGCTCCACCAATAACACCAATGATAGAACCTGGAATACCAGAAACAAGTGGCACCATAGCATTTTTAAAGATGTGCTTATCAGAAATCTCTTTCTCAGACAAACCTTTAGCACGAGCAAAACGAACGAAATCTTGTGATTGCAAGTCAATCATATAACGGCGAATCCAAATTGCCATAGTAGGTGCTCCTAGCAAGCCCAGAATCACTGCAGGAAGGACATAAGAACGCCAATCACCAGCACCCAAGATTGGGAATGAGTCTGGGAAGCCGATTGAAGAACCAATCAAACGAATAATATAGACTAGGGCAATCGTTGGAAGAGCCAACAAGAACGTTAGAGTCCCTGTTGAGAAACTATCGATCCAAGTGTTTTTGAAACGAGCCATTGCTGAACCAAGAGGAATCGCAATCGCATATGAAATCGCAAGACCAATCAAACCAGTGATAGCAGAACTTGCAATCATAGATGGGTACTGATAGTTGCTTTCAGTAGCTGTATATGGATCATCTTTACCGTAGTTGGCTACTTCACGAGCATCAGCTTGACTCGGAGATTTATAAGTTCTTGAGTAAATGTTAACTGATGATGTTTTCTTACCAGTTGGGAATTGAACTTCAGAAGTCTTCGTTTGTCCTTGTCCTTGTGTAATAACTTGAAGAACAGGAGTATTTGCATAAGTTGGATAAGAATCTCCTAGGTTCAAGTTGACAAAGTTTTGGTGAACAAATGGGAACTGACTATTGAAGTACAAGAGGTATTTGTGTTTAGTACCTGAACCCACAAGAGACCAACCGATAGCAGGGTCATTCTCAAAGCGCAAATAACGCTCTAAGTTAGGATTCTCAGGGTCTTGGATCTTGTTTGTATGGTCAATATCAAGCAAGTTTGCATAGAATTTGAACACACGCTCAAAAATAGGAATTTCACGTGTAGCGTAGAATTGTCCACTCTCTGTAAACTCACCTAGAGTCCAACCATTCCCAAGTTGTTGGATATATTTTTCATAGATTGCTTTATTTGTATCATTTGCATCTACTGTAACAGAAGAGTCAATGCTACTAGCTTTTTCCTGCAACTCTTTCGTATCGTAATATTCGATATAACCCATACGCTCAAAGACGGTATTTTCATAGTTATCACGTTTATCAGCTGTGGTTGCAATTTTATTGTAGTTAGTATCTTGTTTGAAGATCAACTTCCGTGGAACCATCGTATAGATGATTGTGTAAATCAAGGTCGTTACTAAGAAAATAGAAACCAACGACCGCAAGATACGCATAAAAACATATTTTTTCATATTATTTCCTTTAAAATCCCAAAAGAACCTTCTCCTTTAGGAGAGAAAGTTCTGATGAGCATTATTTATTTCACATGACTCGCTAATTCTTTTTGAGCTTTTTCGTTTGATTCAGCTTTTTCTTTGAGCCATTTTTCACGAGCTTTTTGGTATTCTTCTTTTGTAATAGGTTTTTCACCAACCTCAGTGTACTTCAAGTAACCTGAGGTTTCTCCTTTAAGACCCGCAGCTGAGTAAGAAGAAGTAAATGGAATAACTTTAGATACAAATGATACAGCGGTTTCTTTTGGACCTGCCATCACAGGAATTGTCAAACCGTTGTCTGTTAACCAAGCTTGAGCAAGGGCATATTTTTCGTAGCGTTTTTGAACATCTTGATTTTCTTTATTTGCTTCATCAACTAATTTTTCATAGTCAGACAAACCAAGTTTTTGGATAACTGATGCGTCAGTATCTTTGTCAATACCCATAAGCAAGCGAGTATTTCCGCCTTTAATCGTGTACTGGTCTAAGAAAGTTGATGGATCCTGATAATCTGGATTCCATCCAGTCAAAGTATGAATATCCCAGTCTTGTTCTTTTGCTGTTGGAGCACTGAATGAAAGTGGTAATGCTTCTGCTTGAGTCATTTGTTGAAGATCGATTACAACATTGTCTGATCCAAGTACGTTTTCAATAGATTGTTTAAGTGATTGAACACGGTTTACAACAGCTGTAGATTCTTGGATTGTTAGAGCATCTAAGTGGATTGGGAATTCTACCCCTTCAGCTTTCAAGCTTTCTTTTGCTTTTGCAAAGGCTGCTTTAGCTTTTTCTTCATTGTAGAGACCATTTTGCGAATCAGCAAGTGAAATGTTTGACCATGTGCCTGAGTTTGTCTTAGAAAGACTTTCTTCTACAAGTTCACCAAATTGTTTATCACCAACTGGAAGATTATATGGTGTGAAAGTATTACGGATTGCAACTGCAGCTCCTTCTGTGCCATTTGTCTGAGCTGAGTAAGAATTACGATCTACCGCAAAGTTTAGGGCTTGACGGAATTCTTTATTTAGCAAGGCTTTTCTTGTAGATTCTTTTTGACTATCTGTTGTTTTTGAAGTATGGTTATAAGTTGAACGGCCATAGTTCACACTGACAGTAGCGATAGCTGATCCTGGTTCGCTAAAGTAGATGTTGTCTTTGAACTCAGACGCATATTTTTCGTATGTTGAGCTAGTAGGATAAACACGAGCTTTACTGTATTGTCCTTCTGAGAATCCTTTAGCAACAACATCTTGGTCTTTCCCATCCCAGAATGTAAATTTAATGTTTTGAATTTTAACTGCATCTTTATCCCAATAAGCATCATTCTTAGCCATTTCGATTGAAGACTTAGCTGTGATTGCTTTCAAAACAAATGGTCCATTATACAAAATAGAAGATGGATCTGTAGGTGCACCAAAGCCTTCCCCTTTAGATTTAAGGAAATCTTCGTTGATTGGCATCATCACGCCATTTGTTGTTTTATCATTCCAGAAAGTCTCTGGCTGATTCAAGGTGTATTCCAGAGTGTTATCGTCAACTGCTTTTACCCCAACAGTTGAAAAGTCGTTTGTTTCACCGTTAATGTAAGCGCTGAGTCCTTTAATTGAAGAACTAATAACAGACAGCCCTTTTGATTTTCCTTCTACCGCGTGTTTCAACCCTGTCACAAAGTCTTGGGCTTTAACTGGAGCGTATTCTTCTCCTTCAGCAGTAACCCACTTAGCATCCTTACGGATTTTATAAGTATAAGTCAAACCATCTTGTGAAACTGTCCATGATTCAGCAATCGATGGTACGAGGTTGCCATATTTATCATTAGCAAGCAAACCATCTACTGCATTTGTAGTTACAAAGGAAGTAGAATCAACGTTGTTAACAACATAATCCAATGTTTCAGGATCAACTGAATAAACGTATTTATAATCTGATGCTAATTTTGCATTACTTGAACCTGCATTTGAATTCGTGTTTGAACATGCAGCAAGCACTCCTGCAGCAAGCAAGGACACTCCCGCTACCGCAAAAATCCGACTTTTTTTCATGTTTAGTTAACTCCTCTATTAAAATTAATGAGATACTGTTGATTATACCATAATCCCTTTTAAAAGTAAACGAATTTTCAGAATATTTTGTCGCATACCATCTGATGGTAATTTCTCAAAGTAACTTCCACTTTCCTGACCGAAGTGGAAATTAGTCTAAAACGGATTTTTATGGTGGAATTAAGTGTGAGACGTTTGTGGTAGAAATGAGGCCTACTATGACCAAACATAA
>NZ_JASHFO010000049.1:0-8406 GCF_047460825.1 Streptococcus infantis | reverse complement strand
GTGATGCTTCTGTTATACTGCCTGTTCGCTCACAATAAGTGAGAACTTTTTTACGAAAATCTAATGAATATGCCATAAGAAGATTATACCACATTATGTACTATTTTGGGTTCAATTGACTATAAAATTGAGTTTTTGCCCAGCCTCTTTTTAGTCATGAAAAGGTTATATCTGAAGTCTAGTCTAGCTAGTACTCTTTCAGTGACTAGTTCTTTTTATATTGCCTCAAGTATGGTACAATAAAAACATGAGAATTCAACAATTACACTATATTATCAAAATTGTAGAGACTGGTTCGATGAATGAGGCTGCCAAGCAACTTTTCATTACACAACCGAGTCTATCAAATGCCGTTCGTGACCTAGAAAATGAGATGGGAATTGAGATTTTTATCCGAAATCCTAAGGGAATTACCCTTACACGTGATGGGATGGAGTTTCTATCCTATGCCCGTCAGGTTGTTGAGCAAACGCAACTTCTAGAAGAACGTTATAAGAATCCAATCGCTCATCGCGAGCTTTTTAGTGTGTCTTCGCAGCACTATGCCTTCGTAGTCAATGCTTTTGTTTCCTTGCTCAAGAAAAGCGATATGGAAAAGTACGAGCTTTTTTTGCGTGAAACCAGAACTTGGGAGATTATCGATGATGTCAAGAACTTCCGAAGTGAAGTGGGAGTTCTCTTTTTAAATAGCTATAACCGGGACGTTCTTTCAAAGATGTTAGACGACAACCATCTAGTTGCCCACCATCTCTTTACAGCCCAACCCCATATCTTTGTCAGCAAGACCAACCCTCTTGCTAAGAGAGACAAGGTGCGATTGGTAGATCTAGAAGACTTCCCATACTTGAGCTATGACCAAGGTACCCATAATTCCTTCTATTTCTCAGAGGAGATTTTGTCTCAGGAACACCACAAGAAATCCATCGTTGTTAGTGACCGTGCGACTTTGTTCAATCTCTTGATTGGTTTGGACGGCTATACCATCGCAACTGGTATCCTTAATAGTAACCTCAATGGAGACAATATCGTTTCGATTCCACTTGATATTGATGATCCTATTGAACTGGTTTATATCCAGCATGAGAAAACTAGCTTGTCTAAGATGGGTGAACGCTTCATCGAGTACCTACTTGAAGAAGTTCGCTTTGATAAGTAATTTGAATAAATGAGAAGAGAAAAGAAGAATGACGACATTAAATACAAATGATTTTGATTTTCACTTGCCGGAGGAATTGATTGCTCAGACTCCTTTGGAAAAGCGCGATGCCTCTAAACTCTTGATGGTCAATCGCCAAACTGGAGAATTTCAAGATCGCCACTTTCACTCTATTATTGAGATGCTAGAGCCAGGTGATGCCCTGGTGATGAATGATACCCGTGTCTTGCCAGCTCGACTTCATGGTCAAAAAGAAGAAACAGGGGGCCACGTTGAACTCTTACTCTTGAAAAATACAGCAGGAGACGAATGGGAAGTGTTGGCAAAACCAGCCAAACGTCTCAAGGTTGGTGCCCGAGTTGTTTTTGGAGATGGCCGACTAAGCGCGGTTGTGACTGAGGAATTGACCCATGGTGGCCGTATTGTCCGTTTTGAGTATGAAGGAATTTTCCTAGAAGTACTTGAAAGTCTTGGAGAAATGCCGCTACCTCCTTATATTCACGAAAAATTGGATGACCGCGAACGTTACCAGACAGTCTATGCCAAGGAGAGTGGCTCAGCTGCTGCCCCAACTGCAGGCCTACATTTTACCAAGGAATTACTGGAAGAAATCCAGCAAAAAGGTGTTCACCTAGTCTACCTGACCTTGCATGTTGGACTTGGGACCTTTAGGCCTGTTTCAGTAGATAATTTGGATGAACACGAGATGCACTCTGAGTTTTACCAATTGTCTGAGGAAGCCGCAGCGACCTTGCGTCAGGTCAAGGAAAATGGTGGTCGCGTGATTGCTGTGGGGACAACCTCTATCCGTACGCTAGAGACTATTGGAAGCAAGTTTGACGGGCAAATCCAAGCCGACTCTGGCTGGACCAATATCTTTATCAAGCCAGGTTATGACTGGAAGGTTGTGGATGCTTTTTCTACTAATTTCCACTTGCCTAAGTCAACACTGGTCATGCTCGTTTCAGCCTTTGCAGGATGTGAATTGGTCCTCGAAGCCTACCAGCATGCTATTGACCAAAAATATCGTTTCTTTAGCTTTGGCGATGCCATGTTTATCTATTAAAGCTATTGAAAAATCAAAGAAGATATAAAGAGAGACTGATTCATTCTTGGATCAGTTTTTTGCTTGATCTTACACAAAGTTACCAAAATAGCTATTGAATTATATGGAAATAAATGATACACTGAAAACTACAGGTTAGCCGTCAAAAATATATGTAATTTCGGACTAGCCATTTTAGATTCAGACTAAACTGGGTCACCATTTCAAAAGGAGATTTTTATGAAAAACAAAACATTGCGTTACACTAGTCTTTCAGCTCTTGCTTTGCTGGCGGTCTTAACATTAGCTGCTTGTGGAGGAAATACTGAAAAAACTACAGCATCTTCAAGCAAAGAGGCTTCTTCTAAAGTAACTAAGGAGTCATCAAGTAAAACAGAAGCTAGTCAAAAAGAGGAGCAGAAGTCTGAGACAAGTTCTTCAAGCGCTACAGGTAGTCAAACTGAGACAAAGGCGGAAAATCAAAAAGATTATTCTAAATTCCTTGGAACTTGGGAGAATTATGCTGGAACAACTGCTACAGTCACAGCGGATGGAATCGTGACCATTCAAAGCTCAAAAGGCACCTTTAAATATGAGATGGACAAAGTAGAGGAGAAGGACGGTTACTATTTGACAGGAATTCATCTTGTTGGTGGTGGAGAAGGAGCACGCCTCATCTTTACCCCAGCAGGCGTAGCAAATGAATTAACTGGTACGGATGGTAGCCAAGACGTCTTGGCAATCGGCCAATCACCAAGCGACAAAGATAGTCATTTTTACCGTAATTAAGAATACCAGTAAGAAGTAAGGGTGTAGAAACGCTCTTACTTTTTTAATAGTTTTCGAAGCATAAAATTTTAAGCATTCAAATTTACACGACGTTTAAGTTGGACGATAAACCTGCCCACTTTGAAGCGCAAGTACTAAATCGCTAACAACACAAAAGCCCTGATGTAGGGCTTTTTTTACTTGCTAGTATAAGAAATCAATGCCGTAGTTTTCTTTTAGATAGGTTGCCAACTCGGCTTTTTCTTCCTCTCTAAATCGACAGAGGCTAAGAGCGAGTCGCAATATCAGGGCACTTGTATTGATGATAACATTTGACTTAGAAATATCTTCTAGCTGGGTGACCTCTCTCAGATCAAAATCTAAATAGTAAGCTTTGCTGTTGGTATGGTCAGGGTCACTGACATCCACTTCAACATAAGATGCTCGCAACAATTCTTCTTTTGGGATGAAAATTTCCTTGGAAAAGAAGAGCCCAGGATAGACATAAATACCTTCCAAGGTGAACTCAAAGGAGAGTCTGCGACTAGAAAGTCTTTTGATGCCTGCAATCGTTGCATAGATAGCAGTGAAAAAGAGGATGGTTGGTACCACAGTGAGAAGACTGAGCTGAGAAAAGTCGATCAATCCATGCGCGAGAAAAAAGAAAAATTGAAAGAATATACCTACCGCAAAAACTAGATAGCCGACACCGACAAATTTTGAATAATAGATTTTCATAGAAACCTCCAGATATAGAATTGAACTCTCCAACGCTTTTTCAGTAGAAGTCGTAAAGATCATGCAGAGTTAAAATTTTAGGTATTCCCATCATATCCTATGGAGCGAAGTTCTGTCAACCTTTTAGCAAGATGTGGCTCTTAGCTATCTTATGACCTAGCAAGTTGGTTTATGGTATACTAGGATAATAAAATTCCAAAATTTGAAGACTTGTTTTCATAAATAGAAAGAGGTCAATATGTTTTTTCTCGGACGCCGTCGTGTCTTTATCGGCGAATGCAATGGTCAGGCTGTTTATTATGACCAAAAGACAGGAGAGGCTTTAGCTGCTCCAAAGAGTAAGTTGCTCAATACTGAAAAAGCTGGTGAAACGAATTCTTTTATTCCTGAATTGGTAATTCTCTTACTAGTAGGTGGACCTGCAATTTCGGGCTTCTTTTCCCTCAAGTTTATTGGTGTCTATAACTGGTTCAGTCTAGCCTGTATTCTTCTATTTTGGTTGATGCAGTTTTCCTTGTTGGTTGCTATACTTGAACGAGCACTTTATAAAAATGTTCGAAAGGCCCAGCCAACGACAGAGAAAGTCTTTTTCTTTGCAGCATCTCATAATTTGTTTGTAAAAAACCAGTTTGATCCTAGACAACTGTCTGCTTTACCTTATCGATTTGCCCGCTTTGTAGTAAATATAGTGTCTATCTATTACTTTTTGTATTTCTTGATTCTTCCTCTAAAATTTGGCCAACCGATTGGTGATGAAGGCTATGGTTTGTGGTTTGCTGGCTTGTTATTCTTTTCAGTATTTCTTTTGTATAACCAAAACAATCCAGTTCGCTTTGTGAAGATTATGAGATTATACAGCCAAGGAAAAGTACGATTTAAGGAAGAAGTGGAACATTGAGAAACTATCTTGGGATTCTGCTAAATATCTAGAGAAAATCTTTTAGAAAAACAAAAAAGCCTTGTAAATCAAGGCTTTTTCCTGTTGTTTAGATGCCCCCTGCAGGCTCTTTGAAAGAAACTTAGAAAAATCTAAAATGAAATTATTTCAAAATGGGGTAAAAGCAAAATTTCCCTCCCTACTTTCTCAATTATTCCTAATTTTAGTTCCAAAAAGCTTCAATTCATAATCTAATTATAATATGGGTAATGGGTACTATCTTATTACATTCAGATTTTTGTTCTCTTCAAAGAGTTATGTAGGCTTTATGGTTTTAAATAGGTAAAAAGTTGAATTATAGTGAGTATTGTGTCACAATAGGTAATATATAAATAATTAATGGAATGGATATAATTCTTTCCTACCTTTACAAGAAGGATTGGTTGCACCTTTTTTATCTAGCAATTATGGTTAGCTTTCAAGTTTAGCTAGTTTTTAAAAGCTCTGATTTCGACTCAATAAAACAAATTTCAGAAGTGCAAAAGACAAGATGGTGACATTGCTACAGTCAGTCGCCATGTCTTGCTGGCACAGGCTGTTTGTGCCGTCAGCTATTTACCAGTCAATTTGATCAAAGGGCTTAATTATTATTTTTGAAAGGTCTTTTATGGAAAAAATTCTTTCTTTAGGTCTGACAGGTAAGAAATTACTTGTTCAGGGTTTCTTGTTTGTTCTGCTAGGTCTTATCTTGATGGTCACGGGAACTTGGTTGCCAGTGACGGTTATTCGACTGGTTCTGTTTTTAGCTTGGATAGCAACGGTCTTAGATTTAGTATTACGTATTTTCAAAAAAAGTCAGTCAACGGACACCTTGGGAGTTGCACTGGTTAAATTGTTAGTGATGGGATATTTGCTAGGCTCGAATCTTGCTACTGATGTGCCAATTTATATTTTGGCTCTTGTGATTGGAATTTCTCAGATTTTTCATGCTAGTATCAACCTTGTCACCTATGTTCTCTACCGCAAAAACAAAATTCGACCTCGTTTTCGTTTCTTACTAGATGGTCTCGTACTAGTTTTTCTTGGTGGGACTAGTCTTTTGTCCTCTACGGGAAATTCTGTCTTTCAACTCTTTGTTTTAGGGGCTTATTTTTGCCTTTATGGTGTGTCCAATATCCGTGACGGTTTCTTATTTGAAAAGGAAATTGGGAAAAACCATCTCAAACGTCGTGTCAGAATGAGCTTACCTATTGCCCTAGCCGCTCTCATCCCTGCAAGTACTTTAGCAAAAATCAATAAATTCATGCAGGAAAATGCTGATGAGGAAGAGGAAATCTATCTTGGAATGGTGAAGTTTGGTAAGACAGCAGATCTTGAAATTTTCGTTCATACAGCGGAGACTTCTCTATTTTCAGCTATTGGTCATGTGGACCTTTGTTATCAAGGACGTGTGATTTCTTATGGAAACTATGATCCGTCATCTGAGACCTTATTTGGTATGGTTGGAGATGGTGTTTTATATTTTTGCGACCGTGATAAGTACATTGACTTATGTAAACGGGAGAGTCAAAAAACGCTATTTGGTTACGGAATAGATTTGACACCGGAAATGGAAGAAGCGGTTCAGGAAAAATTAGCTGAATTAAAACAACTAACGATTCCTTGGGAGCCAAGCGCAGATAAAATTAAAACGGAAGATGGTAAGGAAGACTACACCTACGCTTATAAAATCAGACATGAGACGGATGGGGAACTTTATAAATTTATCAAATCTAAGTTTAAATCCTACTTTGTCTTGTCCACAAACTGTGTGCTCTTGGCTGATACCATAGTCGGTCAAGCTGGAACAGATATCCTCTCACCAAAAGGATTTATCGCACCAGGAACTTATCAAGCCTACCTTGACCGAGAGTTTGAAAAACCAAATAGTATAGTCGTATCTAAACATGTTTATTAAGGAGAATTTATGAAGTTAGTTAGAAAATACACCCCGTTAATCCTTTTTATAGGGCTGGTTGCTCTTGTGATTCTGAATGCGTCGAGCTTTATATCAGGAGCAATCTCTTTCTTTGACGTGACTTCAACCTTGATTTATGGCGCTGTTATTGCTTTTGTGCTCAATGTTCCCATGAAAAAAATTGAACAATTGCTAGTCAAAATGAAGGTAAAGGCAGAGTTGCGTCGTCCGATTGCCATGGTACTTGTTTTCCTAGCTCTTATCTTAATCGTGATAGGTCTTTTGGTTTTGGTGCTACCAACCCTAGCTCAGACTATTAGTCAGCTGGGAACAGTCCTTTCAACAGTCCTGACTCAACTTGGGAAATTGCTAGACGGCTCGGAATTTGTAACCAAAGACATGTTGTCAACTATTGTATCAGGCATACAGGGACAGTCTAGTTCTATTAGCCAAGCCTTGATAGGTTTCTTATCGGGTCTGACTAGTAATATCGGCAATATTTTTTCAAGTTTGATGAATGCCTTTTTGATTATAGTCTTCACCTTTTCATTTTTATCCAGTAAGGAACATTTGGCAGCGATGACGAGCCGACTTCTGAAAGTCTTACTTTCAGAGAAGGTAGTGACAAAGTTGGCTTACATCGGACAAATAGGACTAGAAACTTATGATCAGTTTTTGATGAGTCAGCTAATTGAAGCAGTCATCATAGGAGTTATGGTAGCGGTTGGCTATAGCCTATTTGGACTACCCTATGGGGTAATGACAGGTATCTTTGCAGGAGTGCTATCGTTCATTCCTTATGTAGGGCCTATGATTGCTTGTGTTGTGGGAGCGATTTTTATCTTCACAGTGAGTCCTACTCAAGCCTTACTTTCTCTTCTTCTATATCAAGTTATACAGCTGATTGAAGGAAACCTTATTTATCCAAAAGTTGTAGGTCAGTCTATTGGTTTACCAGCCCTTTTCACGCTTGCAGCAGCTAGTATTGGAGGAAATCTATTTGGCTTACTTGGAATGATATTCTTTACACCCATATTTGCTGTTATCTATCGATTGGTTAAAGAATTTGTCGTTGCAAAGGAAAATCAGGTAGATTGAGAAAGACTGAATTTAATAAGATATACTAAGAAGAGAGTGAAAGATTCTCTTCTCTTTTATTTCTAAATGACTTGCTCTTGTTCTGTTGCGAAAATTTATGAATTCATAATAGCCCATTTTAATCTCTATGCGGATTGGCCATGTAATATGGGCACAAATTAGTATAGTTTAGTTAATTATAGACTAGCTCTGTACTGTAAAAAACAGTTGGTCTTATCAAATATTGCTAGCAATTGATTGAGAATAAATGATAAGTTTGATAAGGTTGGAAAACCTTTATAATGATTTGCTACAAAAAGTTATTTGACATCAAAAAAGCCTTGAAATCAAGGCTTTTTCCTGTTGATTTAGATGCCCCCTACATGAATTTGTAAGAACTTTTCATATTGAAAATAAACAAAAGTGTTGAAATATAGCTGATTTTAGGGAAATACTTTTAGGTGTTTTCACTGTCAGGCTTTAAAAACGTGGCAAAAGTGGGGCAAAAACGAATGACTCACATTTGGTTTGAAAATCTATAATACCTAATGATTATGCCATACTAGATATATAGTGTTGTTATAAATAAATGTCAGTGCGAGTTCAAATCGGAGGATAAAATGGAAAAACAAATTAATGAAAAAAAAGCCTTGGAAAACCACAATGTCATTAAGTTAAGAAATTCAAATACAATTCTGTATTTGGGTTTCTTTTTTTATGTGCTAAACTGATAGTTAAGGAGGTACTTCCCATGATAAAACAGATAAAAGCCCACTTGAATAAGAGTA
>NZ_JASHFO010000048.1:0-8409 GCF_047460825.1 Streptococcus infantis | reverse complement strand
AGCTCCTTGAAGCTATGACCTTGATTCCTAAGTGAATAGATCTGAACTTTATCCTCATAAGTTAATTTCATAATAAAATACCCCCAAAGTTAGATTTTTTCTGTCTAACTTTGGGGGTGCAGTTCAATTTTCAAAGGGGTTATTTTTATTCTTAGAATCCATCTACGTTTGTGTAAATTTTTTGTACGTCTTCGTCGTCTTCAAGGACTCCGTAGAGTTTTTCAAATGTTTCCAAATCTTCACCTGACAACTCAACTTCTGATTGAGGAATCATTTCCAATTCAGTTACTTGGAATTCTTCAATACCAGATTCACGCAAGGCAACGATAGCCTTGTGAAGGTCAGTTGGTGCAGTGTAAACAGTGATTGTTCCTTCTTCTGCTTCTACATCGTCTACATCGACATCTGCTTCCAGCAAGAGTTCAAAGATAGCATCAGCATCTTCACCTGCAAAGACGATAACACCTTTGTTGTCAAAGAGGTAAGATACAGAACCTGAAGCTCCCATGTTCCCACCGTTTTTACCAAAGGCAGCACGAACATTGGCAGCTGTACGGTTAACGTTTGAAGTCAAGGTATCAACGATCAACATAGAACCATTTGGTCCGAATCCTTCGTAACGTCCTTCTGTAAAGGTTTCGTCTGTGTTTCCTTTTGCTTTATCGATTGCTTTATCAATAACGTGTTTTGGTACTTGCGCTTGTTTGGCACGATCGATAACGAATTTCAAAGCAGTGTTTAGTTCTGGATCTGGCTCACCTTTTTTAGCTGCTACATAGATTTCTACACCAAATTTTGCATATACTTTAGAGTTAGCTCCATCTTTAGCCGTTTTCTTAGCTACGATATTGGCCCATTTACGTCCCATTAGGTATCTCCTTTTTTCACATTTTAATCTTTCTTATTATAACACAAGTCTATCCGATTTTCACTAGAGGAAATGGATTTTCTTTTGTAAATTAAACTAGGATTTCCCGCCAGTAGCCAAGAGTTTTTTGCCTTCTTTGATCCATGGATGTTTGGAAAGTGAGAAGTAAAGTTGGGCAGTCATAACTAGCCAGAGAAGGGGCTCACATAGAATCACACCTGTATAACCTGTCCAAGGAATAATCCAAGCGACGAAAATAATTTTACCAAAAAACTCGATAAAGCTTGATACAAGTGGCAAGAATTTTTGACCGAGACCCTGCAAGCTATTTCTATAGATCAATAAAAGACTCAAAAACGGATAGAATACCGAACTGATGCGTAGGTACAAAGCCCCATTTTCAATCAAGTAACCGTCTGTCGAACTTGCTAGGAAAGAAACTAGGCTAGGACTTGCAAAAAATAGGAATACACAAGCAAAGCTTGCCCAAGCCATACTGATATAACTCCCTAGTCGAAGACCGTGGACAATGCGATCTGGACGTTTTGCACCAAAGTTTTGAGAGATAAAAGTAGTCATAGATGCTGAGATAGCCGTCATTGGCAATAAGGCAAAGGCCATGATTCGGCGTGCTGCTGTCTGAGCACTGATAATGACTGCTCCAAAACTATTGACAGAGGATTGCAAAATAACACTTCCGACAGAGACGATTGAACCCATTAAGCCCATAGCTAGCCCCTGTTCCAAGAGATCTACATAGAGGGCCTTATTCCATTTAAAATCCTTCAACCTAGGAAGGAGCTCTGGAACACTCTTTCGGATATAGAGATAACAAAGGATAGCTGACAAACCCTGGGAGATAATGGTTGCAAGACCAGCAGATTGAACACCCAACTGCAATTGTGTAATAAAATACAAATCCAGAATGACATTAACGATGGCTGAGAAAATAAGAAAACCAAGCGCAGCAAGACTATCGCCAACAGAGCGTAGCAAACCTGCAAAAAGATTATAAGCAAAGCTCACTCCCACACAAGTAACAATCATGGAGATATATTCATAGGACTGAGGGAGAATTTCTGCAGGTGTTTCTAGGTACTGTAAGAGTGGATAAAGACCAAAAAAGCCCATCAACATGACAAGCACACTCAAGATAATCCCTAAAATCCAAGTTGCTGCGACAGCTTCTTTAATCTTAGCAAAATTACGAGCGCCGTAGAGACGTGCAATAACAACACCCATCCCATTTCCAACACCGAGGGCAAAGCCGATAATCAAATCAAAAATGGCTGTCGTTGCTCCGACTGCCGCCAAGGATTCTTGCCCTAAAAAACGCCCAACAATCAAGATATCAGCCGTATTGTAAAGTTGCTGAAAGATATTGGACAGTAAAATTGGTAATGCAAAACTAATCAGTGAAGGAAGGATTGGACCATGAATCAAGTCCACCGTTGATTTTTTATTCATAAGGGTATTATATCAGCTTTCTGGTAGAGGAACAAGGGAGTTTCGTTAAGAAAGCGTTGCCTAGATACAAACAATCTGGTATAATCGTGACAGAAAAGGAGGGTATGTATGAGCTTAACAAGCCAGTTAATTACAGATGTATTCCCAGACCTTGAAAAAGTTGACCAATTAAACAAGGAAGCCTTTCCTGAAGAAGAACGTGTCTCTTTGGAAGAATTTTTAAGTTACCAGGATAGAGATGATGCTCACTTTTTCGCTTTCTATAACGAGGAAGAATTTGTCGGCTTCGCTTTTGCCATTTCCAACCAAAAAGCTTTCTACATTAGCTTCTTTGCCATTATGCCCCATCTCCGTAGTCATGGCTACGGGAGAGAAATCATTGAAAAACTCATTGATTTTTACCAACGTACCATGATTCTTGAAGTGGAGCGTTTGGACGAAGATTGTGATAACCTCGAACAACGAAAAGCTCGCATGGACTTCTACCTACAAAATGGTTTTAAAACTGCCAACGCCTTCTTAGAATATGAGGGAATGAGTTTTGAAATTCTCTACCGTGGCGACCATTTTGATGAGGAAGCCTATCGGAATATCTTCCAAAAATTGCAAGAAGAGAATTACTTCGACTTTCGCATCGAATACCGACGTTTTAGTGAACACTAATCTAGATTGCAACCTTGAATCTCCATTAAAGATTTGTAATTTTCTCTATAACCGATATACAATCACCTGTCGTAGGTGATTTTTTATTTTTCCCAAAGAAGATGAAAATTTGAAAAAAACTATCCCTAGCTCATCATAAATAAGGCTGAAACAATTTTGTCTCAGCCTTATCATGATTTATCTTATAAAGATGCACTAAGTTTACGCTTCTGTTCCAGCTTCTGGCATGATGAGCCAAAGAATGAGGTAAGCAAGAATTCCTGATCCACCTAGCAATGTGAAGAGAATCCAAATAGCACGAACCAATGTTTGGTCCATATCTAAATAGTCAGCAAGCCCTGCACAAACACCTGCAATTTTTTTATCTTGAACATTGCGAACTAAACGTTTTTCCATAATAATCTCCTTATATTAATTTCTCTTTTAATTTATTTTATCATCAAATCAAATCTTTTTCAATAGTCTTTCTACTTTTTATCTGAAGATGCTAGCTTTAGCAATTCTTAAGCTCTCATTGTTTCATACTCTTCGAAAATCAAATTCAAACCACGTCAGCTTCACCTTGCCGTACTCAAGTACAGCCTGCGGCTAGCTTCCTAGTTTGCTCTTTGATTTTCATTGAGTATCAGTTCTTTAGTCCAAGATAACAGAAAAGTGGGGATTCCTCCGCCACTTTTACTTTTTAATCTTCAATTTCGATTTCAAGATCATCGCCAAGGTCAAGAGTCACTTCTTGATTAGCTACTTCTGATTCCGCAGGTGCATCTTTTTCATCAGCTACCGCATCATCTTCAATCAAGCCAAACTTGACACGAACTTGGTGGTCAATCTCGTCAAAGACTTCTGGGTGATCTGCCAAGTATTTCTTAGCATTTTCAGAACCTTGCCCGATTTTTTCGTCTTTATAAGAGTACCATGCTCCTGCCTTCTTGATGATGTCAAGATCGCTTGCAATCTTCAAAAGCTCACCAGTTCTTGAAATTCCTTCACCATACATGATTTCAACAAAGGCTTCTTTGAATGGTGGAGCTACCTTGTTTTTAACAACCTTAATCTTGGTTTCCTTACCTACGCTCGTATCTTTTTGGTCACCAGTTCCCTTGATTTGTGTGCTTCCACGAACATCCAAACGGACAGAAGCGTAGAATTTAAGGGCACGTCCACCAGGAGTTGTCTCTGGATTACCAAACATAACCCCTACTTTTTCACGCAATTGGTTGATGAAGATAGCAATTGTCTTAGTCTTATTAATAGAAGCCCCGAGTTTACGCATAGCCTGGCTCATCATACGAGCTTGAAGACCAACGTGGTTATCTCCGATATCTCCATCGATTTCTGCACGGGGTACAAGGGCTGCAACTGAGTCGATAACAACAAGATCAACTGCACCTGAGTCAATCAATTTCCCAGCAATTTCAAGACCCTGCTCCCCTGAGTCTGGTTGTGACAAGAGCAATTCATCGATATTAACACCAAGCGCTGCTGCATAGGCTGGATCAAGCGCGTGCTCCGCATCGATAAAGGCAGCAATTCCGCCTTCTTTTTGCGCTTGCGCTACCGCATGAAGGGCAACCGTTGTCTTACCTGATGATTCTGGCCCGTAGATTTCGATGATACGTCCCTTTGGATAACCACCTGAACCAAGTGCAATATCAAGAGCCAAAGAACCTGAGCTCATCACTTGGACCTTTTGCTCTGCACGTTCACCCAAGCGCATGATTGATCCCTTCCCAAAGTCTTTTTCAATCAATTTAAGGGCATCGTTTAGGGCTTTTTCACGATCAGCACCAAATTTTTTGCCAATTTCGTCTAATTTTTTTGTTGGTTTTTTCGCCATTTTATTCTCCTGTATTCTAATAGTCCTTAGACCTTCTTCTATTATAACAAATCTCCAGCACTTAATAAAGCTTTGCGAACTAGGTTAAAAGCATGTAAGACTGCAATTTCTCGCACATCTGCACGACTTCTACCTGCGATATTGGCCTGGATAACTTCTGTCCCCGAAGCTTGCGCCAAAGCGATAAAGACTGTACCTGCTGGATGTCCTTCTAGACTATCTGGTCCAGCCACTCCTGTCAAACTAATTCCAAAATCTGACTGGGTCTTGATTCGCGCCTGTTCAGCCATTTTTTCAGCAGTAAAGGCTGAGACGACTCCGTGTTTTTCCAATTCAGCCTGTGGAATATCAAGCATCTTAGCTTTTTCTTCAAGGCTATAAGTCACAAAACCACCTTTAAAGATAACAGATACACCTGAGAAATCAGCCAAAGTAGCTTGAAAAAGACCTGCAGTCAAGCTTTCTGCTGCAGTGATAGTTTTCTTTTGCTTTTTCAACTCTTCTACTACCAGGCTAGCCAAGCTGGTTTCTTCCCCATAGCCATAGCAAATTTCTCGAAGTGAAACACCCTCAAAAGTTTCTCTTTCAAGGATTTTTTGTTCTAAAGTATCTAGAACACGATCCGCTTCTTCTTGACTCTTAGCCTTGGTCGATAAGCGAAGCGTCACTTCCCCAGTTTTAGCATAAGGTGCCAAGGTTGGATCCGTCTGCTGGTCAATCAAATCTGATAGAATGGTCACTAGCTGGCTCTCACCAATCCCAAAGAAACGTAGCACACGTGAATAGAGCTTAGATCCCGTTGTCAATCTTGGAAGCAACTCATTTAAGACCATAGGTTTCAATTCACTTGGAGGTCCTGGTAGAATGACGTAGGTTACCCCAGCCACCTCGATCATGCCACCGACTGCCAGCCCTGTTTCGTTTGGTAATGGAGTTGAACCTTGAACAATTTGAGCCTGGCGTTCATTATTTGGAGTTCTAGCATAGTCTGGTCGATGAGCAAAAAAGTCATCTAGCTTAGCCTGAGCCTGAGGATCAAAAGTCAAGTCACGTCCCAAAAATTGGGCCAAAGTTTGCTTGGTCAAATCATCTTCCGTTGGCCCTAAGCCACCTGTTAAAATGACTAGACTACTGCGATTCTGAGCAATTTCTAACAAGGATAAGAGGCGAGCCTCGTTATCTCCTACAGCTGTCTGAAAATAGACATCTACACCGATTTCAGCCAACTTTTCAGACAAGAATTGCGCATTAGTATTGACAATTTGGCCTGTCAAAATCTCTGTTCCAACAGCTATAATTTCTGCTTTCATTTTTTCCTCCTACTTACCTATTCGGATTTCTTTGAAAAAATCGCAGGATAATTCCTACGATTTGACGAATAGTCTCTTATTATTCTGACTCTTCCACTGCAACACTAGTAGATTGTGGTAACTGACCTTGGCCATACAGATTTTCGTGCAAAACTACATTGGTCTCTAAATTCGTAACTTCTGGTTGCCCGAGTGAACGGCGTAAAAGATTTTGCATCTCTAACATATGCTCAGATGTCACGATTTGGTAAGATGTTCCTTGAAGCATTGCATCCTCTCCACGCAATTGTTGAGACTCAATATTCTTAAATGAATCTTGATACCCCATCAACTGAGGAATCGTTGTTGTTGTAATTTCGATATTTGTCTGCATATTGTCACTAAGAGCCTTCAGAATCTCTTGATAGTGACTCACACTGTTCAGACTAAGAATCTTCTCGACAACTTTTTGAATCACTTCACGCTGACGTTTTTGACGACCGTAGTCCCCTTCTGGATCTTGATAACGCATACGTGAATAGACAAGAGCTTCTTCACCATTTAACTTTTGTTCACCAACACCGATAGAAATCGTATTAAATGGCTCCTGGTCTTGAATAGAGATAGGGAAACCTAGAGTATTATTTACTGTAATACCTCCGACAGCATCAACCATTCTTTGAAGACCATGCATATTGACCATCACATAGCGGTCAATATGGATATTCATCATTTTTTGAATCGTTGAAATAGACAACTCTGCTCCACCATTGGCATAGGCAGCATTGAGTTTAGCCTCCGTTACACTACCATCCGGCTGCTTGATTTGTGTGAGAATATCACGCTCCAAACTCATCATGACTGTCTTCTTGGTTTTAGGATTCACTGTCACCAAGATCATTGAATCACTATTACCTTCCCATGGGTCTGTACGCTCAACATTCCCCGTATCCACTCCCATAAGCAAAATCGTCAGAGGTTCGGTCGCTTCAATGACCTTGGTTTCTTCTCCGATTTTTTTATAGGTTTTAGCTAGGGTCTGTGTACTCTGTTGGTAGATCGTATAGGCATAAGCTCCCACACCAAGTACTGTCACAAGAACAAAGCCTAAAAACATTCCGATTATCTTTTTTGCCATACTTTTATTCATCTATCAGTTGACCCATTAGGTAAACATCTAGAAACTCTCCTCCTTCTATACAAGCACCACGTTCCTGTAATCCTTCTATGTTAAAGCCCATTTTTTCATACAGATGCACCGCAGCAAGATTTCTTTTTTGAACTGTCAATTGTAAACGTCGAATACTACCACTTGATTTGGCCCATTCAATAGTTTCTTCCATCAAGATACTACCGAGACCATTTCCCCAGTAAGCTTTTTTTATTCCTAAAAAGACATCTCCAATATGACGGACTCGCGGACGTTGATCAGCTGTTGTATTGATGATTCCTACTAACTCATCATTCAAAAAAGCGAGTAGGGTAATTTGATTATCCGACTGGGCCTGCTTATCCAAAAAATGTTGCATTTCAGACTCACTCATTGCAATCCCATTTTCATCCAGACTGGTAAAACTAGTCTCTTGACCAATTTGATCTAAGAGAGCAATGACCGCTGAAGCATCCTGGGCTTCCGCTTCACGGATTAAAAGATCATACTCCATCCGTCAATCCTTTCAAAAGTTCTGTCGCTCTTTGGCCATGAGCATGAAAGACGATTTCTCGGCCCTCATCTTTTTTAAGGATTTCTAACTCCAGATAATCTGATGGAAGATTTTCCCCCAATAGATGTCCCCACTCAATAACCGTTACACCTGAACCAAAAAGAAATTCATCCAAGTCGATAGAATCTGCATCTCCTTCGATACGATAAACATCCAAGTGATACAAGGGTAGACGTCCTTCATATTCTCGAACAATAGTATAAGTAGGACTCTTAATCATTTGATGAATCCCTAGGCCTCTAGCCAGGCCTTTGGTTAGCGTTGTTTTACCAGCACCTAATTCACCGGTCAAAATCAATACATCATTTTCCTCTAGTAAAGAGCCTAGCTCTTGTCCAAGAGCAATGATTTCATCTTCATTTTTTATGTACATGTTATCATTATACCAAAAAGTTTTCTTTTGCGACATTTCTACTAATAAAAAAGGAGGAGATTCCCAATGTCATTAAGTTAGTAATCTAACTATTTGAATAGGAGATAGGATTGAGATCATCAAAGTGATTCTCTATCCTATCTTCTATTTTTTTGCATGACAAATAAAGGTTTTTTCACCCTATTTTT
>NZ_JASHFO010000047.1:0-8455 GCF_047460825.1 Streptococcus infantis | reverse complement strand
TTGTAGACTATATTGATTATTACAACAACAAACGAATTAAGGTAAAACTAAAAGGACTTAGTCCTGTGCAGTACAGAACTAAATCCTTTTAATAATTATTTGTCTAACTTTTTGGGGTCAGTACAAAATTTTGGTGGGGTTTTTGGTGGGGAACCAATCAATTTCGATTGATTTTTAACCTTTTATAATAATAGAAAGTGCTGTTAAAACAACCATTTCACTTCAAATCATGTTTATAAATCATTCCCACTCAACAGTTGCAGGTGGTTTACTTGTGATATCGTAGACGATACGGTTCACGTGGTCAACTTCGTTTACGATACGGACTGAGATTTTTTGGAGAACTTCCCAAGGAATCTTAGCGAAGTCTGCTGTCATTCCATCGATAGAAGTGATAGCACGGATAGCGATGGTATAGTCATAAGTACGACCGTCACCCATAACACCTACTGAACGAACTCCAGTGTTAACAGTGAAGTATTGCCAAATGTCGCGGTCAAGACCAGCTTTAGCGATTTCTTCACGAAGGATAGCATCTGACTCACGAACAGTTTCAAGTTTTTCTTCAGTGATTTCCCCCATGACACGGATGGCAAGACCTGGTCCTGGGAATGGTTGGCGCCATACGATGTGGTCTGGCATACCAAGCTCTGTACCAAGGGCACGAACTTCATCCTTGTAGAGTGTGTTAAGTGGTTCAATCAGTTCAAACTGCATGTCTTCTGGAAGACCACCAACGTTGTGGTGAGACTTGATGGTTTGAGCAGTATCAGTACCAGATTCAATCACGTCTGTATAGAGTGTTCCTTGAGCAAGGAATTTCACATCTTTTAGTTTGCTTGCTTCATCATCAAAGACATAAACAAACTCGTTACCGATGATTTTACGTTTTTGTTCAGGATCAGATACACCAGCCAACTTGTCCAAGAAACGTTTGGCAGCATCTGCTTTAACGATATTGAGACCAAACCTACCACCAAGCATATCCATGACTTGGTCAGCTTCTCCTTTACGAAGAAGACCGTGGTCTACAAAGATACAGATCAATTGATCGCCGATGGCTTTTTGGAGGAGAACCCCAACAACAGAAGAGTCAACACCACCTGAAAGACCAAGGAGAACACGTTTGTCTCCAACCTTTTCACGGATTTGTTTGATTTGCATCTCGATAAAGTTATCCATAGTCCAGTCACCTTTGGCACCACAGATATTCAAGGCAAAGTTACGAAGGATATCATAACCGTGAACTGAGTGACGAACCTCTGGGTGGAATTGGATACCGTAGATTTTTTTGTCTGGATTTTCGATTGATGCATAAGGACAGTCAGCTGATGTACCAGTACGAATGAAATCAGCAGGAATTTCTGTAACAGCATCTCCGTGGCTCATCAAAACAAGTTGTTCTTCTGGAGTTCCAGCAAAAAGAGCAGACTCAGTGTGAGTAAGAGTTGATTGTCCATATTCACGGTTACCAGCGTCACCTGCAGGAACAACCTTTCCTCCAAGCTTGTGAGTCAATAGCTGCATACCGTAGCAGATTCCTAAAATTGGAATACCAAGTTCAAAAATCTCTGGATCAATATCAAATGAGCCTTCTTCGTAAACAGAGTTTGGACCACCTGAAAGTACAATCCCGATAGGATTGATAGCGCGGACTTCGTCAGCAGAAATCTTGTGACTTTTTAGTTCTGAAAAGACACCAATCTCACGGATACGACGTGAGATAAGTTGGTTATACTGGCTACCGTAGTCCAGTACGATGATCTTTTCGACATCTTGCAAATCAGTTGAAATGTTGGTCATCTTTTCCCTTTCTTAAAAGAAATATCTTCTTGAATATTCTATCATAAATGACCCAGAATTACCAACCAAACAAGTGCAGTTTGACTTTTCCCCATGAGATAGGGTACAATGGAAAAAATAAAGAAAAGAAGTGAGCAAGCATGTTACCAGCTTATATGAAAATTCACGACCAAATCAAAAAAGGTATTGACGAGGGAAATTGGAAAATTGGAGAGAGACTCCCAAGCGAGCGAGACTTAGCTGAGGAATTTGAGGTTAGCCGTATGACCCTGCGTCAAGCCATCTCCCTTTTGGTCGAGGAAGGAGTTTTGGAGCGTCGTGTGGGTAGCGGGACCTTTGTTTCTAGTACTCGTGTTCAGGAAAAAATGCGTGGAACGACTAGTTTTACGGAAATTGTGAAGGCTCAGGGGAAAACACCATCGAGTCATCTGATTTCCTATCGTCGGACTATTCCTAATGAGCAAGAAGTTGAAAAATTAGGGATCAAGACCACTGAAAATATTATTCGAATGGAACGTGTTCGTTATGCAGATCAAGTTCCTGTGGTCTATGAAGTAGCATCTATTCCTGAGAAATTTATCAAGAATTTCAAGAAAGAAGAAGTAACCAAGCATTTCTTTCAAACCTTACAGAAACATGGTTATCGGATTGGGAAATCTCACCAGACTATTTATGCTCGCTTAGCCAAGGAAAAGATTGCTCATTATCTGGAAGTAGAAAAGGGGCATGCTATTTTAGGACTGACTCAGGTTTCTTACTTTGATGACGGTACAGCTTTTGAGTATGTAAAGAGCCAATACGTCGGAGAACGTTTTGAGTTTTATCTAGAAAATAATTAGTTTTTAAGAAATCTCTTGAAGTTGGAAATCCTATCCACTTTAAGAGTTTTTATTTGGTTAAGATTAGAAAACAGTTTCCGATTAAGAAAAATAGTAATCATACGAGTATTTTTTAAAGATTCGTGTTATAATAGTTAGGTTATATGGTCCCGATAAGGTGGTAGTGAAGGTCGTTTATCGATTCTCTACCAGTACTTTGTAACTCTATAACGAATATTTTTTAAGGGGGGACATTTTTATGTCAGAACGTAAATTATTCACGTCTGAATCTGTATCTGAGGGGCATCCAGATAAGATTGCAGACCAAATTTCAGATGCTATTTTGGATGCTATTTTAGAGCAAGATCCAGAAGCCCACGTTGCTGCTGAAACAGCTGTTTATACTGGTTCAGTTCATGTTTTTGGTGAAATTTCAACCAATGCCTATGTAGATATTAACCGTGTGGTACGTGATACGATTGCAGAGATTGGCTATACCAACACTGAGTATGGATTCTCAGCTGAAACAGTAGGAGTTCATCCATCATTGGTAGAGCAATCTCCTGATATCGCCCAAGGTGTTAATGAAGCCTTGGAAGTTCGTGGAAACGCAGATCAAGATCCACTTGATTTGATTGGAGCTGGAGACCAAGGTCTCATGTTTGGTTTTGCGGTTAATGAAACTGAAGAACTCATGCCACTTCCAATCTCACTCAGCCACAAGTTGGTTCGTCGTTTGGCAGAACTTCGTAAGTCTGGTGAAATTAGCTATCTTCGTCCAGATGCTAAATCACAAGTTACTGTTGAATATGATGAAAATGACCAGCCAGTACGCGTGGATACAGTCGTTATTTCAACTCAACACGATCCAGAAGTTAGCAATGAACAAATTCATGAAGATGTGATTAACAAGGTTATCAAAGAAGTGATTCCAGCTTCTTATCTTGACGATGAAACTAAATTCTTCATCAATCCAACAGGTCGTTTCGTTATCGGAGGACCTCAAGGAGACTCAGGTTTGACTGGTCGTAAGATCATCGTGGATACTTATGGTGGTTACTCACGTCACGGTGGTGGTGCCTTCTCTGGTAAGGATGCGACTAAGGTTGACCGTTCAGCTTCTTATGCAGCTCGCTACATTGCAAAAAACATAGTTGCTGCAGGTCTCGCTAAGAAAGCAGAAGTTCAATTGGCTTATGCCATTGGTGTAGCTCAACCTGTATCTGTTCGTATCGATACCTTCGGTACTGGAACAGTAGCTGAAAGCAAACTTGAAAAAGCAGCACGTCAAATCTTTGACCTTCGTCCAGCAGGAATCATTCAAATGCTGGATCTCAAACGTCCAATCTACCGTCAAACTGCGGCTTATGGACACATGGGACGTACAGATATTGACCTTCCATGGGAACGCTTGGATAAGGTTGACGCCTTGAAAGAAGCAGTTAAATAAAGTAAAAAGGAGTTGATTTAAACTCCTTTTTTAGTTATTTATTGATAGTCTTTAAAAAAGCCCAGTTTCCAATAGACTTAGTCCCGTACTCTAACTCCATAAAATCTAGCAATTCATAATCATTCTTTTTATAGAATGGAACATTTTTTTCTGTACTGGTAATGAGCCCTAAGCGCTTGCAGCCCTTGGATTTGACATAAGGCTCAACTGCGTCTCTAAGAAAAGCACTGCCCACTCCTTGTCCTTTAACAGATGGATTGACCGCAAGGAGCATCAAATACCAGTCAAAGCTATTAGATTTTTTCAAATGTTCTTCGGAACGGTCTACTAAATCAAGATACTTCAAAAAATTTCGTGGGCTAATGTAGCGAAACAGTTTTATGACACCATTTAGCAAGTAAGATAGGACAGAAAAATCATTTTGTTGTAATAAGGCGACAGCTAGGATTTCTCCGTCTTGTTCAGCTACTAAACAGGTTTCTTCTTTGATATAGAGGCGAGTAAGGAGACTTTCTAATAGTTCTAAAAAAGCAGGATAGTTTTCAGGTTTCTTGAGATCATCTATGATTAGAGTTAAAAATGGATAATCAAAGAAGCTATCGGCTATTACTTTTCCAATTTTTTGGTATTCGTCTAGCCTTGCTTTTCTGTATACCATTTTCTCCATTTATGGGCTCCTTTTTTAATGTTAGTAAATTATAATAGTAAAATTAATTGTTTTGATGATCAAGTACCGAGTTTTTACAAAAATATTGCCAAACTTAGTAAGTGAAGTATTGTTAGAAAACTCTTTCTGTACAACTGAATCTGATTCTAGAATATAGGATCAGACAGACAAAGAACACTCTAAAAATTTTAACTTTTTAGAGTGTTGTCCAAATATAGCTAAGTTTTATTTTGTTGGGATTGAGATTTCAATCAATTTTTCAGAGTAGAGGGTCTTGATATTAGCTTCATCGATATTTTGCTTTTCGATCTTGCGATTCAAGAAAAATTCTTGGATTTTTTCTATTTCTTGTTCGCGGATAGCACGATGTTTATTGGAAATGAGGATTTCATAATGAAGCGGTGCCTGAGTAAAGATAACATCAGTGTTGCCTGCAGAGTAGACTTCTACGAGTGTAGCGTCGGTACTCTCCAGTTGGCTTTTAACAAGGTTTGAGTGAGAATTAGTAGTGTTGATGAGCTTCATAGGCTTTCCTCCTGTGTTTCTATTTCTATTATAGCACTTTTTGGAAAAATTGGAAAAGTTAATTTAAACTTGATGCTGTTTTTTCCAAGCTTCAATTGCCCATTTATGACTGCCACGTTTTAAGTTGGCAATGGCTTCATCGATTGGGAACCAAGCTAGGTGATTGAAGTCCTCCAAAGGTTTTTGGATTTCTTGATAAGAAGTAGCTTCGTAAAGATAGGCTGGATTGTAGTAGTAAGTATCACGATGGCTGGAATAGAAATACTCATCTGCTTGACCATAATAAGTGCCAATCTCAGCTGTAAAACCTAATTCTTCAATCAGTTCTCGTTTGAGAGCTTCAAAATGATCTTCACCTGCTTCAATCTCGCCACCAGGCAAGAACCATGCACCATTTGGAGCTTGAACGAGGATAATCTTTTCATGTGCTGAGTCAGGGATGACTGCATAAACACCATATCTAGTTTTGTAGGCTACACCCTCTTTTTTTTCTCCAAAAGTTGGATTTGTCATAAATTTCTCCTTTATGTGTGCGCTTTCTTTCTATCATATTAAAGAATGCTCTTACTGTCAAGTAAGAACATTCTTTTAGTATGTGGAATTAGTCATTTGAGTCAACTGTTTCCAATTTATTTTTTGATTTAATCATGATTTTACCATTGCTAGTCATGACAGCCTTGAGATCTTTTTCGCTAGGGTTTTCAAGGTAGTAGTCCGTAATGGCATCTTCGATATAGTCTTGGATGGTACGACGGAGTGGACGAGCTCCCATTTTTGGATCGTAACCAAGGTCTACAAGTTTTTCTTTAACCTTATCTGTTACATCTAAGTGGATGTTATTGCTTGAGAGACGTTTATTCACATCATCCAACATGAGGTCAACGATTTGTAGGAGATTTTCCTTGCTGAGAGCCTTAAATTCAATAATACCATCAAAACGGTTCATGAATTCTGGGCTAAAGAAATTGCCTAATTCTCCAAGGACGGAGTTGGTACGACCTTCTCTAGCAGCACCAAATCCAACACTAGCTTCAGCTTTGCCTGTACCTGCATTTGAGGTCATGATAATGATGGCATCCTTAAAGCTAACAGTTCGCCCTTGACCGTCCGTTAAGCGCCCGTCATCTAAGACCTGAAGGAACAGGTGCATGACATCAGGATGGGCTTTTTCTACTTCGTCTAGTAGAATAAGTGAGTAGGGGTTGCGACGGATTTTTTCAGTCAGTTGTCCCGCTTCATCATATCCGACATATCCTGGAGGGGCACCGACGAGTTTAGCTACGCTATGTTTTTCCATGTATTCGCTCATATCAAAGCGAATCATGCTATCAGCAGAACCAAAAAGCTCAATAGCCAGTTGTTTAGAAAGTTCTGTTTTACCGACACCAGTAGGACCAACAAAGAGGAAACTACCGATTGGACGGTTTGGAGTTCCAAGACCAACACGATTACGGCGGATAGCCTTAGCAATCTTATCAACTGCATCATCTTGACCAATAACATGAGCCTTGAGATCATCTGCTAGATTAATCAGCTGAGACTGCTCTTTTTCTTTCAAATCACCAACTGGAATATTAGTTTTTTGCTCAATAATGTGTTCAATCGTCTTTTCACTGATAATTGGAGTATCCTGATCCGTTACTTTTGTCTTTTGCATTTCTTTATATTTAGCAATCTGGTCACGGAAGTAGGCAGCTTTCTCAAAATCTTCATCTCGAGTGGCTTGGGCCTTGAGATTTTCTGCCTCGATTAAGCGCTGGTCGATAACCTTCGGATCCACAAAATTTAAGGTTAGGTTCATTTTAGAACCAGCTTCATCAAGGAGGTCAATAGCCTTGTCTGGCAAGAAACGATCTTGGATGTAGCGGTTAGAAAGAGTAGCAGCGGCTTCGATAGCAGCGTCTGTATATTGTACGTGGTGGTAATCTTCGTATTTCTTTTGGATACCTTTCAGAATAATGATGGTTTCTTCCACAGTTGGTTCATCAACCTTGACAGGTTGCATACGACGTTCAAGGGCAGCATCTTTTTCGATGATGCGGTATTCATTGAGGGTAGTAGCACCAACTAATTGGAGTTCGCCACGAGCAAGAGCTGGTTTTAGGATATTTCCTGCATCCATATTCCCTTCTCCAGCAGAACCAGCACCGACAATTTCATGAATTTCGTCAATGAAGAGAATAACATCCTCGCGCTCACGAATTTCTTCCATGAGTTTTTGCATGCGCTCTTCAAACTGACCTCGGATACCTGTTCCTTGAACAAGGCTAACGACATCTAGGCGGATGACTTCTTTACCTTGAAGCTTATGGGGAACATCACCATCAACAATTTTCTGAGCTAAACCCTCGACAACGGCTGTCTTACCAACACCAGGTTCACCGATAAGAACAGGATTGTTTTTAGTTCTGCGGTTGAGGATTTCAATGACACGGATAATCTCTTCGTCACGGCCAATTACAGGGTCAATATTTCCGCGACGGGCAATCTCAGTGACATTGATACCATATTCATCCAAGAGTCCTTTTTCCTGGATTGGTGGTGGTGTTTGAGCAGGACCACGATTTTGGGCACCATAGCCACCATTTCCACCGTATCCCCCCCCTGACTGAGTTGGGGGGATATTGTTGTTATTAGAAGAAGGTCTAAAGTTGTTGAGATCGTTAAAGAAGTCTCCAAAAGGATCAAAATCACGGTTGTTTAAATCTGTAATGCCCTTGAATAAGCTATTGTTAGGATCTGTTTTGATAATTTTGTAGCAATTTTGACAAAGGTCGATTTGCTTTTGTTGTCCATTGAGATTGGTATAAAGATGAATCGTTGAGTCATTGATTTTACAGTTTTGACAGAGCATACCGCCACCTCATTTCTTTCTTAGTTTTGACTAAATCTAAAAGGTCAAAAATAGTCAAACAAGTATATAATTTAATTATATCATGATTATTGGGCAATTCAAGTAAAAAGATTGGATACTAGCACTATAAATAGAAGAGCGCTAATCGTGAGAAAATCTTGATAGTAAGAAAAAAATCCTATTTGTCATGCAAAAAGGATTCTCGTTGGTGAAAGGCGGTGGGACAGACAGCCATGACGACATAGCCGTCACCCACAGAAACACGAAAATAAAGACAAGAGCCCTCATTTAGAAGTATAATCTAAGTGAGGGCTTTGTGGTTGATAATTTCTTGAATA
>NZ_JASHFO010000046.1:0-9363 GCF_047460825.1 Streptococcus infantis | reverse complement strand
AAATAAATAATCTGTAGACGTTTGTGATATTTGGCGTACGATGAATCTCTTAGGAGTTGTTCAATTTTTTGTGTTTCTTCGTTTGTAAGTTTCATAACTACTATTATAAGATGTTTTTTGATTTTAGTCCAGTATTAAATAGTCGGGAAAACTGTTGAAAATTATAGATAAAAGTTACCTTGTGTTTATGTAGTTTATCTATGAACTGGGGCGTGACTTAGAAAGTCTATTCTACTACTTCAATGCAGTGCTTGAACCAATAACCAAAATGTCAAACTGATGTCTCAGGAATGATATCAAAAGGCCAGACTTTTTGTCCGGCCTCTTTTTTCTTATTTGACATGGTTTGCAAGATCTTCTTGCGCTTTTTTATTAGATTCTTCTTTTTCTTTCTTCCATTTATCTTGAGCTTTTTGATATTCATCAGCAGTTACTGGTTTATCTTGAAGTTCAAGGTATTTGTACAAGAGGGCTTCACTAGTTCCCTTGTTACCTGAGTAAGCAAATGGAAGTGTGAATGGTACCATCTTAGACAACATTGGACGTCCAGTTTGAGAAGTTGTTGGAATAATCAATGCACTATCTGTCAACCAAGCTTGGGCTGCAGCATATTTATCATAACGTTTTGAAACGTCAGTGTCTTCATTTCCAGCTTCAACAACCATCTTTTCGTAATCTTCCAAACCAACTTGTTTGGCAGCAGCGTTATTTGTACCTGAATCAAATCCTAGGTAAGTCTTAGTATTTTCACCTACTGATGGTTTGATGATATCAAGGTATGTAGATGGGTCGATGTAGTCTGGAGACCAACCAACGTTATCTGAAAGGTCCCAATCTTCACCGGCAGCCGTTTCAGCAAAGTAAGTAACATTGAGGACTTCATCTTTTTGTAGTTGTTGGATATCAATAACGACATTGTCAGTTCCTAATGTTGCTTCAAGCGATTGTTTCAATGATTGAACACGTTGAACTTTTGTAGTATTGGTTTGGTCAACAGGCATATCCAAATGGATTGGGAATTGAACACCTTCCGCTTGGAGAGCTGTCTTAGCCTTAGCAAATTCTGCTTTTGCTTTTTCAGGATTGTAAAGACCGTCTTGAGCGTCGTCTAGATTAACATCTTTCCACTCATCACCATAGGTAACTAATTTTTCCTTAACTAACTCTCCAAAGTTTTTACCATCTGCTTGAACAAATGTTGGTGGTACGAACAAGTTACGAAGGAGTTTGCTTGCTCCACTTTCTCCATTAACTTGAGAAGCATAAGCTGTTCTATCAAAACCAAAAGCAATAGCCTGACGGAAGTCTTTGTTAAGGAGGGCTTTCTTAGTTGAAGTCTTTTGCTCATCTGTAGTCTTAGAAGTATATTTGTAAGACTGACGGTCAATATTTGTACCAACTAAGAAGGTTGAAGAATCTTGTGGTGTATAAACGATATTGTCTTTAAACTCTTTTTCAAGTTCAGAGTAGCTTCCACTTGTTGGGAAGAGACGAGCCATTGAGAAACTACCATCTTTAAAGGTTTCTGCAAGTTTATTATTGTCTTGACCATCCCAGAATGAAAGTTTTACTTTATCAATATGAACATTGTCCTTATCCCAGTAGTTTGGATTCTTTTCAAATTCTACTGAAGATTTTGCTACTAATGATTTCAACAAGAAAGGACCATTATAAAGGATACTGCTTGGATCAGTTGCTTTGGCAAAGTCACTTCCTTTAGAAGTAAGGAATTCTTCATTGACTGGTGCAAGAATTCCCATGGTTGTCTTAGAGTTCCAGAAGCTTTCTGGTTTGTTCAAAGTGTATTGAACTGTTTGATCATCTACAGCCTTGATTCCAACTTCTGAGAAGTCTTTAACTTCACCTTTTACATAAGCATCAAGACCTTTAATAGATTCTTGAACAAGATAAAGGGCTTCTGACTTATTATCAGCCGCATATTTAAGACCTGTTACAAAGTCTTGCGCTTTCACTGGCGCATACTCTTCGCCTTCAGAAGTATACCACTTAGCATCCTTACGGATTGTGTAAGTGTAAGTTAACCCGTCTTTAGACACTGACCAATCTTCTGCCAAAGATGGCACGAAGTTACCGTAGCGGTCATTCTCCATCAAACCGTCAATAACATTACTTGTGATATTAGCAACCGCAGCCTTACCAGTTGTCAAATAGTTGAGGCTGTCTGGGTCAGTTTCATAAACATAAGAAAAAGTTTTCTCACCTTTTGCACTAGAGCCTGAACCTGAACAAGCTGCCAAAACACCTGACGCTAACAGAGTCACTCCTGCTAGGGCCATTACTTTTGAAAATTTCATAATAAACTCCTTTATGACTTTTTATACATTATAGTCCCTTTTTTGCTAAGTGTCAATACAATTTTCAGAATTTTTCAAATTGATTTGAAAACAATTGCCATTTTAAAATTATTTTTTACAGTCAGTCACTTTTTTGGCATTCATATTTGAAAAATCTCTTTGCTAGCAGTTTTCAAGTAAATCTTTATGATATAATGAAAGGAGAAAATTGAAAGGAAATACCATGTCAAAAGAAGTTATTGTTGAAAGTTTTGAGCTTGACCACACCATTGTTAAAGCACCTTATGTCCGTTTAATCGGAGAAGAGACAGGTCCTAAAGGAGATATCATTTCTAACTTTGATATTCGCTTGGTTCAACCAAATGAAGATTCAATCCCTACTGCTGGTCTTCATACGATAGAGCACCTCTTGGCCAAACTCATCCGTACTCGCATTGACGGGATGATTGATTGTTCACCATTTGGGTGTCGTACAGGTTTCCATATGATTATGTGGGGACGTCATACTAGCGCAGAAATCGCTGCTGTCATCAAGGATTCACTAAAGGAAATCGCTGAGACTACAACTTGGGAAGATGTCCCAGGGACTACCATTGAATCTTGTGGCAACTACAAGGATCACAGCCTATTTTCAGCTAAGGAATGGGCAAAATTGATTCTTGAACAAGGAATCTCAGATGATGCCTTTGAACGTCATGTCATTTAACACAAAAGAACCAGTTTTTTCAACTGGTTCCTTTTTTGATTCGCAAAACTTTGATTTAGGCTTTTTCACGAATGACCAAGACACCATCTTCCATGTCGGCTTCAAGGTGTTTAGCATCCAAATTATCTAAGTGGAAGTCTGTTACTTTGTCACGGATTTGTTGTTCAACTACACGACGGAGTGGACGAACACCCATTACTTCATCATAACCTTCTTCAGTCATGTATTCTTTAGCTGCATCGCTCACTGCCAAGTCGATTTCTTTCTTAGAAAGAGTCTTATTAACATCAATCAACATTAAATCTACAATCTTAGAAAGATCTGCCTTACTCAAGTGTGAGAATTCAATCACAGCGTTGAAACGGTTGAGGAATTCTGGACGGAAGTAAGGTTTCAAACGATCCATGAGTTCTGGTTTATCCGCATCTTCTGTCAAGTTCGCTTCATAGCCAAAGCCAGCATTTGAAGTGGCGATAATCACTGTATTCTTGAAGTTTACAGTGTTACCTTGACCGTCTGTCAAACGACCATCATCCAATACTTGAAGAAGAAGAGTAATCACTTGAGGGTCTGCCTTTTCAATCTCATCAAGAAGGACAATTGAGTATGGATTACGACGAACACGTTCAGTCAAAGTGTTGTTGTTATCATCGTAACCAACATAACCGGCTGTTGTACCAATCAATTTAGAAACAGCTGTGCGGTCGTTGTATTCTGACATGTCCAAACGGATGATAGCATCCTTAGTTCCAAACATATCAAGAGCCAATTGTTTAGCCAACTCAGTCTTCCCAACACCAGTAGGACCTACAAAGAGGAAGCTACCGATTGGACGGTTCCCTTCGTCAAATCCTGCACGGTTACGACGGATAGCACGTGCTACTGCTTCAACAGCCTTATCTTGGCCGATTACCTTAGTTTGCAAACGGTGACCCATATCTTTCAAACGTTCGATATCAGTAGCACCCATTTGTGAAACAGGAATACCTGTCATACGTTCTACAGACTCAGCTACGTCATTAACAGTCGCTGTAACCTTGTGATCTTCTGTATGGTTGGCAATTTTCTTTTCCAGTTCTTCAATACGAATTTTTGCATTTAATGCCGCTTCATAATCCTCTTTAGCAGCTGCAGCTTCTTGTTTAGCTTTTTCTTCTTCAATTTCATGCTCTACAGCATGTACATCTGTCACTGGGTGTTGTGCTGCCAAGTGAGCAGCTGTTACATCGACTAGGTCAATAGCCTTATCTGGCAAGCTACGTTGAGGAATATATTGTACTGAGTAATCAACAGCAGCTTTCAGCACTTCATCTGGCAAGATAACATTATGGTGTTGTTGATATAGATCACGAATCCCTTGGAGAATCTTGAAGGTATCTTCAGCAGATGGAGCATTGACCTTCACTTCATTGAAACGACGAGCAAGGGCAGCATTTTTCAAAATAGTGTTGCGGTATTCGTCTTGAGTTGTTGCACCAATCACTGTCAATTCACCACGTGAAAGAGCTGGTTTCAAGATATCAGCAAGACCTTTAGATCCTTGACCATCACCTGTGCTACCTGCACCCAGGATTTGATGGATTTCATCGAAGAAGAGGATAACATTTCCAGCTTCTTTGACTTCGTTTACCAAATTTTGAATATTTTCTTCAAAGCTACCACGATATTGAGTACCAGCTTCAAGACCTGAAATATCAATAGAGATAATTTCTTTATTCTTGATTGCTGCTGGAACATCACCATTCACGATAGCTTGAGCCAAACCTTCAACTACAGCTGTTTTACCGACACCAGCATCACCGACGAGAACTGGATTATTCTTTGTGCGACGAGAAAGAATTTCAGAAGTTTCTTGAATCTCCTTATTACGTCCAATAACCGGATCTAACTTACCTTCACGAGCTTCTGCTGTTAAGTTACGTCCAAGTTTTGCAAGAATCCCATCTTGTTTCATAGCTTTACCTTGAACATACTGAGCTTGTTCACTTCCTTCGCTTGGAAGTTGACCGGTTTGACGGTAAATAGCGAATTCTTCAGGCGTTACTTCACGGCCGTTAATCAAGTAACGACGATTTTCAGAACTATATCCACGCATACCACCCATTAATTGGTTAAATAAATCATCCATATTGTTAAAGTTATTAAAATTGTTATTCATATTTCATACCTCGTTTGTTTTCAAAATTAGTTAGTCAAATCACTTTGACTTTCCCTGACCTTTGTTTTAAAAAATTTAGACTAGCTATTTGCTACTCTACGTATAATTTCAGGTTTTTCTTTATCCGATACAAATTTTGTCATTGGACTTCTAAAAATGCTAATGTTAAACATAGGTTGCACCTCTTTTCTAGGTTTTACCCATACTTTGATCTTAAGATAGAATACACAACTACCTTAAAATCAAGGTTTTCTAAGGATTTCCTTATCCTTATGTTCTTAGTTTATCATTTTAGTCAGTAATAGTCAAGAGATTTGACCAATTTTGACCAACTTTTTTAAAATATTTTTTTATAGCAAAAAAACCAGTCAAAGTGACTGGTTTTGATTTACTATTTATGAATCTTAGCTCAATGCATCATCCATTGAAAGAACTTCGTGGAAGACACGTTGTGTCAATTCAGTTTTTTGTTCTGGAGTGAGGTACTTAGTATTTACACAGTATCCTGAGATACGTACGATTACGTCTTCACCTGACATGATCTTTTCGTAAACATCGTTCAAGTCCATAACGTTCAAGTTAACGTGTTGTCCACCGTTTTCGAAGTAACCATCAAGGATTGTTACCAAGTTATCAACTTGTTCGTCACGAGTTTTACCAAGAGCGCGAGGTGATACTTGAGTTGTCAATGAGATACCATCAGCTGCATAACCAAAGTCAAGGCTAGCAAGTGAGTTCAAGTTTTGCAACCATCCACCTTTAGCTTTGTTAGATGGGTTAGCACCTGGTGAGAAGAATTCAAGTTTAGACAAGTTCACTGAACCATCTTCGTTGAGGTATACACCTTTGTGGACTGGAGAGTTACCAGTTTGTTTAGAGTAAGCAACGTTAGATGTGATTGTCAAAAGTGATACAGTAGCTTCTGCGTCTTTGTAAAGTTTGTGGCTACGTAGACGAGTTGTGTAAGCTTCGATCAACCATTCTGCCAATTCGTTTGAACGTGGATCATCTTCACCCCAACGTGGGTATTCACCGATTGTTTCGTAATCGTAGATGTAGCCATTTTCGTCACGGATTGGTTTAACTGTAGCGTACTTGATAGCTGACAATGTATCAACAGTGTTTGCGAAACCACAGATACCGAATCCCATGTTAGCACGTTGTTTAGTTGGCAAGAAGGCCATTTGAACAGCTTCGTAGTTGTACTTATCAGTCATGTAGTGGATGATGTTCAAAGCATCTACGTAAGTGTCAGTCAACCAGTCAAGAGATTTTTCAAAGTTAGCTTTAACTGATTCGAATTCAAGGACTTCGTCACGGATTGGTTCGATGTCAAATACTTTGTAGTCTTTATGAACATCGTCGTAACCACCATTCAAACCAGTAAGAAGAGCTTTAAGAACGTTAACGCGAGCACCGAAGTACTGGATGTTGTGACGTTGTTCTTCGTTTTCTGGGTCAAGTGGAGATACACAACATGAGATACAGCTCATTTCACCGTATCCGTCTTTAGCCATTGTTGTAACACCTTCGTATTGGATTGAAGAGTGTTTGTGGCTCATGTGCATACAGTAGCGACGGAAGTTGTATGGCAATTTGTCAGTCCAAAGAACTGTCAAGTTTGGTTCTGGAGAGTTACCGATGTTGTCAAGAGTGTTCAAGAAACGGTAGTCCATCTTAGTAACACGGTGGCGACCGTCGTTACCCATACCAGCCATAGAAGTTGTGATGAAGGTTGGGTCACCTGAGTACAATTGGTCATAAGCTTTTGTACGAGCAAATTTAACTGTACGAAGTTTCATAACGAAATCATCAACAAATTCTTGGATTTCTGATTCAGTAAATGTACCACGAGCAAGGTCACGTTCTGCAAAGATATCCAATACGATTGGCACACGTCCAAGAGATGTAGCCGCACCGTTGATAACACGGCAGACAGCCATAAAGGCAATGTTAACCCATTGGATAGCTTCTTTAACGTTCATCGCTGGTTTACGAACATCAACTCCGTAAAGGTCACCCAAGCGTACAACTTGTTGCAATGCTTGGTATTGAAGGTTTACTTCTTCACGAAGGCGGATTGTTTCTTCATCGATTTCTTTGATTGCATTCCAGTCGTTTACTTTTTCTTGCATCAAGTAGTCTGCTCCGTAAAGAGCAAGACGTGCGTAAACACCGATAATACGTCCACGTGAGTAGGCATCTGGAAGACCAGTTACAGTGTGAGCGTGACGAGCGCGACGAATGTTTGAAGTGTAGGCACGGAAGATACCGTCGTTAACTGTTGTTACATATTTAGTGAAGATTTCGTGAACAGCTGGATCTGGTTCGTATCCATTTTCTTTCAAAGTTGTTTCAGCCATACGGATACCACCTTTTGGCATGAAGTTCAATTTGAAGAGTTCATCATTTTGGATACCAAAGATCACTTCGTTTTCTTTGTCGATAAATCCAGCAGGAATATCAGCAATAGAAGTTGGACGAGTGTCCATTGGGAAACGAGTTTCTTCGTAGTGTGCTTTAGTTTCTTCTACGATTTTTTTGATGTGAAGTGAACGTTCTGTTGGTCCTGCAAGGAAGCTTTCGTCTCCATCGTAAGGTGTGTAGTTAGCTTGTACAAAGCGTGATACACTTGCTTTTTCTTTCCAGTCAACACCTTTAAAGCCTTCCCAGGCTTTGTCAAAAATATCTTGTGCTTCAACAACTGTCTTAACAACCATGTTAATTCCTCTTTTTTCTTTCTAGTAACAGTCATCTGTTACATTCATGTATTCAGTATACCACACAGTAAACGATTTCAACAACTAAAAACTCACTTTTTTAACACTTTCTTTTCTAATACAGTTCAAAATATTTCACAAACTGTATTATATTTTTGAAAGAGGTTATTTGATTTTCATTTTTTCAGAAAAAGAGTATAATAAAATTAAACAAACTAGCACTGAGAGGTTTCTCCATGTTGATTTTTCCACTAATGAATGATTTATCTCGTAAAATCATCCATATTGACATGGATGCCTTTTTTGCTGCTGTTGAAATTCGAGACAATCCCAAACTTAAAGGGAAGCCGGTTGTGATTGGTAGTGACCCTAGAAAAACTGGTGGTCGAGGAGTTGTTTCTACCTGTAGCTATGAAGCGCGAGCATTTGGCATCCACTCAGCTATGAGTTCTAAAGAAGCCTATGAACGTTGCCCTCAAGCCGTTTTCATTTCTGGAAACCACGAAAAATATACTGCTGTCGGTCAACAGATTCGAGCTATTTTCAAACGTTATACGGATAATATCGAGCCTATGAGTATCGATGAAGCTTATCTAGACGTGACTGAAAACAAACTCGGCATCAAGTCCGCTGTTAAAATAGCTCGACTAATTCAACAAGATATTTGGCAAGAACTTCATCTGACCGCTTCTGCTGGTGTGTCTTACAATAAATTCTTAGCTAAAATAGCCAGCGATTACCAAAAACCTCGAGGTCTGACAGTTATTCTCCCTGATGAAGCTGAAGATTTTCTCAAACAAATGGATATCGCTAAATTCCACGGTGTAGGTAAGAAAACAGTTGAAAAATTGCATCAAATGGAGGTATTTACAGGTGCTGATCTTTTAAAAATTTCTGAAATTAGTCTCATTGATCGTTTTGGTCGACTCGGTTTTGACCTGTATCGCAAAGCTCGTGGCATTGATAATTCTCCCGTCAAGTCCAATCGCATTCGTAAATCTATTGGAAAAGAAAAAACTTATAGTAAAATTCTCAATCTAGAAGAGGATATCAAAAAAGAGCTAACTCTTCTTTCGGAAAAAGTTGCCCTGAGTCTTCAAAAACATGAAAAATCTGGAAAGATTATTATTTTAAAAATCCGCTATGCTGACTTTTCTACAATGACTAAGCGGAAAAGCTTATCTCAAAAGATCCAAGATGCTGAAACTATTTCACAAATGGCTATCCAACTTTACGAATCTCTGACAGATAAAGATAAAGACGTTCGCTTATTGGGTGTCACTGTGACTGGATTTTAAAACCTTGAAGGAAGCAGCTTCCCTCAAGGCTTTTTTCTTAGGCTCTATAATATTTGTAGTGGGTAAATCCCCTATGGATATTATGGAGCCTATTTTTGTGTAGAAAAAAAGTCCCATATGACCTATAATGAAAAGCGATCAAACAACTCATTAGAAAGAATCATAT
>NZ_JASHFO010000045.1:0-9893 GCF_047460825.1 Streptococcus infantis | reverse complement strand
TTTCCAAACATTGGAAGCTGTCATTGATAAGCTTCAAGAAGTTATTCTAGGACTGGAAAAAAATGTTTTAAAGTCAACTGTCAGCAGACAATGGACGAGGTTGCTTTTTGAAAATAATTGAGTATAATTCAACAAGGCCTATCACTTTGTTAGGAGTTTTGTCTGATCCAACGAATTCGTTAGATTCTTTTCTCAATACTAAATAATGGAGATAGAGGACGTTTTTCATGGATACGAATGATAGCATCTGCCAAAAGATGAGCGATAGAGATTTGCTCGATCTTATCAATCAAACGCTCTTCTGGTAGGTAGATAGTATCCAAAACAACCAATTTTTTAATAGCTGATTTTTGGATATTATCCATAGCAGGCCCTGAAAGAACTGGGTGCGTACAGCTTGCGTAAACTTCGACAGCACCAGCTTCAGCAAGAGCATCTGCTGCATGACAGATTGTACCAGCTGTATCGATCATATCGTCAATCAAGATACAAGTCTTGCCTTCTACCTTACCAATGATGTTCATCACTTCACTGGTATTCATCTTGTCTACGCTACGACGTTTGTCAATAATAGCAATTGGAGTTTTCAAAAACTCTGCCAATTTACGAGCACGAGTCACCCCACCATGGTCTGGGCTGACAACCACATAGTCAGAACCAACCATGCCACGACGCTCAAAATAGTCTGCAATCAAAGGAGCACCCATCAAGTGATCAACAGGAATATCAAAGAATCCCTGAATCTGCGCAGCGTGCAAGTCAATCGTCAACAAACGATCCACTCCAGCCACTTCTAGCATATTTGCTACAAGTTTTGAAGTGATTGGCTCACGCGCTCTAGCCTTTCTATCCTGACGTGCATAACCATAGTAAGGCATAACAACGTTGACAGATTCTGCACTGGCACGTTTCAAAGCATCTACCATAATCAAAATTTCTAGCAGATTGTCATTTACAGGTGAGCTAGTTGATTGTAAGATAAAGACGTGTTTTCCACGGATTGATTCTTCGATATTAACTTGAATTTCTCCATCTGAAAATTGACGTACGGTTGATTTTCCCAACTCTATCCCAATCTCTTGCGCCACACGCTCTGCCAATTCTCTATTTGAAGAAAGGGCAAACAGCTTTAAATCAGAAAAAGACATGATTTCCTCCAGTATTTATGTATCACTTGTGTTTTTTCACAACATTTTTCCAACTACCATTGTAGCGCTTTTTTCTCTATTTTTCAATAAAAAATAAGACAAGAGTGGACATTTATCCCCTTGCCTTGTGCTCATTTATATTCCCTATATTCAAGCAAAAATGTGACAACTTAGACATTCTATCTCATAGGAAGATAGGAACTCACAAAAGAAAAGTTAGTATACCTCTCTCATACTACCTGTATCCACGTCATAAACAGCCCCTGAAATAACTACATCATCTGGAATCAATGGGCATTCTCGAAGTAACTGCATATCCTCACGAACACTCTCCTCAACATCTTGAAAAGGGAGAAAATCTTGATTCGAGACATCAACCCCTAATTCTGTTTTTAAATGTTCTTGAAACTCTTCGTTTTGAAATGTTTGAGCACCACAGTCTGTATGATGAAGAACCACAATCTCTCTTGTTCCCATTTGTTGCTGGGAAATCACGAGTGAGCGAATCATATCGTCTGTCACTCGACCACCCGCATTCCGTAAAATGTGAGCATCTCCAAGTGCTAGCCCCAAAGCTTGTGCAACGTGCAAACGTGAGTCCATACAAGTCACAATGGCTACTCTTGTTTTCGGCTTGATTGGCAGATTTAACTGCCCATGCAGGGCAACATAAGCCTGGTTGGCTTGCATAAACTGTTCAAAATACGACATGACAACACACTTTCTTACTTTTAAGATAATTTGAAAACCAAATTATTTATCTTCTATCTTACCATCTTTTCTTTGTCTTGTCAGTTTTCAACTTCCATATAAAAAAACTAGAACAGAGACTTCTAGCATCTAGCTTAGGTCCCTATCCTAGTTTTTATTGTTATGATTCTTTTTGGATATACTTGTTGAGAGAGCCTGCAAAGCTTTGAAGATTGAGACTTTGTACATAAACCTCACCAGTACCTCGGAAGGTATTCACCACTCCTTCGCCTGTACCAATAGATTGCCAGAAACCATTTTCTAAGTGGATATGATAGTCCAAAGATTGACTCCAAGCCACCACATGGGCATTGTCAATAGTTATTTCTTGGTTTTGAAGCTCAATTTTCTTAATAGATCCAAAAGCATTAGCCAAAAGCGTTCCCTGACCTTGAGTTGTCATCACAAAGAGACCGCCTTGCCCTCCGAACAGAGCTTTCCCAATAGATTGGCGCTCCATTGTATAGAAAGCTGTACCATCAAGAGCTAGAAAGGCTCCATCATTCAATCGATATTGCTTTTCTCCTAGCTCGAGAGCAATCACTTGACCAGGAGTATCTGGTGCTAAAGCAAGGTTGCCGTTGTCAGACTCTGCAACTGCTTGAGTAATGAAGGTACTTTCGCCAGAAACCATAGAACGTCCCACAGCTTTGACAAAACGCCCCAAACCAGAACCACTAGCATTGAGCTGAGTATTGAGGCTGACATTAGGTGTATGGTAGACCATGCTACCGCGCTGGATATAGACGGTTTCTCCTTGATTGAGTGACAACTCTACCAAAGGAAATTGCATATGACTGTCCATAGAAAATTTCATCAGAAATTCCTCCTTGTTTTTAATAAATATTGGCTATAAAGTGTTTTGCAATATAAAACTGAGTACAACTATTAGGAGAATACTTTTTTCAAGACTTCTCCGATAGTTGTCACTCCAATCACCTGAATTTCCTTAGGCGGTTTGATTCCAGTCAAGGAATTTTTCGGTACATAGATTTTTGTAAATCCAAGCTTAGCAGCCTCATTGATGCGCTGCTCAATACGATTTACGCGCCGAATCTCTCCAGTCAAACCCAACTCTCCCACAAAACATTCCTGAGGATTGGTTGGCTTGTCCTTGTAGCTTGACGCAATGGCAACCGCAACAGCCAGGTCAATAGCAGGTTCATCCAATTTGACACCACCAGCAGATTTGAGATAGGCATCCTGATTTTGTAAAAGAAGCCCTGCACGTTTCTCCAAAACAGCCATAATCAAGCTAGCACGATTGAAATCAAGGCCTGTTGTAGTCCGCTTGGCATTACCAAACATAGTCGGTGTTACCAAGGCTTGAACCTCCGCAAGAATAGGACGGGTTCCTTCCATAGTCACCACGATGGACGAACCAGTTGCTCCATCTAAACGTTCTTCTAGGAAAACTTGACTCGGATTGAGAACCTCAACCAAGCCACCTGACTGCATCTCAAAAATCCCAATTTCATTTGTCGAACCAAAACGGTTTTTGACCGCTCTCAAGATACGGAAGGTATGGTGGCGTTCCCCTTCAAAGTAAAGCACCGTATCCACCATATGCTCCAACATCCGAGGCCCAGCCAAGGTTCCTTCCTTGGTCACATGCCCGACAATAAAGATGGCAATGTTATTGGTCTTGGCCAGCTGCATGAGCTCGGCCGTCACCTCACGTACCTGGGAAACAGAACCCTGAACTCCAGAAATCTCAGGAGACATGATAGTCTGGATGGAGTCAATAATGAGGAAGTCTGGCTGGATGCGCTCCACCTCTGTGCGAACACTCTGCATATTAGTCTCTGCGTAGAGATAAAACTCACTATCAATATCACCTAAACGCTCTGCACGGAGTTTGATTTGCTGGGCAGATTCCTCCCCACTGACATAGAGAACTGTCCCCACTTGAGACAGCTGGGTTGAGACTTGTAAGAGCAGGGTTGATTTCCCAATCCCAGGATCCCCACCGATAAGGACAAGACTTCCTGGTACCACACCTCCACCAAGAACTCGGTTAAACTCCTCCATCTCTGTCTTGGTTCTATTGACATTGATGGAGGTCACTTCAGCCAGTTTCATGGGCTTGGTTTTCTCACCTGTTAAGGACACACGCGCATTCTTGACTTCTGCAACCTCGACCTCTTCTACAAAAGAAGACCAAGACCCACAGTTTGGACAACGTCCTAGATATTTAGGGGAATTATACCCACAATTTTGACATATAAATGTCGCTTTTTTCTTTGCGATGATAAACCTCTTTCTAAATCTCTATCTCACACTCAATCACTTGGCAAAAATCAATGGTTTCATTCGGTACAAATTGACGCATGAGCATTCGATGAGTGACAACAACGACTGTCTGATAGTCTCGATACTTGCCCATAGATTCTAGAAACCGAGACCTCATTTCCTCAGCTGTCTCATATTGAATAGGACTATTAGAAGGTAAGAATCCATTATTTCCTAGAAACAGAGTACGAGCTTTTTCAAAATTCTCTACTCCACTTTCATAGACTCGCCATTCATGCAATAATGGCTCCACTCTCAAAGGAAGTCCAGTAGCACGAGCCACATAGCTAGCAGTCTCTAAAGCTCTTGTGACTGCAGAAGAAACTAGTAGATCAGCTGAGTGTAGCAAAGAATGTTCGCTCAGTTCCTGAGCTTGCTGTCTTCCCTCCTCTGATAAGGGCGCCAAATCCATCCCGAATCCAGTATAGGAACGCTCCTCTAACTCACGGTAATCTGGTTCCCCGTGACGGACAAAAATAATTTTCATATTAAGATCCCCATAAAACTATCCAATCTTGATTCCGCAATCTTGCCACTGCTTCAGTGTTTTAGAGAATTTCTTCTGGTTGGCAACTCCGACAGCAGACAAATCGACAGAAACCTGATAATTCTCCTTGGTAGCTGCCAAAACGGAAGCCTTAACACAGCCATTGCCATCTACCCCTATAAACTCTATGCTTTTAGCACCGTTTTCCTCTAAAAAATCTTTTAAATCTAGATTAGTAAAGCAAGAAGCCCGACGCTTCTCAAAGATACGAGAAGATACAAGCAGCAAGCCGGTCGCAAATTTCTTCTTTCTGTCTTTTCTCCCCCGTCAAGGACACACGCGCATTCTTGACCTCTGCAACCTCAACCTCCTCAACAAAAGAAGACCAAGACCCACAGTTTGGACAGCGCCCTAAATACTTAGGGGAATTATACTCACAATTTTGACACACAAATGTCGCCTTTTTCTTTGCGATAATAAACCTCTTTCTATATCTCTATCTCACATTCAATCACTTGGCAAAAATCAATCTTATCATTTGGCACAAACTGGCGCATGAGCATTCCGTGAGTTACAATGATAATAGTTTTATAATTTTTATACTTTTCCAAAGCTCTTAAAAAACGATGACGCATCTCTAGATCAGTTTCATAGCGATAGGGAGAATCTTCAGATAAACCTCCTTGATGTTTTAGATAATATTCATGAGCTACCAATACACTAGTTAAATCAGAGTTAGTGCCATCTAAGTCTGGACGCCACTCATGAAAAAACGGCTCCACAAATAAGTCCAATCCTGTTTCAACTGCTATATAATGTGCTGTTTCTAAAGCCCTCGTCACAGACGATGAAATAATAATCTCTGCCTTTCCAAAACATGCAGTTTTAGCAGCTTCTTTTGCCAGACTGCGACCTTTTCCTGTCAATGGTGCTAAATCACGACCAAAACCACTATAGAGTTGCGGATTTTCAAGTTTATCAAGCATACTATAATCTGGCTCCCCATGACGTACAAAGATAATCTTCATCTTAGTGCCCAGTTGATCCAAATCCACCAGTCCGCACGCCATCTGCCGCATCGCCATCCGCAATCAAAAATGGAGCAAAGACAGCCTGAACCACACGTTCCCCAACTTCAAGAACAACCTCTTGGTCTGTGATATTCTTCATCTGAGCAAAAATATGTCCTTCATTTCCTGGGTTACCATAATAATCTCCATCAATGACACCCACAGAGTTAATCAAAACCAAGCCCTTCTTACGAGGGTTTGAAGAACGATCATAGAGGTAGAGAACCTCAGTCGGTTGCATATAGGCCTTAACCCCTGTTGGAACAAGGACAATCTCACCTGGAGCAATGACCGTACGCACCGCAACCTTTAAATCATAACCAGCCGCATGCGCTGTCTCGCGCTTCGGCAATAAATTTTCATCTGTAAAACTAGAAACTAATTCAAAACCACGAATTTTCATATTTTCCCTCTTTTTAATCTTTTATTCTAGGCTATTTTATCTTATTTATTCGAAAAAAGCACGAAAAATCTTCTATATAAAATAAAGAAAAGTGTCCTATCAAAAAGCAAACAATAAAATCATACAAAAAAATTTAAAGATATTTCAAATGTCCCTTATTTTCCCTTTTATTAACAAACTCATTCCTATTTAGCCACACTTAAACTATTTTCTTTAAAGCACAAAAAAAGAGCACACAATTCACTTCGCTTAGGGCTGCTGGATTCCTCCCCTGACCCGCTTCACGCAGAACTGTTGCTCCATTAGTTATTATACCACATTCCCAAAGATTTTAAAAGAGAAATTATTTTTTCCGTCGATTTCTAAAAAATTCCTGCATAATACCTGCACATTCACTCTCTAAAATCCCCGTCTCAACATCCACACGATGATTAAGACGCTCGTCTGTCAAGATATCATACAGACTTCCAGCTGCACCAAATTTCTGATTTTTAGCCCCATAAACTACCTTAGGGATACGAGCAAGCCCAATCGCCCCGCTGCACATCACACAAGGCTCAATAGTCACAAAAAGTGTGCAGTCGAGTAAACGCCAACTCTCTTCCCTCAAATTAGCATTCTCTATGGCCATAATTTCCGCATGCATGACTGCACGTTGCAATTCCTCGCGCGCATTATGACCTCTCCCGATGATTTTCCCATCCTTGACAATCACACAACCAATCGGGATTTCATCATTCTCTAAAGCAATCTCTGCCTCCTTTAAGGCCTCTCTCATAAATGCTTCTTTTTCTTCAACTGTATAATCCATAGCTTCTCTCTTTTCCTGCTTATTATCTTTTAAAATCTCTTCCAAATATATCAGAATTCCCTTAGCATTAATGTAATACTAACATCTGCAACTTCAAAATAATATTTTTATCGATTCATAACTAATTTACTCTTTAATTTTCACTGACTATCATCAATTTTATCATTATACCATGTTTCACTACATAAAAAAAGCCACCGAATGCGGTGACTTTATAGGGAGATTATTATGAAAAAGAAAAGTTTAGGATATTTGTTACAACAAGTTAGGAGGTCTTCTTGTAACTGTCTATAGTATAGCTGAACTATCTTAAACAAATCTTAAAAAATCTCTTATGACCAAACACTTTCTAAAATATTTGTTTGTTCACGACCAGGACCTACTGAGAAAGTAGAGATACGAACGCCAACCAATTCGCTAACACGACGAACATAGTTACGTGCATTTTCAGGAAGATCTTCCAAAGTACGTACTCCAGTGATATCTTCTGACCAACCTGGTAATTCTTCATAAATAGGTTTACAACGTTTCAATTGTTCAAGACTAGCTGGATAGTAGTCAATGCGTTGACCGTCAAGATCATAAGCAACACAGATTTTAACTGTATCCAAACCACTCAAAACATCGATAGAGTTCAAAGATAAATTTGTAATGCCAGAAACACGGCGACTATGACGCATCACAACTGAGTCAAACCAACCTACACGACGTGGACGACCTGTTGTAGTACCATACTCATGACCTACTTCACGAATGCGTTCTCCCACTTCATCAAACAATTCAGTTGGGAATGGACCATCACCAACACGACTTGTATAAGCTTTACATACACCTACAACCTTGTCAATCTTGCTTGGACCAACACCAGAACCAATTGTCACACCACCAGCAACAGGGTTTGAAGAAGTAACAAACGGATAAGTTCCTTGGTCAATATCTAACATGACCCCTTGTGCACCTTCAAAAAGAACACGTTTGCCATTATCAAGTGCATCATTCAAGATAACAGAAGTATCTGTTACATATTGCTTGATTTGTTGGCCATACTCATAATATTCTTCAAAAATATCATCAAATGAAATAGGTTCGCTATCATACAATTTTACAAATTGACGATTTTTCTCAGCAAGATTGCGTTCTAAACGTTCACGGAAAATCTCTTTATCCAAAAGATCTGCGATACGGATTCCAACACGAGCAGCCTTATCCATATAAGCTGGTCCGATACCCTTGATAGTAGTACCAATTTTATTTTCACCCTTAGCTTCTTCTTGCAAACGGTCTAACTCGATGTGGTACGGCAAAATAACATGCGCACGATCAGAAATACGTAGATTATCTGTTGTAACACCTTCATCATGAAGATAGCTCAACTCTTTCACAAGTGACTTAGGATTTACAACCATCCCATTCCCAATGACAGAAATTTTTTCAGGGAAGAAAATTCCAGAAGGAATCAAGTGCAACTTAAATTTCTTTCCATCGATCACAATTGTGTGACCAGCATTATCGCCACCTTGGTAACGTGCAATCACTTCTGCATTAGCTGAAAGGAAGTCTGTAATCTTCCCTTTACCTTCATCACCCCACTGGGTACCTACAACAACAACTGAAGTCATAATCTTGTCTGAGCCCTTAGGCTCTTCCTTTCTCACATACATGGCAGGAATCTCACCTGCAATTATATCTTACAATTTATTATAATAAAGATTCTCAATTTTTTCAAGACCAAAGACCAGAAACATTAGGGAATTAAAGAAAATTAGAAAATTAATATTAAAAAAATATTGTAAATTTATATTATGAAAAGAAAAAACTATAAAATCGTTCGGAAATATGAAAATTATAAATTATCCCCCAACCCAGTCATTTGAAATCAATAACTGTTCAATGTACAAACGGTAGCAAGCTCTATAGTGGTAAGAAAATAAAGGATGCATAATATCAAGCTTGTACCGAACTAAATAATATAGTAAAAATCGAAGATGAAAAACTTCCCATTCTAAATCATTATCTACTAAATAACTATATTCCTTTTCAATAACATCATAAAAATCAAGATATTGTTCATAAATCTGTTCAATCATTTTATTTGACTCCATTTCTATTGATAAAATGAGTATAACAAAAAAATAGAAGAAGCTGGGAGAATACTTCTATCATGTCCTATTGTGAATAGTAAAATTAATAACAGTTACAGAAAATTGACAGAACAGATATATAAAAATACATTTCAAAATAAAAAAGAACTATAGGAAAAATCATTGTAGAAAATATGGGAGCTAACTTAATTGAAAAAGAATCATAAGAACAAAAAAACAACCCCTCACAATCCATTAAAGATTTACTTCTGATACTCAATTAAAATCACAGAGCACTTTTTATTAATAACCTGCTTAAGAAATATCATGTTCAAAGTATAAACTTGAAAACTTATCATCCGATTGATGGACTTACCGTATTCTAATAAGTCAACGAAAAAGTTTTTAATAAAAACTAAGACATATATGTTTAAACATTGAAATTTCTACACTATTTGATTTTAAATGAGTGTGAAATCTATTAAATATACTACAAATAAATATACTACAAAATTACTTAAAATAAAAGAATCAAATATAACAAACTTATAAAAGATATTAAATATTAATAAAGAGCTAAATAAAAAAAGGATCAAGATGACCTCTGAAAGATAAATAAAAAAACGTTCCTTAGAACGTTTACATACTCCGCCAGTAGGACTCGAACCTACGACATCATGATTAACAGTCATGCGCTACTACCAACTGAGCTATGGCGGATTAAAGCTAAGCGACTTCCTTATCTCACAGGGGGCAACCCCCAACTACTTCCGGCGTTCTAGGGCTTAACTTCTGTGTTCGGCATGGGTACAGGTGTATCTCCTAGGCTATCGTCACTTAACTTTGAGTAA
>NZ_JASHFO010000044.1:0-10045 GCF_047460825.1 Streptococcus infantis | reverse complement strand
GCTTTTGGTTTTAGGAACTTTGACAATTTTAAGAAACGAATTTTCATCGCTCTGAATATAAAAATGGAGAGGACAACGATTGTCCTCTCCAGATGTTAGCTTTTATTCAACCCACTACAGTTGACAAAGAGCCTTAAAAATTTCAATTAAAAATGTTTGACTGCTTCTGATTTGATTTTTTCAACAACTTCTAAAATACTTAGTCCTGTCGTGTCCAAATAGATTGCATCATCTGCCTGCTTAAGAGGAGAAGTTTCACGATGACTATCTTTATAATCACGCGCAGCAATCTCTTCTTTCAAAGTTTCCAAATCTGTTTCGATTCCCTTTGAAAGATTTTCCTTATAACGTCGTTCTGCACGTTCATCCACTGAAGCAACAAGAAAAATCTTCAATTCAGCCTTAGGCAAGACCACTGTACCAATATCTCGACCATCCATGACGATTCCGCCTTGTTGGGCAATCTCTTGCTGGAGAGCTACTAATTTTTCTCGAACAGCTGGAATAGCAGCAAAGGCAGAAACAGCATTGGTTACTTCATTTTCACGGATTGGATTTGTCACATCAACATCTCCAACAAAAACAAGCTGTTCTCCTGTTTCAGCACGACCAAAGCTAATCGGATATTGTTCCAATAACTCAAGAAGTCGAGAAGACTCTTCTGGACTTACTTGGTTGTTCAAAGCGATGTAAGTCGCAGCACGATACATGGCACCTGTATCCAAGTAGGTATATCCAAAGTCCTTAGCGATAATCTTAGCTACTGTACTCTTACCACTTGAAGCTGGTCCATCAATGGCAATCTGAATTGTTTTCATCGTCACTCCTATCTTATCTTAAGGACATCACCAGGATTTGCAAACCAAGTACCAGTAGACATATGACCAGGGTTTAAAGCTTCCAATTGAGCAATGGAGATTCCAGCTCGAGCAGCAATGGCTGCTTCACCCTCTCCTGGCAAGACTGTAATTGTTCCTTCAGCATTTGTATGTTCCTCTGAACTACTTGAAGATGTAGCTTCTGGTTCAGAACTTGATGCTTCTACTGAACTACTTGAAGATGTTGAAGATACTTCTTCTACCTTAGGCGCAGAAGAATCATGGAAATCTTTCAAGGCTGCCGTACGATTACTTCCACCTGATGACAGGTAGATTAGAATAGCAATCATTCCGACAACGATAACAAAGAAAATACAAGCCAAAATCGTTAAAATACGATTAGCTCCTACTCCTGATTCCTTATTTCCTCTGCTTCTGCGTTCCGAACGACTTTCCTCGATGTCGTAAATATCTTCTTGCCATGGTTCCTTTTCCATACCTTACTCCTTGTTTTTTTTCTAATTTCTTATTACAATACAAATATGAAAATCACACTTATACCTGAACGATGCATTGCCTGTGGGCTATGCCAAACCTATTCTGATTTATTTGATTACCATGATAATGGTATTGTGCGTTTCTATGATGATCCTAATCTACTAGAGAGAGACATCCCAGCTAGTGAAGAGCTACTGGAAGCTGTGAAACAGTGTCCCACTCGCGCGCTCATCAAAGATTAATTTGTCATCAGTGGCGATTCGACTTCCAAATCCCACTTCCTCTAGTTTAGCATATTTTTCCAGAAAATTATAGTCTTTTGAAGGACTTATTTTTAGTAAATCTTATCATGACTCACTCTGTTCTTTTATCAGATAGAGGGGTCTTTTTTTCGTTTCCATATAAATTTTACTGATATATTTTCCGAGAATCCCAATCGTCAATAATTGGACACCACCAAGAAATAGAATGACAGCCATCAGAGAGGTCCAACCAGAAGTTGGATTGCCCAGTACGAGAGTACGGACAACTACAAACAATGTCATCACCAAAGCCAGAAAACACGACGAAAGGCCAGCAACAAAGGCTAATATTAAAGGGAAATCTGAAAAATTCACAATCCCTTCGATAGAGTAGAAAAAGAGTTGTCTAAAACTCCAACTTGTCTTACCTGCCTGCCTTTCAACATTAGGGTATTCTAGATAGTGAGTATGGAAACCAACCCAGGCAAAGAGTCCTTTGGAAAAGCGATTGTATTCTGTCAATTCTAACACTGAATCCACAACTGATCTTCTCATCATCCGAAAATCACGAACACCCGATGGAAGAGCTACTGGGCTAATTTTTTGCATAAAACGATAAAAAAGATCGGCGCAGAAACTACGTAAAAAGGGCTCACCCTCTCGACTGGTTCTGCGTGTTCCAACGCAGTCCAAGTCTGGATTCTGATCTAGTAGTTCCTTCATCTCAAGCAAGAGTCTTGGTGGATCCTGAAGGTCTGCATCCATAACCACCACCAAATCTCCTGTTGCTTGTTGTAAACCTGCATATATGGCCGCTTCCTTCCCAAAATTTCGCGAGAAAGAGATATAATGTACTGCAGGATTTTTCTCTCGATAAACCTTTAAAAGGTCCAAAGTCTTATCAGTCGAACCATCATCTACAAAAATGTATTCGATTTCTGTTCCCAAATCTGGGATCAGTTCTTCAAGAGTTTGATAAAAAAGAGGAAGTACTTCCTCTTCGTTTAAACATGGGACTATGATTGAAATCATCATCTTAGTCTTCAAATCCATTTGGATGCTTGCTTTGCCAACGCCATGCGTCTTCACACATTTCTGTAATACCAAGTTCTGCTTCCCATCCTAGCTCTTCCTTAGCTTTTGCTGGATCTGAATAGCAAGCTGCAATATCACCTGGGCGACGTTCAACAATTCGGTAAGGAATTGGACGTCCGACTGCTTTTTCTATATTTTGGATAATTTCAAGCACAGAGTAACCTTTTCCTGTACCAAGGTTGTATATGTTTAGACCTGAACCTTTTTGAAGCTTCTTAAGGGCTGCAACGTGCCCTTTGGCTAAGTCAACGACGTGGATATAGTCACGAACACCTGTTCCATCTTCTGTATCGTAGTCATCTCCAAAGACCTGAACTTGTTCCAACTTACCAACTGCGACTTGTGTAACATACGGAAGAAGGTTATTTGGAATACCGTTTGGATTTTCACCCAAATCACCACTCTTATGTGCACCGATTGGGTTGAAGTAACGAAGTAAAACAACGTTCCATTCTGAATCAGCTTTATAGATATCTGTCAAGATTTCTTCAAGCATCAACTTAGTACGACCATAAGGGTTAGTAGCTGAAAGAGGGAAATCTTCGAGGATTGGAACTGTATGCGGATCTCCATATACAGTTGCTGATGAGCTAAAGATGATGTTTTTACAGTTAGTCTCTTCCATAACTTTCAAAAGACTGACAGTTCCAGCGATATTGTTATCATAGTAGGTAAGTGGGATACGTGTAGATTCCCCTACAGCCTTCAAACCAGCAAAATGGATAACTCCTGTTGGTTCTTCATGTTTGAAAATATCACGAAGAGTTTCCGTATCACGAATATCTGCTTCGTAGAAAGGAATTTCTACCCCAGTGATTCTTTCGACTACTTCAAGACTTTTACGACTACTATTTACCAAATTATCCACGACAACTACTTGGTGTCCAGCTTGGACCAGTTCGATGACAGTGTGAGTTCCGATAAAACCTGCTCCACCTGTTACCAGAATTTTTTCTTGCATTTTATTTCCTCAATTCTTGGATTATTTTTTTCATTTTACCATTTTTGATAGGGAAAGTCATTTACTTTCCTAATACTATCGTAAAATCTAAGTAAAAAATTTACTATTGTTTCTTTTTAATGTATCTTTCAGTCGGATAATCTGCTGGATCGAATACTCCACTTCTCCCCTGAAGCATTTGAGCTAGATGATAACCGATTATGGGACCAGTCGTTAAGCCTGAAGATCCTAGACCACTTGCTGTATAGACTCCTGATAAGTTTGGAACCTGTCCGAAAAATGGAGAGAAATCACTTGTATAAGCACGAATCCCCACACGTTCACCAGATGAAATCGCCTCAGCCAGGGCTGGATAAAATGGACTCGCCGCCATAACCATTTGATCGAGCAAGGTTTCATCCACTGTCAAGTCAAAGCCCATATCATTTTCATGAGTAGCCCCTAGAGACAACTTGCCTCCAGGAAATGGAATCAAATCCCACTCCCCTTCAGGCATAACTACAGGGTAAGCTCCCATGTCTTGTTCCACTTGGTAATCTCGGAGTTGCCCCTTTTGAGGACGAACATCAACCTCATAGCCTAAAGGCTCCAAAATGTGTCCAAGCCAAGCTCCTGTGGACAAGATAACTTGGTCAAACATTTGGTTGTCTATTTGATAACCCGGTGCTAGAGGAGTTAGACTGACCTCTTTCTTTACGACCTTCACTTGACTGGCTTCAAGCAAGCGACTAACTAAAAGTTGTCCATCTACTCGAGCCCCTCCAGAAGCATAGAGCAATCTCTCAAATCCCTCTAATCCAGGGAATAGACTGCTTGCAGCAGCTTGGTCCAAAATGGCTAATTCGCCAATTAAGGGAGATTCATCTCTACGTTGCAAGGCTAAGTCATAGAGTTCCTCTAGTTTGGAGTCATCTTTTTTAAGAAGAAAGACGCCAGAACGCTGGTAAAAATCAACTTGTTGACCCGATTTTTCCAAGTCAGCTAATAAATCCACATAGAAATCAGCTCCTAGTCGCGCCATCTTGTACCAAGCTTTATTACGTCGTTTAGAAAACCAGGGACTAATAATTCCTGCCGCTGCCTTGGTAGCTTGTCCGTGCCCATGATCAAAGACAGTTACTTCGACATCTGCTTCTTTAGAGAGATAGTAGGCGCCTGTTGCCCCTACAATTCCTGCTCCTACAATGGCAACTTTTTTCATTGATTTTACCTTCTAACTAGATATGATGGAATGGATTGGTAGAAGCCTGACTTGCGACAACTTCTAGCGACCAAGCATTCTCTTCCTTCCATTCGTTCAAGAGCTCTGCAATTTTTTCAACAAAAAGCACTTCGATATAGTGGCCTGGATCCAGAGCTAATAAACCATCTAACAGCATATCTTGGGCAGTGTGATAATAAATATCACCAGTGATATAAAGATCTGCTCCTTTTTCTAAAGCATCAGAGTAGAAAGATTGCCCACTGCCGCCACAAATAGCCACTCTTGAAATGGTCTTTTGCAAATCAGTCTCTTGATAATACACCATACGAAGGCTATCTAGATCAAAGACTTCCTTAACATGGTCAGCAAATTCCTTAAATTTTTGAGGTCTAATCGTTCCAATACGGCCAATCCCACGTTCAAGACCTGTTTCCTGCAAATAAGTTGTATCCTCAATACCCAATAGTTGGCAGAACCAGTCATTTAATCCATTCTCAACAATGTCGATATTAGTATGGCTAACATAGACTGCAATATCATGCTTGATGAGATCGATATAAATCTGATTTTGAGGACGGCTAGCTACCAAATCCTTGATTGGACGAAAGATAGGCGCGTGCTTGACGATAATCAAATCTACACCCTTTTCAATGGCTTCTGCAACCGTTTCTTCACGAATATCGAGGGCAACCATGACCATTTGAATTTCCTTGTCTAGGGTACCAATCTGCAAACCACGGCTATCACCCTCCATAGAAAATTCTTGAGGGCAATAGGCTTCATAACGATTTATCACTTCACTTGCTTTCATGGAGCACCTCCATAATGGCTTGAATTTTATCTGCCAGAACCTGACGTTCTTCTGGATTTTTTTCTGGAATTTGACTAAGGGCAAACTCAAGCTTGCTGGCTTCTTTTTGCCATTTTTGGATGAAGGCTGGACTGAGTTCTTTAGATAGAAAAGGACCAAAACGGACATCAGTGGCCAATAGCTTCATTTCACCAGCTTCTGCAACTATGATCTCGTAGAATTTCCCAGCTTCTTCTAGGATACTTTCTGCTATGATTTGAAAACCATGCTCTTGTAACCAAGAACGCAACTCGTCTTCACGATTATTGGGTTGAAGAATCAATCGCTCAACATTGGCAAGTTTATCTAATCCCTCTTCTAAGATCGTAGCAATCAAACGACCACCCATTCCAGCAATAGTGATGACAGATACCAGATCACTTTCTTCGAAAGCTGCTAAACCATTAGCTAAACGAACTTGAATTTTTTCAGTCAAGCCATGACTCTCAACATTTTTTACTGCAGATTGATAGGGACCTACCACTACCTCTCCTGCAATGGCACGATCGATGTGACCTTTTTCAACCAATTCAATGGGTAGATAAGCATGATCGCTTCCTACATCTAGCAAAACGGCTCCTTGAGGTACAAAGGAAGCTACCGTTTCTAACCTCTTTGAAATCATCTTCTCTCACTTTCCAAAAGTCTATTTCCCTTTATTATACCATATTTCAAACCTCAACTTTCCAGTAAGAGCGAAAGAAGTTTCAATGGCCTAACACAATAGATGGATTCAATTGAAAGATTCACACTCAAGAAACACTTTTTTTGCCAATCCTTATCAAGATGCAATTTATGTAAGATAAGTCTATTCTTTTCCTATAAAATCTCATAAGATAGAGGAAAGAATGATCAGAACTGAGGTTACTTCAATGACTGTTCCCGATAGACTACCTGCTCGTATGAGAATGGATGGACAAGTTATTTTCCAACAGATAAAAAGCTATTTTGATACTGAAAACAAAGAATATTTTAAGCATCCCAATACCTACAATGGTATTTCCATGTATCTGGAACCCAACATTCTGACCAGTATGAAGTACTTCGATTTGACTGATTTTCATTGTGAATGTAATGACTTCCAAAATCAAGGAGTCTGTAAACACTGGGTTGCAATGGATCACTACTTTCATAGTCTCCCCCAAGTTATTCAAAAACGCATTCGTAAATCTAGTCATAAACCAAGTTTTGCCAGCCAACTGATTCCTACCTTGCCATCTGAAGAGCTCCAAAACGAACTGCTAGAAGAAAAAGCAGAGGCACCTTCACTTGCACTTCATGGACAATTCGAAATCCGAAATCATAGCCTATCCTGGACCTTAAAACTAAAGGTGGAACAGGCTCCTCGTGCCTATGTTATCAAGGATATAGCTCACTTCATTTTTCTCATTTTCCAACAGGAAGATTACTTTGTTTCACAGAAAATCGGGACAATCAACTTATCATTAGACCAGTTTAATAAAGCTTCTCAAAATCTAATCCTCTATATCAAAAAATATTTCATCGATAGAAATGAACATTCTTATTCCAACTTCAGTTATGGCATTAGCCCTAGAGATTGTGGACGCTATTTAGAGACTCCTGTTAGCTATTTAAACGACCTTGTCCCACTTTTTCAAGCTTTGGACGTGTTTCAATATGTAACCTCAAAAGCCGAATACCCTCTTATATTCTTAGATGATAATCCCTTTATCCCAGAAGAAGAAATTTTTAAAGTTGTCAATCTGATAACCATTATGAAATCATCAATACAGCTTATTTTGGTTTCATTATTCAAAACAAACTTTGGATTCGGCACAATCACTTCCACATCATCAAAAAAGAGCACCGTTACTTTTTAGATAAATTAGCTACTTGGATCTACCATTATCAGGAAAGTTCTCCTCTTATCTTTTGAAAGGAAAATAAGGCTGAACTCATGCAAATATGTAATATTATCTCAAACTATGTTCCTATCAGTATCCCAGATGAATTACAAATCCATGACTTCATCCCCATCTTTGCCTTCTCCAAGACTAGAAATGAAATTGCCGTCAACATGGTGTGGTCGTTTGGAGAAAAGCAAGCCCACTCTAAACAAGATCTCCTATCCCTCCCCTATACTTACCAAGCTAGTAAAGCTAGAAAAATCTATCATCAACTCCTTTCTGCTGGTTTCAAAGAGGATTTTCATAGTCTTTCCAAAATCAAAGTCGTTGATTTCTTCCTAAAAGAACTACCTCGTTTTCGTACTCTGGGGCAAGTTCAACTAGATGAATCGCTTGAAAAACTCTTAGTAGAAGATCCTGCTGTCATTGACATTTTTGACGACGAAGATTTCCTTTCAATTCAGTTTGATTTTTCTATGATTTCAGAAGATGAGGTTGAAAAAGCTATCCAAGCTTTATGGAATCAAGAAAGCCACTACCAAACCAAGCAAGGAAAGGTTCTAGTCTTTGACGATGAAAGTCTCAAGGTTGCCCAAAGTCTCCAAGATCTTCGTGCTAAATTTTCAGACGGAAAAATCAAGATGCACAAATCTCGTGCCTATAGCCTTTCTGAAACCTTCAAAGACAATGAACATGTCAATTTTTCTCGTGATTTCAAAAAGATGGCTTATGATCTGACCCACCCTGAAGAATTTGATATCAAACCTTATGAAGTCAAGGCCAAACTCCGCTCCTATCAGAAAGAAGGAGTCAAATGGTTGAGTATGTTAGATCATTATCATTTTGGGGGAATCCTGGCTGACGATATGTGACTAGGGAAAACCTTGCAAACCATCACTCTTCTGGAAGCCAACCTTAAACCAGAACAGAAAGTACTTATCTTAGCTCCTGCCAGCCTTCTTTACAATTGGAAGGAAGAATTCCAAAAATTTGTACCTCACAAACAGGTTGAAGTAGCCTATGGCACAAAAACTGAGCGTATCAAACAAATTGATAAATCTGCTACTATCACTATCACAAGCTACCCATCTTTTCGATCTGACCTTGAACACTATCAAAAGCAGTCTTATGACTACCTCATTTTAGATGAAGCACAGATGATAAAAAATAGTCAGACAAAAATAGCACAGGCTTTAAGAGAATTTGATGTCAAAACCTGCTATGCCCTATCTGGAACTCCTATCGAAAACCGTCTTGAAGAGATTTGGTCTATTTTCCAGATAGTGTTACCAGGACTCCTACCAAGTAAAAAGGAATTTTCAAAATTGTCACCTCAACTCGTTGCTAAACTGATCCAACCTTTTGTTCTGCGTAGGAAAAAAGACGAAGTTCTGACAGAATTGCCTGAACTGAGCGAGCACCTCTACAGCAATGAACTCACCAGTTCACAAAAAACGCTCTATCTAGCTCAACTTCGACGTATGCAAGAAATGCTTGCAGGAGCCAGCGCTGATGAGATTAAACATCATAAAATTGAAATTTTAGCAGGACTGACCCGACTTAGACAAATCTGTAATACCCCAGCTCTCTTTTTAGAAGACTACACAGGGGATAGCGGAAAAATGGACAGCTTATTCGAGCTTCTGGACACCATTCGTAAAAAAGAATCACGACCACTTATCTTTTCACAATTCACCTCTATGCTTGATCTCATTGAGCAAGAACTAGAGAAAAAGGGATTGTCTCACTTTAAAATAACAGGACAAACCCCTTCAGATAAACGGCAAGAGATGGTCAATCTCTTCAATCAGGGAGAAAAAGACTGCTTCCTCATTTCCCTAAAAGCAGGTGGAACAGGACTGAATCTAACAGGAGCCGATACCGTCATCCTCTGTGACCTCTGGTGGAATCCAGCAGTCGAGATGCAAGCCATCGGACGAAGCCACCACCTTGGCCAGACCAAACAAGTCGATGTCTATCGCCTCATCACCCTTGGAACCATAGAGGAAAAAATCCAAGAACTCCGAGAAAGTAAAAAAGAACTCTTCAACACCGTCCTTGAAGGACAAGAAAGCAGAAGCAATCTGAGCGTTGATGATATTAAAGAAATCTTGGGTGTTGAATAAACGAAAAAGAGCTAGAATAAACGGCACTTTATCATCTGTAGTGGGGTGAAGAAAAGCTATCATTGAGTTTAAGACAAAATGATTTCTCAGCTAGTAAAAGAGAGAGTCACGTTTCTTGTGACTCTCTCTCAGATTGAAGACAAAGTCCTTGGAAGTCAAGTTTCCAAGGGCTTTTCTTTGTGTAAAGTTGTATAATAGAGGTAAGAAGAGTTGTGAGGTAATCCCTATGTTTCACAAAGAAAAACCTGATTATAAGCGTAAGCAATATGGTTTCTATACAATAGACGAATTGGTCCCAAAAGATCACTTTCTTCGACAAGTAGATTCAAAGGTTGATTTTGACTTTATCTATGACTTGGTAGAAGATACCTATAGTCCAGATA
>NZ_JASHFO010000043.1:0-11803 GCF_047460825.1 Streptococcus infantis | reverse complement strand
CTACCGCATCTTGAGTCTTAGCTTCTTGGATAGATACAAGAGCTTGTTCTGACAACTCAACTAGTTTCTTCTTAGCTTCCTTATCATCACCTAGTTCCTTGGTCTTGTTTTGAATAGCCTCTGCCAAGCTTGCCATTGCCTTGTCGTAGTCAATCTTAGGCTCTTCTGGTTGGGCTGGTGTTTCTTCGACACCATAGTTCTCTTCCTTATCAAGGATCGTTTGCAAGGCTGCAGCTGTTTTCAGAACTTCCTGTGGTTTAGCATCACTTGCTGAAAGTTGCTCTGATAATTTGTCCAAGTTTGACTTGAAGGCTTGACGCGCCTCTGGAGTATTCTTCAAGCTTGTTTGGTCAAATTTATCCAATTCATCCTTCCAGTTCTTCATAGCTTGAAGCAACTCTTCTTTGGTATAAAGAGCACTATCTTCTCCATGAGTGATAAACTGGTCAACTTGGATACCAATATTTTTCGTAGTATCATTACGTTTTGGATCCAATTGCAAGGTTACAGCATGCCATCCCTCTTCAAGTCCTGTTAGACGAACGAGAGTCTGATCACCTTGACGTGTGGCAGCTGTACCACTGAAGTACTTCTTACCGTTGTATTCAGACGCATTACCTAGACCATCTTGATACTCGACTCTTCTACCGTCTAACGTCACCTTGTAGATACCATGACCTGGGTCTACAAAACCTTTAATTTCTAAACCTGTACCGTAGAAGTAGGCTGTTACACTAGCATTTTTCTTTTGCTCTTCCGTTAAACGACCAAATGACGCCCAAGACTCAGTGTTTTGGTATTTACCTGATGAATTGGTTTCATGGTGCCAACCTGGGCTATAGTCAAGTTGACTGGCCTGATCATCATGACTGACTTGATCTTTTTGAAGCAATTCAGCTTTCATCACTCGAATCGTTGCTTCTGAAGCAAAGCCAAGTAAAGCTTCGTCTGAAGCACTCGTCATTTTCACTTTGAAGTCAAAGATAGAGTCAGCTTGCTCCGTAAAGTCAATTGTTGGAATTGTCAAAGTCTTTTCTGTTTCACCTTCTTGGAAGGTCAAATCAGCTGTTGTATCCTTGTAAACCTTACCGTGAACCCCTGTTCCTGGTTCAGTCACGACATGGACTGTTGCAGCTCCTTTGCTACCACCAACACGTTTAATGGTTACAGTAACTGGTTGGCCTTTTTGAACTTCATAGGTAGTTTCTTTCAACTCAAACATACCTTTACCAGCATTATTAAGCGTGTAGATACCTTCAGTTGCAATAGCTTTGCCAGTTTTGTTGACGAGTTTGATGGTGTGTTCACCTGGAGCCAAGTCATCTGTTTCATAAACCATCTGGCTACGTTTACGAGCCGCATTATTAGTTTGTACGTCTGCAACCTTTTGACCATCCACATAAACTGACATTTCACCGTGGTTTGGATCCACTGTAGATACGACATAAGCCTTAGTTCCATTGAAACGGTAGGTTACGCTAGCATCTTTTTGATTGGTCCACATGGATGTTCCACGGACGCCTTCAGATTCGTCATACCAGGTTGTATTTGCTTTATCAGCTGTTGTATTTGAATGGTAATCCAAACCTAGAGGATAGCCGTCTGTTTTTTCGATACTACTTGGTGTCTTATAAACAGAGAAGTTTGTCAAAATAGGAGTTGCTTGTGAATTCGTGATAGTCACACGAATCTTTTGTGCTTCCACAGGTTGACCTTGGACGAGACGACGATAACCAACAGTCGAACCTTCTCCATATGGAACCCAGCGACCATTGAGTTCAACTTCAACCTTAAATCCAGAGATACGTTGACCTTTAGCAATATCTTCTTTGAGTTCAACTACGTCAAAGCGTCTCTTTTGACCGAGATCCACAGTGAATTCACCTGTCTTGGCATCATTTGACAATGCCCAACTAGTATCATCCTTACCATCTGTTAGGTTGCTTGCTTGATACAAGTGATTCTTACGAGTAGAGCTTGCAGTTACAGTTGCTCCCTTGGCGAAGTCAGTCGCATACATTTGATCCAAGGTTGCTCGGAATTCTTTCAAGCGAGCGACGTCTGCGTCTGCGAATTTACCTTCTTTATTTGGTGGAATGTTGAGTAGAAGTGGCGTTCCACGACCAACAGACTTGAAGTAGATATCCATCAAATCTTTGATTGATTTTGGTTGTTGATTGTCATGGTAGAACCAACCTGAACGAATAGAAACGTCTGCTTCACCGACAGAGTACATATCTCCTTCTGGGTCTCCATGGTTGAGATATTCGTTCTTCACATCGTCAGTGATTTTAGCTTTCTTAACCTTATGCCAAACTGGATCTCCAGCGATACCACGTTCATTACCGATCCAACGGACACTTGTTGGTTGAGCAGAGAAGATAGCGATATCCCCTTCAGCTTCCTTGATGTACTTGAACCACTCGTCAAAGGTGTAGGTCACTTTTTGAGCTCCGCTACCACGCGCACCATCCATCCAGACTTCGATGAATTTACCATTATTTCCGTATTTAGGATTGCCAAGGATTTCCTTGAGCTGGTTGAGGTAGTATTCGTTGTACTCTTTTTCTGTATCAACGTGGTATTTAGGATGGTTAGCGTCCCATGGCGATAGGTAAACCCCCATATTCATGTCATACTTGGTTGCTGATTTAGAGATTTCTTCGAGAAGGTCTCCCTTACCGTCTTTCCATGGACTTGCAGCTACCGTATGGTCTGTGTATTTAGATGGATAAATCACAAAACCGTCATGGTGTTTGACAACCATGATTGTTCGTTTGAATCCAGCATCCTTCAAAGTCTTAATCCACTGATCTGTATCAAGGTTAGTTGGGTTAAAGTTTTGAGGATTTTCTCTACCGTTACCCCACTCAGAGTTGGTGTAAGTGTTCATACCATAGTGGATGAAGGCTGCCAATTCTTCCTTGTGGTAGTCCAATTGGGCCTTGCTTGGAAGTGGACCGTAAGCAGCAATTTCTGTTTCTTCGTCTTTTGGATCCACTACCGGAGTTGCTGGAGTTGCTGGTTTTGGATCTTCAATCTTTTCGTATTCAAAAATAACTTCATTCACCCCTTTATGTTGGATTGTTGCTTCTTGACTTGCGTTGACTGCACGGTAGCCTGCAATTTCTTTGGCTTGGAATCTGTGAACAAAGGAAACTTCATATTCTTTACCTTCATTATTGTCCACAGTTGCAGTTGCCAATTCTTGGTCGGTACCTTTCAAACGATAATGAACGTCAAAGGAACCTTTATTGACCTTATAAACCACCTTGATGACACGAGTTCCTGCAGGAGCCTTGCTCACAACACTATAATCATCTTCCCAAGCGTCTTTTAGTTGCTTGTTGACAGTTTTGCCGTCAATCGATACAATCTCATATTTGTCTTTATTCTTCTTGTAGAAATCAGTCTTCTCAATTTCTGTTTTATAGTTATAGTCGAACTGAGTTCCAACTTCCGTCTTTTCAACAAAAGTATCGTTTTCTTTGACTGGATTATCATTTTGGTCTAGGTGTTCGACAACAACTCGTCCATAATCAACACCTTCAAGGAGAGTCGCTACACCACTTTCATCGAAGGAATATTTGTTTTCACCGATAACAGCTGTTTTATTTCGAAGCATTTCTCCCTCTGGAGTGAAGTAATAACGATTGCCGTTATCGCCTTGATACCAACCTTTAACACCGTATTTGTCAATGATTTCTTTGACCCATGCCAATTGTTCTGGCGAGAGGACAAGCCCTCCTCCAAAGCGATCTTTTTCAGCAATGTTAGCATTATCGACAGTTCCACGTTGGTGGATCCCAATGACCTTACCATCACCGTTAATAATTCCACCACCTGAAAGACCTGATACAGAAGTCAAACGATAAGTGACACCAACTGTTCCCTTATCATCATACTTTTCAGTACCTTTAACAACACCGTCCGCCTTATACAATTGACCTGGAACAATTGGTTCCTTCAATTCTGGAGACGTTGAATCTGTAGGGTAACCGATGGTGCTAACAGATTCTCCAGCTTTGTATTCTCGATGTTCTGCTAAAGGAGTAAAGGTAGCTGCCTTATTTGGACTTGCAATTGAAAGTGGAACTGGAGCTACAACCAAGGCTAGGTCATTCTTATAGCCTTCACCGAATTTTTCTTTATTCCAGAAATGAATGTCCTTTTCCTTGAACAAAATTGTGTTCCCTGAAGTTGGTAAAGAATTATTCTTAGCAGTATTTGAACCTACATTGTAGTAGAACTTAGCCGTATCACCACCACGGATAGAACCAGCATTAGTATCTGCATCCTTAACCAAGAAATTATGAGCTACTGTCAACATAATATTTGGAGCAACAAAGATACCTGAACCTGAGTTAAGGTATCGTTGACTACCGCCATTGGCCAAAGGTGAGCTAAAGATTGAATAAACCATAGTAGCAGATGTAGCTGGTTGACCTTCATAATTGATATGCTTAAGGTCTTGTCCGCCATTGATAATGGCTCTATTTTCTTTTCCAGCTTCAGATGGAGCTGCTTCTGTAGCTTTCAAAATGCTCTTAGTCTCTATTTGTGGACTATCTTTTTCTGATACAATAGCTGCAGTATCCACTTTTTTCACTGGTGTGTCAGGATAGGCACGATCAGAAATTTCTTCAGGGAGTAAATCGCCAGCCACTTCAGCAGGTTTTGCTTCCTCGACCTTTTTCTCAACAGCAGATTCTTTTTTTTCAGTTACTTCTTCTTTGACCGCTTCTTCTTTTTCATGATCTACATCTGCCACTTCTTTTGCTTGACTATCTACTTCAAGTTTTGGTTCTGTCACAAGTTCATTAGCCGCAACATTCCCTGATGCAAAAAAAGTAAGACCCACTGTTACTGAAGCAACACCAACAGTCAGTTTACGAATGCTAAATATTCGACCTTTTTCTAAAAAATATTGTTTCATCAAATACTCCTAATCTTCTAGAGCAGTCAGCTACTGCCCGAGCCCAGTTTTAGCTGGCGACATTTTTTGTTTGATTCCCTAACTTAAAATTCTTTCTCTATACTATTTTTGAGCAAATATAAGTTTTAGAAATCGCTTACATTTTTTGAAAATAAAATAATGCTCAAATTAGCAAGAATTTTAACTAGAGTTTCAGCATTATTATAAATATACTATATTGTCAAAAAAAATGCAAGGGGTTTCAAAACTTTAACTAGATTTTTACTGAATATTTTGCTACTATTTATCACTAAAAAATGGTTATCACTAAAAAATGGTTATCACTAAAAAATGGAGAGGACAACGATTGTCCTCTCCAGATCTTAGCTTTTCTTCAATCCACTACAGTTGACAAAAAGCCTCAGTGCTAGTCACTACCCTTTCTAATACAAGATTAAATCTCTCGATGAATTTCGTTGGTTTTAACTATTTCATTGCCCTTCTTTTTTCTTGCCCATAGTAAACATGCCTAAGATCATACCTAGCAGTCCTACAGTTACAAGAGGAGCGCCATCTTCACTTCCTGTTTCAGGAAGAAGATGTTGACGCGCTGCAGGTGCTTGATAAGTACGATCTTGTGCCATAGCCTGAGTCACAATAGACTGGTCGCCCTTATAGTCTAGAACCCCTTGGACGGCTGCTTCAGTATTGTTTACACCACCTGCAAAGGCTGGAACTTCTGCACTTGTAACTTCTAGTTTATTGACGCCGCCTGGGTATTCTGGAACTTCTAACTTAGCAGATTCCACCCCATTTACACCACCTGTGTATTCTGGAGTTTCTAACTGAGCGGATTCTACTGCATTAACGCTGCCTGTATATTCTGGAACCTCTAACTTAGCAGATTCCACCCCATTTACGCCACCTGTGTATTCTGGAACTTCTAACTGAGCGGATTCCACTCCATTGACGCTGCCTGCATACTCTGGAGTTTCTAACTGAGCGGATTCTACTGCATTGACACCACCTGTGTATTCTGGCACCTCTAACTTAGCAGATTCCACTCCATTGACGCCACCTTCAAATTCCGGAACTTCGTTAATAGTTCCCGATGGATTTTCTTCTACATCTATTTCTGGAACTTCATGGACCGCGGCTTCTTCGCCGTTCACACCGCCTTCAAAGGCTGGAACTTCGTTAATAGTTCCCGATGGATTTTCTTCCACATCTATTTCTGGAACTTCATGAACAGCGGCTTCTTCGCCGTTCACACCGCCTTCAAAGGCTGGAACTTCGTTAATAGTTCCCGATGGATTTGCTTCTACATCTATTTCTGGAATTTCATGAATAGCGGCTTCTTCGCCGTTCACGCCACCTTCAAAGGCTGGAACTTCATGGACCGCGGCTTCTTCGCCGTTCACACCACCTTCAAAGGCTGGAACTTCGTTAATAGTTCCCGATGGATTTTCTTCTACATCTATTTCTGGAACTTCATGAACAGCGGTTTCTTCGCCGTTCACACCGCCTTCAAAGGCTGGAACTTCGTTAATAGTTCCCGGTGGATTTGCTTCAACCTCTATTTCTGGAGCTTCATGAACTGCGGCTTCTTCGCCGTTCACACCACCTTCAAAGGCTGGTACATCATGAACGGCTGCTTCCTCACCGTTGACGCCACCTTCAAAGGTTGGAACTTCGTTAATAGTTCCTGGTGGATTTGCTTCTACATCTATTTCTGGAATTTCATGAATAGCGGCTTCTTCGCCGTTCACGCCACCTTCAAAGGCTGGAACTTCGTTAATAGTTCCTGGTGGATTTGCTTCTACATCTATTTCTGGAACTTCATGGACCGCGGCTTCTTCGCCGTTCACACCGCCTTCAAAGGCTGGAACTTCGTTAATAGTTCCTGGTGGATTTGCTTCTACATCTATTTCTGGAACTTCATGGACCGCGGCTTCTTCGCCGTTCACACCACCTTCAAAGGCTGGAACTTCGTTAATAGTTCCCGGTGGATTTGCTTCAACCTCTATTTCTGGAGCTTCATGAACTGCGGCTTCTTCGCCGTTCACACCACCTTCGAAGTCCAGAATCTCATGAATGGCTGCTTCAGCACCATTGACACCGCCTTCAAATTCTGGGACTTCATGAATAGTTCCCGGTGGATTTTCTTCGACCTCTATTTCTGGAACTTCATGAATAGCGGCTACTTCGCCGTTCACACCACCTGAGAAGTCTGGCACATCATGAACGGCTGCTTCCTCACCATTGATGCCACCTTCAAAGGCTGGATCCTCGTGAACTGTACCTTCACCATTGACTGCACCTGTAAATTCTGGAACTTCATGGATTTCTGCTTTTGCTCCATTTTTACCACCAGGAACTCCTGCACCTTCAAGACTTACAGGTAAATTATGCATGCTCTCAATTGCACCATCAATGATTTCTGTAATTTCTTGACCAATATCTTCCTTGTTAACTGCGAAAAGCAATGTTTTTGTATCGTATTGCGTCAAGAATGTTGCAAAATTACCATTTGCCAGTTTAAGAACTGGTGGCCGATTCACCAATACTTCAGAATCAAATTCTAAAGCAATGACATTTTTGCTCATCTCCACAGCATTTTTCACAGTTGCTTTTGTTGGAGAAATTCTATCCTTGCTCAAGAAATCCCAGTTGAATTTCTTATAAGACAAGGTATACTCATTTTGTTTACTATCTGCATGCTCATAAAGTAAACCAAATTCACCATTTCCAAGATCTTGCAAGGAGTTATAGGCAAATTTACCGCTTTGAATAGGATTGTGCTTGAGCCAAGTCAAATCTCCGTTAGCTTCCACACGTGCTACGTGTACCAAACCATTGTAACGTCCTGGTCCACCTGCGTTGCTAAGGACGATATATTCCTTGCCATCTTGTACCGTATGAATAGCTGACATTTGAACATAGACATCTTTGATATCTGAATAGCGTTTTACATCTTTTTCCCAAGTTGCTCCGCCATCCTTACTTGTTGCAACCTGCAAATCTCCTGTCAATCCACGCATGAAGAGTTTGAGGTCTCCGTTGTTCAACTGAACAACAGTTGACTCAGTATTTTGAGCACCTGGATTATTCATGGTTGAAGAGTGAATTGTTTGGTTGCCTACTGGACGGTTATCATTGACCGCTTCTCCTGCTTGCCATGTTTCACCATGGTCATCTGAGTAAATGACGCGTGAAGACTGAGAACCACTTAAGTAAGATACGTTGTTTGTAGTATAGACTGGGATAACCAGACGTCCTTTATGAGGTCCTGAATGCAAGGCAATTCCCGTACCAGGTCCTGTTCCTAAGAAGTGCATCCAATCCTTACGAATACCGTATGTAATATCTTTAGGTGCAGACCATGTTTTCCCATCGTCATCACTGTAAGACATCCAGAGATAGTTGGTGTTTGAAACTCTAAAGATATTCTTGTCGCTATAATCAAAGTAGACATTACCAATCAGTTCTTCACCTTTATACAAATCCCCCTTATCACTATAGGCTGGCTTCTTAGGATCAACTACAACACGGTATTCTGTCTTTCTATTTTCAGGGTCAAAGACTTCACCATTTTCACGGATTGTATAACGTCCTGCTTCACCTTGTTTGTACAAGACTTGGTATACCTTGTCCCCAATTTGTTCATAGGCTTGTGGTGCTTTTCCTGGAAGAGAAAATACAGCCTTACCTTCAAGGAACATATCATAAATTGAAAAGATTCTCTTAGTTTTCGGATCTTGGACTAGGGCCATGTCAATGTTGACTGGTGATGGCCATTCTGGATTCTTAGCATTCTCATTATCACGAGGATTTGAGATGACAATTCTATCTCCCCATGTTTTGCCCTTATCATCACTACGACGAACAACCATACCGATATCACCCCAGTCAGAGTGATGCAAGCGTCTCTCATCTGCACCAGCAATCAAGGTTCCTTTATCAGTTTTCAGCAGGGCTGGAATACGGTAGCTTGCAATACCATCTTTATTTGGCTTGCGGTTCTCACCACCTTCAAAAACGTCCAGTTTATCAGTAACTTCTGCTCCTTCAGGAAGTTTCTTCTCCAACTCTCCTCTTTCAAAAAGTTGGCTACGTTTTTTAACTTCTTCTGGTGAAAGGGTACGATCATAAACAGTTAGATTACGGACTTTAAGATTAGCGCCCCAGAAGTTTTTGCCTGTGCGTTTCGTTGTACCGATTTGCACATGGTTGACATCTGGCATGTCTTGGATGAAACGACCAGACTGAGGACTTGTGCGCGACAAGACACCATTTACATAGACACGAACTTGACCTTTTGGTTGGTCTGCATTTGGTCTTTCAACTGTGAAGGTTACAGAGTTCCACTCACCTGGCTTAATTTTCAAAGGAGCAGTTTTATAATCACCATAGAATTGGTTTCCATTTGCATCACGACCTTCAACGATAGCTGTGTTATCAAGGATGGCCATAGTGAAATACTCATTTACTTTGGTGTCACTAGAAACTGAGAAAAGGTTGTAAAAACGTGGAGCAGATGCATCTGGCTTAAACTCCATATGAATGGTCGCATTTTGAAGTTTTTTAAGCTTATCGAGTTCCTCTTTCATGTCAACTCTTTGACCGTTTGAAGGATTGGTTTCAACATCTTCCTTCTCTATAACAGTATTGGCATTTTCCAACTCTCTTGCATAAAAGTCACGCGGAATGTTTCCAACTTCTTCTTCGTCTTCACTCTCTGTAGCTGGAGTTTCGTTTGATGCTTCTGTTTCTGTTGGTTTTTCAGACCCTGGGTTTGCTTGCAACTCTTCACGGCTCACTTCTGTTCCACTATTATTTACTGTGGTTACTTGGCCTGCAGGCTCCTTATCTACATTAGCTAGACTTCCTGTCTCTACTTCCTTAGGCAATTCTGGCAAAGATTGCCCCGCTGTTTCACCATTCGTTGATGGCGCCTCTTGAGCCAAAGCCGGTGCAGCACCAAAAACAACCGCTCCAATCACTACTGAAGCTGCTCCAACTGCAAATTTCCGAATTCCATATCTCTGTTTTCTATCAAAATCTCTCTGATTCATGTGTTCCCTTCCGTTATTTTTTAAAAAATAAAGCGCTTTCTTTTTTGCTTAAAATTTTTAGCCCTTCATACTAGCTGCAAATAAGAAACTGTATTATCGAATGGTAATTCCCATCCTTTTAACCTTGAACTACTGTTGTATGACATAAACTTCCACTACTAAGAAGAAATACAACAGATTTTGCTCCTTCCATAATTGATATTACACTTATTATATAATAAATATTCTAAATTATAGTCAAATAAGTCTATAATAGATTCCACTTTCAAAGATATTTAGAAGTTTCAAACTACCTGAAACTACTTTCTCATTATCTGAGTCACATAAAGAAAAGCCTGTAGTTCATTCGAAACTACAGAGCTTTTTTTCAATTTTTAGTGACCAAGATAGGTAAAGGGGATCTCACTACCACACAACCAGTTGTAAACTTGATCATTGACATGAACATTCATGGCTTCGTGAGCATATTCAGGCATGATACGATAACTCTTTTCACAAGTCAAACGGTTGTAAATAGCAAACTGAGTGATTGGATAGCAGACATCGTCATCAAGTCCAGTAATCATCCGAACTTCCCCCTTAATACGATGGGCAAGATTTTTTACATCGATATAACTAAGTGTTTCCATAATCTGCTCTTCTGTCTCATGGAATGGATCATGGAACTTAAAGTAACGAAAGAGCTCATCATAGGCTTCGCTAGTATTTCCAATCTCTATCACTCGTCTAAAGTCTGATAAGAATGGATAAATAGCAACTGTACGCTTGATACGTGGATTCAACCCCGCAGCCACCAGAGCCAGCGCTCCTCCTTGAGAAGCTCCATAGCTTGCTAATTGCCCCTCATCCACTTGTGGGAAGCTAGCTACAATCTCAACTAATTGATAAATATCAAGATAAACATCCTTATAGAAGAGTTGCTCTTTTCCTTCTACTGCACCACGGATGATTTGACCCTTAACCGTATTTCCAAGAGGCGAGCGTAACCCATCTTGTGAGTAACCAGACTGACCACGGACATCCATAGATACGACACCATAACCAGTGACTGTAAAGGCCAACATATCTGCCCAATCCCAACAGCGTCCCATATAGCCATGGAAGTGGAAAATGACAGGTACTTTCTGTTCAGATTTTGGTAAGACCACACGTGCATAAACAAGACCTTCCCGAGTGCCCTTAAAGCTGAGTTCATAGCACTTCACATTTGGAATATGAAAATCACGTTCCTCTAGTTGATAATCTGGCAAGATTGAAACCTTCTCTATTTCCCCATCCCAAAAATCGTCAAAGTCTTGCGGAACTTCATCTCGCCCTCTGTAAGTTTTCATTTCTTCTATTAGTGCTGGATTTCTCATAAAACCCTCCTTGGTTTTGTAAACGTTACCATAACTCTAGCACATAAAGGAAGGCAATGCAAGACTGATATTTTAAATAGAAAGTGATTTTAATTTTGAAGATTCATAAAAGCTTATCTGAAAGTAGTTTTATCCATTCCATTCTGTATAACTTTCAAAGAATAACAGCTTCTTTTCTCTCTCCTCCAAGAGTCATTGAAGACTAGTCTTATACTCAAATCCAAACTAGGTCAGCTTTATCTGCAACCTCAATGCCGTGCTTTGAGCAACCTGCGGCTAGCTTCCTAGTTTGCTCTTTGATTTTCATTGAGTATTAGCATGTTTTCGGGTATAGTCATTTAGTTTTAAAAAAGCACTCTAAACATTCAAAGATATTTGGGACTTCCCTTAATAAATCTGTCACTTTCTTTTTCAAGACAGCCCAAGCTTGCTCAATGGGATTCAAATCTGGTGAA
>NZ_JASHFO010000042.1:0-11834 GCF_047460825.1 Streptococcus infantis | reverse complement strand
GATTCTTCAGGAATAATTTGTCAAGAATTTGTGGGATATGATAACCGATGTCGCTATTTTGAAAAGGAGAATGGAGGTCTTTCAGATGCGAGAAATTATGGCTTAGATCGTTCAGAAGGGGAGTATATTACTTTTGTGGACTCGGATGATTTTTTAATGGATAATGCTATAGAAAAATTATATGCAACAGCACTATTAGGAGACTCAGATCTAGTTGTGGGAGCTTATTGTAGATTTGATGAACCAACTTTTCTCTTATATTCAAAAGAAGATTTACCGAGTTTACCTGTTACTTTTGTGGATAAAAGCTTTGCTATGAATCAAATGGACGAACTTACGGACTTCCAATTTATTATGTATTCAACTGCTTGGGGAAAACTGTACAAGCGTAGTTTATTTGAGGAGATTCGTTTTCCTTTTGGAAAATATGCAGAAGATCAGTTTACAACTTGGAAATTATACATGAAGGCTTCTACAATATCTATTTGTAATCATGTTATCTATTCCTATCGTATCAATTATTCAGGCCTATCAAGTAGTTTTAATTTGTCTCATCTGGATTATATTGAAGCACTAGAAGAACGGATTGAGAAGACTAGACATTTAGATGGGATTGATATGGGGAAAACTTATAAAATGTATGACTATGTTTTGAGGCGTATGTTGACAGAATTGTCAAATCATGGATATTTGGAAGAAAAACAAAAATTGGAACATAAAATAGAGTCTTTAAAACTAGATCATATTATTAATTAGAGAATCGTAAACTTTCCCTGAAGTTAAACAAAGAATTTATCCAAAGAATGTAGTTCTGTATTGCCCAGTCCAGCCTCCTATCAATTGTGATTAGAAAATGAGGGTTATGAGATTGATTCAGTGCTATTAACAAGGGTGAAAAATGATTGTTTGTTTATCTTGACTGATTGAAGTAGTGGATCTCAAATTATCCGATTGATTTCAAATAAAAGTGTGGAAACAATCAATCAGACTCTAAAAGTCATCTTAAAACAACAAGAAATTCTTTGATAAAAAACCAACGATATTTACCTTTATTATCTTATAAGCAGATTTTTTCTGCTTTTTTTGTTATAATAATGACATTGAAATTATGTAGGGAAATAACATTTTATACAAAAAACGAGTCGTTTTGTATCATGGTTTTTATGTATTTATAAAGTAAACTAAAGAAACATATATTTTTGATTTTTCTGATGTTTATGTATAGAATGGAAGGAATTGTTATGAAAAATCATTTTTCATCCATAGTTATAAAAAAAGGGTTTGTAACTCTTTTCTTAATTTTTATTTATGTTCTGGGGAGTCGATTAACTCTTCCTTTTATCGATTTGAATAGCAGAGATTTTCTTGGGGGTTCGACGGCTTATTTAGCTTTTTCAACCGCAATTACAGGTGGGAATTTACGGAGCTTGTCAATCTTGTCAGTCGGTCTATCCCCCTGGATGTCGTCGATGATTTTATGGCAAATGTTCTCCTTATCTAAGCGTTTGAATCTTGCCTCTGGTTCGGCTGAGATTCAGGATAGAAGAAAGATGTCTCTCACCTTGATAATTGCCTTGATTCAATCGCTAGCCTTAGCGGTAAATCTACCGATTAAGGACAACTATAATTCATTCTTGGTGCTCATACTCAACACACTTTTACTAATCGCAGGGACTTTCTTTTTGATCTGGCTGTCAGATATTAACTCTACTATGGGGATTGGTGGCTATCTTGCGATCTTAATGACTAGTATGGTTCTCTATCTTCCTCAAGATATCATGGAATCAATACAAAAGCTCGGGATTTCTATGTGGATTATTACACTACTAGGGATAATGGGAATTGTTTTTGCCTATCTTATCGCAATTTTTTATCGTGCTCGTTATCGGATTCCGGTGAATAAAATTGGTCTTCAATCTCGCTTTAAGCGTTATTCTTATTTTGAAATAATGCTGAATCCTGCAGGTGGGATGCCCTTCATGTATGTGATGAGTTTAATTAGCTTACCAACTTACCTATTTCTTTTGCTACAATTAGTTGATCCAGGTAACTCAGTTTATCAACACATAAGTTCCCAATATGCAACGGGGAAACCCTTGTGGATTTATACCTATATAGCGACCTTGTTTATATTTAGTATTGCCTTTGCTTTTGTCAATATTAGTGGGGAACGAGTGGCAGAACGGATGAAAAACTCAGGCGAATACATTTATGGCGTTTATCCAGGTGAGGCCACCAGTAATTTTATCAATAATCTAGTCTTTAGGTTTGCTATTGTAGGTGGTATCTTTAATGTGTTATTTGCTGGTCTACCAATGTTGTTTGTTTTAGTCGATGAACAATTGTTGAGAGTGAGTATGATTCCAGGTTTGTTTATGATTCTAAGTGGTATGATCTTTAACATTAAAGATGAAATCAAAGCACTGAAATTGAACGAAACTTATAAACCACTGATTTAGGAGAGAGTTATGTATTATTTTATTCCAGCTTGGTATGGTAGTCATCGTCAGTGGCATGCAGATATCATCCCTTGGTATCGGTCTTCTTTTAAGTTGGAGTTTGACGATACCTTCAATCAGATTCGTCTGTTAGATAGACAAGAACTGCCGTCAAGCCTTTTGGTTTTAGCCTATCAACCACATCTTCGCTATTTCTTACATCGTCATAGTGTATTAGAGGCTGAAGTATATTCTATTTTTGATGAAATGCAAGATATTACGGATATTTCTCCACAAGTACTGAATATCAGAGATATTGAGTGGGATAAGGACTGTGAATTTATGTACAGTCCTTTCGCTATTGTTATCCACAAAGATGGGAAACGCTATGCCCAAATTGAGCATGGTGTGGAAGGTTTTATTAGTGATATTCAGTATTTTGATGCTCAAGGTCACATGACCAAACACTATATTATGGATGACCGTGGCTTGGTTTCAAGTGTTATTTATTATCAGAACAATCATCCATCTTACCAAGACTATCTAAATACTGAGGGAATTTGGCAGTTCAGAGAGTATTTACAAGAGGATGGTAGGGTAGAGATTAATCCTATTTTTGGCTATCGTTTCAACTCTCTCTATTATAGTGATATGGGGCAGTTGGTGGCTGAATTTTTTGAAAAACGAATCGAGAAGATCAAAGAAGGTAGTGATTGGTTTATTGTCCCATCTGACTCTCGTCATAATGATTTTGTTTTAGACTGTTTGCCTGAAGTAAACCCAAAAATCTTGAGTCTTTTCATCGGTCGTAATCCAAAGGAGACTATGAAAGATCTACTTGAACCTATATCTAAAGTTGATTTGGTTTTAGTTGATAGGGAGGATAGCCTTGAACTTCTACAGAATTTGTATCCAGATAAACTACATCTTTTCAAACATTTATCGCCCTTTGATACTCGTTTAAGATTGGGGGAAAGTCAGACAAAGAAGGAATCCATTATTTATTATCAACTTAATTTTGAAGAAGAATTGGACAAAGAAGGTCTTTTCCAAATCTTATCCTTCCTTGCAGAGACCAAAGACACTGAGGTAATTTTTGGTGCTTTTGCTGCCAATAACGACCAGATGCAGAGAGTAGCAGAGGCAATCCAAGAAATCATAGATGAAAAATTCTCGGCAGAGATTTTTGAGAAAGAAGTCGACTATGAAGGGGCTGAAAATCCTTTGAAGGAAAATGCCCAACAGCAACTCCGCTATAGTCTATTAAATATCAATGATGAATTGGAAATGATGAAGACCTTAGAATATGTTCGATTGATTGTTGATTTAAATCCTCAACCCCACCTATATACTCAAATAGCGGGGATTAGTGCAGGAATTCCTCAGGTGAATCAAGTAGAGACTGCTTATGTTGACCATTTGAAAAATGGCTACCTTCTATCTACTATCACAGAATTTAAGAAAGCAGCCCATTACTATCTAGATACCCTAAAAGAATGGAATCAGTCTCTAATCTACTCAATTGATAAAATCAAGGAACATACAGGTCAAAGGTTTGTAGAAAAACTAGATCAATGGATAGAGGAGAGTACAAATGTCAAAGGATCTTAAAATCCTACAGATAGGGACGGGAAATTGGAAGCATTTTTATGAGATCCCTAAAAGAATGGAATGGTATTATTTTTACCCTAATTCTCCCAAGGCTCTTAAAGAAACGGTAAAAATGGATGAGATTCGCAAGTTCAATGCCATCCTCATCGAAGATGGCCGTTACTTGATTGACCTACTCCCAATCATTAAAATAATCGAGCCCTATACGATTTTCTATAACAAAGAGTTTCAAACAAACAACCCCCTGATTTTGGATTTAATCAAAAAACGCTGTGCCCAAGCAGTTGACTTTTCAAATCCACAGAAATTGTTAAAAGATTTATCCACTTCCTTATTTGGTGGTGGGTACGGAGATAAGATGAAACCAGCTACAATAGAGGTTCATCCCAGTTTTAAAGGGGCTATTTCTTATCAAGGGTTTGAGTATCTACTCTTGGAGGGGGATTTTGGTTCAGAATTTTCTCCAGTAGCTAATTGGAAATACAACTTTGTCTCTTCAACAAAACTTCCAATTGAGTTGTGGCTAGAGTATGAAAAAAGTGAAGGTGTAGAATTTCAGTTTCGTATTCGAAAAATGCCTGAAGGCTCAGTTTCGGAAGTAGTTGAAGACCTAATCTTTACAGAAGAAGACCTGAAAACGGCCCTCATTATGGATCAGGATTACAATTCCTACCTATGTATGTCTATCGAGGCTCGTGGTTTGGGAACCCTAAAATTAGGAAGTCTACACCAACGTTGGAGTCGGAAGTATTTTGGGAAATTTGTTCTCGGTGGTAATATCTTACATGATAACAAGCGTGATGAGATTAACTATTTCTTCCATCCTGGAGATTTTAAACCACCATTGGCTGTCTACTTTTCAGGATTTCGACCTGCTGAGGGATTTGAAGGATACAGAATGATGCAAAATTTCAAGTGCCCTTTCATCTTGTTCTCTGATCCTCGATTAGAGGGAGGAGCTTTTTACCTAGGTAGTGAGGAATTAGAAGAAAAGATTAAGCAAACCATTCGACACTATCAGCAATATTTGGGCTTTGATAAAAAAGATTTGATTTTATCAGGTTTATCAATGGGAACCTTTCCCGCTCTTTACTATGGTTCATTCTTTGAGCCTAAAGGAATCGTTGTAGGTAAACCCTTAGCAAATTTAGGAACAATCGCAAGACGGGGCAGATTGGAAGCACCAGGTGTCTTTCCCACGGGATTTGACGTGCTTCATCATCAAGCTGGAGGAAATAGTCCAGCCCATATGGATGAGTTAGATAACCGTTTTTGGTCTGCCTTCAAACAAGCAGATTTTTCTCAAACAACTTTTGGTTTTTCTTACATGAAGGATGAAGATATGGACAGTCATGCTTATGAACAGCTAGTTACTACACTCTGTCAAACCGAAGCAAAGATTTTATCAAAAGGAACCGTAGGTCGACATAATGATGATACAGGAACCAACGTTACCTGGTTTATCCATTTTTATAACATGATATTACAAGCAGAATTTGGAAGAGGTGAGACATGATTATAAATCAAAGAGAAGATATACTTTGGGGAGATATGGGAGCAACATATATGTATGGAACTCGCCTTCAGTTTTGGAAAGATGGGCATATCAGTCTTTCAAATCCACTACTAGCGCCAGGTGAAGTTCTCAAATCATGGTTTTCAAGCTCGAATTATCAAGGTAGCAGGAGCCAACCCAGTTTACCTCTCTTAAAAGGAAATCATCGCTATCAATTCACTATGAATATGACTTGCTATCCTGAAAATAGCATTTACATCAAGCTAGTTTTTTTGGACCGTTACGAAGAAGTGCTAGAAGAAAAAGTTGAGGAAACCCTATCTTTTTCTTTCGTTTATCCTGAGGATGCTTATACCTATAAAGTTTCTCTCGTTACTGCTGGATTTGAATCACTCGATTTTTATTCTTTCTCAATTAAGGAGTATGATCGTGTTTAATAATTTGTATCAAAATAGAAAACTCAGGAAAGTAAGAGCTACTTTAAAAAAGATCAATGGTCTCAAAGACAAAATGGCAGCTCTTAGCGATGAAGCCTTGGCAGCAAAAACGGTAGAGTTTCGTAAGCGTTTAGCAAAAGGGGAAACCCTAGACGACTTACTTGTTGAAGCTTTTGCAGTTGTACGTGAAGCTGATAAGCGGATCCTAGGGATGTTTCCCTATGATGTTCAGGTTATGGGAGGCATTGTTATTCATCAGGGGAATGTTGCCGAGATGAATACTGGTGAAGGAAAGACTCTAACAGCCACCCTACCTGTTTATCTTAATTCCCTTACAGGAAAGGGAACAATGGTTATTACGACCAATGAATATCTTGCAAAGCGTGATGCGGAAGAAATGGGTCAAGTTTATCGTTTTCTTGGCTTGACAGTAGGAATTCCATTTACAGGTAATCCTCTAAATGAGTATAAATCAAAAGAAAAAAAACTTATTTACGCATCTGATGTTATTTATACTACTAATAGTGCATTAGGTTTTGATTATCTAACTGATAATCTAGCTTCCAGTAGTAAAGATAAGTTTTTACGCCCATTTAACTATGTGATTATTGATGAAATTGACGATATTTTACTGGATAGTGCACAAACACCGCTCATCATTGCGGGGTCTCCTCGTGTTCAGTCCAACTACTATGGTATCATTGATACTTTAGTGACAACTTTGGTTGAAAATGAAGACTATATCTTTAAAGAAGAAAAAGAAGAGATATGGTTGACTACAAAGGGGGCTAAAACTGCCGAAAGATTCCTAGGGATTGATAACTTGTATAAAGAAGAATACGCTACTTACGTACGACATATAGTCTATTCTCTGAGAGCGCATAAGTTGTTTACGAGAGATAAGGAGTATATCATCCGGGATGATGAGATGGTCCTTCTGGATAAAGGAACTGGTCGTTTGATGGAAATGACTAAGCTACAAGGTGGTCTCCATCAGGCTATCGAAGCCAAAGAGCATGTAAAGCTCTCTCCTGAAACACGGGCAATGGCTTCTATCACCTATCAAAGTCTTTTCAAAATGTTTAATAAGATATCAGGAATGACTGGGACTGGGAAAGTTGCAGAGAAGGAATTTTTGGAAACCTATAATATGTCTGTTATCCGAATTCCGACCAACCGTCCCTTACTCAGAAAAGACTATCCAGACAATCTTTATGTAACACTACCAGAAAAGGTTTATGCTTCACTTGAATGTATCAAGGAATACCATCTCAAAGGGAACCCACTGCTAGTTTTTGTCGGATCTGTTGAGATGTCGCATCTCTATTCGTCCCTACTGTTGCGGGAAGGAATCGCCCATAACGTCTTGAATGCTAATAATGCTGCACGTGAGGCTCAAATTGTCTCAGAATCCGGTCAGATGGGAGCTGTGACAGTTGCGACCTCCATGGCAGGTCGAGGAACAGATATTAAATTGGGACCTGGAGTTGCTGAACTAGGTGGCCTAGTAGTTATCGGTACAGAACGAATGGAAAGTCAGCGAATTGATCTGCAAATCAGAGGACGCTCAGGTAGACAAGGCGATCCAGGACTATCGAAGTTTTTTGTATCACTAGAAGATGATGTCATCAAGAAGTTCGGTCCATCTTGGGTTCATAGAATGTACCAAGAGTACAGTGTTGCTGATATTACTCAACCACAAGTCCTTGAGGGAATAAAATATCACCGATTGGTTGATAAAGCTCAAAATGCAAGTGATAGTGCTAGTCGTACAAACAGACAGAGAACACTTGAATACGCTGAAAGTATGAATATCCAGCGCGATCTCATCTATAAGGAAAGAAATCGTTTAATAAATGGAGATAGGGATCTTCGAGATGTATTATCTGAGATGATTGATGAGTATATTGAAACTATTTTATCTGACAATCTAAAAACCAGAGAAGAATTATTTCACTATATTATCACGAATATCAGTTTTAATATCCGAGAATTACCTCTTGATCTAGTCATTGAAGATGAACAAGAGTTGAGAAATTTCTTAATTCAGATCATTAACAATGAGTTAAATGATAAGAAGGCCTTGTTAGAACCTCATGATTTATACGATCAATTTTTGAGGATTTCCATGCTTAAAGCCATTGATGATAACTGGGTCGAACAGGTGGACTATCTGCAACAATTGATGATGGCAATTGGGGGACAAACAGCCAGTCAAACGAATCCTATCGTAGAATACTACCGAGAAGCCTATATGGGATTTGAAACCATGAAAGAGCAGATTCGTTCAGATATGGTACGGAATGTCTTGATGGGATTGGTACAGATGGGACCTAAGGGGGAAATCGTAACCCATTTTCCATAAGAAGGAGAATATATGACAATTTACAATATAAATTTAGGAATTGGCTGGGCCAGCAGTGGTATTGAATATTCCCAAGCTTATCGTGCTGGTATTTTTCGCAGCCTGGATTTACCGTCGAAGTTTATCTTTACAGATATGATTTTAGCAGATAATATCCAACATTTGACAGCTAACATTGGTTTTAAGAATGAAGAAGTTATTTGGCTGTATAATTATTTTACAGATATCAAGATTGCGCCGACCAGTGTGACGGTAGATGATGTGTTGGCTTATTTTGAAGGCGTAGAAAGCCGTCGTGAAAGAAATGGGAAAATTGAACGAATCTTCTTCTCAGATGAAGACAAGTTTATCACTTGTTATTTGGTAGATGAGGAAAAAGATTTCGTCCAACATGTAGAGTATGTATATGCTGGTAATTTAGTTCGCAAAGATTACTTCTCTTACACACGCTACTGTACAGAGTATTTTGCTCCTAAAGACAATGTAGCGACACTCTATCAAAGAACCTTCTACAATGAAGATGGGACTCCAGCTTATGAGATGTTCATGAATCAAGGGACTGAGGAAGTCTACCGTTTCAAGGATCGAATCTTATACGGGAAGCCTGCCTTAATTCGTTATTTCATGCAGACACTTGAGTTAAGTAAATCAGATCTAGTGATTTTGGATCGTGAGACAGGGATTGGTCAGGTGGTCTTTGAAGAAGCGCAGGCGGCGCATCTAGCGGTGGTCGTTCATGCGGAGCATTATAGTGAAAATGCGACCAATGCTGACTATATCTTGTGGAACAACTATTATGACTACCAATTTACAAATGCAGATAAGGTCGATCTCTTCATCGTTTCAACGAATCGTCAAAAGGAAGTCTTAGAGCAACAGTTTGCTCACTATACGACACATGCTCCTAAGATTGTGACCATTCCAGTTGGAAGCATTGATGAATTAACAAAACCACAAGAGAGTCGTAAGCCATTTTCTCTTATTACAGCCTCGCGTCTAGCTAAGGAAAAACACATTGATTGGCTTGTCAAGGCTGTGATTGAAGCTCATAAGGAATTGCCAGAATTAACCTTTGATATCTACGGTAGTGGTGGCGAAGAATCCTTATTGCGACAAATCATTACGACAAATCAAGCGGAGGATTATATCCATCTTAAGGGCCATGCGGATTTGTCTCATATTTACTCTCAATATGAAGTTTATCTAACTGCTTCTACAAGTGAAGGCTTTGGGTTGACACTCATGGAAGCAATTGGTTCGGGCTTGCCATTGATTGGTTTTGATGTTCCTTATGGAAATCAAACCTTCATCGAAGATGGCGAAAATGGATATTTGATTCCAAGCTCATCTGACCATGTCGAAGATGAAATCAAGAAAGCTTATGCAGAAAAGATTTGCCAACTGTATTTGGAAAATCGTTTGGAGGGCATGAGAGAAAAGTCCTACCAGATAGCTGAGAAATTCTTGACTCAAGAGATTCTGGACAAATGGGAAAATACAATCAAGGAGGTAGTGGATGATTCAGTTATTTGATGTATACAATCAAGAAAGCCAAGATTTGCATTATAGTCTGACTGCGGCAGGACTGTCTGATTTGACTGTGGTTATTGAACCAGATGGATTTTTACCAGATGGAGTTGTCTCACCCTTCACCTATTATTTGGGTTATGACAGTGGTAAACCCTCGTACTTTAACCAAGTTCCCGTCCCAGATTTTTGGGAGATTGCTGGTAATAATCAGTTTGGGACTATCAATGACCTTAATCAAGAACGAGCAGTGATTCATTTTGCAGATGGCTTACAGGCTCGTTTGGTGAAAAAAGTCGAATGGAAAACACCAGCAGGCCGCATCTTTCAAGTGGATCACTACAATCGTTTTGGAGCTTGTTTTGCTAAGACTACCTTTGATGCTTCTGGTCAAGCTATTATGACTTCTTATCGGAACGTAGATCAAAAAGAAGTTATTTTGGAAAACCATGTCACAGGTGATATTCTTTTGACCTTGGAAGGTCAAGGATTGCGCCATTTTTCTGGTCGAGTGGCCTTTATTATAGACTTCTTGCAAGGTTTGGAAGTGAATCTTGACCACATTCTCTTTAATAGCTTATCTACATCGTTTTTGACTTCCTTCCATTTTCCAGACAAATCAGGTCAGGATATCCTGGTTTGGCAAGAATCATTGCAGGATCATATTCCAGGAAATATGCAACTAATCTTGGAGAATGACCATCTTCGAGTTAAGACCATTATCATTTCAGATTATGCGACCTATGAACGCGCTCTACAGTTGACAGATGAAAAATTCCATCATAAGTTTAGTCATCTAGGTTATCATTATCACTTTAAGCGCGATAATTTTGTTCGTCCTGATGCCTTGATAGTGACCAATTCGGACCAATTAGAGCAGGTCGAAAAGCTAGTGGAAAGTTTGCCAAAGGTTACTTTCCGTATCGCAGCAGTGACAGAGATGTCATCCAAGTTGTTGGATATGCTTCGCTACCCTAATGTTGTACTCTATCAAAATGCCAGTCCTCAAAAGATTCAGAATCTCTATCAACTATCCGATATCTACTTGGATATCAACTATGGTAATGAACTGCTTCAGGCTGTTCGTCAGGCCTTTGAACACAACCAACTGATCCTAGCCTTTGAAGAAACAGCCCATAATCGCCGCTATACAGCTCCTAATCATATTTTCGCTAAGGAAGCAGTTGACGATATGATTCAAACCATTGAGTTAGCCCTTTCTCATGTCAAAGAGATGGGACGAGCTCTGGTAGACCAAGGGAATCATGCCAATTATGTGAATCCAATCCTGTATCAGGAGCGGATGGAAACCATTTTAGGAGAAAGCCATGGCTAAAAAAGATCTATTTTATCAGGATGTTGAAGGTCGCATGGAAGAGATGAAACAACAACCCATCAAAAAAGAAAAGTCTACACGTGGTGAAAAAATTAGTAAGACCTTTTCTTTCTTAATAGGATTTATCATTTTGATTGGTTTACTATTTACTTTGATAAGACTTTTGAGGTAGTTAAATGACTGAATTATTGATAATTGTAACCATTATGTTAGCTCTTTCCTTAATCATTCTTGTGGCCATTCAACCAAGGCAAACTCAAATCTTTTCTATGGATGCGACTAGTAATATCGGAAAGCCCAGCTATTGGCAAAGCAATACGCTTGTTAAAGTCTTAACCTTACTCGTTAGCTTATCCCTATTTGTGTTGTTGCTTCTCTTTATGGTTTTAACTTTTAACTAATCTTTATCTGTATTGCTAGAACGTTTGATTTTAATAGTGAAGATTTAAAGAAATTTAAGTTTGAGGAGAAAATTTTAAGAAAACTTTTAGGAATCTAGCTTATACTATAAGCATAAGTTAAGAGAAACTTAACTTTAACTCCTAAAAATTTTTCATAACAATCTCCCTATAAAATAAAGTCGCCCAATCAGGCGGCTTATTTT
>NZ_JASHFO010000041.1:0-12039 GCF_047460825.1 Streptococcus infantis | reverse complement strand
AGAAACAATTGAACGACTCTTTGGAACGGCTAAGGAGTACCATAATTTGAGATACACTAGAGAGAAAGGAAAGTCCAAAATGGAGGATCAGGTTGGGCTTACTTTGGCGTGTTTAAATATCAAAAAACTGGTGAAATGGATAGGAAATATCCCTTTTTATTTTTCTCAAATACAGATTTTTGAATGGAATATCAGATGATGAGACAAACTATTTTTGAAAAGATAAAAAGACAAACGTCATTTTTGGCGTTTGTCTTCGTTCTGAGAGAGAGTCACGTTTCTTGTGACTCTCTCTTTTAGTTCTTCATTAATTTCTTGTTATATAGTGGATTGAAATAAGATATGAACAAAGAGATTAGGAAAGTCAAATTAATTTCTAGAAACGTTTTAGAATCCTTAGTGTACTATTCTAGGTTCAATCCACTATATATGCCATATCTTTATTATAACATGTATTTTATAAACTAAGCTTATATATAATCAAAAAACGCATAGTATCAGGTAGTAAAAACCTTGATATTATTCGTTTTATTGTGGGAAAATTTACTTCGTTTTCTCCTGAAATTGAGTTTTTCCCAACCTTCATGTATGTTTATTTTATCTTTTTAGCCAACATTGTTGCAAAGCGTAGTTGGATACGATTGCCATTTTCATCACGACGGTGTAAATGACCAGGGTTTTCATTGTACTTCACTAACTCCCAATCCTTGTAGTAATTGGCCAATTCTCCCTCTTTAAAGGTGAATGGGAAGTTCACTGAGCAAGGATAATCCTCCGTGTCCATGGCACAAACGATAAGATTGTAGCCACCGATAGAGGTTTGTTCTTGCATGTTTTGGATAATAGCAGGAATACGTTCTGCTTGTAAAAACATGAGCACAACCGTTGATACGATAAAATCGTAAGTTTGACCTATGCTAGCTGAATTGATGTCGTAGAGACCAACAGGCATTTCTAAATCTTCTTGCTCCACAATGCTTTGCAACATTTCAAGGGAAAGCTCATTTTGGTCCACTGCTGTGACATCGAATCCATGTTGAGCGAGAAAGAGGGCGTTTCTTCCTTGACCACATCCTAGGTCCAGTGCCTTACATGGCTTGACCGTCTGCATAGCTTCTAAAACCTCCGAATGAACTGGATTGCTATTGTATTTCTTAGGAAAATAATCTTCTGGTTTACAATAGAATTCCAGATACCATTCTACATCATCTGTGGCAGCTTCCACTCTGTGCCAAGCTTGAGGTTGCGCCATAGGATTATCAGCACCTGCTTCAAAGAGGTGCTCAGCTATAACTTCCCCCTCCTCAGTCAATTCAATAAACTTAAGAGCCCCTTTTAATACGGTAATCTTGCCCCAGGTTCCGACCTTGGTATTGTGTTTTCTTTGAACAGCTTCTGGCATGGTGTCTTTATTCCAGACAGGCATGCGTTTATAGGCAACTAGTTTTTCCATTTACTTCACTCTTTCTATCGATGGTTAACAGCTTTCATAACACGCGCGATATCGCGATCTTGCTCACGACGTTTGATTGACTCACGTTTATCGTAGTCATGTTTTCCTTTAGCAAGTCCTAAAAGAAGCTTGGCATAGCCGTCTTTGATGTAGACTTTAAGTGGAACCAGAGTCATCCCTGTCCCTTTTGTTTCCTGCTCCAGTTTCTGGATTTGTTTTTTATGAAGGAGAAGTTTACGACGACGTTCTGGTTCCTGATTCCAGATATTGCCTTCCTCATAGGGTGCAATATGAACATTGCTCAACCAAACTTCCCCATTCTTAACCTGAGCAAACCCATCTTTCAGATTGATGCGGGCTGCTCGTACACTCTTGATTTCTGTACCAGTGAGGACCATTCCTGCTTCAATGGTATCAACAATTGTATAATCGTGGCTTGCTTTTTTATTTTGCGCGACGACCTTTCCCTCGCCCTTTGCCATGCTTAGCTCCTTTCTTTGCTACTTCCTTATAAAAAGGTTTCTTGCTTTTTTTCTTCTTGTCTTTTGGAGAATGCTTGCGCTTATCATTTGAGCGGCTAGTTTTTCTCTTGTCTTCTTTCTTATCCGAACGACGACCTCTATCCTTACAACCAGACTGTTTCAAACCTTTCTCAATGACATCAAATTCGCTTGGAATAAAGGAGAAATCAATCTCACCAGCCATCTTATCGGCTCTTTCAACACGAATACGAATCTGCTGCCCCACACGGAAGGTTGTCCCTGATTTCTCACCACGAAGGGTTAAATCACGTTCGTTAAAATGATAGAACTCTGGCAAATTGGTAATGTGAATTAAGCCTTCGACTGTATTTGGCAATTCAACAAAAAGACCAAATTTAACAATACTTGAAACGACTGCGTCATACTCTTCACCCACAAATGCTTCCATATACTCAGCTTTTTTCATAGCTTCAACTTCACGCTCTGCCTCGATAGCTCTGCGCTCACGATTTGAAGACTGGGTCGCAATCTCTGGAATAACCTGTTCAAAATGTTCTGCTATTTCCTTGGAACGTCCATAGTCACGAATCATTCGGTGAACCAAGAGGTCCGGATAACGGCGAATCGGACTGGTAAAGTGGGTATAATATTCCGCTGCCAGGCCATAGTGCCCATGGTTATGCTCAGAATAACGAGCCTGTTGCATAGAACGCAGAAGCATCATAGAGAGAACATCCGCATAAGGCTCACCTTCAACAGCACTCATGATGTCTTGAAGAGCTTCCTGACTAATCTCACTGGCAGTCCCATAGATTCGCAAGCCAAAACTTGAAGCATAATCAATAAACTTCTGAACTTTTTCAGCTTTAGGTTCCTCATGGATACGATAGATAAAAGGTAAATCAAGCTTGCTAAAATGCTCTGCAACCGTTTCGTTTGCTATCAACATAAAGGACTCAATCATACGTTCTGCAGTACCGCGATGACGAAGAACAATATCTACTGGTTTCCCTTGCTTGTCAACCAAGATTTTAGCTTCATTGGTATCAAAATTGAGAGCTCCACGCTTAATCCGCATACCTTCAAGAATTTCATGAAGCTTGGCCATGAGTTCAATACTAGGAACAATTTTCTTATACTCTTGTCTCTTCTCCTCATCACCTGCTAGGATATCATTGACATCACTATAAGTCATACGGAAACTTGTCTTGATAACTGTCTGCGTAATGGTGTAATTACGAACCCTACCATTTTTGTCAATTTCCATGATAGCTGATTGGGTCAAACGATCTACTTGAGGATTAAGAGAACAGATGCCATTTGAAAGGCGTTCTGGTAGCATTGGAACTACACGGTCTGTCACATAGACAGAGGTCGCACGATTGAGGGCTTCTTTATCAAGAGCAGAACCTTCCTTTACATAATAAGAAACATCCGCGATATGAACTCCAAGTTCAAAATTTCCATTCTTCAAGGGCTTGATGTGAACTGCGTCGTCCAAGTCCTTAGCATCTGCTCCATCTATGGTAAATGTAATTTCATCTCTCAGGTCCAGACGGCCTTCCATGTCCTTTTGGGATGGAGCATCTGGTACACTTTCTGCTTCTTTAATAACAGCCTCTGGAAATTCTGAGACAATATCCATAGACTCTAGGACTTCAAGGACATCAATCCCTGCATCTGTTGAATGTCCAACCACATCTAGGACACTCGCCACAAAGAAGTCATGTTTCTTACTTGGGTATTTATCGATAAAAACCTTGAGAACTTCTGTCCCTTCCAGTTTGAGAGATGGCTTTTTCACATAAATCGGTTGACTTATTTTTTGGTTTTTAGAACGGATATAACCTGCATACTTTGGTTTTTCTTCATCAAGAATTATTTGCCCAACAACTGTCGTTAAACTGTGCTCTAGGATGTCGATAATCTTTGCTTCTGCAGCAGTTCCTTTGTTACGGTCAGCAACTTTCTTGATGACAACTTCAACAGTATCGCCATCAATAGCATAGTTAACATCACTTTTTCCAACAAAAAGATCGTCTTCTTCACCTTCAAGACTCACAAAACCGAACCCATTTTTATGGGCATGGAAAATTCCTTTTAGGGTAATCTCATGTTTTTTCTTCTGTTCTAGGGTTAAACTACCATCTTCTTCAAAGCGAATCTGGTGCTTACGTTCCATCAAGGAAAGAGTTTTGATTAACTCACGGAAGTCCTTCGAACCATCCTTCCCGAGAGCACTGGCCAAGTCATTAACTGTGACACTCCCCTTCTCTTGTAAATATTCTTTTATTTTATCTTTCATGTTTACTTTCTAGATTTATAATATTTTCTTTTTGGTGTAAAACCTTATTTCTTTTAAAAATAAAAATAGGCAAAGACCTAGTCCCGCCCATTATTTTCTTATCTACTTGATAATACCGTCAATGCTAAGGCAATGGCTAGCCAGAAAAAGACTAAAATTCCTGTCAAACGTTGCATCACAGCTTCAAAACCGCGCGCTTTGCTACGTTCAAACAAATCACCTGCACTGGCATCAAATACATTGCTAGATTGGTTTTTAGTTGGTTGCATGAAAATTGCAATCACAATCACAACAGATAATACTAATAAAATGGTTAATAATAGGTTATACATATCAAACTCCTTAAAATCCCTATTATTCTACCATAATTTCTACTTAGATTCAAGATGTAGAGTCACTTTTCTTTCTTTAGGGCAATACTTTAAGACCTCAATCTTGTCTGGATGGGTTTTGGAGTTCTTACTGGTTAGATAATTGATGCTGCCACAAGAGGAGCATTTGAGATTGATTTTTACTCGCACTAGATTTCCTTCACTTTTAATAATGTTCTAAATTGGATAAGATTAAATAAACAACTGAGAGCTACACAAAGAGCTGTTGCATAAAATACTGAGTGATAGCCAAATTGTCCCGCTACTGCTGATCCTGCTAAGGGACCTATCACTCCTCCTAGATAAAAGAATACTTGATTAAAGGCAAATACCCTTGAAATGCCTGATTTGGGGGTCATCTTGCTAAGGAGTGCATTTACACCAGGGATCAGAGCTCCTGTTCCCAGACCAAATAGAAAACGATAGAAGCCTAATTGGAATGGGCTAGTCGCATTTGCACATAATAGATATATGAAAACTGAATATCCCTGAGCTACGACAAGTAGTCGATGATTGCCCACTTTATCACCTAATTTACCCATGATACCTGCACTCATCATACTTGAAAATCCCATGCTGGATACAATCAAACCAGAGACAAAGAGGAGATTCTCTTTCTGTCCCAGATCTCGTACATACAGGGCAAGGATAGGACCAATAGATTGGGCAGCAAATTGAATCACAAAGCTAGTTAGAAATAAATTTATCAGGAGAAAAGGATATTTAACAGAAGTAAAGAGCTCTTTTGTAGGGAGTGCTTTTTCTTTTGGCACAGGTTGAAAATTTTCTTTGATAAAAAGAATGGTTAAGATAGCAGCCAAGAACAGGAAACCACCAACCAATAAAAAGACATTTCGAATTCCAAAAATTTCGGCAATGAAACCACCGACAAAGGGACCAGTCAAAGTTCCAGCGACAACACCAGTTGATAAAGTCCCTAGAGCGTATCCTGACCTATCTTTGGGAACTTGACTTGCAATTAAAGCTGTCGCATTGGGTACAAATCCTGTGAAAACTCCATTAAGAAAGCGTAAGAACAAGAGCCAGAAAACATTTGAAACAAAGGCCAGACCTCCCATAGTAATAGTCATGGCTAGCCCTGCACGAATCATCATGGGTTTTCGACCATACTTGTCTGCTAAGATACCCCAAATTGGTGATACAAAGGCTGCAGAAATGGCTGAGACTGATATAGCTAAACCTGAATAAAAGGCAACTTGATCTCCTTCAATTCCTAACTGTTCGACAAAAATAGGCATGAAAGGAACAACGAGAGAAATGCTGGCTCCTGTTAAAAAGCAACCAAACCAAGCAATACGAAGATTATCCTTCCAACTAATCTTTTGCATGGGCATCGCCTCCTTCAAGTAAGGTCACTACTTGACTCAAAAGCTGCTCTCGACTGCCATTATTGTCTAATATATAGGTAGCAAATTTCTTCTTTTCTTCTAAAGGCCACTGTGAAGCTAAACGAGTTTCAGCTGACTCTTTGGATAACTGATCACGGTTCATTAAGCGATCCAGCTGGGTATCTCGGCTTACATAAACTAGCCAAGTTTCATCGAACCATGAAGCATAGTCCTGTTCAAAAAGCAATGGAATATCCATAAAAAATAGTTCTTCTATTTCACTGAACTTGTCTCTCAAAGAGCCCAATTCTTCACGGATGATTTGTCCTTGAGTTTCTTTAGACCATTCTCTCTCCTCAGAGTTAGAAAAGATCAGACTGGCAAGTAATGGACGATCCAGCCCCCCATCTTCTAGAAGGACTTTTTCACCGAAATGCTCTACTAAAATCTGAAAAAGGCGACCACCAGGTTTTTGAAGTTGGTGAACAAGCGCATCCGCATCTACCACTTCAAACCCTTTTTGTCTTAGAAAATTTGTGACGGTGGACTTCCCGGATGCAATACCACCAGTGATTCCGATAATTTTTCCCATCACTTTCTCCTTTGACATTTTGGGCAAAAATGGGTTCCACGACCACCGAGTTGAATTTTTTCGATAATGGATCCACAACGTGAACAAGCTTGTCCAGCTTTATCATAGACTTGATGAAAGTCTTGCATGGTCCCATCTTCGCCAAATGCATTGGTATAGGTGCGAATGGTTGAACCGCCTTTCTCAACAGCCTGCCCCAAGACTGCAATGGTCTGTTCATGAATAGCTGTCGCTTCAGCTCTTGTCAAACTCTGAGAAGGACTAGCTGGATGAACCTTGGCCCTCCAGAGAACTTCATCCACGTAGATATTACCCAATCCTGCAACGAGAGTCTGGTCGAGAAGATGCGATTTGATAGGTTTTTTAGATTTCTTCAGGGCAGCTATAAAATTCTCTAAGTCAAAATCCTGTTCAGTAGGTTCTGGTCCAAGCTTTTTAGATACAAAGTAAGCATCTAAGAGTTCAGGAGCAAGCAATTCCATAGTTCCAAACTTGCGTACATCCTCGTACACCAAAGTACCACCATCTTCAAACTGGATAAAAATATGAGCATGCTTACGCTCAGGAACATTGGTTGGGTAATAAAAATACTTGCCTTCCATCCTTAGATGAGAAATCAAGACCTTATCTGTCAGGTAGAAAAGTAAATACTTGCCACGGCGCCCCATCGATTGAATCTCTTGACCAGGCACTTCATTTTGAAACTCGTCCAAATCTGTCTTAATCATCTTGGGATAGCGAATTTCTATACTCGAAATCTTCTTCCCTAGAATCAGTTTTTCAAGACCTTGTCGAACCGTTTCGACTTCAGGTAATTCAGGCATAACTCCTCCTTCTCTAAAAACAAGAAGCAGGCTACTGCCCACCTCTTCTTAATATTCTTTTTCGTTATAGCCAAAGTCAGCCAAATCTAGCTTCTTATCTCGCCAGTTTTTCTTAACCTTGACCCAAGTTTCTAGGAAAACCTTGTCCCCTAGCATAAGCTCGATATCACGACGGGCCATAGTCCCAATTTTCTTGAGCATGGCACCACCTTTACCGATGACAATCCCTTTTTGACTGTCCCGCTCGACCATGATAGTTGCTCGAATATGAACCTTGTCTGTATCCTCGTCTCTTTTCATTGAGTCCACCACTACTGCAACTGAGTGTGGAATTTCTTCACGAGTTAAGTGTAAGACCTTTTCACGAATCATCTCAGAAACCAAGAATCGTTCTGGATGGTCAGTAATTTGATCCGCAGGGAAATATTGGAAACCTTCCTCAAGATTTTCACTGAGAATATCGACTAGACGAGAAACGTTATTTCCCTGAAGGGCTGAAATAGGAACAATTTCCTTGAAATCCATCTGGTTACGGAAATCATCAATCTGAGACAAAAGCTGGTCTGGATGAACCTTGTCAATCTTATTGACCACCAAAATTACAGGAACCTTAGCAGCCTTGAGTCGTTCGATAATCATATCATCACCCTTACCTCGAGCCTCATCTGCTGGCACCATGAAAAGTACGGTGTCCACTTCACGAAGGGTGCTATAGGCAGACTCTACCATAAAATCTCCGAGCGCTGTCTTAGGCTTGTGAATACCTGGTGTATCGATAAAGACAATTTGCTCCTTATCAGTGGTGTAAATCCCCATGATTTTATTGCGCGTTGTCTGCGCCTTATCACTCATGATAGCAATCTTTTGCCCCATAACGTGATTTAAAAAAGTTGACTTCCCTACATTTGGACGTCCTAAAATAGCTACAAAGCCTGATTTAAATGTCATAATTTCCTCTTACTGTTTAAAATAATAAATCCCAAATCCGTGGGAGAAAGATGAGTGCACCTGTCAAAGCCGCAAAAAGAGAAACCACAAGCACGGCACCAGCCGCCATGTCTTTAGCTTTTTTTGCCAACATAGAAAAGTGATAGTGACTAGCCAAATCTACTACATTTTCAATAGCTGAATTAATAATCTCAAAAGCTACCACCATGAAAATGCTCATAAGTAGAAATAACCATTCGATTCGTGACACCTGAAAAACAAAACCTGCAAGAACAACTACAAGAGCTGTCGCTGCATGCTTTCTCATATTACGTTCTTCCTCAATTGCAGTCAAAATCCCTGTAATGGCAAATTCTAAACTGGATATTAGGTCACGATTTTTCCATTTTCGTTTATTGTCTTGTGAGTCCATAGGCTGTCAAAATTTCTTCTTGTAAACCGAACATCTCCGCTTCTTCTTCGGGAGTGTAGTGATCATAGCCGTTAATGTGTAAAAAGCCGTGCACTGCCAAGAAGCCCATCTCACGCTCAAAACTATGACCGTACTCCTCAGCTTGCTCATGTGCCTTATCAATGGAAATGAAAAGCTCACCGATATAGGCATCAAACTCAGACATCATCTCTGCTAATTCTGGATTTTCAAGTAAATCTTCTTCGTCAAAGGCAATTTCCAACTCTGGCTTATACTCAAGGCTAATGACATCTGTCGGACGATCGGTATCACGAAACTCTAGATTGAGTTCATGGCTTCGTTCGTTGGTCACAAATGTGACCGCCATTTCCTTGTCTTCTTTTCCAATTTTTTTTGCAGCAAATTCTAAAATTTCCTGTGTTTGTTCTAAAATTTCTTTTGAAACTTGTCCAGTTTCATCTACCATTTCAATATACATGTGCTTCTCGATTCTCTTTACTTGGCTTTATTATATCACATTTCTATGATTTTATTCTACCTTTTTGATATAATACTATGGAATACATTCACGAGGAGAGAATCATGTCATTTGATGGATTTTTTTTACACCACATGGTTGAGGAATTGCGAACTGAACTACTAAATGGTCGCATCCAAAAGATTAATCAACCCTTTGACCAAGAATTGGTCCTGCAAATCCGTAGCAATCGTAAAAGTCATCGTTTGCTCCTGTCTGCCCATCCAGTTTTTGGACGCATCCAGTTAACAGAGTCCACCTTTGAAAACCCTGCTCAGCCATCTACTTTTATTATGGTATTGAGAAAGTATCTTCAAGGAGCAGTTATTGAGTCAATCGAGCAAATTGAAAACGATCGTATCGTGGAAATCACGGTTTCCAATAAAAACGAGATTGGGGACCATATCCAGGCTACACTCATCATCGAGATTATGGGCAAACATAGCAATATTCTCCTTGTAGATAAGTCTAGTCACAAAATTCTTGAAGTTATCAAGCATATCGGTTTCTCTCAAAATAGCTACCGTACCTTATTACCAGGTGCTACTTATATCGCTCCTCCAAGCACAGAGGCTCTCAATCCTTTTACCATCAAGGATGAAAAATTGTTTGAAATCCTACAAACTCAAGAATTGACAGCTAAAAACCTTCAAAACCTATTTCAAGGTTTGGGAAGAGATACAGCAACCGAGTTAGAAAAACAACTGCTTAATGATAAACTAGCCACTTTCCGGAACTTCTTTGGACAAGAAACCAAACCTTGCCTAACAGATAAATCCTTTTCTTGTGTGCCTTTGTCAACTAAAATTGAAGGACATTTTTCAAGCTTATCTCAACTTCTTGATGTCTATTACAAGGATAAAGCCGAACGTGACCGTGTGAAACAACAGGCTAGCGAACTCATTCGACGTGTTGAAAACGAACTACAAAAAAATCGGCAAAAACTAAAGAAACAAGAAAAAGAACTTCTGGCCACCGAAAACGCAGAAGAATTTCGACAAAAAGGTGAGTTACTAACCACTTTCCTTCATCAAGTTCCCAATGACCAAAATCAGGTCATTTTGGAAAACTACTACACCAACCAGCCTATCACGATTGCACTTGATAAGGCACTAACGCCAAACCAAAATGCTCAACGCTACTTCAAACGCTATCAGAAATTAAAAGAGGCTGTTAAATACTTGACTGACCTGATTGAAGAAACTAAGGCAACCATTCTCTATCTGGAAAGTGTAGAGACAGTTCTCAATCAAGCCGGACTCGATGAAATTGCTGAAATTCGTGAAGAATTGATCCAAACAGGATTTATCCGCAGAAGACAAAGGGAAAAAATCCAGAAACGACAGAAACCTGAGCAGTATCTAGCTAGTGATGGAAAAACAATCATCTATGTGGGGCGCAATAACTTACAAAACGAGGAATTGACCTTTAAAATGGCCCGTAAAGAAGAACTCTGGTTCCACGCTAAGGATATTCCTGGAAGTCACGTTGTTATCTCAGGCAATCTCAATCCTACTGATGAGGTTAAGACAGACGCAGCGGAACTCGCTGCCTACTTTTCAAAAGGACGTCTCTCCAACCTCGTTCAGGTGGATATGATTGAAGTTAAAAAACTCAACAAACCAACTGGTGGAAAACCTGGTTTTGTCACCTATACTGGGCAAAAGACCCTCCGTGTCACACCCGCCCCTGAAAAGATTCAGTCCATGAAAATCAAATAAAGTCTTGTATACTGGTGGGCTGTTACTGCTATAGACTCAAATAAAAATGGGAGGTGCGTTCAATGCTACGGCATATTAAATCTATTTTAACCATAATATTCGGAGCAGCCATTTATGCCTTCGGACTCACGTATTTCGTTGTGCCCCACCACTTATTCGAGGGTGGAGCAACGGGAATCACCTTGATTACCTATTATCTCTTTAACATCCCTATCTCCATGATGAACCTCATCATCAATATCCCATTATTCATTCTAGCCTGGAAAATTTTTGGTGCGAAGACCCTATACAGTAGCCTACTCGGAACCATTTCCTTATCTATTTGGCTAGCAATCTTTGAAAAGATTCCTCTCAGCTTTAATCTTGAGGGAGATCTGGTTATTGTTGCATTAGTTGCGGGTGTTCTTTTAGGACTTGGTCTAGGTATTATCTTCAATGCTGGTGGTACCACTGGAGGAACAGATATCGTCGCTCGAATCCTGAACAAGTACACCAATATCTCCGTAGGGAAATTACTCTTTGCACTAGACTTCCTCATCTTAATGCTCATTTTAATTATCTTCCAAGACCTTCGTCTCGTTACTTATACACTTCTATTTGACTTCATCGTCTCAAGAGTTATTGACTTGATTGGTGAAGGCGGATATGCTGGAAAAGGTTTTATGATTATCACTCAAAAGCCTATGGAAGTGGCAGATAAAATCAATGAAGAGTTAGGTCGAGGTGTCACCTTTATATCTGGACAAGGTTACTACAGTCAAAAAGATTTAAAAATTATCTACTGTATCGTAGCAAGAAATGAAATGGTTAAGATGAAAGAATTGATTCATACGATTGATCCTAAGGCCTTTATTACCATCACTGAAGCTCACGAAATTCTTGGGGAAGGCTTCACATTTGTGAATGAAGAAACTTCCTAATATCTAGATATCAAAAATGAGGCTGGGACAGACAGCCATGACGACATAGCCGTCACCCACAGAAACACGAAAATAAAGACAAGAGCCCTCATTTAGAAGTATAATCTAAGTGAGGGCTTTGTGGTTGATAATTTCTTGAATATCA
>NZ_JASHFO010000040.1:0-13077 GCF_047460825.1 Streptococcus infantis | reverse complement strand
CATATGATTCTTTCTAATGAGTTGTTTGATCGCTTTTCATTATAGGTCATATGGGACTTTTTTTCTACACAAAAATAGGCTCCATAATATCCATAGGGGATTTACCCACTACAAATATTATAGAGCCTGATTTTAAAGATCTTTGACCCAGCCTCTTTTTATGCATTTGGAAAACAAAAAGTCTTTCTATGAGCTAAAGCTCCTCATAAATCACAACAAAAGGAAGAACCTAAAGAAAGTTTTTAGTAGAGTGGGAGTTCTCTTTTGATCAAACTAGAGTTGATGTTTGGTAAGTTTTATTTGTGATAGGTGAGTCGAATACTAGGAATTTCCGGCATTGAAAATTTTGGGAATGGCGTTTCTTTAGATGAAGTAAGGTGATAGGTTTGACTTGCTCAAGTTTAAGGGGGATTGAATTTTTGAAAAACTCTCTAATCATCTTTTAAGAATATATAGTAGATTGAATCTAGAATAGTACACTAAGGATTCTAAAACGTTTTTAGAAATTAATTTGACTTTCCTAATCTCTTTGTTCACATCTTATTTCAATTCACTATACTCATAAGGGAGAAGTATTCGGTTATAGGACTTGAGCAAACTAAAAACCAGCGACTTTAATAGCTGGTTGCTCATATGCTTGTTCACTTGAAAGGGATGAAGGCTTATCTAGATCTTCTATTTCTACGATAGCCATTTAGTTTTTTATTTTCCCAATAACTGTTAAAGATTTTTTCTTTACTTTCACGATCAATTTCTAGGAAATAAGCATAGAGGAGATCGATTAAGATCAACATAGGAAGTTGGGCAGAAATGCGTTGGATATAGGAAGCCTGACTCTGGCTTGCTACCAGTACAGTTTCTGTAAATTCCTGAGTTTCCTTGCTTGGCGTACTAGTAAAAAGAACAGTTTTAGCCCCCATATCTTGAGCGTCTAGTAGACTGTCAATGATGGATGGAGTTGTTCCTGAAAGGGAAAAGCCAAAGACCAAACATTTTTCATCGATGATACTGGTTGTCCAGGCGAAACCATCTGGATCTGTCAAAGCCTCACAAACGACTCCAAGTCTCATGAAACGCAATTTCATCTCACGCGCAACGAGGCCAGAACTTCCAGTGCCAAAAAAATAGACGCGTTCTGATTGATCAATCATTTGGGCAATGCGCTCCAGTTGGTCATCATCAATCAATTCTTGTGTCATTTCTCGGATATTTGTATAGCTTCTCAAGACTCTTTGTGTCAAAGGATTCATATCTTGTTGAGGAACGGAAAGGGTATCCTTTTGTTGTTGGTATTTGAAAATAAATTCCCGATAACCCGTAAAGCCACATTTTTTGGCAAAACGAGTGAGAGCCGCCTGAGAAATATGAAGTTTTTGAGTGACCTGCTGAGAAGACAAGTCATCATGAATGGTATCTGCCTGCAAAAAATAGCGAGCAATCTCTTGCTCTAAATCGGTCATTTCTTCAAAGTGAAGATCAATAATCGTAGAGATATCTGGCTTGTTCATGGGACTCCTTTGTAGTTATTTGTTAAACATTATTTGTCAATAAAACCTAACAAATAAAATAGCGCTTACTTCTATTATACCACAGTTGCTTTGTTTTTGGGATAAAAAGGAAAAGTCTTTTCTTTTTCCATAATTTTCTCTTCAAATTATGGTACAATGGAAATTGAGATTTTGATTAGAAATGAGACTGATTTGTATGAGAAAATTCAATAGCCATTCGATACCGATTCGGCTTAATTTATTGTTTGCAATCGTTATTTTACTTTTCATGACCATCATTGGTCGCTTGCTCTATATGCAAGTTTTGAACAAGGATTTCTATGAAACCAAGTTAGCGTCTGCTAGCCAAACTAGGGTAACAACGGGTTCTGCTCGTGGAGAAATCTATGACGCGGCTGGAAAACCCTTGGTAGAAAATACCGTTAAACAAGTCGTGGCTTTCACACGAAGCAATAAGATGACAGCTACTGATTTAAAGGATATTTCCACTAAACTCTTAACGTATGTAACAGTTACCTCGCCAGATTTGACAGAACGTCAAATGGCTGACTATTATCTAGCAGATCCAGCTGTCTATAAAAAAACGGTAGAGGCTCTTCCTAAGGATAAACGTTTTGATTCTGATGGAAATCAACTATCCGAAGCTCAACTTTATAACAATGCTGCTGAGAGTATCACTTCTGATCAACTGAACTATTCAGAGGATGAAAAGAAGGTTATCTACCTCTTTAACCAGCTCAATGCAGTTGGTAATTTTGCGACAGGGAATATTCAAACCGATCCATTAAGTGACACACAGGTGGCCATCATTGCTTCAGCTTCCAAGGAATTACCTGGTATTAGCATTTCAACTTCGTGGGATAGAAAGGTTTTAGAAACATCTCTTTCATCTATCGTTGGAAGTGTCTCTAGTGAGAAATCAGGTCTTCCAGCTGAGGATGTGGATGCTTATTTGCAAAAAGGCTATTCACTTAATGACCGTGTTGGAACTTCTTATCTGGAGAAACAATACGAAGAAGTTCTACAAGGAAAGCGCACCGTAAAAGAAATCCATCTCGATAAATATGGCGATATGGAGAGTGTGGAAAATGTCGAAGAAGGTAGCAAGGGAAAAAATATTAAATTGACCATTGATTTGACCTTCCAAGACAGTGTGGATAATCTTCTGAAAAGTTACTTCAGTTCGGAACTTTCAAATGGTGGAGCAAAATATTCTGAAGGTGTCTATGCAGTAGCGCTCAATCCTAAGACTGGTGCTGTGTTAGCTATGTCAGGGATTAAACATAATTTGGAAACGGGTGACTTAACCACAGACTCGCTGGGGACTGTGACCAATGTCTTTGTTCCAGGTTCTGTCGTTAAAGCGGCTACCATCAGCTCGGGATGGGAAAATGGTGTTCTTAAGGGGAACCAGACCTTGACAGACCAGCCAATCGTTTTCCAAGGATCCCCAGCTATCAATTCTTGGTATACTCTTGCTTACGGTTCCTTCCCGATTACAGCAGTCGAGGCTTTGGAATACTCATCCAATGCCTATATGATTCAAACTGCCCTAGGAATGATGGGGCAAACCTATCAACCGGATATGACAGTTAAGACCGACCAACTAGAGTCTGCCATGGGAAAACTACGCGCAACTTTTGGTGAGTATGGTTTGGGTGCTGCTACAGGGATTGACTTGCCAGAGGAATCAACAGGATTTATTCCTAAAAACTTTGATTTGGCTAATTATCTGTACAATGCTTTTGGACAGTTTGATAACTACACACCAATGCAGTTGGCCCAGTATGTGGCAACAATCGCTAATAATGGTGTTCGCCTGGCTCCTCATATCGTAGAAGGAGTCTATGATAATAATGAGCAAGGTGGTCTAGGAAATTTGATTCAGCAAACAACTAGCACCGAAATGAATAAAATCAATATTTCTGAATCAGATATGGCAATCTTGCACCAAGGATTTTACCAAGTATCGCATGGAACTAGTCCCCTAACGACAGGACGGGCGTTTTCAGATGGTGCCACTGTTTCTATCAGTGGTAAAACCGGTACAGCTGAAAGCTATGTAGCTGGTGGTCAAAAAGAAGCTAATAATACCAATGCCGTGGCCTATGCTCCAACAGAAAATCCTCAAATTGCAGTTGCAGTAGTCTTTCCTCATAATACCAATTTAACCAAAAATGTTGGGCCAGCAATTGCTCGCGACATTATCAATCTATACAACCAACACCATCCAATGAATTAGAAAGGAAGCCATGCTTTATCCAACACCTATTGCTAAGTTGATTGACAGCTATTCTAAACTTCCAGGTATCGGGATTAAGACAGCAACCCGACTGGCCTTTTATACGATTGGGATGTCTGATGACGACGTCAATGAATTTGCTAAAAATCTCCTTGCAGCCAAGCGAGAATTGACCTATTGTTCGATTTGCGGACGTTTGACGGATGATGATCCGTGTTCAATCTGTACGGATCCTAGTCGTGATCAGACTACTATCCTAGTATTAGAGGATAGCCGAGATGTAGCAGCTATGGAGAATATTCAAGAATACCACGGACTCTATCATGTCTTGCACGGATTGATCTCCCCTATGAATGGGATTAGTCCTGACGATATCAATCTTAAAAGTCTCATGACTCGTCTCATGGATAGCGAGGTTTCAGAGGTCATCGTCGCGACCAATGCCACTGCTGATGGTGAGGCGACCTCCATGTATATCTCTCGACTTCTCAAGCCAGCAGGAATCAAGGTTACTCGTCTAGCGCGAGGTCTAGCAGTCGGAGCTGATATCGAGTATGCTGACGAAGTAACGCTCTTAAGAGCTATTGAAAATCGTACAGAGCTCTAGTCTGTAAGGTTAAGGATAGATGCAATGAACTAGGCTGTTAACAATTTAAAAGAAGTCACTTTGTGGCTTCTTTTTCTGTTTGGTAGAAATAGGAAAAAGTGCCTCAAATATGGTAAAATAGAAGGAGTATATTGTGAGGAAAATGGATGTCAACCACTTTTGAAATTTTAATGAATCAGTTGGGAATCCCCGCTGAAATGAGAAATCATGAGGCCTTCTCTCAGGCTGAAATAGAACAAGTTATTGTTCATAAACGAAGCAAAGTTTGGGAGTTTCATTTTGTTTTTGAAAATATCTTGCCTTTTGAACTTTTTCTAGAGTTGAAAAGAGGCTTGAAAGAAGAATTCTCAAAAACGGGAAATCAGGCTAGTTTTGAGATAAAAACGAGAAATCAGGAATTTTCTAGAGAACTTTTACAAGCCTACTATCGAGAGGCTTTTTCGGATGGTCCTTGCGCTAGTCAAGGTTTTCGTTCTATATATCAGAATTTTCAGGTTCGCTTTGAAAATGACCAGTTGATTATTGAAGCTTCTGAAGCGGCAGATACAGAGCATTTTAGAAAAAATCATCTGCCAAATCTTAGCAAACAGCTGGAACTTTTTGGCTTTCCTAAATTATCCTGCATTTTAGAAAAAAATGAAGAACTCACGAGGGAAGAGCAAGAGGCCTTTCAGACGGAAAATCAAATGATTATCCAAGCTGCCAATGAAGAAACACTTCGGGCTATGGAACAATTGGAACAGATGGCGCCACCACCTCCAGCTGAGGATAAGCCTGTCTTTGATTTCCAATCCAAGAAGGCAGCTGCCAAGCCAAAACTAGACAAGGCAGAGATTACTCCTATGATTGAGGTTAATACTGAGGAAAATCGTCTGGTTTTTGAAGGAGTTGTCTTTGATGTCGAGCAGAAGGTGACTAGAACGGGTCGTGTCCTAATTAATTTCAAGATGACGGACTATACATCTAGCTTCTCCATGCAAAAATGGGTTAAAAATGAAGAAGAAGCCCAAAAATTTGACATGATCAAGAAAAATTCCTGGCTCCGTGTTCGAGGAAATGTCGAGGTCAATAATTTTACACGAGATTTGACCATGAATGTTCAGGACGTGCAGGAAGTTGTTCACTATGAACGTAAGGACTTGATGCCAGAAGGTGAGCGTCGCGTTGAGTTTCATGCCCATACCAATATGTCGACCATGGATGCTCTACCTGAAGTTGAAGAACTCGTTGCGAAAGCTGCTAAATGGGGTCATAAAGCGGTAGCAATCACGGACCATGGGAATGTTCAATCCTTCCCTCATGGCTATAAGGCGGCTAAGAAAGCTGGCATCCAGCTGATCTATGGGATGGAAGCCAATATCGTTGAAGACCGTGTTCCTATCGTCTATAACGAAGTGGAGATGGACCTTTCTGAAGCTACTTATGTAGTCTTTGACGTGGAAACGACTGGTCTATCTGCTATCTATAATGACTTGATTCAGGTGGCGGCTTCTAAGATGTATAAGGGCAATATCGTAGCTGAATTTGATGAATTTATCAATCCTGGTCACCATTTATCAGCCTTTACTACTGAATTGACAGGAATTACGGATGAGCATGTGAAAAATGCCAAACCCTTGGTTCAAGTTCTGAAAGAATTCCAAGAGTTTTGTAAGGATACCGTTCTTGTAGCCCACAATGCAACCTTTGACGTTGGCTTTATGAATGCCAACTATGAACGTCATGGCCTGCCAAAAATCACTCAACCCGTCATCGATACACTAGAATTCGCAAGAAATCTCTATCCTGAGTATAAACGTCATGGTCTAGGACCCTTGACCAAGCGTTTTGGTGTTGCCCTAGAACACCACCACATGGCCAACTACGATGCAGAAGCAACTGGCCGTCTGCTCTTTATCTTTATCAAGGAAGTGGCAGAAAAGCATGGAGTGATAGACTTGGCGCGATTAAACCTTGATTTAATCAGTCCAGATTCTTATAAAAAAGCTCGCGTCAAGCATGCGACCATCTATGTGAAAAATCAGGTGGGCTTGAAAAATATCTTTAAGCTGGTTTCTCTATCAAATACCCAGTATTTTGAAGGAGTACCGCGGATTCCACGTACGATACTGGATGCCCATCGAGAAGGCTTAATTTTGGGCTCCGCTTGTACAGAAGGGGAAGTCTTTGATGCAGTTGTATCACAAGGTGTAGATGCGGCAGTCGAAGTTGCTAAATACTATGACTTTATCGAGGTGATGCCTCCGGCAATCTATGCACCTCTGATTGCCAAAGAGCAGGTCAAGGACATGGAGGAGCTCCACACCATTATCAAGAGTTTGATAGAGGTTGCAGATCGCCTTGGGAAACCCGTTCTTGCGACAGGAAATGTCCACTATCTCGAACCTGAGGATGAAATTTATCGAGAAATCATCGTCCGCAGTCTAGGTCAGGGGGCGATGATTAACCGAACGATCGGCCACGGAGAAGCTGCCCAACCAGCTCCGCTACCCAAGGCACATTTTAGAACGACCAATGAAATGTTGGATGAATTTGCCTTTCTAGGAGAGGACTTGGCTCGTAAGGTTGTCATTGAAAATACCAATGCCTTAGCAGAAATCTTTGAGCCTGTTGAGGTCGTTAAAGGTGATTTGTATACACCTTTCATTGACCAAGCCGAAGAAACAGTTGCTGAATTAACCTATAAAAAAGCTTTTGAAATTTATGGAAATCCACTGCCAGATATCGTTGATTTACGAATTGAAAAGGAATTGACTTCTATCCTGGGGAATGGATTCGCCGTGATTTATCTGGCTTCGCAAATGCTAGTGCACCGTTCCAACGAACGAGGTTACTTGGTTGGTTCCCGTGGGTCTGTTGGATCCAGTTTTGTTGCGACCATGATTGGGATCACCGAGGTTAATCCTCTCTCTCCTCACTATGTCTGTGGTCAGTGTCAGTACAGTGAATTTATCACGGATGGTTCCTACGGTTCAGGGTTTGATATGCCTAACAAGGACTGTCCAAACTGTGGCCACAAACTCAGCAAGAATGGACAGGATATTCCTTTCGAGACCTTTCTTGGTTTTGACGGGGATAAGGTTCCCGATATCGATTTGAACTTCTCAGGTGAGGATCAGCCGAGCGCCCACTTGGATGTACGTGATATCTTTGGGGAAGAATATGCCTTCCGTGCAGGAACGGTTGGTACGGTGGCTGCTAAAACAGCCTATGGATTTGTCAAAGGTTACGAGCGTGACTATGGCAAGTTCTACCGTGAAGCCGAAGTAGAGCGCCTAGCCCAAGGAGCTGCTGGTGTTAAACGGACGACCGGTCAGCACCCAGGGGGAATCGTTGTTATTCCTAACTATATGGATGTCTATGACTTTACTCCAGTGCAATATCCTGCAGATGATGTAACTGCTGAATGGCAGACCACTCACTTTAACTTCCACGATATCGATGAGAACGTCCTCAAGCTCGATGTTCTTGGTCATGATGATCCGACCATGATTCGCAAGCTCCAGGACTTGTCAGGCATTGATCCAAATGATATCCCTATGGATGATCCTGGTGTCATGGCTCTCTTCTCGGGTACAGATATCCTGGGAGTGACACCTGAGCAAATCGGGACTTCAACTGGTATGCTTGGAATTCCAGAGTTTGGGACCAACTTTGTTCGCGGAATGGTGGATGAAACCCATCCGACGACCTTTGCGGAGTTGCTACAGCTTTCTGGTCTGTCACACGGTACCGACGTATGGTTGGGAAATGCCCAGGACTTGATTAAGGCTGGAATTGCGGACCTATCAACCGTTATCGGATGTCGGGATGACATCATGGTTTACCTCATGCACGCTGGCCTGGATCCAAAGATGGCCTTTACCATCATGGAGCGTGTACGTAAGGGATTGTGGCTTAAAATCTCAGAAGAAGAGCGCAATAGTTATATCGAAGCTATGAAGGCTAACAATGTACCTGAGTGGTATATCGAATCTTGTGGGAAAATTAAGTACATGTTCCCTAAAGCCCATGCGGCTGCTTACGTTATGATGGCCCTTCGTGTGGCCTATTTCAAGGTTCACCATCCGATTTATTATTACTGTGCATACTTCTCCATCCGTGCCAAGGCATTTGATATCAAGACCATGGGTACAGGCTTGGATGCTATCAAACGCAAGATGCAAGAAATTGCTGAAAAGCGTAAGAACAATGAAGCTTCCAACGTAGAAATTGACCTTTACACAACTCTTGAAATCGTCAATGAGATGTGGGAACGTGGCTTCAAGTTTGGGAAATTGGATCTCTATCGCAGTGATGCGACTGAATTTATCATCGACGGAGATACCCTCATCCCACCGTTTGTCGCTATGGATGGTCTTGGAGAGAACGTTGCCAAGCAATTGGTTCGTGCTCGTCAAGAAGGGGAGTTCCTCTCTAAAACAGAACTCCGCAAGCGCGGTGGACTCTCATCAACCTTGGTTGAAAAGATGGATGAAATGGGAATTCTCGGTAATATGCCAGAGGATAACCAGCTCAGTCTGTTTGATGATTTGTTTTAAGAACTTGGAGGATATTTCATGAAACTAAGAATTTTTGCGGAAGATAAACCGGCTGAGAAGGTATTTGAATATCAATTGGAACTTGCTGATCAGACAATTTTTTTGTCAACAGCACTCTTGTCAGGTGCTATTGCACTAGCAGGGCTACTCTCTGCTTTACATAAAAACTAAAAAATATAGAAAAGAGAAACAACATGGTTTTACCAAATTTTAAAGAAAATCTAGAAAAATATGCTAAATTGTTGGTTGCGAACGGAGTGAACGTGCAACCTGGTCACACTTTGGCCCTCTCTATCGATGTGGAACAACGCGAGTTGGCTCACTTAATCGTCAAAGAAGCTTATGCACTTGGTGCACATGAAGTTATCGTTCAATGGGCAGATGACTTTGTAAACCGTGAGAAATTCCTGCACGCGCCACTAGAGCGTTTGGACAATGTGCCTGAATACAAGATTGCTGAGATGGATTACCTTCTTGAAAACAAAGCAAGTCGTCTCGGTGTCCGTTCTTCTGACCCAGGTGCCTTGAACGGAGTGGACGCTGAAAAGCTCTCTGCTTCTGCAAAAGCTATGGGAATTGCTATGAAGCCAATGCGTATCGCCACTCAATCTAACAAGGTTAGCTGGACTGTAGCAGCAGCTGCTGGACTCGAGTGGGCTAAAAAGGTCTTTCCAAATGCTGCGAGTGACGAAGAAGCAGTGGACCTCCTTTGGGACCAAATCTTCAAGACTTGCCGTATCTACGAAGAAGATCCAGTTAAGGCTTGGGAAGAACATGCAGCTATCCTGAAGAGCAAGGCAGAAATGCTTAACAAAGAGCAATTCTCAGCTCTTCACTACACAGCACCTGGAACTGATTTGAAACTTGGCTTGCCGAAGAACCACGTTTGGGAATCAGCTGGTGCAGTTAATGCCCAAGGTGAAGGATTCTTGCCAAACATGCCAACAGAAGAAGTCTTTACAGCTCCTGACTTCCGTCGTGCTGATGGTTATGTAACGTCTACAAAACCACTCAGCTACAATGGAAATATCATCGAAGGCATCAAGGTGACCTTTGAAAATGGTCAAATCGTTGATATTACAGCTGAAAAGGGTGACCAGGTTATGAAGGACCTTGTCTTTAAGAATGCTGGTGCGCGTGCCTTGGGTGAATGTGCCTTGGTACCAGATCCAAGTCCAATTTCTCAGTCAGGTATTACCTTCTTTAATACTCTTTTCGATGAGAATGCTTCAAACCACTTGGCTATCGGTGCCGCTTACGCAACTAGCGTTGTTGGTGGAGCAGAGATGAGCGAAGAAGAGCTTGAAGCTGCAGGACTTAATCGTTCAGATGTTCACGTTGACTTTATGATTGGTTCTAACCAAATGGATATCGATGGTATCCGTGAGGATGGAACACGCGTACCACTCTTCCGTAATGGAGATTGGGCAATTTAAGGAGAATCTATGCTTGGAAGTATGTTTGTCGGTCTTTTAATCGGACTACTAGCAGGAGCTATCACCAATCGTGGCGAACGAATGGGATGCTTCGGGAAAATGTTCCTGGGTTGGATTGGTGCCTTTCTAGGACAATTACTCTTTGGTTCTTGGGGACCAAGCCTAAACGGTACAGCCATTATCCCATCAGTTCTCGGGGCCATGATTTTACTAGCCATCTTCTGGGAAAGAGGAAGCTAAGTTAAGGCTTAATGTTATTTTGAAATAGAGGTTGGAACTGTTGAACTGCACCCAAAAGTTAGACAAAAAAATCTAATTTTGAGGTATTTTTATTTTGAAGTATTATGTCTTATTCTTGCACTGATTGAATATTTATCGTATAATTAAATGAATCGTAATTTTTTTACGGTTAAAGGAGGGCTAGTATGTTACAAAAATTTAAGGTAAAAGGTTTTAAAAATTTTGCATCACAAATTGAGTTTGATTTAACAGCTGGAAATTATTCGTTTAATAATAGCATTGTAAAAAACAATATTCTTTCTACTGCGGTTATATATGGAGATAACGCCTCAGGTAAATCAAACTTAGGTTTAGCTATCATGGATATTATAACTCATCTAACAGATAATGAAAAAAATAGTGATGATTATAAAAAGCATTTTTTAAATTTAGAGACTATGCCTAAGTTTGCTGAATTTGAATATACATTTAATTTTAGTAATCACATTGTTAAATATAATTACTCTAAGCGTAGCTATGATGAAATTGTTTGTGAAGAATTATTTATAGATGATGAATTAATTATTCAGTATGATAAAAAGAGACAGTTTAGGACTATAAATTTAAAAAATGGTAGTGAAATTAACTTTGATAAATTAAGAAACGACCAATCTCTAGTAAAACTTGCTTATGTTTATTCAACAGGATCAGATAACATTGAGGGAACTAAGGATGACATTTTTAACAGATTTATTAAGTTTGTTGAATCGATGTTATCTTTCGACTCAATATATGGTAATCATTATCAGGGATATACGACAGGTAATGGTGGTATAGCCTCGACAATTATTGAAAAAAATAAAATAAAAGATTATCAAGAATTTCTGTCTGATTTGGGTATTAAATATGACTTGTTTGAAAAAGAAATTGATGATACAAAATATATTTTTGTAAAATTTCCTTCTGGGAAAGAGGCTAATTTCTTTAGCATTATGTCAAAGGGAACAGTTGCCTTATCATTATTTTATATGTGGTATATGCAAATGGAAGATGGTATTCATTTTATGTTTATTGACGAATTTGATTCTTATTTTCATCATGATGTTTCCAGAAAATTGATACAAAAACTCAAAGAATCTACCAGTCAAATTATTTTAACAACACATAATACTGCAAATATGTCTAACTCTATTTTAAGACCTGATAGTTATTTTACTATTTCTAATAATAGAATTGCTAATATAGCAGATCGTTCAGGTCGTGAAATTCGTCAAGCACAAAATATAGAAAAAATGTATCGAGCAGGTAGTTTTGATAATGAGTAATATTTTATTTATTGTTGAAGGTAAGGTAGATGAACCAAAATATATAGACCAATTTATCCAATATCACCAAGAACGTATGGTAGAAAATGGAAATAATATTATTCCAATTGTTGTTCAGAGCTACGGAACATTAATATATGATTTATATAAAAAAATCTCTGAATATCCGGATGAGGATGAATTTGAAACGATTCCTGTTTTACTAGACATACTAAAATCAAAAAATATGGAATATGATTCTCAACTAGAAAATTACGATACGTTTTCTGATATTTTTCTTTTTTTTGACTTAGATGCGCATTACTTTTACAAGTCTGATAACCCGAATGATTTGCTTTCTTCGAAGATTTATGACCTTTTGTTACTTTTTAATGAATCAACTGATAAAGGCAAATTATTAATTAGTTATCCAATGTTTGAAGCAATTAAATGTTTTAACGATGATTATATTGATAGCAATAGTGTCTTGTTACATCTGTTTAATATTTATGATGTTAAAAAGAGAGGAAAAACAACATTTAAAGATAAATATAAAAATGTAACTTCGGATATGTATAATAATCCATTATATGATAAGTCGAAGATTGAAAAGTTGGTTAAATACTTTATATATTGTTCATTGTATTTAGTTGATGATAAAACTGAAATTGCGAATTCTAGTGCTATATTTTCAAATCAATATACAAAGTTCATTAATCCGCATAATAAAGTTGTCATATTATCAGCATTTCCTCATTTTATAGTTGATATTTTTGGGATAGACCAATATTTCGAAAAAGAATATCAATATAGATCAAAAGATATTTCATAGCGATATTGAAATATGTTACTGATTTGTAAATAATAAATTATGTTATAAAAAGAAATGTTGAAGTGCACCCCGAAAGTTAGAGAGAACTGTTAATTTTGAACCACTCTCTATAAGATGCCATATAAAGTCATTTAAAAGCTTATTTATGGTTAAAGATAAAGAGTCTGGAAATAGTCTCTGAAATTAGAAAAAAGTATAGCATCAGGTAGAAAAACTTGATGCTATACTTTTTGTTACAGAAAGATTTACTTCATTTGTTACTATAGTCAACTGAAACAAGAATAAGACAAAAGAGCCTCGAAAAAAGTATTACAACTTGGTAATACCTTTTTGAGGTGCTTTTTGATATGAGCCCATGTTTTCTCAATAGGATTGTACTCAGGTGAGT
>NZ_JASHFO010000039.1:0-13575 GCF_047460825.1 Streptococcus infantis | reverse complement strand
TATTGTAGACTATATTGATTATTACAACAACAAACGAATTAAGGTAAAACTAAAAGGACTTAGTCCTGTGCAGTACAGAACTAAATCCTTTTAATAATTATTTGTCTAACTTTTTGGGGTCAGTACAAATTCAATATTTTCAAGGGGTTTGTTTATTTTGTGATGACAAGAGGGGCAGGAAAGAGGCAAAAATCTCTTTTGCTCAAAACGTTATTAGTAATCTACAATCGTCTATAATCCAATGGATTGTGGAAATATCGTGGTGCTGGGATTTGGAAATGGAGACTAGGTCTACCGATTACTATTCCTAGCACCTTTTTTAGTTATGTTAAACTTTCACTCCAGAATCAGATTGTTCTTTTCGGTCCAGTCCAACAGCAAATTTACGGATTAGAAGAAACTGGCCATTTTCTTGTTTGACGAACGTGAGCACAACTGTCTTAGGCTCTGAACTGATGGAGAGATAGGTGATTCTTTTTATTTCATAGTCTCCCATAACTGAATCCGTTTCTGAATCTGGGATTCCGTGTTTCCTGATAATATCTTTATAGTTGCTACCACCTTTCCCGCTATCAGAAGTATCCCCTTCTACCAAGGCATCGAACTGTTCCTGACTCCAAGTGAAGAATTCAGTATCTTCCTCGTCATCTTCCTCACCTGTACTACTATCAGGAAGTTCACCATAATCCTCAGTATCAGTTGAAGAAGTGATGTTTCTATAGGGGTGACTAAAGGTTCTAGCAAGGTCAGTAAAGACATGAGTAGATAGAACTTGAGTTATTAAAACAAGGACAATGGAAATAAGACCTAAGGTTGTCCCGATGATAGCCAATGTTTTACGGTTTCTGAGATTGATGGCAATACCAAAAACTCCTAAAATCAAAGTGGCAATGGCAAGGAAAAATGGTAGGATGTTGACGATAGGTATCCAAGAACCAAGAAGTGCCAGGGTTCCAAAGATAATGGCAAGGATTCCTAAGATTTTCTGTTCTTTTTGTTTCATGTGTGAATTTCTCATTTCTAGTAAACTGGATTCGTGTTCGTGTGAGATAGTGTTTATTATAGATAAAATACTACCTAATGTCAATTTAAAAAAAATAGTTCCTGTGAGAACTTTTTTCTTGACATTCTATTTGAAAGTGATAAAATAGTTCTCATGAAAACCAATTGGTTCTCGTGGGAACTATTTTATTTAGAAGGGAAAAAGCATGGATAAACCGATGTTGGTCTTTAAACGTTTTGGTCACCAGGTACATTTGATGGTACAAAAGGAAGCCAAGCGTTGTGGTATCGAATTTATGGGTGGACCGCAAGGGCAAGTTCTACGTTTTTTAGATCGTCGTGAGCATGATCAAGAGTTGACGCTCATTAAGGATATTGAACAAGAACTCAATGTCACCAAGTCAGTTGCGAGTAACTTGGTTAAGCGCATGGTGCAAAATGGTTTGGTGGAGTTGGAGGCGAGTCCAAGTGATAAACGGGCAAAATTTGTTCATTTGACTGAAAAATCTCGCTCTCAAATGAAGCAGGTCAAGTCTTTCTTTGATCGAATTGACCGCAGTTTACTCGATGGAATATCTGAAGAAAAACTAGCTATTTTTGAGGAAGTCATGGCTCAACTACAAGCCAATGTAGAAAAAATAGGAGGGGAAGATGAAGAAACTCGCTAAGCGTATCACAGGAAAAGAGTGGGGAATGATTCTCTTGACCATACTCTTTACCTGTTTCTCGGTCTATCTAGAGTTAGAAGTACCGACTTACATTTCAGAAATTACAGCATTACTTGGGACACCAGGGACGCAGTTGGATGCACTTTGGTCACCAGCTATTAAGATGATGGGCTTGTCACTCTTAGCCTTTCTATCATCTGTCACAGTTGGTTTTTTTGCAGCTCGCGTTGCAGCATCCTACACGGCTCATCTGCGTAGTGATATTTTTAATCGTGTCTTGGATTATTCTCAGACAGAAATCAAACGGTTCTCTATTCCTAGTCTGTTGACTCGGACGACCAATGATATTACGCAGATTCAAATGCTCTTTACTATGGGGCTCCAAGTGGTCACTCGTGGTCCTATCATGGCTATCTGGGCCATTGGAAAAATCCTTGGCAAATCTGAATACTGGCTCTGGGCAGTAGTGGTGGCTGTTATCGTCAATGTTCTGATGACAACAGTTCTCATGACTCTGGCCTTTCCAAAACAATCTGTCATCCAGAAATTGACAGATAAACTCAATAGTATCACTCGTGAAAGCTTGACAGGGATTCGAGTAGTTCGTGCTTACAATGCTGAGGATTATCAGGATGAGAAATTCGAAGAAGCCAATGAGGAAGTCACTCGCCTCAATCTCTTTGTCAATCGATTGATGGCGATTATGAATCCTATTATGATGGCGATTTCGAGCGGTTTGAGTCTAGCCATTTACTGGATTGGTGCCTATATCATCAATGATGCTAGCCTGACAGACCGTCTACCACTCTTTAGTGATATGGTGGTCTTCATGTCTTATGCCATGCAGGTCGTGATGGGCTTCTTGCTCATGGGTGCTCTCTTTATCGTCCTTCCTCGTACCTTGGTTTCTGCAGGACGTATCAATCAGGTGCTAGACTTGCATTCTTCTATTGAAAATCCTAGTCAACCACAGACGGCAGATTCATCTATTCAAGGTCAAGTGGAATTCCGTGATGTAACCTTCCGTTACTCTAAAAACTCAGAAGCAGTTGTGGAACATGTCAGCTTCAAGGCAGAAGCTGGTCAAACGGTCGCCTTTATCGGTTCAACTGGTTCTGGTAAATCTACGCTTGTGAACCTCTTGCCTCGTTTTTATGATGTATCAGATGGGGAAATCCTAGTAGACGGCGTCAATGTGCAGGATTATGATTTGGAAGACTTGCGGAATAAAGTCGGCTATATCCCACAAAAAGCCGTCCTTTTCTCAGGAAATGTCAAAGGCAATCTAGACTTCGGTAAAAGTCAAGAAAGCCCACTAAGTGAGACTGCTATGTGGCAAGCTCTTGAGTTGGCTCAGTCTAAAAGCTTCATCGAGGATAAGGAAGCAGGTCTAAACTCAGAAGTGGCCCAAGGTGGGACCAACTTCTCAGGAGGACAAAGACAGCGGTTGGCTATTGCGCGTGCCTTGGCTCGTAAGCCAGAAATTCTCATTTTTGATGATTCATTCTCAGCCTTGGACTACAAGACAGACCGTATCTTGCGCCAAGAACTAGCTGAAAAAACCCAATCTATGACCAAGTTGATCGTTGCCCAACGTATCTCAACCATCATGGATGCAGACTTAATCTTAGTCTTAGATCAGGGTAAAGTCGTGGGACAAGGCACCCACAAAGAACTTCTTGCTACTAATGAGGTTTACCAAGAAATTGCCTATTCACAACTATCGAAGGAGGAATTGGAACATGGAAAATAAGAAGACGTCCCTTTGGAAACAATATAAACCTTTTCTAGCAGGTCTCCAACTTCCTCTACTAGTAGCTGTCGTGGCTACTGTATGTTCAAGTATTATCACTGTTTATGGACCAACTAAGATTAAGGAAATCACCAACTTGATTTCAGACGGTTTGGCTACAGAAATCGACTTGGTAGCTGTAACAAGTATCGCCAGCTTTTTAGCTATTTTGTATGTGCTTGGTGCCATTCTCAACTATACACAAGCCTATATCTTTTCAACGAGTATCCAACATTTTTCAAAACGCTTGCGGACAGCTATCGCTGAAAAAATTAACCGTCTGCCACTTGCTTATTTTGACCGTCATTCTCAAGGGGATACACTCTCTCGAGTAACCAATGACGTCGATACGGCGGCTCAGTCCCTCAACCAAAGTCTGGGAACAGTGCTCTCAGCTAGCTTTCTACTGATTGCTGTTTTGATTACCATGTTTGGCATGAACTGGATTTTGGCATTGGTAACAGTTGTTTCAACCCTTGTAGGTTTTGCTGCTGTCTCAGTCATTATGGCTAAGTCACAAGGCTACTTTAAAGCCCAACAAAACAATCTAGCAGCTGTAAATGGTTATGTGGAAGAAATGTACTCTGGCCACAATGTTGTGACCAGCTATAACGCTGTGGAACCAACTAAAGAAACATTCGCAGGATTGAATCAAGACCTACATGATAGTATTTGGAAATCTCAATTTATTTCTGGAATCATGATGCCAGCAATGATCTTTGTTGGGAACTTTAGCTATGTTTTGGTGATCATCGTCGGTGCAGTCCTAGCTCTTGAAGGACATATCAGTATTGGGATTATCGTAGCCTTCATGGTCTACGTTCGTACCTTCTCACAACCCTTATCACAGATTGCCCAAGGGATTACAAGTTTGCAACAAGCCAGTGCAGCTATGACACGTGTCTTTGAGTTTCTAGGCGAAGCTGAGATGGAAGATGAATCTCATAAGGAAAGACAATTGACCAACATGAAGGGTGAAGTGGTCTTTGACAGAGTTGCCTTTGGCTACACTCCTGAGCGAACCATCATTCATGACTTTTCTGCGACAGCTCATGCAGGGCAAAAGGTTGCCATTGTCGGGCCAACTGGAGCTGGGAAGACGACTATTGTTAATCTCTTGATGAAGTTCTATGAGATTGATAAGGGAAGCATTCGCATTGATGGTGTGGATACCAAGTCTATGAAACGTTCAGAAGTGCACGATGCCTTTTCAATGGTCTTGCAGGATACATGGCTCTTTGAAGGAACCATTCGTGATAATCTTATCTACAATCAAACTGGTATTAGTGATGAGCGCGTGATTGAAGCAGCCAAAGCAGTAGGAATCCACCACTTTATCACAACTTTACCAGATGGATACGATACCGTCTTGGATGATACAGTGACCTTGTCTGTCGGACAGAAACAGCTCTTAACCATTGCTCGTACCCTTCTCAAAGATGCTCCGCTCTTGATTCTTGATGAAGCGACATCTTCAGTCGACACACGTACAGAGGAGTTGATTCAGAAAGCCATGGACCGTTTGATGGAGGGACGTACGTCCTTTGTCATTGCCCATCGCTTGTCAACTATCCGTAATGCCGACTTGATTTTGGTTATGAAGGATGGAAATATCATTGAGCAAGGCAATCATGAGGAACTTATGGCTCAGGGTGGTTTCTATGCTGACCTCTACAATAGTCAATTTACAGAAGATGAAGTAGAAGAATAAAACCAAAGAAGGCTTGACGGCCTTCTTTTTCTACACTATACTAGAGTAGGAGATGCTAGTAGGCTTCTTGTGTAAAATCTAAAAATAACGAGAAAATATATGAAAAACTATCAAGAGTGGTATGACAAGAGGAAATCAAGTCTTCTTCGACATCCACAGCTTTTGCAACTGATGCGTGTTTTTAATCGCATGATGACAGTCCTGATGCCCTTGGCATACTTGACCTTACTGGGAGCAAGCTTTATCAGCAAAGGCTTGGGGAAAGACCTTGTCACCTATATCATGGTGCCGGCTTCTGGCTTTGTCCTATTAACGCTAGTTCGTAAGTGGATCAATCAACCGCGTCCTTATGAGGCTTGGGAAATTATCCCGCTACTAGACAAGGATAGTGCAGGCAATTCAATGCCCAGCCGCCATGTCTTTTCAGCAACCATCATTTCCATGGCTTGTCTGCACGCAAATCTGCCTGTGGGCTTGATTTTGTTGGTCTTGTCAGCTCTTCTCGGTCTGGTGCGAGTCTTGGGTGGCGTTCATTATCCCAAGGATGTTCTAGTTGGCTATGCCTGTGGGCTCATCTGGGGAATTCTATTCTTTATTTTGTAAAAAGCAAAGCAAGTGGGCTTGGGCTCGTAACCACTTACGGGTCAAAAGTGACCACTTGCTTTTTTGCCCTTGTAAAGTCTGATGGGCTTTGGTATAGTAGATGCAGAAAGGAGATAGGATGAAGTTACGAATCGAGATTGATAGTGAATTAACTGAGACAGAGATTGTCATCAAGGCTGCAGCCCTGACAGATGAAATAGCTGATTTGCAACGACTCTTGCAAGAAACCAAGGCTCCTAGGTTGATCTTTTATAAGGGGACGGGTGAGTACTACTTAGACTTGTCAGAAATTCTCTTTTTTGAGACAGAAGGTAGCAAGATTTACGCTCATACCCAGAAAGAAGCCTACGAGGTTCGGCTCAAGCTTTATGAGTTGGAGTCCATTCTGCCCCGCTATTTCAGTCGGGTATCCAAGTCGACCATTGCCAATATCCGGCAGGTTTACTCGGTGGACAAGTCCTTCTCAGGTACAGGAACTATTTCCTTTTATCAAACCCACAAGGAGGTTCACGTGTCACGGCACTATCAATCCCTCCTAAAAGAAAATCTAAGAAACATGAGGTAAGAAGATGAAAAAGAAAGCATTTGGTATTGTATTGCTAGTATTGGCAGCTTTAGTATTATTGCAGGGGAATTTTGGAATTCCTTCTCTGGGAGGGCAGATTTGGCCCTTGATTGGTATTGGATTTTTTGCTTATCAATCAGTTGAAGCTTTGCTTCGTCGCCACTTAACTTCAGCCTCTTTTACAGCCCTAGTAGCTTTGATGATAGCCAATCATTTTTATGACATTCTGCCGATTCCCAATCAGTCACTGTTCTGGGCGGGAGTTCTAATCGTTCTCGGAGTTGGCATGTTGGCTAATTCGAACAAAACATGGAACGAGAAAAAATGGTGGTATGACGCTGAAAAGACCATTCTTACAGAAAAGGAAGTTGCCTTTGGTAGTGGAACTTTTTACAAACAGGACCAAGAATTGGTAGAAGACGAGTTTGAAGTCGGATTTGGGAATGCCAAAATCTATTATGACAATGCAGAGATGTTAGGTGATTTTGCTACTCTGAATATCGAAGTCGGTTTTGGGAATGCAGTTATCTACGTGCCTCAACACTGGAGAGTAGATCTAAAGGTAGAGACTTTTTGTGGAGCAGCCAAGGCAGATGCCCCTGTAGCCCCAACCAGCAAAACTTTGATTATCCGTGGAGATGTAGCTTTTGGGAAACTAGGAGTTGTTTACGTTAAATAAAAAAATCTTCCAATCCCCTTGCCAAAACAGAGAAAGTGTGATAACATAGTACAGTATGTGGTGCTAGCACATCCGCTATATTAGATCTAATAGGAGGAAAACACAAATGGCTAAAGTATGTTACTTTACAGGTCGTAAGACTGTATCAGGAAACAACCGTTCACACGCGATGAACCAAACAAAACGTGCCGTAAAACCAAACCTTCAAAAAGTTACTGTACTTATCGATGGTAAACCTAAAAAAGTTTGGGCTTCAGCTCGTGCTTTGAAATCAGGTAAAGTAGAACGCGTTTAATAAAGAGTAAAAGGCCATCAGGTCTTTTTCTTTTGCTCTAAGCTCAAAATCACTTGTAAAAGGCGCAAATATCCGCCGATACAGTATTCTGCTTTTACACTTGGCTTGAAATATGATAAAATAGAGTATCAACTAGTTGAGGTAGAAAAAATGACTGTAAAAATTAATACAAAAGATGGTCAAATCGAACTAACAGATGAAGTGATTGCTACCGTTGTAGGCGGTGCAGCAACTGAGATTTTTGGTGTGGTCGGTATGGCAAGTAAGAAAGCCCTCAAAGATAATTTCCAAGCCCTCCTTGGGAAGGAAAATTATTCTAAAGGTGTCGTTGTAAAAGCGGCCGAAGATGGTAGCATTGCAGTTGATGTATATACCGTGTTGAGCTACGGAACTAAGATTAGTGAAGTCTCAAAAAACATCCAAGAGCGTGTACGCTTTAGTTTGGAAAACCAACTTGGCATCACTGCTCAAACTGTGAATGTCTACATTCAAAATATCAAAGTTGTAGGAGAATAATCGTGTCAAATATTACTACAAGCTTATTTCAAGAAATGGTACAGGCTGCATCTACTCGTTTGAACAAGCAAGCCGAATATGTCAACTCATTGAACGTCTTCCCAGTTCCAGATGGAGATACAGGAACAAACATGGGAATGACGATCGAAAATGGTGCCAAAGAAGTAGCAGACAAACCAGCTTCAACAGTTGGTGAGGCTGCAAGTATCTTGGCTAAAGGTCTGTTGATGGGTGCGCGTGGGAACTCAGGAGTTATCACTTCACAGCTTTTCCGCGGATTCTCACAAGCCATCAAGACAAAAGAAGAGTTAACAGGAAAAGACCTAGCTCTTGCCTTCCAATCTGGTGTTGAAGTAGCCTACAAGGCTGTTATGAAGCCAGTTGAAGGAACAATCTTAACTGTATCACGTGGTGCTGCCATCGGTGCTAAGAAAAAAGCCGAGCAGACAGACGATGCTATTGAGGTTATGCGTGCAGCTTTGGAAGGAGCTAAAACAGCCCTTGCTAAGACTCCAGACATGCTTCCAGTCTTGAAGGAAGTTGGCGTTGTGGACTCAGGTGGTCAAGGTTTGGTCTTCATCTACGAAGGTTTCCTTTCAGCTCTTACTGGTGAATATAGCGCTTCTGAGGACTTTGTAGCGACTCCAGCGAATATGGGTGAAATGATCAATGCAGAACACCATAAGTCTGTTGCTGGACATGTGGCAACAGAAGATATCACTTTTGGTTACTGTACGGAAATCATGGTTGCCCTTAAGCAAGGTCCAACTTATGCTAAAGAGTTTAACTACGATGAATTCCGTAACTACTTGAATGACCTTGGGGACTCATTGCTTGTTGTCAATGACGATGAAATCGTTAAAGTTCACGTTCATACAGAAGATCCAGGTCTTGTTATGCAAGAAGGTCTCAAATATGGTAGCTTGGTCAAGGTTAAAGTCGATAACATGCGCAATCAACACGAAGCACAAGTGGAAAAAGAAGCGACTCAAGTCAGCAAACCAGCTGAAGAAAAAGAATACGCTCTTATCGCAGTAGTAGCTGGTCAAGGCTTGGCAGATATCTTCCGTGCTCAAGGTGTGGACTATGTCATCGAAGGTGGACAAACCATGAACCCTTCAACAGAAGACTTTGTTAAGGCCGTTGAGAAGGTCAATGCTCGCAACATCATCTTCTTGCCAAACAACAAAAATATCTTTATGGCAGCTCAATCTGCCGCAGAGGTATTGGAACAACCAGCAGTAGTGGTAGAAGCTCGTACCCTTCCTCAAGGATTGACTAGTCTTCTTGCCTTCGATCCAAGCAAGTCTATCGAAGAAAACCAAGAACGCATGACTGCAGCTCTTGGTGATGTAGTCAGCGGTAGCGTAACAACAGCCGTTCGTGACACGACTATCGATGGTCTAGAAATTCATGAAAATGACAATCTTGGTATGGTAGATGGTAAGATTCTCGTATCAAACCCTGATATGCACCAAACTCTGACTGAAACCTTGAAACATATGTTGGATGAAGACAGTGAAATTGTAACTTTCTATATCGGTGAAGATGGAAGTGAAGAATTGGTTAACCAAATCGCCCAAGAAATCGCAGAAGAATTCGAAGATGTTGAAGTAGAAATCCACCACGGTCAACAACCAGTCTATCCATATCTCTTCAGTGTGGAATAAAGATTAACTTGAAAATGAAAAAGGTCGGGACAAAGATTCCCGATCTTTTTTGGCTAGCAATGAAATTTTGAGCTGGTAGCTGATTGGGACTAGAAAATTGCCCCAATCTAGTAATTTCTATTCCATTATTTTTTTGTGACATTTGTCATATTTCCTCATGACAGAAGTTTCTAGTGATTCTACCTTCAAAGAATTATACTAGATGTATCAAATGGAGGAAGAAAAAATGAAAGATAAAGTAATTGTAGCAATGAGTTTAGTAGCAGCAGGAGTCATGACTTATCTCATGTTTTCAGGATTGGATGAAGGCTTTTATCATTTTCCTTGGGAGTTATTTGCAAGCTTTGGAATCATGTCTTGGTTGATTCGAGAAGGTTTGAAATTGGTCTCAGATGTGAAAAAGGAGTTTGAAAAATGAAAAAAGCGATTCTCTATCTTTTTGTTGGACTATCACTAGTGGTATGGTTGGTAGAAATGTTTACAGGTTGGTTTGATCAAGCCTTCCTTCACCAAGCCATCCGTGGTGCATGGGGATTAGGATTTATGATTTTTATCGCCTTTCCGATGGGAAAGGAGTGGCTGAAAGGAGAATATCATGAACATGATTAAGGTAGAAAGCCTAAATAAAAACATCAAGGGCAAGGCTATTTTGAAGGATATTTCCTTTGAGGTAGCTGAAGGGGAATGCGTCGCTTTGATTGGGCCCAATGGTGCCGGTAAGACAACACTCTTGGACTGTTTGCTTGGAGATAAACTGGTCACCAGCGGTCAAGTATCTATCCAAGGCTTGCCAGTGACGAGTTCTCAGTTAGACTATATTAGAAGCTACCTGCCTCAAGAAAATGTCATCGTTCAGAAATTAAAGGTCAAAGAGTTGATTGCTTTCTTTCAAAGCATTTACCCAAATCCCTTGAGCAATCAGGAAATCGATCAACTATTGCAGTTTGACCAGCAACAAAAAGACCAGTTTGCAGAAAAATTGTCAGGTGGGCAAAAGCGTCTCTTCTCTTTTGTCTTGACCTTGATTGGGCGACCAAAGCTTGTCTTTTTAGATGAACCAACTGCGGCCATGGATACTTCAACCCGTCAACGCTTTTGGGAAATTGTTCAGGACCTAAAAGCTAAGGGAGTTACCATTCTCTATTCGTCTCATTATATCGAAGAGGTAGAGCATACAGCGGACCGAATCTTGGTCTTGAATAAGGGTGAGTTGATTCGCGATACAACGCCTCTAGCCATGCGCAGTGAGGAGATGGAAAAGCACTTTATCCTTCCTCTAGCATACAAGGAAGTCATTGAGCAGTCTAACTTGGTTGAAAACTGGTCACAAAAACAAGATGCCCTACAAGTAGTCACACGCGAAGCGGATGATTTCTGGGAACTGTTAGTGCAAGCAGGATGTAGGATTCAAGAAATTGAAGTTAATAACCGTAGTTTGCTAGATACAATCTTTGAAGAAACACAAAAAGGAGATGACTAAGATGAAACGATGGATCGCACTAAACAAGATAGAATTTCTATTGACCAAACGACAATTAGTCTATTATCTATTATCCGTAGGGATGCCGACAGCCTTCTATTTATTCTTTTCAGGTATGTACCAGGACACACCAGGTGGACCGGCTAATTTTATGCGCGACTACCTCATCTCCATGACGGCTTTTTCCATGATGTCGACAGCTATGTTTTCATTCCCAACTGTCTTACATACCGATAAAATCAACAACTGGCAGAAAACATTACGCCATACCCCGGTAAATATGGTAGAATATTATCTATCAAAGATAACAAGTATGATGGTTGATTATTTGGTCTCAATCCTGGTTGTTTTCTCAGTTGGGCACTTGGTCAGAGGTGTAGATATGCCTCTAGGAAACTGGATTGGGGCTGCGTTCTTACTGATTGCGGGAAGTATTGCCTTTGTAGCGCTTGGATTGACCTTGACACTCTTGCCGTCTAGTCAGCTGATGTCAGTTGTGGGCAATCTTCTCTATCTAGGCTTGGCTGTGTTAGGCGGACTCTGGATGCCTATCTCTTTATTTCCAGACTGGATGCAAGCAATTGGGAAGTGCCTACCAACTTATCAGTTGATGGAGTTGCTCAAGACCTTCTTAAACGAGGGTGGCATCAATTTATCAGCCACAGTTTATCTACTTGTTTTTTCAACAGTTTTGTTTGGTTTGACCATTTACCTTCAAGGTCATAAGGAGAATGCTTAATGCTTGTAAGACTGAAAAGCATAGATTATATGTATTGGGCCAGTTTGATTTTTATGGTTTTTCCCATCGTTCCTGTAGTGACTGGGGAGCTTCCTAGCTGGCATTTGTTGATTGATATTCTATTTGTCTTGGCTTACTTAGGTGTTTTAACCACCAAGAGTCAGCGTTTATCCTGGCTCTGTTGGGTTATCATGCTAGCCTATGTAGCTGGCTATACTGCCTTTGTTGGTGTAAATTATATCTGGTTCTTCTTTTTCCTTGCCAATCTCTTAATTTATCATTTCGGCGTACGTAGTTTTAATTCTTTACATGTCCGAACTTTTCTCCTTGCTCAAGTCCTTGTTGTGGGGCAACTTTTGATTTTTCAGGAAGTTGAAGTTGAGTTTCTAGTCTATCTACTTGGAATTCTCACTTTTATCGATTTAATGACTTTTGGCTTGGTTCGGATTCGAATTGTGGAGGATTTGAAAGAAGCTCAGGCCAAGCAAAATGCCCAGATAAATCTATTGCTTGCTGAAAATGAACGTAGTCGTATCGGTCAGGATTTGCATGATAGTCTGGGACATACTTTTGCTATGCTGAGTGTCAAGACAGATTTGGCCTTGCAGTTATTTCAGATGGAGGCCTATCCACAGGTAGAGAAGGAATTAAAAGAAATCCACCAGATCAGCAAGGACTCCATGAATGAAGTGCGAACCATTGTGGAAAATCTGAAATCACGGACCTTAGCTTCAGAACTTGAAACTGTCAAAAAGATGCTAGAGCTTGCTGGCATTGAGGTTCAAGTTGACAATCACTTGGACAAGGCTAGCTTGACCCAGGATGTAGAGTCCACGGCTGCTATGATTTTGTTAGAACTGGCAACCAATATCATTAAGCATGCCCAAGCTCAAAAAGCTTATCTAAAACTGGAACGTACAGATCAGGAATTGCTTCTGACGGTCAGAGATGACGGGAAAGGCTTTGCAACTGTAGAAGGAAATGAACTGCACACAGTACGAGATCGTGCCTCAGCCTTTTCAGGTCAAGTGGAGCTGGTCAGTTTGAAACATCCAACAGAGGTGCGCGTGCATCTGCCTTATAAGGAGAGAAAGTAGATGAAAGTATTAGTCGCAGAAGATCAAAGTATGCTGAGAGACGCCATGTGCCAGCTCTTGAGCTTTCAACCAGATGTGGAGACTGTCCTGCAGGCGAAAAATGGAGCTGAAGCTATCCAAATTTTGGAGAAAGAAGCGGTGGATATAGCTATCCTTGACGTCGAAATGCCAGTCAAGACAGGACTAGAAGCTCTCGAATGGATCAAACAAGAAATTCCTGAAACCAAGGTTGTTATCGTTACGACCTTTAAACGTCCAGGCTATTTTGAACGAGCAGTCAAAGCAGGAGTCGACGCCTATGTCTTGAAAGAGCGAAGCATCGCCGAACTCATGCAAACCCTGCATACGGTGTTAGAGGGACGCAAGGAATATTCTCCAGAGCTGATGGAAGTCATGATGACCCATCCCAATCCCTTGACCGAGCAAGAAGTCGCTGTTTTGCATGGAGTAGCACAGGGGCTATCCAACCAAGAAATTGCTGACAAGCTCTACCTCTCAAACGGAACCGTCCGTAATTACATGACCAATATCCTCTCCAAACTAGGCGCAAGCAACCGAACCGAAGCAGCCAAAACTGCCGAAGAAGAAGGCTGGTTGTGAGGGGAGAGAAAGTAAAAATCTCTTAGAAATGAATCTAATACTAGACTAAAATCAAAAAACATCTTATAATAGTAGTTATGAAACTTACAAACGAAGAAACACAAAAAATTGAACAACTCTTAAAAGATTCATCGTACGCCAAATATCACAAACGTCTA
>NZ_JASHFO010000038.1:0-13955 GCF_047460825.1 Streptococcus infantis | reverse complement strand
AAGCTCCTTGAAGCTATGACCTTGATTCCTAAGTGAATAGATCTGAACTTTATCCTCATAAGTTAATTTCATAATAAAATACCCCCAAAGTTAGATTTTTTCTGTCTAACTTTGGGGGTGCAGTTCAGAAAGAGAAGGGAGATTTTTTTCAACTATCAACTTTCAACTTGACAAGTGAGTGGATACTCACTATAATAGTTTTATATTTCAAAAGTGAGTAAATACTCACCTAGGAGGATTCAAATGAAAAAATTGTTACATTTAAAAGATTTAGAAAAATCTTTTGGTCGTCAAATGGTCTTAGATCACGTTGGTTTTGATTTACAGCCTGGAGAAATCATTGGTCTAATCGGTCCATCAGGTGCTGGTAAATCAACTATGATTAAAACCATGCTAGGAATGGAAAAGGCGGATAGCGGTATCGCTTTAGTCTTGGACCATACTATGCCAAATCGTCATATTTTAGGTGATATTGGCTATATGGCTTAGTCTGATGCTCTTTATGAGGCCTTGTCAGGTCAAGAAAATCTAGAATTTTTTGGTCAGCTAAAAGGGCTATCCAAAAGAGATCTGACAGCTGAAATTGCCCATGTGGCTCAAGTTGTGGATCTGACAGAGCATTTGAATAAAACGGTATCCGGTTATTCTGGAGGAATGAAGCGACGCTTGTCTTTAGCCGTCGCGCTTCTGGGGAATCCTCAGCTCTTGATTTTGGACGAACCGACAGTTGGAATCGACCCTTCTCTTCGAAAGAAAATCTGGAAAGAATTATTCGCGCTTAGAGACAATGGGGTAGGGATATTAGTTACTACCCATGTTATGGATGAAGCAGAGTTAACGGATAAGGTCGGCTTATTATTAGGTGGAAAAATCATTGCTTTTGATACACCGCAACACTTAAAAGATAGTTATCAAGTTTCAAGTATTGAAGAAGTCTTTTTGAAAGCAGAAGGAGAGTAAGATGAGAACCATTGCTATTGCTAAAAAAGTTATCAAAGAATTGCTTCGTGACAAACGAACCTTGGCTATGATGTTTGTAGCGCCGGTATTTATTATGTGGCTGATGAACCTCATGTTTTCAGCTAGTACAACCGTGAATGTCAAGTTAGCGACACAAGATCTACCAACTGGTTTGGTAACAAAAATGGATGAGCTCGATCATGTGGACGTCGAGACTTATCAAGACTTAGATCAGGCTAAAAAAGCTCTAGCTGACGAGAAAGTAGATGCAGTCATATCGTATAAAGATGGTGAGTATCAGGTCGACTACGCAAATACGGATGCTTCTAAAACAACTATGACACGACAAGTGTTACGAACAAGTATCGTCAATGAAGGCACCGATCAGTTATTATCTCGTGTCAAACAAGCTCTTCCACAATTGAAATTAGATGAAAAGGCGCCTGAAATCAAAGAATCTTACCAATATGGAGATAAAAATACTGGATTCTTTGCACGTATGATTCCAATTTTAATTGGCTTTGTGGTCTTCTTCTTTGTCTTTTTGATTTCTGGTATGGCACTGTTGAAAGAGCGAACAAGTGGAACCTTGGATCGCTTGTTAGCAACCCCAGTGAAACGTTCTGAAATCGTCTATGGCTATATGTTGTCTTACGGTATTATTGCGATTTTTCAAACGGCAGTTGTCGTTTTAGCAGCAATTTGGCTACTAGATGTAGAAGTTGTAGGAAATATTTTAAATGTTATAATAGTTAATGTGGTACTGGCTCTTGTAGCACTAGCTTTTGGAATTCTCTTGTCTACTCTAGCAAAATCAGAATTCCAAATGATGCAATTTATTCCTCTCGTGATTATGCCCCAACTTTTTTTCTCAGGAATTATTCCATTGTCATCCATGGGAGAATGGGCTCCAACTGTGGGGAAATTTTTGCCATTAACCTATTCTGGTGATGCAATAAGCCAGATTATTCTTTACGGACACAATCTTGGTGATATTTTGTCAAATCTTGGTGTTTTAATGATTTTCTTGATCATTTTAACAATTCTCAATATTGTTGGATTGCGTCGTTATCGTAAAGTTTAGAAATCAACATAAATAATGCTAAAAAGGTGTGAAGATTGGATGGATAAGACTGTTTTTGAATCGTTTGAAGATTACTTAGAAGAAGCGAATTACCCTCAAGGAAAGAAAAAAATCATGCAGGCAGCAGTGGATCTCATATCAACCAGGAGTTACCATGGGACCTCAACTCTTCACATAGCTGAGCGTGCTGGACTAAGCCAGGCAACTTTGTTTAAGTATTTTAAGACGAAGGATGATTTACTGACGGCTATTTTACATCCTGTAGTCCCAGGCATTCTCGGTAGTTTTTTTGAGGAACTCTTAGCTTTTGAAACGACAGAAGAGAGGGTTCGTTATCTCGTCCATAATCGTATGAGCTATCTCAAAAAAAATCGTGCCTTGATGAAAATCATTCTACAAGAGAGTTTTTCAAATAAAAAACTAAAAAATGAACAGATTTTTATCTGGAATGCTATTCAAGATAAACTTCGAGTGCTTCATAAGGAATTGCTAGCAGATCCACGTGTAAATCCAGAGATAACGATTCCTCAAATGGTTCGCATCTGTATAGGTCCATTGTTAGCTTACTTCTCTCAACTATATGTCGTTGGCGTCAATGGCGAAATGAGAGAAGAGGACTTAGGCTTATTGGAAAAACAAATCTTAGGTGGTTTGTGGAAATAGGAGGAGTATAGGAATTAGTTCTTTTTGCTTTAGGTTGAGCAACACATCATAAGAAGTATTTTCTAATATTAAAAAACATAATAATTTAAAGAAAAAACTCTTATCCCTAGCATATTAACAGCTTGGAATAAGAGTTTCTTATGTTATTAGGACGAGAAAGAATTATTCTCCGTCTTTTTTAAAGATGTTTTTTACGCCAGATACTGCACCTTCGACAGCTTCTTTTGCATCTTCAGCAACTTCTTTAGCTTTTGAAGCTACCTTTTCTGCAGCTCCTTCTGTTTGAGTTTTTGTATCGCCAGTTAGTTTACCAAAGCCTTCTTTAACAGAACCTTTAGCTTGGTTGAATTTTTCTTCGATTGACATGGGGGATACCTCCGTTAATTTTTTGTATTATCTAAATTACATCAGATATTGGTTTAAGTATATACCCTTTTATGCTAAAAAGCAAAAAACTGATACGAAAAGCATCAGTTTATTTTTTAATAGGTTACAACATTCAATTGACCTTTATCATATTCAGCGATAAAGATATTTGAGACTTCTTCGAAACCTTCTTCTTTCAATTTCTCAGTTAGCCACTCCTCGGATTTGCCAATGGTTTCTAGGATTTCAACTTGGACAACACCGTCTGTGATGACTGGGTACTTAGGATTTTCGTCACCCATTCTTACGACAATTAGTTGTCCGTTTTGCTCAATCACAGCTCTCTTGACATCCTTTAATTGAAAGATTCCTTGAGCGCGCAATTTAAGAGCAACATCAGCAGCAGCTAGACCTTTTGAGCGACAGGCTTCTGGATCTAATGTTCCATTTTTAATGATAATCGTAGGTTTTCCGTCAATCAGATGTTTAATGAAGGAAACATTGGTATTCAACCATTTGAGGAGTAAAATGAGAATAGTCCAAATAATGAGGATAACAATGTATTGGATGATGGTGATAGAACTATTGTAGATAACCCCACCGATAATACCCCCAAGAACAAAGTTCTGGATTTGATCTACTGCAGAACTTGGTGCTAAATTTCCTTTACCTGTTACGTTAATAACAAAAACAAGAGAAAGTAGCCCCAAGGCTAATTTAATTGCAATCGTAGCAAAAAAGCTTATCATTTTTCAACCTCCACGAGTTCAACATCTGATTTATAGAGTTCCATTTTTTCTAATAAATAGCTATCTTGGTCAGTCCCGCTAATGGCACGATAAAAATTGTTGCCAACCTTAATAATCGCCCCATCAGTCACTGCTGATGTGTTGACATAAACATTTTTCTTATCAACACCTAACTCTTTTGATACAATTTCGATGAAGTGCAAGGAACTACGAAATTGATTATCATTGGATTGGTTGTTTTGAAGATTCGTAATGCTTATCAAAACGAATGCGATTAAGGTCAAAATAGAAATGAGCGATAATTCACGGAACTTGCTCCCTTTTTTATCTTTGAAAGCTTTAAATGCAAAAAATCCAGTCACGATAAGCAGTAAAGCTGATACGATAATCATGGCCCAATTCTGTTGACTGATCTGACTGAGCACATAGTCATAGGAATAGAATTTCATAAGATTTCTCCCTTTTTCAAATTCAATCTATTATAAGATAATTCCTAAGCTATAGCAAGTTTATTATGACGAAAAAAGCATTTAATTGTTGTTTCCTACTTAAGGTAGGTTTTTTCTGATTTGACTTAGGCTTCCGTCTTGACTTTCGTTTTGCTTTTGTTATAATAGTACAAATTTAGAGGAGGTACTCTATGATTCAAAAACATGCCATTCCTATTTTAGAGTTTGATGATAATCCTCAGGCAGTCATCATGCCAAATCACGAAGGATTAGATTTACAGTTGCCAAAGAAGTGCATCTATGCATTTTTGGAAGAGGAGATTGACCGCTACGCTCAGGAAGTAGGGGCGGAGTGCGTTGGGGAGTTTGTGTCTGCCACTAAAACCTATCCTGTTTATGTCATGAGTTACAAGGGTGAGGAAGTGTGTCTGGCTCAGGCTCCTGTTGGTTCTGCCCCTGCGGCCCAGTTTATGGATTGGTTGATTGGCTATGGTGTGGAGCAAATCATTTCCACTGGTACTTGTGGAGTCCTAGCCGATATAGAGGAAAATGCCTTTCTCGTTCCTGTTCGCGCTCTGCGAGATGAGGGAACCAGCTACCACTATGTAGCGCCTTCTCGTTATATGGATGTGCATGTAGAGGCTGTTTCTTCTATCGAGCAAGTTTTGGAACAACTAGGTGTCCCTTACGAGGAAGTTATGACTTGGTCGACAGACGGATTTTACCGAGAAACAGCTGAAAAAGTTGCTTATCGCAAGGAAGAAGGCTGCGTAGTTGTGGAGATGGAGTGTGCAGCTCTTGCGGCAGTAGCTCAGCTTCGCGGAGCAGTTTGGGGTGAGTTGCTGTTTACGGCAGATTCTTTGGCAGATCTTGATAACTATGACCAACGCGATTGGGGTGCAGAAGCTTTTGATAAGGCGCTAGGTCTCTGCCTTGAGATCGTTAGTCATATGTGAGTATTCTCAGATTTTTGTGGTACAATGTAGCTATGTTATTAAAATCAATTGTTGAAAAAATAAATACCATTCTAGGACGTTTATCACCCGCTCGGAGAATCTTTTTAAGTTTTGCTTTGGTTATTCTCTTGGGGTCTCTCCTTTTGAGTCTGCCATTTGCACAATCTCCAACATCTCATGCCGGTTACTTTGATCATTTATTTACAGCCGTATCTATGGTCTGTGTGACAGGACTTTTTACCTTATCTGTCGCTTCGACCTACAATGTCTGGGGGCAGCTGATCTGTATGTTCTTGATTCAGATTGGTGGTTTGGGTCTCATGACCTTTATCGGAATTTTCTATATCCAGGGCAAGCAAAAACTCAGTCTTCGAGGTCGAGAAACGATTCTGGAGAGCTTTAGCTTCGAAGAAACCCAGTCTCTGAGGGATTTTCTACGTTCCATCTTTTTGACGACTTTTTTAGTAGAAGGTTTAGGAGCCTTTCTGTTGAGTTTTCGTTTTATCCCCGAGTTTGGCTGGGGACGAGGTATTTTAACGTCTATCTTCTTGGCGATTTCAGCTTTTTGCAATGCTGGATTTGATAATTTTGGAAGTACGAGTTTGCTAGCCTTTCAGACAGATCCTTTGGTTAATCTAGTGATTGCGGGTTTGATTATCACGGGTGGTCTAGGATTTATGGTCTGGTTTGATCTAGCAACCCAGTTTGGGAAAAAGAAAAAACGCCGTCTTCGTTTTCATACCAAGTTGGTTCTCTTTTTAACAGCAGGAATTTTACTCTTTGGAACCGTATCGACTTTGTTAATCGAGTGGAATAATCCAGGGACCATTGGCAATCTTAGCGTACCTGATAAATTGCTGGTCAGCTTTTTCCAAACAGTCAGCATGAGGACGGCAGGTTTTGCTTCTATTGATTACACTCAAGCTAGACCTGTCACTTTGCTGATTTATATCTTACAAATGTTTCTCGGTGGAGCACCTGGTGGAACAGCCGGGGGGCTTAAAATCACAACCTTCTTTGTATTATTAGTATTTGCACGCAGTGAACTTTTAGGATTACCCCATGCTAATGTGGCTCGGAGAACGATTGAACCCCGAACCGTGCAAAAATCTTTCAGTGTCTTTATTATCTTCTTGCTAACTTTCTTGCTGGGCTTGATCCTGTTAGGGGTAACCGCAGAAGGAAATCCGCGCTTTATCTACCTCATGTTTGAAACAATTTCAGCTCTTGCTACGGTCGGAGTAACTGCAAATTTGACACCAGAATTAGGCAGATTAGCTCTCAGCATTATCATGCTATTGATGTTTATCGGACGAATTGGGCCACTGACGCTATTAGTCAGTTTGGCTGAATATCAACCAGATAAGAAAGACATGATTCATTATATGAAAGCTGATATTACCATAGGTTAAGAAAGGAAAGGCTATGTCAGATCGAACAATTGGAATTTTAGGTTTGGGAATTTTTGGGAGTAGTGTACTTACCGCTCTCGCTCAGCATGATATAAATATAATCGCCATTGACGACCATGAGGAGCGAATCAATCAGTTCGAACCAGTCTTGGTACGTGGAGTTGTTGGAGATATTACCGATGAAGAGCTCTTGCTCTCAGCAGGAATTGATACCTGCGATACAGTTGTGGTGGCAACTGGGGAAAATTTAGAATCTAGTGTGCTTGCAGTCATGCACTGCAAGAGTCTAGGAGTACCAACTGTTATTGCTAAGGTTAAAAGCAATACAGCAAAAAAAGTCCTTGAAAAAATTGGCGCAGATTCAGTTATTTCACCAGAATATGAGATGGGTCGTTCGTTGGCGCAGACTATTCTGTTTAATAATAGCGTAGATGTCTTTCAGTTGGACAAAAATGTCTCGATAGTCGAAATGAAAATTCCAAGGTCGTGGGCAGGTAAGAGTCTAAGTCAACTTGATCTTCGAGGACAATACAATCTCAATATCTTAGGTTTTCGCGACTATGAAAATGCTCCTCTAGACGTTCAGTTTGCTCCAAATGACTTATTAAAACCTGATACCTATATCATGGCAGTGATCAATAACCAATATTTGGATACCTTAGCAAGCCTCAGTGAGTAGACGAGGAATGACTATTCTTTTTTTCAACGACTATTGAGTCAATATAAGTATTTTATAAGAAGGATTTAAGAAAAATTTTAACTTTTTCTTAATCCTTTTTAATTTTAGGAGATTATACTAGAGCTATCAAAAAAAGAAAACTCTAAGGAGAATCCTATGAAATCCAATCCAAATCAGAGATATACTCGTTGGTCTATTCGCCGTCTCAGTGTCGGTGTTGCCTCAGTTGTTGTAGCCAGTGGCTTCTTTGTCCTAGTTGGTCAACCAAGTTCTGTGCGTGCCGATGTGGTCAATCCAACCCCTGCTCAAGTTGGGCCAGACGCAGATTCGGTGAGTGAAAAGAGCGACTTGCCAGCAGAGGTTCTCAAGAAAGCAGTTGATACAGCTCTTCCTTCAGAACAGGTAGACTCAACACCTAAAGCAAGCTTGGATGCTACGAGCTCTCCAGAAAAAGCGGACACAGATGCTAAAGATCCAGTAGTAGCACCAAAAGAAGAAGTGCAATCCCAAGCTGACTCTAAGAAACAAACAGAAGATGCAGTTAAACCTGTAGAAGGTCCTACGTCTACAGTTTCTGGACAAGACCGTGAAGCAAGTGAAGCTCAACCAGCAACCACCTCTGCTGAAGTTCAAAAAAGCGTGACTGATAATACCAAAGACACAGTTGATGTCCCAGCTACTTACTTGGACAAAGCCAATTTCCCAGGCCCATTCACAGCTGGTGTCAACCAAGTCATTCCATACGAATTCTTCGCTGGTGACGGTATGTTGACTCGCCTTATCTTGAAAGCGTCCGACAAGGCTCCATGGTCAGACAATGGCTCAGCCAAAAATCCTGCTCTTCCACCAGTAGAGAAATTGGGCAAAGGCCTTTACTTCTATGAAGTAGATTTGGCAGGTACTCAAGGAAAATCTGATAAAGACTTGTTAGACTTGTTAAAACAAAACGGCACTCAAAGCTATAAAGCAACTATCAAAGTGTACGGTGCAAAAGATGGCAAGGCCGATTTGAGTAATCTCGTAGCGACTAAGGATTTGGATGTCAACTTGAATGGTTTGACTACTCCAGCTGAAGTGCAAAAGGGTGTGGCTGACAATACCAAAAACACAGTAGATGTTCCAGCTTCTTACTTGGACAAGGCCAATTACCCAGGCCCATTCACAGCCGGTGTTAACCAAGTTATCCCATATGAATTCTTCGCCGGTGACGGTATGTTGACTCGTCTTATCTTGAAAGCCTCTGATAAGGCTCCATGGTCAGACAACGGTTCAGCTAAAAATCCCGCTCACCCACCAGTAGAGAATTTGGGCAAAGGTCTCTACTTCTACGAAGTGGATTTGGCTGGCACTCAAGGTAAATTAGATAAAGAGCTTCTAGACCTCTTGAAACAAAATGGCACTCAAAGCTATAAAGCTACTATTAAAGTGTACGGTGCAAAAGACGGCAAGGCTGATTTGACTAACCTAGTAGCGACTAAAGATTTGAATGTCAACTTGAACGGCTTGACCACTCCAGCTGAAGTGCAAAAAGGTGTGGCTGATAATACCAAAGACACAGTAGATGTTCCAGCTTCTTACTTGGACAAGGCCAATTTCCCTGGTCCATTTACAGCCGGTGTCAACCAAGTCATTCCATACGAATTCTTCGCTGGCGACGGTATGTTGACTCGCCTCATCTTGAAAGCCTCAGACAAGGCTCCATGGTCAGACAACGGTTCAGCTAAAAATCCCGCTCTCCCACCAGTAGAGAAATTGGGCAAAGGCCTTTACTTCTATGAAGTTGATTTGGCAGGTACTCAAGGCAAATCAGATAAAGAGCTACTTGACCTCTTGAAACAAAACGGCACTCAAAGTTATAAAGCTACTATTAAAGTGTACGGTGCGAAAGATGGCAAGGCCGATTTGAGCAATCTTGTAGCGACTAAGGATTTGAATGTCAACTTGAATGGCTTGACTACTCCAGCTGAAGTACAAAACGGCGTGGCTGACAACACCAAAGACACAGTAGATGTACCAGCCACTTATTTGGACAAGGCCAACTTCCCTGGTCCATTTATAGCCGGAGTCAACCAAGTTATTCCATACGAATTCTTCGCTGGCGACGGCATGCTGACTCGCCTCATCTTAAAAGCATCCGATAAGGCCCCATGGTCAGACAACGGTTCAGCCAAAAATCCGGCCCTCCCACCAGTAGAAAAATTGGGCAAAGGTCTTTACTTCTATGAAGTTGATTTGGCAGGTACTCAAGGTAAATCAGATAAAGAGCTTCTAGACCTCTTGAAACAAAACGGTACGCAAAGCTATAAAGCTACTATTAAAGTGTATGGTGCAAAAGATGGCAAGGCCGATTTGACAAATCTGGTAGCGACTAAGGATTTGACAGTGAACTTGAATGGACATCAGTCTCTTATTCCGATGCAGTCAGGTTTCGTTCCATCTTCTAATGGTTCAGCTATGCCGACTCCAATGATGAATAGTCATCAAGGTGCTTCTAATATGAAATCTCAAATGCCAGCTACTAGCCAGGATAAGATGATGCCTAGCAAAGAGCAGGATAAAACCATGAATGCTAGCCAGCTAATGGCAACACCAAGCATGAAACAAGATCAAGCAGCCTCAAGCAAAATGTCTGATGAAGGCAAGATGGCATCTAATAACAAGGTATCAAGTCCAATGATAGCTGATCAAATGAAAGACAAAAAAGACATGCTTCCATATACTGGTGAAGCACAAACCTCAATGGCTACTATTGGAGTCTTTGGATTAGCCTTGGCTGGACTGCTAGGTGGCCTCGGTTTGAAAGCTAAAAAAGAGGAAAATGACTAGTCTAGTTACAGAGTTTCTATCTAGGATTTGAAAAATCCAGATATGGTTTAGAATGTTCGTAAAGCGATTAAAATAGTGTTATACTATTGTAGTATAGCACTGTTTTTTTCAAAGGAGAGACAAATGGGAAAGACCATTTTACTCGTTGACGACGAGGTAGAAATCACAGATATTCATCAACGCTATCTGGTTCAGGCAGGATATCAGGTTTTGGTGGCTCATGATGGAGTAGAGGCTTTAGAAATCTTCAAGCGAAAACCGATTGATTTGATCATTACAGATATCATGATGCCTCGGATGGATGGTTATGATTTGATTAGTGAGGTTCAGTATCAATCTCCAGATCAGCCTTTTCTCTTTATAACGGCTAAGACTAGCGAGCAGGACAAGATTTATGGCCTGAGCTTAGGGGCAGATGACTTTATTGCCAAGCCCTTTAGCCCTCGTGAGCTGGTTTTGCGTGTCCACAATATCTTGCGTCGCCTTCATCGTGGAGGTGAGACAGAAATCGTCAGTCTCGGGGATTTACGGATGAATCACGGTAGTCATGAGGTTTCTATCGGAGGTGTATCGCTTGATTTAACAGTCAAATCCTTCGAACTTTTATGGCTTTTAGCCAGCAATCCAAAGCGGGTTTTCTCTAAGACAGATCTCTATGAAAAGGTCTGGCAAGAAGACTATGTGGATGATACTAATACCTTGAATGTTCATATTCATGCTCTTCGACAGGAGTTGGCTAAATATGCCAGTGCAGAAACGCCCACCATCAAAACCGTCTGGGGCTTGGGCTACAAAATTGAGAAAGCACGAGGTAGTCAATGAAATTAAAAAGTTATATTCTAGTGGGTTATATCATTTCAACACTCCTAACGATTATCGTAGTTTTTTGGGCGGTCCAGCGAATGTTAATTGACGAAAGAGAGATTTATTTCCTAGTGGGAATGACTCTCATGGCAAGTTTTGTTGGTGCTGGGATTAGTCTCTATCTCCTATCACCGGTCTTTACTTCATTGGGTAAACTGAAGGAACATGCCAAGCGAGTAGCGGACAAGGATTTTCCTTCAAATCTGGAGGTTCAAGGGCCTGTGGAATTTCAGCAGTTAGGGCAAGCTTTCAATGAAATGTCTCATGATTTACAGGCGACCTTTGATTCCTTGGAAGAAAGCGAACGAGAAAAGGGCTTGATGATTGCCCAATTATCGCATGATATCAAGACTCCCATCACTTCGATCCAAGCGACGGTAGAAGGGATTTTGGACGGGGTTATCAAGGAAGGAGAACAAGCCCATTATCTAGCAACCATTGGACGCCAGACAGAAAGACTCAATAAACTGGTTGAGGAGTTGAATTTTTTGACCCTAAATACAGCTAGAAATCAGGAGAAGACGACTGGAAAAGACAGCATTTTTCTGGATCAGCTCTTGATTGAGTGCATGAGTGAATTTCAATTTTTGATTGAGCAGGAGGAGAGAGATGTCCACTTGCAAGTTATTCCTGAGTCAGCTAGGATTGAAGGAGATTATGCCAAGCTTTCTCGTATCTTGGTTAATCTGGTCAATAACGCTTTTAAATACTCTGCTCCAGGAACCAAGTTGGAGGTAGTAGCTAAGCTGAAAAAGAACCAGCTTTCAATCAGTGTGACCGATGAGGGGCAGGGAATTGCCCCAGAGGACTTGGAGAATATTTTCAAACGCCTTTATCGTGTCGAAACTTCGCGCAATATGAAAACAGGTGGTCATGGCTTAGGTCTTGCTATTGCGCGTGAATTAGCCCATCAATTAGGTGGAGAAATCACAGTTACCAGCCAGTACGGCCTAGGAAGCACCTTTACCCTCCTTCTTAACCTTTCTGGTAGTGAAAATAAAGCTTAATCCCCCTTTACAAATCCAGCGATTCATGGTAAAATGGATTTTGTGTGAAATATCAGCAGGAAAGCATGAAGCTCGTCAACAGGTGTCTTATAATAAGTAACCTTGGCTGTTTAGGCGAAGGGCATCTGCACGAATCAGGGCTTTCTAAGTGACTATTTCCACCGAAATATTATTTATATCAGGAGGACATTCACATGTCACGTTATACAGGACCATCTTGGAAACAAGCTCGTCGCCTTGGCCTTTCACTTACAGGTACAGGTAAAGAATTGGCACGTCGTAACTACGTACCAGGACAACACGGACCAAACAACCGTTCTAAATTGTCAGAATACGGTTTGCAATTGGCTGAAAAACAAAAACTTCGTTTCACTTACGGTGTAGGTGAAAAACAATTCCGTAACTTGTTCGTACAAGCTACAAAAATCAAAGGCGGAATCCTAGGTTTCAACTTCATGCTTCTTTTGGAACGTCGTTTGGATAACGTTGTTTACCGTCTTGGCCTTGCGACTACTCGTCGTCAAGCACGTCAATTCGTAAACCACGGTCACATCCTTGTTGACGGAAAACGCGTTGATATCCCATCATACCGTGTAACTCCAGGTCAAGTGATCTCAGTTCGTGAAAAATCATTGAAAGTTCCAGCTATCCTTGAAGCAGTAGAAGCAACTCTTGGACGTCCAGCATTCGTATCATTCGATGCTGAAAAATTGGAAGGTTCATTGACTCGCTTGCCAGAACGCGATGAAATCAACCCAGAAATCAACGAAGCACTTGTCGTTGAATTCTACAACAAAATGCTTTAATTTTAAGATTTGTTTTACAAAAAGCCTACAACAGTGGGCTTTTTGCTTTGTCTGAAAATTAGACTATGAAAAACTAGCAAGTTTTATGTGAATTACAAACTCATAATCAATAACATTACAGACATGAAAAAACACAAGATAGGAACGACGGCCTCTCTTTCCGCCTTTCTCTGCTATACTACAAGCAGAGAAAGGGGGAAAGCAAATGCTTGAGAAGTATTATGCAAAGGTAAAAGGAATTGTTCATAAATGTAGAAAAGACTACTATCTCCATCTATGGGAAAAAGAGGATTGGGACCAAGAGGGCATGATCTGTCTTTATGAACTGCTTGAGGTCCATCCAGAATTAGTGGAAGAGGAAAAGAAACTCTACGTCTACTTCAAAACAAAATTCCGCAATCGAATCCTTGATAGCGTTAGAAAACAAGAGAGTCAAAAACGTCGCCTAGACCGGATGGCCTACGAAGAAGTAGGAGAAATTAGCCATCGCCTACCAGAAGGAGGATTGTGGTTGGATGATTACTACGCCCTTCATGAATTGTTGAATGCTTATAGAAGAAAATTACCAGAAGATAAACAAGAAGCCTACGAACGCCTCTGGGCAGACGAACGATTTAAAGGCCGCAAAGCCCTTCTCAGAGAGCTGAAGGAAACATTACAAGACTTCTAAAAAAAATTAAAAAAAGGTGTTGACAAAGTAAAAAAAGTCGGTATAATAGTAAGAGTTGAAAATAACAACTCCGGTCCGTTGGTCAAGGGGTTAAGACACCGCCTTTTCACGGCGGTAACACGGGTTCGAATCCCGTACGGACTATAGTATGAAGCAGTTGGAACACTGGATGAAAAAAATTAAAAAAAGTTTCAAAAAAGTGTTGACAAGCGAAAGCGGCTGTGATATACTAATATAGTTGTCACTTGAGAGAGGCAAGTGACAAAGACCTTTGAAAACTGAACAAGACGAACCAATGTGCAGGGCACTACAACTAAGGTTGTAGTACTGAACAATGAAAAAACAATAAATCTGTCAGTGACAGAAATGAGTGAGAACTCAAACTTTTAATGAGAGTTTGATCCTGGCTCAGGACGAACGCTGGCGGCGTGCCTAATACATGCAAGTAGAACGCTGAAGGAGGA
>NZ_JASHFO010000037.1:0-14139 GCF_047460825.1 Streptococcus infantis | reverse complement strand
ACTGTTTTGAGGTTGTAGATGGAACTGACGTAGTCAGCTCAAAACACTGTTTTGAGGTTGTAGATGGAACTGACGTAGTCAGCTCAAAACACTGTTTTGAGGTTGTAGATGGAACTGACGTAGTCAGTAACATATATACGGTAAGGCGACGCTGACGTGGTTTGAAGAGATTTTCGAAGAGTATGAAATTAAGTTTTGGCTCAGACTCTTAATATAGACGTATTGGATTTTTGGATTTTTTAGAAAATTATGATAAAATAAAGGATATGAAAAATGGGGACTCCTCATGCCTAGTTTAACTAGGAAACAAAATAGAAATTAGGTAGCTAGATGTCATCAAAAGTTATTGTTACAATTTTCGGTGCAAGTGGGGATTTGGCCAAACGTAAGCTCTACCCTTCACTTTTTAGACTTTATAAATCAGGTAATCTTTCTGATCATTTTGCTGTTATTGGAACTGCTCGTAGACCTTGGAGTAAGGAGTATTTTGAATCTGTCGTTGTCGAATCTATTTTAGACTTGGCAGACAGTGTGGAAGAAGCTCAAGCATTTGCGAGTCATTTTTACTATCAAAGTCACGATGTTAATGATACTGAGCACTACATCGAACTACGCAAGCTTCAAGCTGAGTTAAACGAAAAATATCAGACTGAGCACAACAAGCTCTTCTTCCTCTCAATGGCACCTCAGTTCTTTGGTACCATCGCTAAACACCTAAAATCAGAGCAGATTGTTGATGGTAAAGGCTTTGAACGTTTGATCGTTGAGAAACCTTTTGGAACAGACTATGAGACTGCAAGCAAACTAAACGAAGAACTCCTAGCTACTTTTAACGAAGAGCAAATCTATCGTATCGACCACTATCTCGGTAAGGAAATGATTCAAAGTATTTTTGCCATTCGCTTTGCTAATATGATTTTTGAAAATGTTTGGAATCGTGAGCACATCGATAACGTACAGATTACCTTTGCAGAGCGTCTAGGTGTTGAAGAACGTGGTGGCTACTATGATGAATCTGGTGCCCTACGAGACATGGTTCAAAACCATACCCTCCAACTTCTGTCACTCCTTGCTATGGACAAGCCAGCAAGCTTTACAAAGGATGACATTCGCGCAGAGAAAATCAAGGTCTTCAAGAACCTTTACCACCCTACAGATGAGGAACTCAAAGAGCAATTCATCCGTGGTCAATATCGTTCTGGTAAAGTTGATGGCATGAAATACATCTCTTACCGTAGTGAACCAAATGTTAACCCTGAATCTATGACAGAAACCTTTGCTTCAGGTGCTTTCTTTGTAAATACTGATCGCTTCCGTGATGTACCTTTCTTCTTCCGTACAGGTAAACGCCTCACTGAAAAAGGAACACACGTGAACATTGTCTTCAAGCAAATGGATTCCATTTTCGGAGAGCCTCTAGCACCAAACGTGCTTACCATCTATATCCAACCAACTGAAGGATTCTCTCTCAGTCTTAACGGTAAAAAGGTAGGGGAAGAGTTTAGCCTTGCGCCAAATTCTCTTGACTATCGAACAGATGCAACTGCAACAGGTGCTTCGCCAGATCCATATGAAAAACTGATCTATGATGTTTTGAACAATAATTCAACTAACTTTAGCCATTGGGATGAAGTGAGTGCCTCATGGAAATTGATTGACCGTATTGAAAAGCTTTGGGCTGAAAACGGTGCTCCACTCCATGACTACAAGGCTGGTACTATGGGGCCTCAAGCTAGCTTTGAACTCCTTGAAAAATACGGTGCTGAGTGGACTTGGCAACCAGATATCGCCTATCGTAAAGATGGTCGCTTAGAATAGAAAAAATATCCTGCAAGAATTCTTGCAGGATTTTCTTTTATATCAAACCTTCTAGAAGGCCCTTCATAAAGTTCTCAGAGTTAAACTCACCAATATCATCGATTTTTTCACCAAATCCAATCAACTTAACAGGGATATTGAGTTCTTCACGGATAGCAAGAACGACACCACCTCGGGCAGTTCCATCAATTTTGGTTAAAACAATTCCTGTAACAGGCGTAATTTTTGAAAACTCTTTGGCTTGTACAAGAGCGTTTTGTCCTGTTGAGGCATCTAGAGCTAGGAAGGTTTCATGCGGAGCTTCTGGCACGACACGTTTAATGATACGACCAATTTTTTCCAACTCCGCCATCAAGTTTTCCTTGTTTTGTAAACGGCCAGCTGTATCAATCATGAGAATGTCAACACCTTCTGCTACTGCTCGTTCCATCCCATCAAAGACCACACTGGCAGGATCAGCTTTTTCAGGCCCAGTAACCACAGGAACATCTACACGGCGACCCCATTCCGCTAACTGAGCAACTGCACCAGCACGGAAGGTATCTGCAGCAACCAGCATGACTTTCTTGCCAGCTTGTTTGTAACGGTGAGCAAGCTTACCAATAGATGTTGTTTTTCCGACACCATTAACACCTACAAAGAGCATAACTGTCAAACCATCTTGGAAGTTAATGCTTTCATTGTATTGTCCATCTTTTTCGTAAAGCTCTACCAATTTTTCGATGATGACACGACGGAGGGCATCAGGTTTCTTAGCATTTTCAAGCTTGGCTTCATAGCGCAATTCTTCAGTAAGATTTGAAGCTACCTGTACACCAACGTCACTCATGATTAAGAGTTCTTCTAGTTCTTCGAAGAATTCTTCATCAACAGAGCGGAAGTTAGCAAAGAAGGCATTCAAACGAGCACCAAATCCCGTACGAGTTTTCTTGAGACTACGGTCATACTTTTCCTGTACAGTCTCTTGAACTTGAGGAGTTTCTTCGATTACTAGATCTTCTTCCACTTCTTGAGAAGTGTCTGCTTCCGTCTCGTCTGATTGAGCTTGATCAGCTTCTTCCTCGCCACTATCACTTGAAGGTACTTCTTCGACTGGTGACTCAAATTCTTCTGCAACAAATTCCACTACTTCTTGAGAGCTGGCTTCAGTTTCTTCAACTTTTGTTGACTCTTCCTGACAACAATGGCATTCAGTTTCTTCTTCAAGCTGAATTTCTTCCTGAGGAGTTGCTATTGGTTCAACTGTTTCTGTAGTAGTTTCTGCTACTGGTTCTTCCGACTCACTAGCTTCTTTAGAATAAGTTTCCTCAAATTCTGAACTTTGGTCGATTTCTTCAGTATTTTCCTCTTCAGCTTCCTTGCTTACAGATTCTGTAACTTCGTCGCCAGGTTCTGTCAGATCCAAGTTTTCCAAAGCTTCTTTAACAACTTCTTCTATTTTTGGTTCTTCTTTTCTACCAAATAAACGGTCAAATAATCCCATGCTTTAGTTCTCCTTCAGTACATATTTTTCAATGGCCCAGGCAACAGCTTCCTCGTCATTGGTCATAGGGGTCACCACATTTGCAACTTCCTTGACCTCAGGCACAGCATTTTGCATGGCAACGCCGAGTCCTGCCCACTCAATCATAGAAAGGTCATTGGCCTCATCTCCACATGCCATCACCTGACTTTGGTCAATTCCTAGGTGGTCAATCAATTTAGCTAATCCAGTAGCCTTATGAACGTTCTTTGGTGACCATTCCAAAAGCATGTCGCGAGATTTAAAAATTTCATAATTGTTAAACAAGTCTGATGAAATGTTAGCAATTGCTGCATCCAGTGGTTCTTGGGCAAAGGCTGTCACACATTTATTGTAGGTCATCTGACTAGACAAATCTTCAAAGTCAATTGGAACAAAAGTCAGTGCAGGATTAAATTTAGCATACAGACTCTCTTGATCTGATTGGATTTGGTAAACGGTTCCTTCTGAAATAGCATCTAAAGGAATACCTAGTTTTTCAGTTTCCTCATAAATACGTGTCACATCATCAATCGAGAATACTGTCTTATCAAGGATTTCACCCGTATTTTTCTGAACCAATCCACCATTAAAGGTAATGGTATATTCATCATCATGGCCCTCTGTCCCTAGCTCTTTGAGGAAGAAATCCATGGCCTTGAGGGGACGTCCAGTTGTCAGTACCACTTTGACTCCCTGATCACGCGCAGCCTTTAAAGTTGCCTTGGTACGATCAGTTAATTTCTTGTCTGTCGTCAGCAAGGTTCCATCTAAGTCCAAAGCAATTAATTTAATATCTGCCATTACAATTCCTCCATATAAGCAATAACTGATTGGTCCTTGTGGTGTCCAATAATTGTTTCAGCAAGTTCTAAAATCTCTGGACGAGCATTTTCAGGTGCCACTGGGTGCCCAACCACTTGCATCATGTGAAGATCATTTAGATTATCACCAAAGGCCATCACTTGATCCATATCTAGATTTAATTTCTTAGCCAATTCAACAATAGCGACTCCCTTATCAACATGGTCTAAAACAATATCAATGGATTCAAAGCCTGTCGTCATAGCCTTGACCCCAGGAACATGTTCATTGACCCAAGCTTCTCCAGCGTCAACCGTTTCTTCAGTGAAGTTAGTTGTGAATTTGAAAATCTCATCGGTAATATCTTCAAGACTAGCTACTTTTTTGATATTTTCATTGTAATGATGACTAAACATAAGATAGGTTTCATCTACTGTGTCTAATACATAGCAAGCCTCTTTACCAGTCAAAAGCATCTTTTTCTCATCAAAATATGGTGAAGTTTTTAGCTTTTCAAATGTTGATAGGTAAAAATCACGAGGCATGGTTGCTTCATAGAGGTCCTCTCCATGGAAACGAACGAGACTCCCATTTTCAGCAATGAAAATAATCTCGTCTTTGACATCCGCAAAATGCTTTTCAAGTGACAAAAGCCCACGACCTGAGGCAACAGCAAAGTAGATTCCTTTTTCTTTATAAGAATGGAGCAACTTTTTCAGACGCTCCATATCGAATTGACCGGCAGCATCCAAAAAAGTACCGTCCATATCCGTTGCTACTAATTTAATCATAAATTCTTCATACTCCAATTAATAAATCTACCTTCTATTATACCATAGAAAAAGTAAAAAAAGACGTGCTGAATTGACACGTCTTTGTCTTCTATAAATAATCCCGTAGGGCCAATTTAAAGGCCAGGCTGATTTGCTTACTTTCTTTTATATCCAACCTCTCAACACTTTTCTTCCAAAGTTCTTGATTGAAGTCTATTCTGAGAGTTCATCAGCTATTGCGTAAAAATTGTCAATCTTTGGCTGAGATACATTTGTCACAATCATAAATAGCATATAGTTCTTGACATATAATCTTGCATATGAAAAAATACTTGTTGGAGGTTAATCATATGACTGAAAAAATCAAAAACTGGGTTAATATTTGCGTTTTGAAAAATCAAGAAATTTTATTACTTAATAGACAGCACGATAATTTTCCCGGCTGGATTCCACCGGGGGGAAAAGTTGAATTCCCTGAAAGTTTTTTTGAAGCTGCATTACGGGAACTTAAGGAAGAGACTGGTCTCACTGCATTAAATCTTGAATTAAAAGGAATTTCAGGCTTTACTAATTCAATTGGTAATGAGAGATTTGTCTTCTATGACTTTTTATGTACTCAGTTTACTGGTGAACTAAGTACATCTACTGAAGGTGAGCCAAAATGGTGGAATCTAAAAGATATTAATAAAATACCAATGCAAGATGAAATAAGAAAAAGGCTACCACTTTATTTAAGAAAAGGAAGCTTTGAAAGTATTAACTATTGGGATGATAATAAGAAATGCATTAGTGAAAACAAAACAATTTTATTTGACTAATATTCTCTACGGTATAATCAAGAGTATCCAAATAAAAATCATCTACTCTAGCAATTTTTTCCTTCTACCTATAGATAGCTATAAAGCCTTGGAAACAGATTATTCCAAGGCTTTCTCTATATTATTAAAAATATAAGCCCTTTTCCACACTTTCCTGAATTAACTCTTCTGTCAGTTTCCATAATTTTTCTGATTCACTTTTTATGAACTTTTTCTTTTCTAATACCATGTCTGCACTGATATTATCAGGGTTATAATTGATTTCTGACACTTCCAAGTGATTTATCAGCGGTACCAAGGCGTCGATAACTCTTGCATATCTTGCTTCAGAACTCTGCCCTTTTTCAAATTCCAACCACGAATTTTTCATTTGTAAATATTTTTCTTCTGGAAGGATACTCAGTGTTTTTTCAATAGATGCTAGTTCTCTATCATGAGAATGAAGCTTTTTTTCATCATCAAAAACCCAAGTATCACCGGCATAAATCTCACCTAAATCATGAATCAATAACATAGAAGTGACTTTTTCCATATCCAATTTTTCAGGATAATAATCTTGAAGAACCATCGCAGCTATGGCACCCTGCCAGGAATGTTCGGCACTATTTTCAAATCTGCCATCAAGAGTTCTATTAAATCTTCTTACTGACTTTAACTTCTCTATTTCTTTAATAAAATCAACTGAATGTTTCAAATTACTCATTGCTATTCCTACCTTATTCGAAATTACAAATATAATAGCAAAAATTAATCTTTACATCATTAATTTCCCGTATTTGCAAAAAAATAACGCCTAATCCACCTGAGATTAGACGCTGATAAAATGACTATTTTAAACTTATTTACGGGTTTAGAATCAAACTTTTAGCCATTCATCAATTCAAGGTTCTCTTATCCATATTTGGCAAAGAGAGTCGGAATTTAATGATGCAGAGTCGAATCACAAAACCAACAATAGAAACAATGATAAAGACAGTGATTCTTGGAAAGTGAAGGACAAAGGCCAACCAATAATAAATAACTCCAATTACGAAAGATAGAAGGGCATAAATATCTTCTTTTAGAACACTTGGGACTTCATTAATCAAGAGATCTCGGATAATTCCACCACCTGCACCCGTTAAACAGGCCAAAATCCCAGCCGACATCAAGTTCAATTTACTATCAGCTAAAGCTGTGGCTCCGATTAGAGAGAAGATAATTAACCCAATCGAATCAAAGATGAGGTAAGCTTCTCTCAACCACTTATAGAACTTTTTTTCATGACTAGCATTGGCCTGTTTTGAAGTTACAAAGACATACATGATAACCGCTACAAGGATAGAGACATAAATCGGACTGGGATCAGCAAGAGAGGAAGGAAAACGACTGATAATAGAATCTCTCAAAATCCCTCCGCCTACTGCCGTTACAATTGCCAATAAACTAATTCCAAAAATATCTAATCGTTTACCAAATCCTTTAATGGCTCCTGAAGCCGCGAAGGCTATAGTCCCAATATAATTACAGATTATTAGGAATAGATCGAAATCCATATAAGCTCCTCAAATTATTTTTGTAACCCTCCGACTTCTTGAAGGTCATTCTAAATACTTTAGCTTGAAATGTTGTATCGAAAACAAACTAAGCATCCATATTCTCTAAATCTTTTAGTTTAACAGAGACAATCTTAGAAACACCAGATTCTTGCATAGTTACCCCATAAATAGAGTCTGCGGCTGCCATGGTACCCTTACGGTGGGTAACGACGATAAACTGGCTATCCTTGTCAAATCGATTGAGATAATCTCCAAAGCGTTTAACGTTTGCTTCATCGAGTGCAGCCTCTACTTCATCCAAGATAACAAATGGAATGGTCTTGACACGAATGATTGAGAAGAGCAAAGCAAGAGCTGACAAGGCCTTCTCTCCACCACTCATGAGATTGAGAGATTGGATTTTCTTGCCCGGTGGTTGCACAGAGATTTCAACACCTGCTGTCAACAAATCACTTTCTGTCAGAATTAGGTCTGCTTGACCACCACCAAACATCTGCTTGAAGGTCACTTTAAAGGATTCACGAATAGCTTCGAATGTTGACTTAAAGCGTTCTTTCACTTCATCATTCATCTCTGTAATGGTTTCAAGAAGTAAGTTTTTAGCAGAAAGAATATCATCTCGCTGACTATTCAAGAATTCCAAGCGTTCGTGTACTTCGTCAAACTGTTCAATAGCATCCAAGTTAACCGGACCAAGTGAACGGATGGATTTTTCCAAATCCTTGACCTCTTGTTCAGCGACAGCCAAGTCTTCCAATTGGTTGGCTTGTTCTAACGCTTCTGTATAACTAATCTGGTATTCTTCAGTCAGTTGACCTTGAAGATAGCGAAGGCGGTCCGTAATCTTCTCTTTAGTTGCTTCTGCACGTGTTTGCTTACGAATCCATTCTTCATTTTGCTGACGAGCTTGATCCAAATGACTGGCAATATCATCCAATTGACCTTCAATATCATCTAGTTCAAACTGCTTACGAATGAGCCCTTGTTGAAGTTCTTCCTTCTGACTCTTGGCTTCTGCTTCCTGCTTGGCCAAAAGTTCTGTATCAACTTTTTCAAGATTGTCTACCTTTTCTTGGAGAAGACGTTCGATTTCATCTTGCTCGATATTGAGGTTCTCAAGTTCTTTGTTAATCCGTTCAATATCTGCAACTTCGTAACGTTTTTGTCCTATCATTTCTGTTTTGAGCAGACGTTCTTGGGAAAGTTTATCCTGCAAGTTTTGGTAACGTTCCTGAATAGCATTTTTATTGGACTTAATTTCTTCAATCTCAGACTCCAGCTTTTGCTTTTCAGTTGAAATAACTGCAAGTCGTTCTTGGCATTTTTCTTTTTCAGTTTGCCAATCTCCACCTCTGAGATTGTTTAATTCTTTTTCCTGAAGTTCTAGAAGTGTTTCGAGTTCTTCGACTTGCTGGCAAGTTTGTTGATAAGCAAGATATAAGCCCTGCTCCTCTATACGAGCTTGCTCTCCTTTAGACTTAATAGTTTCCAAAGTCTGAGTGAGGGTAGCTAAGCTTTCTTGAACTGTTTTCAGTTTTTCTTCTTCCTGACTAAGGAGCTTTTCTTCTTGAGCAATTTCTTTTTGTAACTGCTCCAATTCAGGCTTGATGAAAATACTGTTATTTTGACGATTGGCACCACCAGCATACGAACCACCTGTTCGCAATTCTGTACCATCTAGCGTTACCATTCGAACTTGATAGCGTACCTTACGAGCCGCATCACGCGCATGCTCTACCGTATCAAAGATTGCTGTTGTAGCTAGCAAGTTTTTAAAAATAGCTTCATGCTTTGCATCAAAGCTAACTAGTTCATCTGCCATGCCAAGAAAACCTGGACTTGAGGCAATCACATCTTGGTTCTGACTAGAAATGCTACGAGCCTTAATGGTTGTCAACGGTAGGAAGGTCGCACGACCAGCTCGGTTTCTTTTAAGAAAATCAATAGCCTTGGTAGCTGCCTGTTCATCTTCAACGATAATGTGTTGGCTACTTGCACCAAGAGCAATTTCAAGTGCTGTCTGATAACGAACATCAAAGGTTAAATGTTCACTAACAGCTCCAACAATACCTCCTAGGCGATTTTTCTCTTGTAAAACACTCTTAACACCAGCATAGAAATTACTATGGTTTTTAAGAATGTTTTCCAAACTTTGCGCCTTGGCCTGCTTGTTTTTCAGACTATCCAAGCGGTCAAATAGTTGATTTTGCTGGCTTTGATAAGCCTGCTTTTGTGCTTCTTCTTCTTTGGCACTGGTTTGATAGTCAGCGAGTAAGTTCTGTACTTCTTCTTTAGCAGACTTTAGGGCAAGCTCTTGGTCAGCAGCCTTAGACTTGGCAGTAGCCAATTGTTCCTTCAAGGATACTAATTGTTCTTCCTGCTTTTGAGTCTGTTGGCGGCTATTTTCAAGGTCATTTTCAATACGTGTCAGCTGGTTAGAGACATCTGCTTCTTCTTGTAAAAAGGCAACGAAACGTTCACGCAATTGCTCAATCATTTGGTCTGGATCATCAGAAAAAGCTAACAACTCAGCTTCTAAACGATTGACTTCCTTAGTATTGACAGCTAGATTTTCTTCTAACTGACTGAGATTTGTTTCTTTTTCTTCCCTCTCTTGAATGAGAACATTTCTCTTTTCGTCCAAACTAGCCAAACGAGCCTGCGCTTCTTGTTGATTGAGAGCAACCTGCTCAGTTTCTAGTTTAGATAAAGCTAACTTACGTTCTAAATCACTGATTAAACTAGTCAAATCCATCAAGCTTGACTGGTCTTTTGCCATCTCAGCCTGCAAATCATGACGTTTCTTTTTGAGAGTTTGATTCTCTTCTTCTAAGTCTTGACGTTTTTGATAATAACTAGTCAACAATTCTTGGACTTGGTTTAATTCTTCTTCTGTTACATCCAATTCAGCTTTATTGGCTTGAATTTGTGCAACTAAAACATCAAAGTAGATGGCTTTACGCTGACCGTCCAAGTCCATAAATTTACGAGCTGTTGCTGCTTGCTTTTCTAATGGTTTGATTTGATTATCTAACTCATAAATGATATCTTCCAAACGATCCAAGTTGTCCTGAGTTTGTTGGAGCTTGCTTTCAGTTTCTTTTCGACGGGTTTTATACTTCAAGACTCCGGCAGCTTCTTCAAAGATAGCGCGGCGTTCCTCAGGCTTAGAGTTAAAAATCTCTTCAACTTTCCCTTGGGAAATAATAGAGAAGGAATCACGTCCAAGTCCAGTATCCAAGAAAAGATCATGAATATCACGAAGACGAACTTTTTTACCGTCAATCTTATACTCACTATCTCCAGTACGATAGATATGACGTTCCACCTTGATTTCCTGGCCTGCATCCTTGATAAAGCCATCTTGGTTATCCAAAGTAACAACAACAGAAGCGTAGTTTAGAGGTTTCCGACTTTCTGTTCCTGCAAAGATGATATCAGGCATCTTCCCGCCACGCAGACTCTTGACACTAGATTCACCAAGTGCCCAACGGAGGCTTTCAGTGATATTTGATTTCCCAGAGCCATTTGGTCCTACAATCGCCGTCACCCCTTGGTCAAAAACAACCTTGGTCTTGTCAGCAAAGGACTTAAACCCTTGGATCTCAATTTCCTTTAAATACATGAATCCAGCCCTTTCTCAACTGCATTTTTAGCGGCTTCCTGCTCGGCCAATTTTTTAGAGCGTCCTTTACCTGAACCTAGACTTTGCCCCTCAACAAGGACTTCAACCTCAAACATCTTATCATGGGCTGGCCCAATCTCTGAAATCACCTGATAACGAATATCAACATCTCCATTAACTTGGAGCAATTCTTGCAGGTGAGTCTTATAATCCTTGATCATCTCAAAGTCGCCAGCTTCAACCTTTGGAATCATGACTTGGTAGATAAAGGTTTTAACAGTTTTTATATCCTTATCCAAAAGAAGGGCACCCAAAAAGGCTTCGAAGGCATCCCCCAAGATCGTATCTCGGTTACGGCCTCCCGATTTTTCCTCACCCTTACCAAGCTTGATAAACTGGTCAAACTGACAATCACGGGAAAAACCAGCCAAACTCTCCTCACGTACAATCATAGCTCGTAGTTTTGACAAGTCCCCTTCTGGTTTTTTAGGGTATTTTTTAAACAGATATTCTGAAATTAATAATTGCAGAACAGCGTCTCCTAAAAATTCCAAGCGTTCGTTGTGTGAAATTTTTAAGAGGCGGTGCTCATTGGCATAACTGGTATGGGTAAAAGCTGTTTCAAGTAAGCTTTTATCTGCAAAAACAAGCTCAAAACGGTCTTGTAACACTGATTCTAATTCTTTCATGATTACCTCTTTCTAAATCATTATAATCCTATCCATTATATCAAAAAAAGGCTTCATAGTCAGAAAAGAACAGTGAAAAGCTTATTTTCTAACTTCTAGCTAAAATCAGCCCCCAGCTAGCGGATTGGGCTTTTTTTTGGTATAATAAATCTTATGGAAATTGAAAAAACCAATCGAATGAATGCTCTGTTTGAATTTTATGCAGCCCTTTTGACTGATAAGCAGATGAACTATATCGAACTCTACTATGCAGACGACTATAGTTTGGCTGAAATTGCTGAAGAATTCGGTGTCAGTCGCCAGGCTGTTTATGATAATATCAAACGAACTGAAAAGATTCTGGAAGACTATGAGATGAAACTCCATATGTACTCTGACTACATTGTTCGCAGTCAGATTTTTGATCAGATTTTGGAGCGTTATCCAGAGGATACTTTTCTGCAAGAGCAAATTGAGATTTTGACCAGTATTGATAATAGGGAGTAATCATGGAAAATCTTGTCGTCTATAAAGGAATACCCTGTAAATTATTAGCTGCAGAGGAACCATTTCCTAGTCGACTACAGATTATCTCGCCCAATGATATCTCCAAAGCTATGCAAATAGGTTTTAGCTGTTGGGGATATCCAAATGAAATCATGAAAGAAGTCACACCCGAAGAACTAGAGTGTTTGCAACATTTCGGACGATTTCCACTGAATTGAAAAAATAGGAGAAAAACATGGCATTTGAAAATTTAACAGAACGTTTGCAGAACGTCTTTAAAAACCTACGTAAAAAAGGGAAAATTACAGAGAGCGATATCCAAGAAGCAACCAAGGAAATTCGTCTGGCTCTTTTAGAGGCTGACGTTGCTCTGCCAGTTGTTAAGGACTTTATCAAGAAGGTTCGTGAACGTGCAATCGGGCATGAAGTCATTGATACCCTCAATCCAGCCCAACAAATCATCAAGATTGTTAATGAAGAATTAACAGAAATTCTTGGTTCAGACACAGCTGAGATTATCAAGTCACCAAAAATCCCAACCATTATCATGATGGTCGGTTTGCAGGGGGCTGGTAAAACAACTTTTGCAGGTAAACTTGCTAACAAACTTAAAAAGGAAGAGGATGCTCGTCCTTTGATGATTGCAGCCGATATCTATCGTCCTGCTGCTATCGACCAATTGAAAACACTGGGACAACAAATTGATGTTCCCGTATTTGCTCTTGGTACTGAAGTTCCTGCAGTTGAGATTGTTCGCCAAGGTTTGGAGCAAGCCAAAGCCAACCATAACGACTATGTTTTGATTGATACGGCAGGTCGTTTGCAAATTGACGAACTTCTTATGAATGAGCTTCGTGACGTTAAAGCACTTGCTCAACCAAATGAGATTCTCTTGGTCATCGATGCCATGATTGGTCAGGAAGCTGCAAATGTTGCGCGTGAATTTAACGCTCAGTTAGAAGTTACTGGTGTTATCCTTACTAAGATTGATGGGGACACTCGTGGTGGTGCGGCCCTTTCTGTTCGTCACATCACTGGAAAACCAATCAAGTTCACTGGTACTGGTGAAAAGATTACCGATATCGAAACCTTCCACCCAGACCGTATGGCTAGCCGTATTCTCGGTATGGGGGATATGCTGACTCTGATTGAGAAAGCTTCCCAAGAATACGATGAGCAAAAAGCCCTTGAAATGGCTGAAAAGATGCGAGAAAATACCTTTGATTTCAACGATTTCATCGATCAGTTGGATCAGGTACAAAATATGGGGCCAATGGAAGATTTGCTCAAGATGATTCCGGGTATGGCCAACAATCCTGCACTTCAAAATATGAAGGTGGATGAAAAACAAATTGCTCGCAAACGTGCCATCGTCTCTTCTATGACTCCTGAAGAACGTGAAAACCCAGACTTGCTTACTCCAAGTCGCCGTCGTCGTATCGCTGCCGGTTCTGGTAATACCTTTATCGAAGTCAACAAGTTCATCAAGGACTTCAACCAAGCTAAACAGCTCATGCAAGGTGTCATGTCTGGTGATATGAACAAGATGATGAAACAGATGGGCATCAACCCTAACAACCTTCCTAAAAATATGCCTGGAGGTATGGATATGTCCGCCCTTGAAGGTATGATGGGACAAGGTGGTATGCCTGACTTGTCAGCTCTTGGAGGAGCAGGAATGCCAGAAATGAGCCAGATGTTTGGTGGAGGTCTCAAGGGCAAAATCGGTGAATTTGCTATGAAGCAATCCATGAAACGCATGGCCAATAAAATGAAAAAAGCTAAGAAAAAACGCAAATAAAAAGGAGAGTGGGACAGAAATCGGTAATTCGTTAGAATTCGATTTCGTCGTACCACCTCCGCACAGTTGAGTAGGGCTGTAAAAGCTGATGAAATCAGCGTAGTAGAGCCCTACTCAACCACTGCGTCTTGATCGACAATCCAAAGATAATTGAGAGGCTGGGACAGACAGCCATGACGACATAGCCGTCACCCACAGAAACACGAAAATAAAGACAAGAGCCCTCATTTAGAAGTATAATCTAAGTGAGGGCTTTGTGGTTGATAATTTCTTGAATATCACTTTC
>NZ_JASHFO010000036.1:0-16659 GCF_047460825.1 Streptococcus infantis | reverse complement strand
TTCCAAACATTGGAAGCTGTCATTGATAAGCTTCAAGAAGTTATTCTAGGACTGGAAAAAAATGTTTTAAAGTCAACTGTCAGCAGACAATGGACGAGGTTGCTTTTTGAAAATAATTGAGTATAAGAGATTTTTTTATGTTTATTTCACCAACTTCTTCATCTCATCAATACGTGCTACGGTCGCGTCGTATTTAGCTTGGTAGTCGGCTTGTTTGTCGCGTTCTTTTTGGACGACTTCTGGTTTGGCATTGGCTACGAAGCGTTCGTTAGAGAGCTTCTTACCGACCATGTCCAGTTCTTTTTGCCATTTAGCCAGTTCCTTGTCGAGACGAGCGAGTTCTTCTTCGACATTGAGGAGGTCTGCCAGTGGCAAGTAGATTTCTGCTCCTGTGATGACGCTTGACATTGCAAGTTCAGGTGCAGGGATGTTTGATGCGATTTCCAAGTGTTCTGGATTTGTGAAGCGTTTGATGTAGTTGACATTGCTGTTAAAGAAGGCTTCCAAGTCGCTATCACTTGTCTTCACAAGGATGGTGATTGGCTTGCTTGGTGCAACATTTACTTCAGCACGCGCATTACGAACAGCACGGATCAAGTCTTTGAGGCTTTCGACACCCGTGTGAGCAGCAAGGTCTTCAAAGGCTGGGTTGACAGTTGGGTATGCTGCTGTAACGATAGAGCCTTCTGAGATTTGTCCAAAGATTTCTTCTGTCACGAATGGCATGATTGGGTGGAGGAGACGAAGGATCTTGTCCAAAGTATAAAGGAGAACAGAACGTGTGATGACTTTCTCTTCTTCGTTATCGCTATAAAGGACTTCCTTGGTCAACTCAACGTACCAGTCCGCAAACTCGTCCCAGATGAAGTTGTAGAGGATGTGTCCAGCCACACCAAATTCAAACTTGTCAAAGTTTTCAGTAACTTTGCCGATAGTTTCATTGAGGTTGTGGAGAATCCAACGGTCTGTAACGTTTCCAGCTTCCTTGTTGACAACTTTTTCCACGTTGGCAGTTGCTTGCTCAAGGGTCAAGCCTTCATTGTTCATGAGGATGTAGCGAGAGATGTTCCAAATCTTGTTAATGAAGTTCCATGAAGCATCCATTTTCTCGTAAGAGAAGCGCACGTCTTGACCTGGTGCAGAACCGTTTGAAAGGAACCAACGAAGGGCATCGGCACCGTATTTCTCGATGACATCCATTGGGTCAATCCCGTTACCGAGAGATTTAGACATCTTACGTCCTTGCTCGTCACGAATGAGTCCGTGGATCAGAACGTTTTGGAACGGCTGACGACCAGTGAATTCCAAGGATTGGAAGATCATACGAGACACCCAGAAGAAGATGATGTCGTAACCTGTTACCAAGGTTGAGGTTGGGAAGTAGCGCTTGAAGTCTTCTGAGTCGACATCAGGCCAGCCCATGGTTGAGAATGGCCAAAGGGCAGAACTGAACCACGTATCCAAGACGTCTTCGTCTTGAGTCCATCCGTCACCTTCTGGAGCTTCTTCGCCGACATACATTTTACCCTCAGCATTGTACCAAGCAGGGATTTGGTGACCCCACCAGAGCTGACGAGAGATAACCCAGTCGTGGACATTTTCCATCCATTGAAGGAAGGTATCGTTGAAACGAGGTGGGTAGAATTCAACCTTGTCCTCTGTATCTTGGTTGGCAATGGCATTCTTAGCCAATTGGTCCATCTTAACGAACCATTGCGTAGACAAGCGTGGCTCAACCACAACACCTGTACGCTCTGAGTGACCAACACTGTGGACACGTTTTTCGATTTTAACGAGAGCACCGATTTCTTCCAACTTAGCAACGACTGCCTTACGAGCTTCAAAACGGTCCATGCCTGCAAATTCGAAGGCCAAGTCATTCATGGTTCCGTCGTCGTTCATGACGTTGACTTGTGGCAAGTTATGACGTTGACCAACCAAGAAGTCGTTTGGATCGTGGGCAGGCGTGATTTTCACGACACCAGTACCAAACTCAGGATCAGCGTGCTCGTCCCCAACGATTGGGATTAGTTTATTAGCGATTGGAAGGATGACGTTTTTACCGATCAAGTCCTTGTAGCGTGGGTCTTCTGGATTGACCGCAACGGCAACGTCTCCAAACATAGTCTCAGGACGAGTTGTCGCAACCTCAAGGGCGCGTGAGCCATCTTCCAACATGTAGTTCATGTGGTAGAAGGCACCTTCCACATCCTTGTGAATGACCTCGATATCAGAAAGGGCTGTACGGGCTGCTGGGTCCCAGTTGATGATAAACTCACCACGGTAGATCCAGCCTTTCTTGTAAAGGTCCACAAAGACCTTACGAACAGCTTTTGACAAACCTTCGTCAAGCGTGAAACGCTCGCGAGAGTAGTCTACAGAAAGACCCATCTTGCCCCATTGTTCCTTGATAGTAGTGGCATATTCGTCTTTCCATTCCCAGACTTTGTCAAGGAATTTTTCACGACCGAGGTCATAACGACTAATGCCCTCACCACGCAAGCGCTCCTCAACCTTAGCCTGAGTTGCAATCCCAGCGTGGTCCATCCCTGGAAGCCAAAGCGTATCAAAGCCTTGCATGCGTTTTTGACGGATGATGATATCTTGCAACGTTGTATCCCAAGCGTGACCGAGGTGGAGTTTACCAGTCACGTTTGGTGGTGGAATAACGATAGAATAAGGCTTAGCCTTTTTATCGCCTGAAGGCTTGAAAACATCCGCATCAAGCCATTTTTGGTAACGACCAGCCTCAACCTCGGCTGGATTGTATTTAGGTGAAAGTTCTTTAGACATGTGTTTGTCCTTTCTAGTTAATATCTTTAAATAAAATTAGTATGTAGGAGATAAACTTTGATTCAACTCATCTTGTTTTTCTCATTATCTTCATAATCTGTTTATCAAAGTCTGATATAATTTTTTGAGTTCGGTTAAATTTTTCATACTCCTGGATGGCTTTTGAGTCTGCTTGTTTCTTGGAAATACTTCCTTTTCCTTCTAAAATTTCGTACTCATTAAAAGATAGAAAGCGATCAATACTATCTGCCAATCCTCGCATTGTAAAAGTATTACGGCGCTCAACCAAACCCTCGATATAATCAAAATAGGCTGTAACAGTTCGCTCTAGTTGTCGAATTTCTTTTTCTTGCAAATAATTTTTGGCTACTGTTACATCTGATTTGAGTACTCGTCCATCAGGTGCATTCTTCCAAGTCGTTAAGCCCATTTTTTCTTTACTTGCATCGGCTTGCTGATAGATAATTTCTGCAGCCGTACTTCCAGTAATTGCATAATGAAATTTATTTTGCACCATAGCATAGAAGTTTTTAGTAATATCTGAGTTTCTATCATAATCTATGGCACATTCAGCAAAGATATCCGTAATTTGTTGATAAATTCGGCGCTCGCTAGAACGAATAGAACGAATCCGTTCTAAAAGCTCACGGAAATAATCTTGTCCGAAAACTGTCTGTCCTTGTTTCAAGCGTTCATCATCTAAAACAAAACCTTTGATGATAAATTCTTTCAAGGTCTTAGTTGCCCAAATTCTAAATTGAGTAGCCTTGCTGGAATTTACACGATAGCCAACTGAAATGATAGCATCCAGATTGTAATATTCAAGTTCACGCCGAACAGTTCTATTTCCCTCTTGTTGAACCTGTGCAAATTTTGCACAAGTTGACACCTTATCCAACTCACCACTATCATAAATGTTTTTTAAGTGCTTTGTAATGACACTTCGTTCAACTCCAAAGAGCTCTGCAAGACCTTTTTGAGTCAACCAAAGATTTTCATCTTGTAAAAGAATATCTAGCTGAACGTCGCCATTGGGTGTAGTATACAGGATGAAATTAGAAATTTCATTCAAGCCAATTCCACCTCCCCCCTTCAATAAACAATTACTTCTCGTTCTTAAACTGTATACCGTTTTCTTTCAGTTTTTGAACGGTAGCGGGACCAATTCCCTTCAAAGCGAGAACTTCTTTTTCGGTCCATTTTTTGAAATCTGTAGACCTACGAATCCCATTTTCAACAAAGATGTGAACAAGATCCATCCGGATTCCCTTCATTTTTTCCTCGCTCATAAAGGAGTACCAGTCGTTTACCTTGGATAAATTTCTTATCATACTAGAATGCTTCGAAAATACTGGTTTACGACGGAACTTCTTGGCCTCGTTTGTTAGAAATTTTGTTAAAATAATATTTTCTAGTAAATAATCAAATAGAGGATACAAACTAGCTTGTAACGATTCAACTGAATTTGGGCAATAACATTCTTGGTCTTCGATATCTATAACTTTGAATTGCCAATCTTCCTCTATAAAGAATTCAACAGCTTCATCATTTATTTCCACTAATTTTGCAAATAGCTGACTAGCTTCCTCAATTTTTCCTTGAGAAAAAGCAGAGATGATGGCATGAATAAGAATGGTATCGTCCCGTTTCCCGTTATTTAATTCTTCGCGGTAGAAGCGCTCAACCTTTAGTTCCTGACCAGTAATATGATACAAGGAAAGCATACAGAAGACAAAATTAGGAGGAAAACGTTCTGGTCGCTTACTCAAATATAGATTAATCAATTCTAAAGCCTTATAATTTAAGTTCTCCGTCATATAATATTCAATCAGAAACATAAGAGCAGACAGGATAGGGCGTGCTTCAAAATAATTCCAACTATTGTATCCGTTCATTTTCCATTTTTCTAAAACTAGAATTTCAAAATCCAATACTTTTTTAAAGCTTGGCAAATCAAAATCTTCAACTTCTGATAAGAATAGGTGGAAATCAGCAGCAAAATAATCTGGATTGATTTTTAAAACTTGCTTTAACAGTTTATTTCGCTTCTGTGTATTCGGAGTATGCATGGCTTCTCTAAATAAAGCATGATCTTCATGCCAGTCAAAAATTCCATGTGTCAGTTGGTAATTGATTAGCTGAACATCTGGATACTCTCCGTGTTCATCAGCATATTGCATCACTGCTGTATGTAGTTCATCGAAATTTTGAATGGTCCGACGTTCTACAAAAGTTGGATTTTTGGCCATGATTTCTGTCCAAGCAGCCTCTTCTTCAGAAATAACTTTGATATCCAACTTTTGCTGGCGTTTTAATTCTTTTTTTCTATTTTTCTTTTTAGCCATCTATTTTCTCCTCTAACTCATTCTTCAATAGGTCCTATCTCAACTACCTTAGAGATATAAGCATTAATGGGTAAATCACTTTCTCAGCGATTTGTTGACTTTGAAGGTTGTACCCAAAGCGTAAGCAAGGTGGAATTTATAAGAAATGTTTGGTCGTGGAATAACGCACGAAAAAGATTGAGACTTTTGAACTCCTTGAGTCTTAAGAACATCTTCTTGAAGTTGTTTTTGTTAACGAACAGCCTAAACATAGGATGGGGGGTTAGGTGGAAGTTGTTTAGATATGTGTGTTCTCCTTAATATATTCTTGAATAATGTATTTGTTCTAAAAGTTTTTTTTCTTTTTCTTCATTTTCTGACAAAACAGTGATATCAATATTTTTATGATACTGATTATACAGATAATCTGTAATATTTCTTTTTAACATTAAGAGTTCTCTTTGATTGTTTTTTTCACTATTGTTATAGATTAACAATAAATCAATATCGTTGAAAAATTTATTCTCTAAAGAAGAGCCAAAATGATAAAGTTCAAACCGAATCTTCACGTTTAATATTTTTTTTAATTCTATATCATCAATCAAACTTATAACCATATTCCCCGTAAAGCCTCTTACCATCTTTTTCATCAATTCCAGTATAATATTGAGATGGATCTAGAAAGTTTAATGCACCCATAAATTCACGAAATGTAAATAACCCAAATTGATTTTCTAAAGCATATCTTTTTGCTTCGGATGTATAGCTATTCCACATGCTAATAGTTACTAAAGCATTAAAACCTTCATCAATTTTTTCAACAACATCATTAATTGATACAGTGTATTTATCAGTTAGCCACACTAGATATTCACTACCATTTTGAAGAACAAGGTTATAAACAAATTCTTCTATTATTTCATAATCAACAATATTAGAATGTCTTTTTAACCCTTGTTCAAAGAAGCGAACGGATTCTTGGTTGGGTTCGTCTCTAAAATTAAGCATATTATTTTTCTCCTTAATTACTAACAATTTTTTCCAACATCTTAGGAAATTCTTCTGGAAATGGTTCGTAAACATTTGAATCTAATCGCTCTTTATTATTTTGTTCAAATGATGTTACATTTAATTCAAACTTATGAAATAATAACTTTTCTTTTCGACTAAAAAGCAACTTATACTTTTGATATATATTTAAGATTTTCTTATTATTTTCAATAATTTTCATCTTTGATTCACACCATTTTTTAAATGAAGCTTCGCTCATTGGACTATTTAAAGCAACGTCTGACTTTGGACCATACTTGTAAAATATTTGACTATTTTCATCTAAAATTTCAAGTATAATTTCTGATATTTCCATTTTTGAAGTACTATTATTTACTTTATTTTCTTTAGTTAGATAACTTCTAATAATATTAAGTATCTCATCCTGATCATTTGGATTCAAATCTTGATAATATTTTATTAAATCATCTGTCAGAAGAATATTCGTTTTAGGATTAAAACTTAGTTGTGGAATACAGTTATATTTGCCTTTTTTTATATTACTATTTTGTTTGCCAACAAAAACAAAATAAAGCTCAAATCCTTTATAATCATCTTTCAATAATTCTTTTTTGGAAATTGTACTATGTATTTTTTGATTCTCACATGTACAAGAAACTTGCACAAGAATATTATTAGATTTATCAATTAAATCAATTGCTTCAAAGTTAGCATGAGCTATGTTTAAATTTTTTAATTCCCAAGAAAACAATTTATTCAAAATTTCTTTATAAAATGATTCAGCTAATACAGCATTATCAAGTAAATTAAGCTTTGCTCTTTTCTCAATAATCTCATTTAAATCTCTTAATGCTAATATGAATTCATCAATATTATCACTTGTGTTCATATATTAACCTCCCACTCACTCCTCAGCAATCCGTATCTCAAATCATCACAACGATTGCCCTGAGCATCTTTCCGGTCTCTTATGCGAGCTTCAAGGGTGAAACCAAGTTTCTCAGCGACTCGTTGACTTTGGACATTGTAACCAAAACAAGTTAGTTCAATCTTGTGTAGGTTCAATTCTTTAAAAGCTAAATCAATCAAGGTACGTGCTGCTTCGGGCACAAAGCCTCGGCCCCAATAGTCTGGGTGCAAGGTATAGCCAATTTCCAGCACATCGTCTTCGTAGCGACGGGGAAAATCGACAGAACCAATGATTGTATCGGTCCCTTTAATCACAATTCCATAGCCTGCTGGGAGATTATCCTTTTGATTACGCTCGGGAAGGATATGTTCTAGGTAATAAATCTCATCTTCCAAGGTCTTGACGGGTGGAAACCCTGCTGGGTAAGAGACTTCTGGACGACTGGCATAGCCAAAGATATCCTCAGCATCCGCCACTGTACGTACTCGCAAGACCAGTCGCTCCGTTTCGATTTGTTCTGGCAGTTCAGTTCTTGTCATTCTTCTTCCTCGCTTTCTTGATGAAGCTCCCCATAGGATCGACTCGGTCATCTAGATAACGATAAACGCGCTGATGGCCATCCCCCATAAAGTAGGTAGGCGCAAAGTGGTCATTTTTAAAATGGCCCTTGTCATCTAAGAGCTCTTGGTCAGCCAGTCGCTCAATAATCTTAGCAAAGATATGACAGATGCCATCTTCCTCAATAATCCGATCTACCTGACAGTCCAATACGACTGGACAAGCCTCCAAAATCGGTGCCTGAGTTCGTTCAGAAATCTCGTAGTCAAGCCCTAGGTGTTTTAATTTCTCCCGATGGCTGATAAAGCCAGCCTGCTCCATCTCAAGCATGAGGTTTTCGTCAGGGATGTTCACAGAGAACTTCTGGTAATGCTTAATCTGGTCAGCCGCATTTTCCTCAGCACCAACACCGATGACCAGCCAATCGCCCAGGCTATAAGAGGAACTGCAGGTCGTGATATTGTGCCCAAAGTTCTGGTCCTGATATCCCAAGATGAAGATTGGAAAACCATAGTAGAGTTTGCTGGTTTTAAAAGATTGTTTCATGACAACTTCCTTTGACTAGGGGTCTAAAATAAAAATCGTCCCTGCCATCAATCTGACAGGGACGAATGTGTTAATCCGCGGTACCACCCAATTTCGGGCAGATGCCCGCAACTTTAATCTTCTTGTTTCTCTTTTATGACGTCGTTAGCTCGTCTTGCCGTACTTGAGTACAGCCTGCAACTCGCTGTCTAGTCCTAAAAGGAAACAAAAAGATTTAGATTTCAATTTTTATTTCATCCATTAGCAACCAGTTTTGACACATTTGTGGACTTCTCAGCACCGCCACTTTCTGTAAAATGTGGGACTCAAAACACCTCTAATGGCTTTATTTTAACAAGTTTTTGACGGAAAAGCAAGGAACAAGAAAGATTACTTGAACTTAATGCCGTTTTCTTTTAATTTCTTGATAGTAGCTGGACCAATTCCTTTCAAAGCAAGGAGTTCTTTTTCTGTCCAGTTTTTGAAGTCAGCAGCAGACTTGATCCCTTCATCATAGAAAGTCTTGGCGCGGTCAACTGAAAGTCCCCCTAGGTTAGCTGCGAAATCTTCTACAGAAGTAGCAACTTTTTGTGCTTGTTCTTTAGTTACTTCTACAGTTTTTTCAACCTTCTTAGAGACAGTTTTACCTGCATCACTTGCCGCTTTTTCAGCATGTTTCACGACTTTCTTTGTTTCTTCGATAACCTTGTTTACAGTATTTGAAAAAGCACCTGAGCGACGAAGGCTGTTTCTCAATTGTTTTTTACGTTGGAGTGTCTTTGACATGATAAAATCCTTTCAATAAAAAATCCCTGTGGCTGAACAAGGATTGAATCTCTATGGTTTTATTGTATCAACTTTCTTTAGGAATTGCAAGGCTTGATATACTGGAGGTGCAGGATATATATGGAAAATTTCGCCTTAGAATAATGGATGATAATAGAAGAAAAGTGAAAAATATGGTATAATGAAATGATAGATTTTTGAATAGGAATACAATCATGTTTGGATTTTTAAAAAAAGATAAAGCAATAGAAACCCCCACAATGATGCCAGATCACATCGGTGTGATCATGGATGGGAATGGCCGTTGGGCTAAAAAACGGATGCAACCGAGAGTTTTTGGCCATAAGGCTGGAATGGATGCTTTAAGAAAGGTAGCGATTGCTGCTAGTGATATGGGCGTCAAAGCCTTGACAGTCTATGCCTTTTCAACTGAAAACTGGACCCGTCCAGATCAGGAAGTCAAATTTATCATGAACTTACCTGTTGAATTTTATGATAAGTATGTCCCCGAATTGCACCAAAAAAACATGAAGATTCAAATGATCGGGGAGACTGATCGTTTACCAAAACAGACTTTTGATGCCTTGAAAAAGGCAGAAGAGCTGACTAAGTTAAATACAGGATTGATTCTCAATTTTGCCCTTAATTATGGCGGACGAGCTGAGATTACACAAGCTGTCAAGCTAATTGCGCAGGATGTTTTAGATGCTAAAATCAACCCTGGTGGTATCACAGAAGAGTTGATTGGAGAATACCTCTTTACGGGGCGTTTGCCGAAAATTTTGCGTGACCCGGACTTAATTATCCGAACTAGTGGGGAGCTTCGTTTGAGTAATTTCTTGCCTTGGCAGGCTGCTTATAGCGAGCTCTATTTCACGGATGTCTTGTGGCCTGACTTTGATGAGGAAGCCTTGAAAGAAGCTATTATCGAGTACAATCGTCGCAACCGTCGCTTTGGAGGAGTGTAGGAGATATTATGATAAAGGATTTACAAAAGAGAACTCTCTTTGCTATCTTAGCCTTGGCTATCTTTATACCAATCTTAGCGATTGGGGGATTATGGCTCCAGATTGTCATGGGACTTGTGGCTATGTTGGGAGTCCATGAGTTGCTTCGCATGAAGGGGTTAAATACCATGACACCTGAAGGACTCTTGACCTTACTAGCAACCTTTTTTCTAACCATTCCCTTGGAAAATTACTTGAAGTTTTTGCCTGTAGATGGGAACGTTGTTGCTTATAGTGTCGTGATTCTCATTTTGCTAGGAGCAACGGTTTTTAGCAAGAACTATACCATTGAGGATGCTGTTTTTCCGATTGCCATGAGTTTTTATGTTGGCTTTGGCTTTAATGCTTTGGTTGATGCTCGTATTGCAGGTTTGGATAAGGCTCTTTTGGGACTGTGTATGGTCTGGGCAACTGATAGTGGTGCTTATCTGGTAGGGATGAAGTTTGGTAAGAGAAAACTAGCTCCGAGAGTTTCCCCTAACAAGACCATAGAGGGTGCTATAGGAGGTATCTTGGCTGCTATGCTAGTGACTTTGATCTTTATGCTAGTTGATAGCACTGTCGCTTTACCTTATGGGATTTACAAAATGATGGTCTTTGCTATTTTCTTTAGTCTAGCCGGTCAGTTGGGGGATTTGATTGAAAGTGCCATGAAACGCCACTTTGGTGTCAAAGATTCAGGCAAGTTTATCCCTGGTCATGGTGGGGTACTGGATCGTTTTGACTGTATGCTAGTCGTTTTCCCTATTATGCATCTCTTTGGCTTATTTTAAGGAAGGGTAAATAGAAATTAAATGATAGGATTACTAACCTTTATCCTTGTTTTTGGAATTATCGTGGTGGTTCACGAGTTCGGACATTTTTACTTTGCCAAGAAGTCTGGCATTCTCGTGCGTGAATTTGCCATTGGTATGGGGCCCAAGATCTTTGCCCATATCGGAAAAGATGGGACTGCTTATACTATTCGTCTCCTGCCACTTGGTGGTTACGTTCGGATGGCAGGTTGGGGTGAAGATACGACAGAAATTAAGACTGGAACTCCTGCAAGCCTAACATTGGCAGCGGATGGTAAGGTCAAACGCATCAATCTCTCTGGTAAAAAGGTTGACCAGACAGCTCTGCCTATGCAGGTCACTCAGTTTGATTTTGAGGATAAACTCTTTATTAGAGGCTTGGTCTTAGAAGAGGAAAAGACTTTCTCAGTAGACCATGATGCGACCATTGTGGAAGCTGATGGAACGGAAGTTCGTATCGCTCCCTTAGACGTCCAATATCAGAATGCGACTGTCTGGGGCAAATTGATTACCAACTTTGCAGGTCCTATGAATAACTTTATTCTAGGAGTCGTCGTTTTCTGGATCTTGATTTTCATGCAAGGTGGCGTCCGTGATACGCAAACGAATAACTTCAGTATTATTCCAGATAGCGCTTTGGCTAGGGTTGGTGTTGAAAATACGGCCCAAATCACTAAAGTCGGCAGTTATGAGATTTCAAACTGGTCAGATTTGATTCAGGCGGTCGATGCAGAAACCAAGGACAAAACAGCGCCCGTTTTGGATGTGACGGTTTCTGAAAATGGAACTGAAAAACAAGTGAGTGTGACACCTGAAGAAAGCCAAGGTCGTTATATACTGGGTGTTCAGCCAAGGCTCAAATCAGATATCTGGTCTATGTTTATGGGCGGATTTACAACTGCGGCAGATTCAGCTTTACGTATCCTGAATGCTTTGAAAAGCTTGATCTTCCAACCTGATTTGAATAAATTAGGTGGCCCCGTTGCTATCTTTAAGGCAAGCAGTGATGCCGCTAAAAATGGTCTTGAGAATGTCTTGTTCTTCTTGGCTATGATTTCCATCAATATCGGGATTTTCAATCTGATTCCAATCCCTGCGCTCGACGGTGGAAAAATCGTGCTCAATATCCTAGAAGCTATCCGTCGCAAACCACTAAAACAAGAAATTGAAACCTATGTCACTCTGGTCGGAGTTGTCATTATGGTCGTTTTGATGATCGCCGTAACTTGGAATGACATCATGCGAACCTTCTTTTAAGAATTAGAGGAGTCATTATGAAACAAAGTAAAATGCTTATTCCAACGCTTCGCGAAATGCCAAGCGATGCTCAAGTTATCAGCCACGCCCTTATGTTGCGTGCTGGTTATGTTCGCCAAGTATCAGCAGGAGTTTACTCTTACCTACCGCTTGCTAACCGTGTTATCGAAAAAGCCAAGAAGATTATGCGTCAAGAGTTTGACAAGATGGGTGCTGTTGAGATGTTGGCTCCAGCCCTTCTTAGTGCAGATCTTTGGCGTGAATCTGGCCGTTATGAAACCTACGGAGAAGACTTGTACAAATTGAAAAACCGTGAGAAGTCAGACTTCATCTTGGGGCCAACTCACGAAGAAACTTTTACAGCTATTGTCCGTGATTCTGTCAAGTCTTACAAGCAATTGCCACTGAATTTGTATCAAATCCAGCCTAAGTATCGTGATGAAAAACGTCCACGTAATGGACTTCTTCGGACCCGTGAGTTCATCATGAAAGACGGTTATAGCTTCCATGCTAACTACGATAGTTTGGATGTTACTTATGATGAGTACAAGGCAGCCTATGAGCGTATCTTCACTCGTAGTGGTTTGGACTTTAAAGCTATCATCGGTGACGGTGGAGCCATGGGTGGTAAGGATAGTCAAGAATTTATGGCCATCACACCTGCTCGTACAGACCTTGACCGTTGGGTGGTATTAGATAAGTCTGTTGCATCATTTGACGAAATTCCTGATCAAGTGCAAGAAGAAATCAAGGCAGAATTGCTCAAATGGATGGTTTCTGGTGAAGATACCATTGCCTACTCAAGTGAATCAAGCTATGCAGCCAACTTGGAAATGGCAACCAACGAGTACAAACCGAGCAACCGTGTTGTGACTGAAGATCAAGTGGCTCGCGTGGAAACACCAGGTGTCAAATCAATTGATGAAGTCGCAGCCTTCTTGAATATCTCTGAAGAGCAGACAATCAAGACCTTGGTTTATATCGCAGATGAAGAGCCAGTTGTGGCTCTACTTGTCGGCAATGACCAACTCAATGAAGTTAAGTTTAAAAACTACCTTGGAGCAGATTTCTTAGAACCTGCAACTGAGGCAGAAGTGAAAGAATTGTTGGGAGCGGACTTTGGTTCACTTGGCCCAGTAAATCTTCCAGAAAATGTCAAGATTATCGCAGACCGCAAGGTACAAGATAGCCGCAATGCTGTAGTGGGGGCTAACGAAGATGGCTACCACTTGACTGGTGTAAACCCAGGTCGTGATTTCACTGCTGAGTATGTGGATATCCGTGAAGTCCGTGAGGGTGAAATTTCTCCTGATGGACAAGGCGTTCTCAACTTTGCGCGTGGTATCGAGATTGGTCACATCTTCAAACTCGGAACTCGTTACTCAGCAAGCATGGGAGCAGATGTCTTGGATGAAAATGGTCGTGCTGTGCCAATCATCATGGGTTGCTACGGTATCGGTGTCAGCCGTCTCCTTTCAGCAGTTATGGAGCAACACGCTCGCCTCTTTGTTAACAAAACTCCAAAAGGTGAATACCGTTACGCTTGGGGAATCAACTTCCCTAAAGAATTGGCACCGTTTGATGTACACTTGATTCCAGTTAATATCAAGGATGAAGCAAGTCTTGATTTGACTAATCGTATCGAAGAAGCCTTAGTCAACAAAGGATACGAAGTCTTGACAGATGACCGTAACGAACGTGTCGGTGTTAAATTCAGTGATAGCGACTTGATTGGTCTTCCAATCCGTATCACTGTTGGTAAAAAAGCAGCTGACGGTATCGTAGAAGTGAAGATCAAGGCGACAGGAGATACAATCGAAGTTCACGCAGATAACTTGCTTGAAACTCTTGAAATCCTAACAAATAAATAAAATCTATAATCAGAAGAAAAACAAGACAAAAATGTAACTAGTTTTTGCCTTGTTTTTTCTGTATAATGAGAGAAAGTAAGACTCAATGAAAATCAAAGAGCAAACTAGGAAACTAGCCGCAGGTTGCTCAAAACACCGTTTTGAGGTTGCAGATGGAAGCTGACGTGGTTTGAAGAGAATTTCGATGAGTATAAATAAAGAGGTAGTACTATGCTAAAATTTCCAAAGGATTTTGTCTGGGGTTCCTCAACTTCTGGACCACAGACAGAAGGACGAGTGTCTGGTGACGGCAAGGGAGATAATCTCTGGGATTATTGGTTTCAAGTAGAGCCAAATCGTTACTACAATGGTATTGGACCAGACAAAACGTCGACCTTCTATGAAAACTGGGAAAAGGATATCGAACTCTTGTTAGAAACTGGGCATACAGCCTTCCGGACTTCTATCCAGTGGTCTCGTATTTTCCCACAGGGTCGTGGAGAAGTCAACCCTCAAGGTGTGGCGTTCTACCGTCAGGTCTTTGAAGCTATTAAGGCCAAGGGAATCCGTCTCTTAGTCAATCTTTATCACTTTGATCTGCCTTTTACCCTTCAAGAAGATGGCGATGGTTGGGAAAATAAGGCGACCATCAAGGCTTATGAAGACTATGCGCGTTTCTGTTTTGAAACTTATGGAGACTTGGTAGATCAATGGATTACCTTCAATGAGCCTATCGTTCCTGTAGAGTTTGGCTATTTCTATGATGCCCATTATCCTCATAAGGTAGATGCCAAAGCAGCGGTTCAGGTAGCCTATAACACTCAACTGGCCAGCACTCTTGCGGTGAAGGCCTGCCATGAGGTCTTACCTGGTTCTAAGATTGGAATTGTCCTAAACTTGACACCAGCCTATCCACGTAGTCAGCATCCTGCGGATGTCAAAGCTGCACGCATTGCTGATCTATTTCAAGCTCAATCTTTCCTAGATCCATCTGTCTTGGGAACTTATCCAGAAGAATTGGTGGAAATTTTAGCTGAGCATGATTTGCTGCCAGATTCTACAGCTGAGGAGTTGGAACTTATTCGTGAGCACACAGTAGATTTCCTTGGAGTCAACTACTACCAACCCTTGCGTGTCATGGCGCCACGTTTTGCTAAGCATCCTGACAGTCCGCTCTTGCCAGAGCATTTCTATGAACCTTATGTCATGCCTGGTCGTAAGATCAATCCGCACCGTGGCTGGGAAATCTATGAACAAGGAATCTATCATATTGCTCAAAATATCAAGGAAAACTATGGCAATATCGAGTGGATGTTGACAGAGAATGGGATGGGCGTTGAAGGTGAAGATAAATTCCGTGAAAATGGCATGATTCAGGATGATTACCGAATCGACTTTGTTAAAGGGCATCTGGCTGAGCTTCATCGTGCCATCGAAGACGGTGCTAACTGTAAAGGCTACTTGATCTGGACCTTTATCGACTGCTGGTCATGGCTCAACAGCTATAAAAACCGCTATGGTTTAGTCGAACTTGACTTAGAAACACAAGAACGTCGCTTGAAAAAATCAGGCCATTGGTTCCGTGAATTGAGCCAGCAGAATGGATTTGAGGAGTAAGTGATAGACAATTTAAATCTGTTGGTATGAGCAGAGATGATAGTTATCATCTCTTGAATATGGGTGTTTAATTACATTTTAGTTACATTTGTTAAGTATTTAACTTTGAAGTTCAAAATATGTTATAATAGCACCAATATATGTATATGAAAGATGGGAACTGATAAAGTGGATTTCAAGACAGAATTGGGCCAAAGAATTCAAACTCTTCGTGAAAGCAAGGGCTTAAGTAGACAAGCAATCTGTGGTATTGAAGATCTATTAACGACGCGTCAACTCCAGAGAATTGAAAAGGGTCAGTCTTTACCAACGATTGCAACGGCAAAGTATATTGCTGAGCAACTAGGTGTTTCTCTAGACAAGCTAACGAATCAAACTAGTTTAGAATTGCCAGCAGAATATCTGAACCTTAAGTATCAATTGCGGACTTTATACCATTATGGAGATCAAGATCGTCTTCATCAGCATGAAGAAATTATTGAGAACATTTATGAAAATTATTTTGAAAGTTTGCCAGAAGAGGAGCAGTTATCTGTTCAGGTTGCTCAGGCAACTGTTGACATGATCGGGGCTAAAGATCCTTCGTTTGACCAAGGTTTGTTAGATGAGTACTTAGAGCAGGTAATGAAGAAAAAAAAATTAAGTCTCAATGATGTGGAGATTATTCAATTGCGCTTACTTTCCTTAGCGCTAGGGGAATTTAATCAGGAAGAATTTATTGATTTACTGAGTAAAGTAATGTTAGCTGTGGCTTATTTTCCTTTATCAGAGCTTGAAAAAGTACAAAATACTATTATTTCCGCTGCAGGCGTGTTAGCTCATTATGGGATATACGAGATGTTGCCAGATATTGTTAAAGTCTTAAATGATATTATGACAAAGAGACATGATTTTCAGGATAATATTTTTGTTTATGCTTTAAATTGGAAAGTTGCTTTATTTATAAAAGATGATCTAGAAAAAGCAAAAGATGATTATCAAAAAGTATGCTTGATGGCAGATTTATTATCTGAGGATCTGGTGATGAGAAATATGAAAGAAGAATGGATAGAAGATTTAGGGAAAAAGGGGCTTAATTTTACTGATGTTTAAAAAGAGTGCTTATACTCAATTATTTTCAAAAAGCAACCTCGTCCATTGTCTGCTGACAGTTGACTTTAAAACATTTTTTTCCAGTCCTAGAATAACTTCTTGAAGCTTATCAATGACAGCTTCCAATGTTTGGAA
>NZ_JASHFO010000035.1:0-16879 GCF_047460825.1 Streptococcus infantis | reverse complement strand
AAAGCAAGAATTTTCAAAAAGTAGTAACGAGACATGTCTGGAAAGATGCCCTTGAATTTTGTGAGGAGATTCGTCACCAAAGAGAAATGAAAGAGCTCTATAAGAAGCGCAAAGAAACAATTGAACGGCTCTTTGGAACGGCTAAGGAATACCATAATTTGAGATACACTAGAGAGAAAGGAAAGTCCAAAATGGAGGATCAGGTTGGGCTTACTTTGGCGTGTTTAAATATCAAAAAATTGGTGAAATGGATAGGGAATATCCCTTTTTATTTTTCTCAAATTCAGATTTTTGGATAGATTAGTAGATGATGAGATAAACTATTTTTGAAAACAGAAAAAGACAAACGTCATTTTTGGCGTTTGTCTTCGTTCTGAAGAGGCTTGAGCCTCTTTTTTATGTTTCCTATATCCTCACCTGTCTATCTTCAGATCGTTGGCCTGTGACAAACATGGTGAAGGTTGCCTTGCAGACATTTCGGCCATCTTGGTTGGTGATATCAACATCGACGACACAAGTGGTACGTCCATGATGGACACATTCTCCTTTGATAGTGAGAAGGTCCCCTAGATTTCCAGCTTTCAAGTAGTTAATGGAAGACTGGAGTGTCACTCCGTCTAATCCTAGCGAAATCACCACAAGACCACTGATTTGGTCACAAAGGGTAAATAGATAGCCTCCATGGGCATTCCCATAATAGTTGAGTGAGGAGTCCACTACTTTTGTCGTCACCACAACGTGACCATCTCTCATTTTTTCGATTTCGTAGTTTTCAAAGGCAGATATAGCGTCAAAGTGAAAATCTTTCATACTTTCCTCCTGATATTTCAAACGACACTATGATACTACTTTTCAAGACTCTACGCAAGGGAGAAGCACTTATTCAGGTGAAATCCCAACCTGCTCCACAAAGCGCATAAAGGCTGCCTGTCCTTCTTCTGTTTGCTTGTAAACTCCTGCATCTTCCAATACCCGAGCGAAGATTTTACCCACAGATTCTTGGACAATTTCAAGGGCTTGGACTTTGTCAGTCAAGTCAGGATGACTTTCTTTCAACTCATCTGCCCATTTTTTGTGATAAGCTGCTACTAAAACATCCTCTCCGACTAGATAAGCTGCTACTTGCTCCACTTCTTCCTTCAAGCGTGGTGGCAAGATTGCCAAGCCCATGACCTCTATCAAGCCGATATTTTCCTTCTTGATATGTTGGACATCCTTATGAGGATGATAGATACCATCTGGATGCTCTGGAGAGGTTTGATTGTCTCTCAAAACCAAGTCCAACTCAAACTGTCCATCTCGTTTACGGGCTATCGGTGTGATGGTATGGTGTGGAGTTCCATTGCTTTCCGCCAAGACCTGTACACTTGGATCTGAGTATTGACGCCAAGACAGTAAGATTTTCTCAGCAAGATTGGTCAAATCGTCTTTTGAATCCGACGTCAATCGAATCACTGACATAGGCCATTGAACAATTCCTGCTTTGACAGATTCAAAACCTTTAAAGGTAAAGATTTTCTGTAAAGGAGCCACTTCCATTGGGAAGACATGGCGCCCACCTTGGTAATGATCATGCGTCAGGATGGAGCCACCCACAATTGGTAGGTCAGCATTTGAACCAGCAAAGTAGCCCGGAAATTGCTCCACAATTGCTAACAAACGTTCAAAACTTTGGCGATTAATAGCCATGGGACGATGTTGGCTATCTAGGAAAATACAGTGTTCATTAAAGTATGCATAAGGCGAATACTGGAAGCCCCACTCCTGCCCAGAAATATCAAAACGGATAATACGGTGATTGCTTCTAGCTGGATGATTGACACGACCATGGTAGCCTTCATTTTCCATACAGAGCTGACATTGAGGATAGTTACTCGACTTGACCAACTTAGCTGCCGCTATCTCTTTTGGATCCTTTTCAGGCTTAGAGAGATTGATGGTAATCTCAAGTTCACCGTAGTCAGATGGTACACGATAAGCAATATTCTTTGCGATAGCCTTCAGTTTGATGTAGTCATTCTTCTGACTGAGGTGGTAGAAATCCGCAATTGCCTGCTCCGGTGACTGGGCATAGGTATCCCAAAAGTCACGATTAACCTGACTTGGACAAGGGGTTACCAAGTCCATGAGGTCAGCACCGAGAATCTCACGCGCAGCCTGACTATCTTCAATCGTTTCCAATCGAACGGCTTCATCGACAAGCTGATCTTTGAGGTCAATCAAGTTATCCTGGTCAGTCTCAACTTCAAGAACTCCATCTCCCACCAGTGCTAAAACACGATTGGTCAGATAGATCCGATCCAACTCTTCAAAGCTACTTTCTGCAATAACTTTGGTCACAAATTTTTCTACTAAGGTCACTAAATAACCTCCTTTTAACTATTCAAGGATGCGAGTTCCACCTGCCACTTCAGCGATATAGAAGCTTGGAGCGTAGCCAACGATTTCTTCATAGTGCTTGCCTACAGCTTCTTTAAAGGACTCAACAGCATCCTTTTGAACCAAGGCAATCGCACAACCACCGAAACCTGCTCCTGTCATACGAGCACCGAGAACACCTTCTTGAGCCCAAGCAGTATGAACAAGGGTATCCAATTCCAAACCAGTTACTTCGTAATCATGCTCAAGTGAAACATGAGAAGCATTCATCAAACGACCAAACTTGTCTAAGTCTCCTGCTTGAAGAGCTGCTTGCGCTTTAAGCGTACGTTGGTTTTCAAGAACTGCGTGGCGAGCACGTTTCAAGCGATTTTCGTCTTTGATCAGGTAGCTATATTCATCAAAAGCCCATTCATCCAATTCACCCAAGGTTTGAATATTCAAGGCCACTTGGAGTTCTTCTACTGCTTCTTCACATTCAGCACGACGTTCATTGTATTTAGAATCCGCAAGTTCACGGCGTTTGTTAGTGTTCATGATAACAACAACATTGTCCTTCAAATCAAGGGGAACCAAGTCGTATTCTAAAGTATTGGTATCAAGGTAAATAGCACGTTGATCTGCCCCCATACCGATAGCAAATTGGTCCATGATCCCAGAATTAACCCCAATAAAGTTGTTCTCTGTCAATTTTCCGATTTTTACTAAATCTAGACGGTCCAATTTTAGGTCAAAAAGATATTCTGCCACAACACCTGTCAATAGCTCCAAGGATGCAGAAGATGACAAACCAGCACCATTTGGGATATTCCCATAGACATAGAAATCAAAACCTTTATCAATCACATGCCCAGCTTCTTGCAAGAAATGAAGAACTCCTTTTGGATAGTTGGTCCAGTTGTGCTCTTTCTCAAACTTAAGGTCAGCTAGAGGAACTTCGATAATTCCTTTGTCTTCAAAGTTTGCTGAGTAGAAACGCAAGATTTGGTCATCACGCTTGCGTGCAGCTCCATATGTTCCTAATGAAATAGCTGCTGGGAAAACATGGCCACCGTTGTAGTCAGTATGCTCCCCAATCAAGTTGATACGGCCTGGTGAGAAGAAGGTTTGGTCTGCTTCTTGACCAAAAATAGCAAGAAAGTCCTTGCGAAGTGCATCAGCAGTAAGATGTTGTGTCATATGAATTCTCCTTTGACAATTTGCTAGGTAAAAAAGTTTACCGTGTAATCGTTTTCTTCTATTGTACCCAAGGGTTTTGCAATGGTCAACATTTTTACCGATATTTTACTAAACTATGAGTAAAAATCAAGAAAAATATGCTATAATAACCTAAAAAGGAGGGGAATTATGGCTACACTCAAAGATATTGCTCAGCTAGCCTCTGTTTCAATCGCAACTGTATCCCGTGTCCTCAATCGCGATCAGAGTCTATCTGTCACAGAAGAAACCCGACATCGTATTTTAACAGTCGCAGAAGAACTAGGATACACCAAACATCTCAAAACAGGTGAATCACATAAACTCAAACAGAAAATCGCTATCATCCAGTGGGTCAGTGAACAGGGAGAATTAGAAGATCTCTACTACTACCAGATTCGCCTAGGAATTGAAAATAGAGCCCAAGAATTAGATTACGACATCTTGCGCTATTTTAATGACCAGCCTTTTACGCTTAGCGAAGAAGTGATTGGGATTCTTTGTATTGGGAAATTTAGTCAAGCACAGATTACATCATTTGAAGAATACCACAAACCCCTAGTATTTTTAGACAGTGATACGATTGCTCTTGGTCATACCTGTGTCATTACAGATTTTAATAATGCTGTTAAACAGGTTGTTGATTACTTTACAGATCATGATCGTAAAAAGATTGGTATCCTATCCGGTCTTGAAACTACTACTGACCATGAAGAAGTCATCGCAGATAAGCGTTTAGATTACTTTATATCCTATACGCAAGAAAAAGGAATTTATAACGAAGAATTCATTTTCCAAGGCTCATTTACTGCCCAATCTGGATATGACTTGATGAAGGAGGCTATCGAAAAATTAGGAGAGAAGCTTCCACAGGCCTTTTTTGCTGCCAGTGATAGTTTGGCTATTGGTGCCCTTCGCGCCCTTCAGGAAGCCAGCATCAGCATTCCCGAGCGTGTCAGCATTATTTCCTTTAATGATACCATTCTAACCAAGCAAGTTTTCCCACCACTTTCCAGTATCACAGTCTACACTGAAGAAATGGGACGTACAGGAATGGATATTCTGAACAGGGAAGTCCTTAATGGGCGTAAAATTCCAAGCCTCACTATGCTTGGAAATAAACTGAAGTTAAGAGAAAGCACCTTGCATTAAGTACAAGTGCTAATTCTCGATGAAAATCAAAGAGCAAACTAGGAGGTTGCTCAAAGCAGTGCTTTGAGGTTGTAGATAAGACTGACGAAGTCAGTCACATATATAATCCAAGGTGAAGCTTACGTGGTTTCAAGAGATTTTCGATGAGTATGAACATAAAAAAATCCTAATAAGAGCTTCTCAGTTCTCTATTAGGATTTTCTTTTTTTAATCCATCACAATCATAGACTTAATGGTCTTGCGTTCATCCATAGCCTTATAAGCTTGGTCGATATCTTTCAGTTTATAGCTTGAAGTAAAGACACGACCTGGATTGATATCACCATCAAGAACAGCTTTGAGCAAGAATTGCTTATCGTATGTTGTTGCAGAAGCTGCTCCACCTGCAACAGATATATTTTGCATAAATGTTGAACCAAGAGCACGATTCTTATAATGTGGAACTCCGACAAATCCCATGCGACCCCCATTGTGAAGCACACCCAGCGCTTGCTCAACAGCCGCCTCAGTACCAACACACTCAAGTGCTGCATCTGCTCCACCGCCGAGAATTTCACGCACCTTGGCAATCCCTTCTTCTCCTCGTTCAGCTACAACGGCTGTCGCACCTGACTCCAAGGCCATTTGTTGGCGGTCTTCATGACGACTCATAAGGACAATTTGTGATGCTCCACGCATCTTAGCTGCGATAACAGCACATTGCCCAACGGCACCATCGCCAATAACGACAACTTTATCCCCTGGTTTCACATCTGCCACACGCGCTGCATGATAGCCTGTCGGCATGACATCAGCTAGAGTCAAGAGAGATTTAAGCATCCCTTCTGTGTAGTCAGACGGTTGTCCAGGGATTTTAACAAGTGCCCAATTGGCATAGTGGAAGCGGAGGTATTCAGCTTGGAAATTCCCTCCTAGATTATTTCCGATATGATTGTCACAAGAACCATCAAATCCTGCACGACAGGCATCACACTCCCCACAACCATGAGTAAATGGTACAATCACAAAATCACCGGGCTTGACCGTTGTAATGGCTTCTCCAGTTTCTTCAACGATCCCAATCGCTTCGTGTCCACTATTTTTATGTCCCGCTTTAATATCTGGATTGCGGTAACTCCAAAGGTCCGAACCACATACGCAAGCACGAACTACGCGGATAATCACATCATCCGCTTCTTGAATACTTGGACGTTTAACCTCTTCAATACCAACCTGACCTGCTTTTTTATAGACTGCTGATTTCATAAACATTTACCTCTCTGTATCTAACTTACTTCAAGTATACACTTTTTATGAAGTTTTCGCTCACTTATACTACGCCACATCAATGATGATGATCGTGATCATGGCTTGCCTCTAGCTCAACCATATTGCGCTTATGGACCTGGTGGCTTGCTACATCTGCATCCACTTCAATGGTAATATTTTGAAAACCACAATCTTTGAGTAGGTCGCGAATGGATTCTTTACAAACTTCCATATGTTTGATATGCTCGAGACAAACATGAATAATGGCGTTTTTCTCCAAACCATCCATAGTCCAGAGATTGATCTGATTGACACTGGCCACATACTCCAATTGCTCCAAGTCATTCTTGACTTGTTTGATATCTACTCCTTCTGGCACAGCATCCAAGAAAATCTTGAGAGTAGACCAAAAACGTGGAATGGCTTTTGACAAGATAAAGAAGGAAATGACAAGCGACAAGAGAGGATCTAAGATATACCAATCCGTAAATCGGAGAATAATTGCCATCAGGATGACTGCTATCCAACCAAGGGTATCTTCTAGAAAATGCAGGCTAAGAATAGATTCGTTCTTTGTTTTTCCTTTACGAACGACAAGACTGGCTAGCACATTAATGCTAACAGCAATGATTCCTAGCCAGAGGATTCCCTCATCATTGACAGGTTGTGGATGAAAGAGTTTCGTTATATTTTCCAAAATAACCAAAACGGACCCTGTCATAAGAATCACAGCCGTTACCAAGGCTCCTAAGAGACTAAATCGTTTGTAACCCAAGGTGTAATGACTATCCTCTTCACGATTGGAAATTGTTTCAAGAACGGCTGATACCCCAATTGCGATTGCATCTCCCAAATCATGGACAGAGTCAGCAAGAACAGCACTGGAACCAAACACTCCACCAGCGATAAACTCGACAATGGCATAACTCAAATTTAAGAAAAAAGCTAGCCAAACCGCACCTTTCGTTGTCATTTTTTCATCCTCCTTTGGTATAATAGTAGTATAAATATTCCCTTTACTAGTATTATCTCTTACTCCGAAAAGAAAGGATAGGGGCAAACTGTTCTCTTTGTAAGTTACTGAACAATTTGTTCAAAGTGTCCATATGACTAGTCAAGACCGCCGCATTACCAAGACACGAAAAGCTATCTATACTGCTTTTTTACAATTATTGAATCAAAAAGATTACGAAACTATCACAGTTCAGGAGATTATAGACCTGGCAGATGTTGGTCGCTCCACCTTTTACAGTCACTATGAGAGTAAGGAATTACTCCTAGATGAGCTCTGCCGGTATCTCTTTCATCATCTTTTTGAACGCGAGGAAAATATAACTATAGAAGCTTATTTAGCTCATATCTTTTCGCATTTTAAGAAAAATCAAGACCATATCACCAGCCTCCTTTTCTCTAAAAACGACTACTTCCTCCGCCAATTACAGAAAGAATTGGAACACCATGTCTATCCAATGGTTGCCAAAGACTTACAAGTTTCCTATCCTAATATTCCTACTTCCTACCTCAAACATTTTGTTATAACTAACTTTATCGAAACACTAACCTGGTGGCTGAAAAAAGGAAAATCCTATAAGGAAGATCAAGTAGTGAGCTTTTACTTAGATGTTTTAGAGATGAAGTAGTAAACACAACTATAGATTTCATATCCACTCAAAAGAAAAATACTAGTCGACATTCTATCATTCAAATATTCCAATTCACCTTGAGTATTTTACATCTACTTTCTACTTACTAATCTGAGCAAACTATAATTTTTTAAGTCAGTAAATTCACTAAAAAAAATTCTAAGACAAGAAGTCTTAGAATTTTTTATCGTAACCAACTTTCGTCTAACTGGCCTTTACTTTTGCTAAAAGCTTTCCCATGCTCATCAATAACAGCATGAATCCCTTGGCATTGTTTGAGAGTGAGTCCTTCCAAGACGTTCCCATAAACAGCATGCATTTCACTATAGGTTTTAAAAGTTTCCAAATTCTAAGCGTCGAAAAAGTCTTCTAGCATATTCATCAGATATAAAAACTGGACGATCAAAAAGATAAAGTAAAAGTGCATCTGCAGTCTCTGGTCCAATCCCTTTTAACTCTAAAAGTTGTTTCCGTAAATCTTCTGTTCCAATCTTAGACAGAACCTCAAAACCACCAACTTCTCTTAACCAGATCAGAAGTCCCCTAATCGTTTGAGACTTTTGCTTAAAAAATCCAGCAGGTCGAATACGTTCCTGTAACTCTTCTAGCGATAAAGCCAGGATACCCTCTACTGTCATGATATCCATAAGACTTGCTAAAGCTAACTTAGCATTCTTCTCTGTTGTTCGCTGGATAAGAATTGTCGATACCAAATCTTCCAGCTTGTTATCCGATTGCCACCAATTTTGTTCTCCATAATGCTCACAGAGTCGCAAAAGAGTTTCTTGTATTTCTTCTTGCTTTATCATTTCTTCAACAATCCCTGTTCCACCAAGAAATCATGTGCAACAGTATAAGCATCCTTACCATCAATACCAACCTGGTAATTGAGCTGACTCATTTGGCTTTCAGTGATTTTACCAGCTAGTTTATTAAGAACACCTTCCAACTCAGGATGTTTTTCGAGTAATTCAGCTCTCATGAGTGGTGCACCTTGATATGGCGGGAAGAGATGTTGATCATCTTCTAAAATCATCAAGTCATAACGAGCAATTTCAGCATCTGTCGAGTAAGCATCTGTAATTTGAATGTCCCCTGACTGGATGGCTTGGTAGCGAAGGGCTGGCTCCATGGTTGCCACATTGAGATTCAATCCATAAACAGACTGCAAGCCCTTGTTTCCATCCTCACGATCGTTAAACTCCAGAGTGAATCCTGCCTTGAGCTGTCCTTCCACTTTTTTCAAGTCTGAAATCGTCTTAAGTTCATATTCTTGCGCAATTTTTTTGGGAACTGCTATAGCATAAGTGTTTTGATAAGCCATGGGTTTAAGAAAGGCTAGTTGATCCTGTGTGGCAATGCCGTCACGAGCCACCTCGTAAACCTTTTCCGGGTCATGTCCAATTTGTGGAGATGGTTGGAGGAGACTCTCTGTAACTGTTCCAGAAAATTCTGGATAGATATCAATATCACCCTTTTTCAGCGCTTGATAAAGGAAATCTGTCTTCCCAAAGTTAGGCTTGACCGTCACCGTCATATCCGTATTTTCCTCAATGAGAAGCTTGTACATATTCATGAGAATTTCAGGTTCAGGTCCCAACTTCCCAGCTATAACCAGATTTTCTTTCTCTTTATTTGGAATCATGCTTGGAGCATAACTAGCTCCCAAACCAAGCACCATCACCGCAAAGGCCGCAACAATCGTACGCAACTTTGCCTTTTCCAACCATTTGAGAATGACATTGAAAAGAATGGCCAAGATAGCCGATGAAATAGCCCCGATTACAATCAGACTAGCATTCCGACGGTCAATTCCCAACAGGATAAAGGAGCCCAATCCTCCAGCTCCAACAAGAGCGGCTAGAGTTGCTGTCCCAATGATCATAACGGTTGCTGTACGAACCCCCGATACAATAACAGGCATGCCCAGTGGAATTTCAAACTTCTTGAGTCGCTCCCACTTGGTCATTCCAAAAGCAATCCCTGCCTCCTCAAGACTAGGATCAATGCCGTTCAATGCGGTGATTGTGTTTTCTAAAATCGGGAAAATAGCGTAAATGACTAGAGCTGTAAGGGCCGGTAAGGTTCCAATCCCCATTAAAGGAATAAAGAGCCCCAACAAAGCCATTGAGGGAATGGTCTGGAAGATACCCGCAACTTGTAGCACCCAGTTCGCCGCTTTTTTATGACCATGTAGATAAACCGCAAGTGGGATGATCAGAAAAATAGCAACCAATAAGGTCAAAAGAGACAATTGTAAGTGTTGTCCTAGAGCTGTTACCCATTCACTAAATCGCTCTTGAAAGGTTGAAATCAAATTAGACATGAAGGCTACCTCCAAACAAGTTTGCTACAAAGTCTGTCGCAGGCGCTTGTAAAATTGTTTCAGGTTCTGCCACCTGGCGAATCTCTCCATCCTGTAAAACAGCAATTCGATCTCCTAATTTTAAAGCCTCGTCCGTATCATGTGTTACGAAGATGGTCGTCATGCCGAATTCTTTATGTAATGCCTTGGTCAATTCTTGCAACTGCTTGCGAGAGATGGCATCCACGGCTGAAAAAGGCTCGTCCATCAATAGAATCCTTGGTTCCCCAATGATGGCTCGTACAATCCCAATCCGCTGTTGCTCCCCACCAGATAACTCGCTTGGTAACCGATGAGCATAGTCTGCCGCAGGAAGCCCCACCTTAGCCAAGAGCTCTTCCGTTTTAGAAGCAATTTGCTCCTTGCTCCAACCCTTCATTTCAGGAATGAGAGCAATATTTTCCGAAACTGTCAAGTTAGGAAATAGGGCAATAGCTTGAAGGACATAGCCGGTACTGAGACGTAATTCTCGTTCATCATAGTCTTTGATGCGTTTCCCATCCATATAGATATTGCCATCTGTCGGTTCCAAAAGACGGTTAATCATCTTGATCATAGTGGTCTTTCCAGATCCTGAAGGTCCCACAAGAACCATAAATTCTCCATTTTCAATGCGGAGATTGACATCTTTTAAAATATCCTTTTCCGTGTAGCGCAAGGCTACATGTTTGTATTCAATCATGTTCTTCCTCAATAAGTTTTCTGTCTCTAAGAATATCCAATAAGCTACTTGCCGGATGGTCTAGGACTTTTTCGACATCTGTTGAAACTCCAGCTTGTTCCCCAGCTTTAATCGCTGTATAGGTACTGACCCAAGCATCGTACTCCCAAGTTAGTGCTGGCCATTTTTTCCGTGACTCATAAGCTTCTTCTACTGATTCATCTACATACGTGATGGCATTACCGGTCTCTTTTGAGAGAAGCACTACGATTTCTTCCATGGAAAGGTTCTCTGGCCCTGTCAGATTCAAGGTTTGATTTTCCCATTTCTTAGCATGCAAGAGAATCTCTGCTGCAACACTAGATGTGTCCTTACGGGCAACTGCTGAAACCTTCCCACTTCCTGCTGGACCACGAATTTCCCCATTTTCAAGCGCAATATCTAACAAGAAGTCTAAGTAAAAATTATCTCTCAAAAATGTATAGGTGAATCCTAACTCCTTGATATAGGTTTCCGTCTGGGCATGATCTCGAGACAAGGTAAAGGTTGCTTTTTCATCTGCTCCGTAAAAGGAGGTATAGACGATATGCTGCACCTCAGCAAGCTTTGCGGCATCTAAAAAACTCTTGTGTTCCTCAACACGCTCTGGATTTTCCCGAGCAGAGACCATCAATAAGACATCGATACCCTTTAAGGCCTCAACTACCTCTGGAGTATTGGCATACACCATCTTACGAATTTCCGCTGACGCGTAGACTTTTGCACGTTCTGGGCTTCTTGCCAGATGGATAGAAGCAATTCCTTGCTGATCTACAAGATCAGCCACATAAGAGCCTAATTTCCCTGTTACACCTGTTATTCCAATCATAACTGTTACTTCCTTTCCCTACATGTCATTTTCTTTAGCTTTTAGATTTGAGATAATACGCTCTTGATAGGTCTCAAATTCTCGGATCTCTTGATCCGAAAAGCCTTGGTAGAAAATCTCTCCAAGTTCCCGACTAACACGGTCTCCAATTTCTTTTTGTTCCCAACCGAGGTCTGTCAAAGAGATATACTTTTTCCTTTTATCCTGCGTACAAGGTTGAATCGTGACCAAGCCTTGTTCTTCCAATTTCTTAACCATACTGGTCAATGTATTATTGGCTAGACCCGTCGCAAGAGCGATATCGGTCGCAGTAGCACACCCCAACTCTTGCTTCCACAAAATCGTTAAAATTTTTCCCTGTTCACTTCTGTATTGAGCATCTGGTTCCTTGTTCAATAGTTTTTGAAAGATACGCCCATTCAACAAACGAATCTGTAGAGCTTGGTAGCCCCCTAACATCTTATCCATTTTAACTCCTTTTTGTTCTATATCGAACCTTTTGAACTATTGTAACACTATGAATTACATCTGTCAACTATTTCGATATAGAAATATCAATTTTTTAATAAATCTGCGTAAATCGCGTAATCCAGATCTTTAAAAACATTGAATACAACTATTATATCAGGGTGTTTTTTCTGAAACTGTACAACCGTCTCTATCGCAATCTTGGCCGCCTCTTCATTTGGAAAACGAAATTCTCCTGTTGAGATACAACAAAAGGCTAAGCTTCTAAGACCTTTTTCATAAGCTAAATTCAAACACTCTTCGTACGACGAGACTAACTGTCGTCTTTCCAAATCTGTCACTTCTTCATAGATAATAGGGCCCACTGTATGAAGAACATAGCGTGAAGGTAAGTTGTAGGCCTTGCTCATCTTTGCCTGACCTGTAGCTTCATCCCTTCCTTGCTCTTGCATGAGCTCATGACACGCTAGACGCAGTTCAACTCCTGCAGCTGTGTGAATAGCATTGTCAATACACGAATGATTAGGTACAAAACAACCTAAAAGCTTACTGTTGGCCGCATTGACAATGGCATCAACCGCCAGACGAGTGATATCGCCTTGCCACAGGTAGAGATTGGGCCGAATGGGAGTTAAGTCTCTCAAGTCTATAACTCCTTTTTCTAATAGTTTTTCTTGTAAATAACGGTCTTGTTGGTAGAGAAAGTCGGCTGTCACTGGTGCTGGATAGCGGACATTTTGAAGAGCCCGATATAAAACTTCTTGCTCCTCTACCTTTTCAGGAATCTCTAGTTCTGTCAATCCTTGCTCGCTTTTTAAAACATCAATCAAATATTCTAGTCTGCTAGCCATTGTTGGAGAAACTCCCTCATATCATCTTTTATAGAAATTGTTTTTTCTTTTGGAGTACCAAAGCCTTCAAGATTATCACGATTGAGACGAATCAAATGAGCCTTTGGAAATACCGCTGTCACTTTCTCAAAAGGATAGCGAATGATGGTCGGCGTATTGTAACCGACACCCAATTCTAAGAAGACAACCTTTTGATCTTCTATCCCTTCCAAAAATCTTTGATAGGCTTCATAAGATTCCTCCCAAGTCTCATCTTGAACAAAATCCTGGTCTACACGTAAATGCATGGTCATTGGCGCCCCACAATGAGGACAATACGGTATCAAGTCGGTTGGAATTTTCAAGTCCTTGATTTCTTTTAGCATCTCCATGACAGCTCCTTCATTATCAAAGACTTGCTGGCGACAAGGGACGGAACATTGCCACTCTCCGTAGTTGCCCTGTACTTCAAAGAAACGTTCCGGAGCAAATCCTGTCTTCATAAACTGCCCATCTACATTGGTCGTAATCACAAAATAATCCTTGTCCTTTCCCAAGTCGAAAAGATTTCTATAAAGTGGAAGTCCATCCGGTTGGTAACGATTATGATAGATATGTTTGGCCCAATAGCCCCAGCGCTCTTCAAGAGCCTCAAAAGGATAAAAAGCTGCAGAATACATGTCCTGCATGCCATAACGAGCAATATAATCTTTAAAAAAAACCTGAAAACGTGACCCTGAGTAGGTTAAACCCGCCGCTGCAGATAAACCAGCTCCTGCTCCAATCACAACCTTATCTGCTTCTTCAATAATTTTCTTTGCTTCTTGAATCTTTGTCATCTTATCTTCCCTCAATTTCAAATCTTGCTTGGTAGGGAGGCAATTGCGTCAAATCATAAAAATCCCCTACTACTTTTTTAAAACGAAAGACTTGTAGGTGACTACGCCCCTCTTCTGTCGGATAAATCTCATACATATATGGATTGGCTTCCAACAACTCTTCAAGATGCTCTTTTCCAATCCACTCCACCTGACCCGTTAAGGAAATGGATTTACGGTCCATGGTTCCTGCTCCTTGAGTCATCCCTGTCAACGCTACACGTCCATCTTCCTTAAGACGCTTGTAGAGGGATTTAAAAGCAGCTGTCAAAAAATAGACTGTTTTCCCATCCTCCCACATCATATCCATGACAGCTGTATGCGGATGTCCCGTTTCATCAACCGTTGCCACTACAACTGAATGAATCTCTTCGACTAGTACTTTCAAATAATCCATTATATAACACCATGTCTTTCTTTGAATTTTAGTTCCATATCGAACTTTATGAAACAATTGTAACTCTTTTTATTACATCTGTCAATTATTTCGATATCGAAATAATAAAAACTTCCTACCAAAAAGTAGAAAGCCATCATTTTTATAAAATTAAATATGAATCACATCTGAATCATTCCTCTTAAAGAAACTACTATGCACCAGATAAGGACCATACTTACAATTTTGACTATAAACCAACCATAAGGGAATGATAAAAATTTTTATAAAGTAGAGTAAGCAAAAAAGTAAAAAAGAACTAAAACTAATAGTTTTTAACTCAAAAAAGTAAAGATAACAGACAATTGATGTATTCAATAGAATATTAAATCCCGTAGCAAAACTAGCTGATAATATATTCGTCTTAATCTGAGGATTAAAGAGTTTGACAGCAAATAAAGCCAATAAAGAAATATTATAGACACAAATTGGCTTGTAATCATGACGATAAAAAACTAAACATTTATTGTTATAAAAATTAATCCCACTACTAAAATTACTCGCCTTGTTAATCCAAACATGCGAAACTCCACTAATATCACTCCAAGGAACAAATAAAGCTAATCTTCTAAAATAAATCCCTTTTGGAGATATAGAAAATTTCCAAGGGAAAAGAAAATTTATGCCAATGCCAACTAAAATTTAAAAAAGAAGGAAATACCCTAACTGTCTTTGATGAAAGCTAAAGGCGTAATCAAAAATAGTAAATTCTTGAATTCCTCGCCCAGAAATTTGATAGACAACCAAAAGAAATAAAAAAACTATAAATAGAACAAATCTATAATAAATACTATGAAACTTCATAATTTTTGGCATATATTCTCCTTACTGATAAAGACATCATCGAATGACACTTTTCTATCTAACTTAACACAAGTATACCATTAAACACTCAAAAAGCATAAACATGTAATAAAGAGATTTTTGTAAAAAAGCTTGGCCAAGGCCAAACTCTTTATTTTTCTATTCTTCCTCAACTAAGCGCTTAAACTCTGCTTGGATCTCTGTATTCTCTGTTGGCTTTAAATACATGACACCACCATTTGTTGTTGGAGAATGAAAAACAATCGCTTCCCCTGTATCAGTTATCGCAAAAAAGTAGCTATGCACGTCCGGGTATTTATCCCAGTTACTATAGCGTTCCACAATTCGATACTTAGCGTTACCTAAACCTGTATCCGTGTATTCGGCATTCATTTTCTCGCTTGGTCCATCTCCAAAGGTATAGAGATTATCCGCACCAACATCACCACCAGAAATTCCTTTTTTGTAATTAGGTTGACCAAGTCTTTCGCCCCATCCTTTAATGAAGGCTTCTAATTTTGCAGATTTGCTTGCATTCCAAGGAGCTTTTTGTTTTTCTCCCGAAATGGTAGTGCTAGTAGAGCTTTCAAATTTTTGCCAATCAAAACCTCTTAAATCAATTTGATCCGATTCAGTTTTTCCAAAATTAGATCCAATATAATTAGATTCTATTTGAAATTCTTTTTCCTGAAGTTTACTAGCCCCCTTTTGATTTTCATTTAGCTTATAAAGAGCTCCATAACCTTTACCAGTACCAGACGACCAACTTAATTCAAGAATCTCCCCACCTTGATAAATAATTGCCGCATTTCTAGCTCCACCATGGCCTGCAGCAAAACCTTCTGCTAAAAGCACAGGCTTACCTTCTTGTAAAGAGTACACTCCAGTTAAAAAGTATTTCCCACTTAAATTTAGATCCGCTATAAGTAACTCCTCTACGCCATCATCATTTAAATCAACAAAAGAGTAACGCATATCATCTGAACGATTTATAGCATTTTCAATAGACCAACTATTGATAGGACGTTCAGTAGCTTTTAAACTTTGATAAAGATTTGAAATTGCAGTTGAATCATTCGAAGTAGAAAATATTTTTTGGTAATCATCAAAAACTGACTTGTACAAATCTTTATAATCTTTCTTAGATTCCCCAGACTTTATCTCATTACTAGTAGTTGAAGTAGATAAACTAACATCTTTACTAGAAAGCTCAGAATTTTGATTACTACAACTAACTGTAAAAAAACTAAATATAAGAATAAACAGACTTCCTACTATACTTCTATAACCCATAAAAATCTCCTCTTAAAATGAATGGTGTCCATAGCTTTGCTTACATTATATCAAATATTTGAGAGTTTCGGTAAGATAAAAAAACTTATATATACAAATACTAAGTAAATAAATTCTATAATTCTTATATTCGATACACCTTCAATAAATACTATGTAGCTAAATACATTGTAGAAAAATCTCATAGGACCTATAACAAAAGAGATTAAACTGTTATTTAAAAATAACCTATAATACAGTTAAATGATTATCCAAGCTTACAGGAAATTAAAGAAAAGACCATTAACGCAATTGAAACAATAAAATATAAATGAAAGATAGAAGCTAGGAAAAGTCACGAAATCATTAAACAATACTTTTATACTCCGTGACTTTAATAACATTAAGCCTAGAATCTTCCTAAATTTGAAAACAAAAAGAGCTAACCATTTTGTTTCTCTCAAGATGTTAGTTTTTATTCAACCCACTACAGTTGACAATGAGCCCAAATTTGATAATTAAAGGCACAAAAAAAGAGCTAACAAGCTCTAAAATTTGAAAACAAAAAGAGCTAACCATTTTGTTTCTCTCAAGATGTTAGTTTTTATTCAACCCACTACAGTTGACAATGAGCCCAAATTTGATAATTAAAGGCACAAAAAAAGAGCTAACAAGCTC
>NZ_JASHFO010000034.1:0-17225 GCF_047460825.1 Streptococcus infantis | reverse complement strand
TCACCTGAGTACAATCCTATTGAGAAAACATGGGCTCATATCAAAAAGCACCTCAAAAAGGTATTACCAAGTTGTAATACTTTTTTCGAGGCTCTTTTGTCTTATTCTTGTTTCAGTTGACTATAAAGGCTCTTTCTTTATAGGCTTTTAAATGATTTTCTGATGGAAAATTTTGTGGGTTTAAGTTGTGAAGCTTTTTAAGAGCCTCTGCCATTGTTCGGCAGATTTTTTCTGGCTGGTCTAAAAAAGCGAGAGCATCATGACCAATAGCCTCTTTAGTCAGGAGGTAGTCTTTATCTGTAGATAGATAGTGGATGACTGGAGTTCCTATCCCCTCTTGTTCAAACCAACTTGCAATGCTAGCTTCTCGCTCTAATCTTCCCTTTTGATCAATTTTTAAATAGTAACCTGAATCAAGATAGAGAACTCTTGCGCCTGAATGAGAAGAGCTGTCAGATAGTTTTGCCCCCTCTATATAAGTTCGTAATTGCTCAGGAAAATCCAATGAGGAAAAAGATATCTTTGTATTCATGGTTTTATTGTAACATATTCTTAACCATTGAGAAACTACGTGGTATAATAGACTTATGAATCTAAAAGTCAAACAAAAAATTCCATTAAAAATCAAGCGCATGGGGATTAACGGGGAAGGAATCGGATTTTACCAGAAAACCCTCGTTTTTGTTCCAGGAGCCCTCAAGGGAGAAGATATCTATTGTCAGGTGACTTCGGTTAAGCGTAACTACGTTGAGGCTAAGCTGCTTGAGGTCAATAAAAAATCCAAGTTTCGAGTAGTTCCAGACTGTACTATTTATAATGAGTGTGGTGGTTGTCAGATCATGCACCTACATTATGACAAGCAGCTAGAGTTCAAGACAGATCTTCTCCATCAAGCTCTGAAGAAATTTGCACCTGCAGGCTACGAAAACTTTGAAATCAGACCAACTATTGGCATGCAGAAACCAAAATATTATCGGGCTAAACTGCAATTCCAAACGCGAAAGTTTAAAGATCAAGTCAAGGCAGGTTTGTATGCTCAGAATTCCCATTATTTGGTCGAGTTAAAGGACTGTCTTGTTCAAGACAAGGAAACGCAATCTATTGCCAATCGCATTGCTGAACTCTTGACTTACCATCAAATTCCGATTACAGATGAACGGAAAATTCTTGGGGTTCGGACCATCATGGTTCGTCGAGCACGGAAAACTGGGGAAGTCCAGATTATCATTGTGACCAATCGTCAATTGAATCTGACTCAATTTGTGAAAGACCTAGTCAAGGATTATCCTGAAGTAGTGACTGTCGCAGTTAATACCAATACTGCCAAAACTTCTGAGATTTATGGGGATCAGACAGAGATTATTTGGGGGCAGGATAGTATACGTGAGGGTGTTTTAGACTATGAGTTCTCTCTTTCGCCTCGAGCTTTCTATCAGCTCAATCCTGAACAGACGGAAATCCTCTACAGTGAAGCGGTTAAGGCCTTGGACGTGACTGAAGACGACCATCTGATCGATGCCTATTGTGGTGTTGGAACCATTGGTTTTGCCTTTGCTAAGAAAGTCAAAAGCTTGAGAGGGATGGATATTATTCCAGAAGCTATTGAGGATGCCAAAGAAAATGCTAAGCGCATGGGTTATACCAATACTCATTATGAAGCAGGAACTGCAGAAGAAATTATCCCTCGTTGGTACAAGGAAGGCTATCGTGCCGATGCCCTGATTGTAGACCCGCCACGTACAGGTTTAGATGATAAGCTCTTGGATACCATCGTCAAATACGCTCCTGAAAAGATGGTCTATGTTTCCTGCAATGTATCTACCTTGGCGCGTGATTTAGTCCGTTTGGTAGAGGTCTATGACCTGCATTATATCCAGTCTGTTGATATGTTTCCACACACGGCTAGAACAGAAGCAGTGGTCAAATTAACGAGGCGCAAGCCAGCTTCCAAATAGAAATGGCAACTGGAAAGTTTTTGAAAAGAAGACTTCTAGTTACAGAGTAAGATTTGCAAGCTATCTATAAATATGATAAAATAAGTAGAAAATAAAATGAAAAAAGAGGTATGTGAAATGTCACGTAAACCATTTATCGCTGGTAACTGGAAAATGAACAAAAACCCAGAAGAAGCAAAAGCATTCGTTGAAGCTGTAGCATCAAAACTTCCTTCATCAGACCTTGTTGAAGCAGGTATCGCAGCTCCTGCTCTTGACTTGACAACTGTTCTTGCTGCTGCTAAAGGTTCAAGCCTTAAAGTTGCTGCTCAAAACTGCTACTTTGAAAATGCAGGTGCTTTCACTGGTGAAACTAGCCCACAAGTTTTGAAAGAAATCGGTACTGACTACGTTGTTATCGGTCACTCAGAACGTCGTGACTACTTCCACGAAACAGACGAAGACATCAACAAAAAAGCAAAAGCAATCTTTGCTAACGGCATGCTTCCAATCATCTGTTGTGGTGAAAGTCTTGAAACTTACGAAGCTGGTAAAGCAGCAGAATTCGTAGGTGCTCAAGTTTCTGCTGCTCTTGCTGGATTGACTGCAGAACAAGTAGCTTCATCAGTTATCGCTTATGAGCCAATCTGGGCTATCGGTACTGGTAAATCAGCTTCACAAGACGACGCACAAAAAATGTGTAAAGTTGTTCGTGACGTTGTAGCTGCTGACTTCGGTCAAGAAGTTGCTGATAAAGTACGTGTTCAATACGGTGGTTCAGTTAAACCTGAAAACGTTGCTGAATACATGGCTTGTCCAGACGTTGACGGAGCTCTTGTTGGTGGTGCATCACTTGACCCAGAAAGCTTCTTGGCATTGCTTGACTTTGTAAAATAATCTTTAAATATCTGAGACAGACAGTTCCCTCTCTCGAGGTTTTGGCTGCCTGTCTTCTTTTTAGTAAAATGGCGTGCGAAAGCACGCTCTTTTCTGCATTATAGAAGAAAAAGAAAGGAGAATTATGCTTTATATTTGGTCTTATCTCAAACGCTATCCCAAGTGGTTAGTGTTAGACTTTCTCGGGGCGATTTTCTTTGTCATTGTCAATCTAGGTTTACCAACAGTTTTAGCCCGCATGATTGACCAGGGAATCAACCAAGGTGATCAGGATAAACTCTATTTTTGGGCCGTAATCATGTTGGTTATTATCGTCTTGGGAACATTTGGACGGGTTGTTCTGGCTTATGCTGCTAGTAAATTGACCACGAATATGGTTAAGGACATGCGGGATGATGTTTATGCTAAGCTGCAAGAGCATTCTCATCATGAGTACGAGCAAATCGGTGTGTCTTCACTGGTCACTCGTATTACCAGTGATGCCTTTGTCCTCATGCAGTTTGCGGAACAAACGCTTAAGTTGGGTGTTATCACTCCCATGATGATGCTGTCGAGTATTCTCATGATTTTCTTGACGAGTCCTTCACTAGCATGGATTGTAGCTTTTTCCGTTCCTTTTTTAGCTGTTGTTGTCATTTATGTGGCGGTAAAAACGCGCCCCTTATCTGAAAAACAACAAAAAACACTGGACAAGATTAATCAGTATGTCCGTGAAAATTTGATGGGTTTGCGAGTGATTCGTGCCTTTGCTCGTGAAGACTTCCAAGAAAGCCGTTTTGAAGAGAAAAATGCAATCTATGCGGATAATTCCAATCGTTTGTTCAAATTAACTGGTTTGACGGAACCGCTATTTGTGCAAATCATTATCGCTATGATTGTGGCTATCGTTTGGTTTGCCCTTGATCCACTGAAGCATGGAAGTTTGCAGATTGGGGATTTGGTGGCCTTTATCGAGTATAGTTTCCACGCTCTCTTGTCCTTCCTCTTCTTATCAAACCTCTTCACCATGTATCCACGTACTGCTGTATCTAGTGAGCGCTTGAAGGAAATCATGGATATGCCCATTTCTATTGATCCAAACGAGAATGGAGTTCAAAAGACAGAAACTCATGGTTATCTAGAATTTGATAATGTGACCTTTGCCTATCCAGGGGAAACAGAAAGCCCTGTTTTGCATAATATTACCTTTACTGCTAAACCGGGGGAAACCATTGCATTTATCGGCTCAACTGGTTCAGGTAAGTCCACTCTGGTTCAGTTAATTCCTCGATTCTACGATGTTACGTTAGGGAAAATCAAGGTCGATGGTGTTGATGTACGAGATTACCGCCTCAAATCTCTCCGTCAGAAGATTGGATTTATTCCACAAAAGGCCTTGCTTTTTACTGGAACTATCGCAGACAATCTCCGCTATGGGAAAGAGGATGCCAGTCATGAGGACTTGCACCAAGCAGCTGATGTAGCCCAGGCCAAAGACTTTATCGAAAGTCGAGAAGAAGGTTTTGCGACTCATCTGGCTGAAGGGGGAAGCAACCTATCAGGTGGTCAGAAACAACGCTTGTCGATTGCCCGCGCAGTCATCAAGGGGCCAGACATCTACATCTTTGATGATTCCTTCTCAGCCTTGGACTACCGTACAGATGCTATTTTGCGCCGTCGTCTCAAGGAAGTGACGCAAGATGCTACGGTATTGATTGTTGCGCAACGTGTTGGAACTATTATGGATGCTGACCAGATCATTGTCCTTGATAAAGGTGAAATCGTTGGTCGTGGCCGTCATGAAGAATTGATGGAAACCAATGACATCTATCGAGAAATTGCTGAGTCGCAGTTGAAAAATGCGTCTCTGACAGAAGAATAGGAGGTAAAGGATGAAACAACAATCTAGTCTAGCTCGTCTATGGAGCTATTTAAAAGCCTACCGTTTTTCTGTTTTCTTTGCAGTTTTCTTGAAAATAGTTAGCGTCATTATGAGTGTTATCGAGCCATTCGTATTGGGGCTTGCTATCACTGAGTTAACCAGTAACCTCCTTGCCATGGCAAATGGTGTTGCAGGAGCGGGTATCAATACCAGCTATATCGCAGTAATTCTAGTGATCTATCTCTTGCGTGGTCTTCTCTATGAGTTGGGTTCTTACTACTCGAACTACTTTATGACCAATGCGGTGCAGTCTATGATACAGGATTTGCGAAATGAAATGAGTGAAAAAATCAATCGTATTCCTGTGTCCTACTTTGATAAGCATCAGTTTGGAGATTTGTTAGGTCGTTTTACAAGTGATGTTGAAACTGTTTCGAACGCTCTACAACAATCTTTCTTACAGATTGTCAATGCAGTCTTTACCATTCTTTTTGTTATGGGAATGGTCCTCTATCTAAATCTTCAGTTGGCCATCGTTGTCATTTTATCGATTCCGATAACTTATTTTGGGGCTAAAACAATTCTAAATCACTCGCAACCATACTTTAAACAGCAGGCAGCCATTCTAGGACGTATGAATGGGTTTGTGCAGGAAAACCTGACTGGTTTCAATGTTCTTAAACTTTTCGGCCGTGAAGAGAACTCTCAAGAGAGATTTGAAAAGATTACGGATGAATTGCAGCGGGTCGGATTTAAGGCTAGCTTTATTTCAGGTTTGATGATGCCTGCCCTTCATATCGTGTCTGATTTAACTTACTTAATTGTTGCAGTATTAGGTGGTTTGCAGGTTATTGCAGGCCGCTTAACCATCGGTAATATGCAGGCTTTCGTTCAGTATGTGTGGCAGGTCAGTCAACCGATCCAAAATATCACTCAATTAGCGGGACAAATGCAAAGTGCTAAATCTTCGCTTGACCGTGTCTTTGAAGTTTTGGATGAACAAGAAGAAGTCCAAGCTGCTGAAGTGAAAAAACTAGCACCATTGACAGGTCAAGTTAGCTTCAAGAATGTCGATTTCCAATACGTGGAAAACAAACCATTGATTCGCAATTTCAACTTAGATGTTGAACCTGGAGAGATGGTAGCTATCGTTGGGCCTACTGGAGCAGGTAAAACAACCTTGATTAACCTTCTCATGCGTTTTTACGATGTGACAGCTGGTGCCATTTTAGTGGATGGGCAAGATATTCGTGACCTGTCTCGTCAGGACTATCGTCGACAGTTTGGCATGGTCCTACAGGATGCCTGGCTCTATGAAGGCAGTATCAAGGAAAATCTTCGCTTTGGAAATTTGGATGCAACAGATGAGGAAATCGTTGAGGCTGCTAAGGCGGCCAATGTCGACCACTTTATCCGCACCCTTCCTGGTGGATACAATATGGAAATGAACCAAGAGTCAAGTAATATTTCTCTTGGTCAGAAGCAGTTGTTAACTATCGCGCGTGCTCTCTTGGCGGATCCAAAAATCTTAATTTTGGACGAAGCAACCTCATCAGTCGATACTCGTTTAGAGCTCTTGATTCAAAAGGCCATGAAGCGTTTGATGAAGGGAAGAACAAGCTTTGTCATTGCACATCGACTTTCTACGATACAAGAAGCTGATAAGATATTGGTACTTAAAGATGGGCAGATTATCGAACAAGGAAATCATGAAAGTCTTTTAAACGCAAAAGGTTTCTATTATGACCTTTATCAAAGCCAATTTTCGAATAAAAACGGAGAAAATAGCTAGGATAAATAGCCACTCATTTTCTTAAATTATCAGTCAATTACAACTTTTTTAATATGGGTTAATTTTCTTGCTTTTGTCTACTAGGTGTAGTATACTGAGGTAGTAATCAATAAATATGGTTACAAAAATAATATTATGAGGTGAGAAAAATGGTTGAATTGAAAAAAGATGCATTAAAAGATGTAACAACATTATCTAAGACAGCTCCTGAAGCGCTAGTAAAAACAAAGGAAGTCTTGAATCAAGCCGTGGCTGACTTGTACGTAGCGCATATCGCTCTTCATCAAGTTCACTGGTACATGCGTGGACGTGGTTTTATGGTATGGCATCCTAAGATGGATGAATACATGGATAGCCTTGATGGTTACCTTGATGAAATCAGCGAACGCTTGATCACTCTTGGTGGCAAACCTTACTCTACTTTGACAGAATTCCTTCAACACAGTGAAATCGAAGAAGGAGCTGGAGAGTTCCGTAACGTAGAAGAAAGTTTGGAACGTGTCCTTGAAATTTATCGTTACCTTATCACTCTTTTCCAAAAAGCATTGGATGTAACAGATGAAGAAGGTGATGATGTAACCAATGATATCTTCGTTGGTGCTAAAGCTGACCTTGAAAAAACAGTCTGGATGCTTGCAGCAGAATTAGGACAAGCACCTGGTTTGTAAGATACTGTATTTTTCTAAAAATCCGTAGAAGTTTTCTACGGATTTTTTCTATTCAGGAGGGCATTCCAAAACAGTCTTTTTTGAAGATTTTTGATAAAATAGAACTATCAATGAAAAGGATGAAAGCATGACAAAGAAAATCGTAGCCATTTGGGCTCAAGATGAAAAGGGTGTAATCGGGAAAGAGGATCGTTTACCTTGGCATTTGCCAGCAGAGTTAAAACATTTTAAAGAAACAACCTTGAATCATGCCATTTTAATGGGTCGTGTAACCTTTGATGGGATGGGTCGACGATTGCTTCCAGGACGTGAAACCTTGATTTTGACGCGTAATCCCGAAGAAACAATCGATGGTGCTCTGGTCTTCCAAAATGTTGAGGATGTTTTAGACTGGTATCATCATCAGGATAAAAATCTATACATCCTTGGTGGCAAGCAAATTTTTCAGCTTTTTGAACCTTTCTTAGATGAGCTTATTGTGACACAAATTCATGCTCAAGTTGAAGGGGATACCTATTTCCCAGAAGATTTTGACTTGACTGCTTTTGAAACTATTACAAGTAAATCTTATAGCAAAGATGAAAAAAATGCCTATGATTTTACCATCGAATATAGAAAGAGAAAGGAAGTCTAATGGAGCGCAGTATTTTTGGATTTTTTACAGCTCTTTTGTGTGCTGTCTGTCTAGTAGCTGGAACACACGCTTTTCGTAAAAAGCGCTTTGGACTTGCTACTCTGCTTTGGCTTAATGCTTTTACAAACTTGGTGAATAGCATTCATGCTTTTTATATGACCTTATTTTAGATAGAAAGAATAGTTAGAACGGAAGGGAATCATGCCTACAAATAGGAAAAATGATATGATGGTTTATTGCTCATTTTGTGGCAAAAGCCAAGAAGAAGTTAAAAAAATAATCGCTGGGAACAATGCCTTTATCTGTAATGAATGTGTAGAGTTAGCCCAGGAAATTATTCGTGAGGAGTTGGCTGAGGAAGTTTTGGCGGACTTGTCTGAGGTACCAAAACCAATCGAACTCTTAAACATCTTGAACCACTATGTGATTGGTCAAGATCGTGCTAAACGTGCTCTGGCAGTGGCTGTTTATAACCACTACAAACGCATCAATTTCCATGACACTCGTGAAGATAGTGAAGATGTTGATTTACAAAAGTCAAACATTCTAATGATTGGCCCAACTGGTTCAGGGAAGACTTTCCTTGCTCAAACTCTTGCTAGAAGTTTGAATGTACCATTTGCTATAGCGGATGCAACAGCTCTTACTGAAGCTGGTTATGTGGGTGAGGACGTTGAAAATATCCTCCTCAAACTCTTGCAGGCAGCTGATTTTAACATTGAACGAGCAGAGCGTGGCATTATCTACGTCGATGAGATTGATAAGATTGCTAAGAAGAGCGAGAATGTTTCTATTACACGTGATGTTTCTGGTGAAGGTGTGCAACAAGCCCTCCTTAAGATTATCGAAGGTACAGTAGCAAGTGTTCCTCCACAAGGTGGACGCAAACATCCACAACAAGAAATGATTCAAGTAGATACCAAGAATATCCTCTTCATCGTGGGTGGTGCCTTTGATGGAATCGAAGAAATTGTCAAACAGCGTCTTGGTGAAAAAGTTATTGGTTTCGGACAAAATAACAAGGCCATTGATGAAAATAGCTCTTACATGCAAGAAATCATTGCAGAAGATATTCAGAAATTCGGTATTATTCCTGAATTAATTGGACGCTTGCCTGTCTTTGCAGCCTTGGAGCAGTTGACAGTAGATGACTTGGTTCGCATTTTGAAAGAGCCAAGAAATGCCTTGGTTAAACAATACCAGACCTTGCTTTCATATGACGATGTAGAGCTTGAATTTGACGATGATGCTCTCCAAGAGATTGCTAACAAAGCTATTGAACGTAAGACTGGTGCGCGTGGTCTTCGATCAATCATCGAAGAAACCATGCTAGATGTTATGTTTGAAGTTCCAAGTCAAGAAAATGTGAAAACTGTTCGTATCACAAAAGAAGCAGTTGATGGAACAGCTAAGCCAATCTTAGAGACAGCCTAGAGGTGACTATGGAAATCAATACACACAATGCTGAGATTTTACTGAGTGCTGCCAACAAGTCCCACTATCCGCAGGATGAACTTCCTGAAATTGCTCTTGCAGGACGCTCAAATGTTGGTAAATCGAGCTTTATCAATACCATGCTTAATCGTAAAAATCTAGCTCGTACCTCTGGAAAACCAGGGAAAACACAACTACTTAATTTCTTTAATATTGATGATAAGATGCGTTTTGTAGATGTGCCTGGTTATGGTTATGCCCGTGTGTCTAAAAAGGAACGCGAAAAATGGGGACGCATGATTGAGGAGTACTTAACCACTCGAGAAAATCTTCGAGCAGTGGTTAGTCTCGTTGACCTTCGTCATGATCCGTCAGCAGATGATGTACAGATGTACGAATTTCTTAAGTATTATGAGATTCCTGTCATCATTGTGGCGACCAAGGCAGACAAGATTCCGCGCGGTAAATGGAACAAGCACGAATCAGCTATTAAAAAGAAATTAAACTTTGATCCAAGTGATGACTTTATCCTCTTTTCATCCGTAACAAAAGCAGGAATGGACCAGGCTTGGGATGCTATTTTAGAAAAATTGTGAGGAATACATATGGCAAAAACAATTCATACAGATAAAGCTCCAAAGGCAATCGGACCTTATGTTCAAGGAAAAATCGTTGGGAACCTTTTGTTTGCTAGCGGTCAAGTTCCTTTATCTCCTGAAACTGGAGAAATCGTAGGAGAAACGATTCAAGAACAGACTGAACAAGTTTTGAAAAACATTGGAGCTATTTTGGCAGAAGCAGGTACAGATTTTGACCATGTTGTTAAAACGACTTGTTTCTTGAGTGATATGAACGACTTCGTACCTTTCAATGAGGTATACCAAACAGCCTTTAATAAGGAATTTCCAGCTCGTTCAGCTGTAGAAGTAGCTCGTCTTCCTCGCGATGTAAAAGTCGAAATTGAAGTCATCGCTGAGATTGGATAAGCGAGTTGAAGTTTGGTTCTTCCAAACTTCTTTTGATATAAGGAGACTATGATGACTATGAAACAACTTCACCTGGTGATTGTAACAGGGATGAGTGGTGCAGGGAAAACTGTAGCCATTCAATCCTTTGAAGATTTAGGATATTTTACGATTGATAATATGCCACCAGCTCTATTGCCAAAATTTTTGCAGTTGGTAGAGACCAAGGATGACGACCACAAGTTAGCCCTAGTGGTGGATATGCGAAGCCGCTCTTTCTTCTCAGAGATTCAGGCTGTCTTGGATGAATTGGAAAGCCAAGATGATTTGGACTTCAAGATTCTCTTTTTGGATGCTGCTGATAAGGAATTGGTGGCACGTTATAAGGAAACTAGAAGAAGTCACCCTCTTGCAGCAGATGGTCGTATTTTGGACGGTATCAAGCTGGAACGCGAACTCTTAGCTCCATTAAAAAATATGAGCCAAAATGTGGTTGACACAACAGAGTTAACTCCTCGTGAACTTCGCAAGACTATTGCAGAGCAATTTTCGGACCAAGAACAAACGCAGTCTTTCCGTATTGAGGTCATGTCTTTTGGCTTTAAATACGGCATTCCGATAGATGCCGATTTGGTATTTGATGTTCGTTTCTTGCCAAACCCTTACTATCTGCCAGAACTTCGCAATCAGACAGGTGAAGACCAGGCAGTTTATGACTATGTCATGAATCATAAGGAATCTGAAGATTTCTACCGTCATTTGTTAGCCTTAGTTGAACCAATCCTACCAGGCTATAAAAAAGAAGGCAAATCAGTCTTAACTATTGCGATTGGTTGTACTGGTGGCCAACACCGAAGTGTTGCTTTTGCCAAGCGTTTAGCAAATGACCTATCTAAAAGTTGGCCAGTAAATGAAAGTCATCGTGATAAAGACCGAAGAAAGGAAACGGTAAACCGTTCATGAGAAAACCAAAAATTACGGTGATTGGTGGAGGGACTGGTATTCCTGTTATCCTAAAAAGTTTACGGGAAAAAGATGTTGATATTGCTGCTATTGTAACAGTAGCAGATGATGGTGGTTCTTCAGGTGAATTGCGTAAAAACATTCAGCAGTTAACACCACCAGGTGATTTGCGTAATGTCCTTGTAGCCATGTCAGATATGCCAAAATTCTATGAAAAGGTCTTTCAATACCGTTTTTCAGAGGATGCTGGTGCTTTTGCTGGTCATCCATTAGGAAACATTATCATAGCTGGATTATCTGAAATGCAGGGTTCGACCTATAATGCCATGCAGTTGCTGAGTAAATTCTTCCATACTACAGGGAAGATTTTCCCATCAAGTGACCATCCTTTGACACTCCATGCTGTCTTTAAAGATGGATCAGAAGTTGCTGGGGAAAGTCACATTGCAGATCATCCAGGCATGATTGACCATGTCTATGTTACCAATACTCTGGATGATGAAAAGCCACAGGCAAGTCGCCGAGTTGTCAATACGATTCTTGAGAGTGATATGATTGTTTTGGGACCGGGATCGCTCTTTACATCCATCTTACCAAATATTGTTATTGAAGAAATTGGTCAGGCTCTTCTAGAGACTAAGGCGGAGATTGCCTATGTCTGTAACATCATGACCCAACGTGGTGAGACTGAGCATTTTACAGATAGTGATCATGTGGAAGTCTTGCATCGTCATCTTGGTCGCTCCTTTATTGATACCGTACTTGTTAATATCGAAAAGGTTCCAAGAGACTATATGGACACCAACCGTTTCGATGAGTATCTAGTTCAGGTTGAGCATGATTTTGAAGGCTTACGTAAGCAAGTCCCCCGTGTCATTTCATCCAACTTCCTACGTTTGGAAAATGGTGGTGCCTTCCATGATGGGGATTTAATCGTGGATGAATTAATGCGCATCATACAGGTGAGAAAATGAGTTTCACAGTAGCAGTAAAAGAAGAAATCCTAGGTCAACACCACCTGAGTCGCTATGAGTTATCAGCCATTATTAAGATGTCTGGAAGCGTAGGTTTGTCTAGTTCTGGCTTGACCTTATCCGTTGTTACAGAGAGTGCCAAGCTTGCCCGCCATCTCTATGAATCGTTCTTACACTTTTATGGTATTAAGTCGGAGATTCGTCATCATCAGAGAAGCAATCTTCGTAAAAATCGGGTCTATACTGTGTTTACAGATGAGCAAGTCCAAGAACTTTTAGCGGATTTGCGTCTGGCTGATTCTTTCTTTGGTCTGGAGACGGGAATTGATCCAGATATTTTAGGAGATGAAGAAGCAGGTCGTGCCTATCTCTGTGGTGCTTTTTTAGCAAACGGGAGTATTCGAGATCCCGAGTCAGGCAAGTATCAGCTGGAAATTAGTTCAGTTTATCTAGATCATGCCCAAGGGATCGCTTCGCTCTTACAGCAGTTCTTGTTAGATGCCAAGGTGATTGAACGAAAAAAAGGTGCAGTGACCTATCTCCAGCGAGCAGAAGATATTATGGATTTCCTGATTTTAGTAGGAGCTATGCAGGCACGTGATACTTTTGAAGGTGTTAAGATTCTCCGAGAAACTCGAAATGACCTCAATCGTGCCAATAATGCAGAGACAGCTAATATTGCTCGTACGGTTTCAGCGAGTATGAAAACCATCAACAATATCAGTAAAATCAAAGATAGAATTGGTTTGGATAATCTGCCAGCAGACTTGCAGGAAGTTGCCCGTCTGCGTATCCAGCATCCAGACTATTCTATTCAAAAGTTGGCAGATAGTCTGACCAATCCCTTAACCAAAAGTGGTGTCAATCATCGCCTGAGAAAGATCAACAAAATCGCAGAGGAATTATAAAACCACGAATCATCGAATTCGTGGTTCTTTTCTTATAGACTTGTAGAGTGTTTTGGTTGTACTTTTTGTTCTGGGTCAATGTAGTTAATGGCATTGTTGACAGCAGTTGGTGCTTCACCAAGACCTGTTGCAATCAAGTCAATCTTACCTTCGTAGTAGCAGCAGTCTCCGATAGCATAAATTCCAGCTTGGCTTGACTCTTGCTTGCTATTGACGATAATCTTGTGGCGGTTCAGTTCTAATCCCCATTTTTTAAGATTACCGACAGAAGATTTAAAGCCATAGTTGACAAAGAGGTGGTCCAATTCAATGGTTTCGGTTTCATCGGATTTGACTTTTGTGATTGCAAGCTTGTCAAGAGTTTGGCCGTCACCAAGAAGTTGACTCGGCACAAATGGTGTTTTGATAGTTACAGAAGACTCTTGCAAGGCTTGTACGCTATGCTCAAGTGCACGGAAGTTATCGCGACGGTGAACAAGTGTAGTTGGAGCAATCTTTTCAAAAGCTAAAGCCCAGTCAACGGCTGAGTCACCACCACCCAGGATGGTTACCTTCTGACCAGCATATTGTTGAATATTAGAAACGTGGTAGTGGATATTGTCATAGCCTTCAACACCTTCTAATTCGAGTTGACGTGGTTTAAAAGCACCACCTCCCATAGCAATAATAACGGTTTTAGAAGTATGATTTCCCTTATTAGTTGTAATCTTAAAAACATCATCCTCTTTTTCAATCTCAAGAACAGTTTCATTGAGGTGAACAGGTGTCTCAAACCCTTCAAGTTGTTCCAAAAGGCGGTTAGTCAATTCTTCCCCTGTGAGGTTTGGAAAACCTGGAACATCGAGAATTTGTTTTTCAGGATATAGGATGGCAGGTTGACCACCTAGTTGAGGAAGAGAATCGATGATTTGTACTTTGGCTTGACGAAGGTGAGCATAAAAGGCTGCGAAAAGACCGACAGGTCCACCTCCTACAATGGTAATATCATATAGTTCAGACATGGTTTCTCCTTAATTTATTTTTATTTTTTTTAATTTTATCATATTTTTAGCTACATTTTTATAAAAATGTTTGGACAAGAGGGGATAAAGTGTGATATAATAAACTGTCGTAAAAGAACAAATTTGTTGGAATGTTTTAAAAATGGCATCGATTGATTTATTCAACAGGGAGAAAAGTTCTATATGGAACTTCAATTTAATTTTTAACGATTCTGGGGATTTGTTTTTTATAAAAAACGAACTAAAGGAGAAAAGAATATGTTTTTCAGACATCAAGAAGGACGATATAGAGAAACTGATCGTGTTACCCGATATAAGTTGGTTAAATCGGGGAAACATTGGTTGCGTGCCTCAACATCACAATTTGGCTTGTTTAAAGTTCTTCGTGGTGGTATTGATACAGCCCAAGTTACAACTGAAGTTGTAGAAGATCGTGTATCTACCTCCCTAACTGGGCTAGATATCCTCAAGGGGATAGCTGCTGCAGGAACGTTAATAGGTGGAGGGATTGCAACTCAATCTCATGTCTATGCCAATGAACAAGTCGCTGTAGAGAAGGTGGTTGATGGAACTGACACCCTAGTCAATTCTGATCAGGTTGTTTTAGGGACTGTTGATAAAGATGGTGAACAACAAGCTTCTGTTTCAACATCTACTTCTATTAGTGAGAGTGTTTCAACATCCGCATCAACAAGTGAATCTGAGTCAGTAAGCGTCTCAACATCTACAAGTGCTTCAGTATCAGCTTCTACAAGTGCTTCAGTATCAGCAAGTGCATCTGAGTCAGTAAGCGTCTCAACATCTACTAGTGTATCAGCTTCTACAAGTGTTCCAGTATCAGCAAGTTCAACAGTACGTAGTTATCAGGCTGCAAATGTGGAAACAGCCCCAACGGAGAATCAAGCGGAAACTGGCAGAAATAATGACCAGCAAACGGATGCTCAGAAGGAAACTGTTACTCCAAGCTTGGATGGTAAAGTAGCGCTTGCTAATGCTATTTCTAAAGTTGAAGATGTAAACTTTAAACACGGAGATGTGACGACTACAGCTACGACAGCTATTGCTGCTGCAGTAGACTCGGGAGCGACAGCTAAAAAGGCGGAAGAAGAACGCAAAAAACTCGCTAAACTTTCAGCTGAAATGGGTGAGTATCTTGCAAAAGCCGTAGATTTACCAGGTACGGACTCTGCAATTCTTAAAGTTCAAACTGCAATCTCTGAAATTGAAGATGCGTTGAAGGATCCAAATGCAGACCTTGCTGGAGTTGTTAAAACAGCAACATCAGCCCGCAATTCAATTGTCAATGCTGTTACAAGAGCAAGCTCTGGTCAGCGTGATATCCGTAACGGCCAAGCAATCCTAACAGGAGTAGCTTTAAGAGGAACTGTTAGTGGATCAAATTCTACAGTATCCGAATCAGTTTCAACAAGTATTTCGACTTCCGAAAGTACACTTGCTTCACATTGTGGAATATGTGAGTCAGTAAAAGCAAAAAGAAGTGCATCAACTTCTTTATCATCATCAGCTAGCGCAAGTACGTCAGCTTCAGAAAGTACGTCAGCTTCAGAAAGTACACTTGTTTCAGCGTATGAATCGTTAAGAGCAAAAAGCACATCAGCATCTGCAAGTGTAAGTACATCAGCTTCAGAAAGTACACTTATTTCAGCGTGTGAATCATTAAGTGAAAAAAGCACATCGGCTTCAGCAAGCACATCATTAACAAGTGCCTCAGAATTAGAAAGTGCATCTAAGTCTACATCAATAAGTACCTCAGAATTAGAAAGCGCGTCTAAGTCAGCATCAAAAAGCACCTCAGAATTAGCAAGCGCATCTAAGTCCACATCAATAAGTGCCTCAGAATTAGAAAGTGCATCTAAGTCCACGTCAATAAGTGCCTCAGAATTAGAAAGTACATCTAAGTCAGCCTCAACAAGTACATTAGTATCAGAATCTGCATCAACAAGTACATCAGTATCAGAATCTGCATCAACAAGTATAAGTGCATCGACTTCAGAAAGTACACTTGTTTCAGCGTGTGAATCATTAATTATAAAAAGTACATCGGTTTCAGAAAGTACATCATTAACAAGTGCTTCAAAATTAGAAAGCGCGTCTAAGTCAGCTTCAACAAGCGCTTCAGAATTAGCAAGCGCGTCTAAGTCAGCCTCAACAAGTGCTTCAAAATTAGAAAGCGCGTCTAAGTCAGCATCAACAAGTGCTTCAGAATTAGAAAGTGCCTCTAAGTCAGCCTCAACAAGCACCTCAGAATTAGCAAGCGCGTCTAAGTCAGCATCAACAAGTGCTTCAAAATTAGAAAGTGCGTCTAAGTCAGCATCAACAAGTGCTTCAGAATTAGAAAGTGCCTCTAAGTCAGCCTCAACAAGCACCTCAGAATTAGCAAGCGCATCTAAGTCAGCCTCAACAAGCACCTCAGAATTAGCAAGCGCATCTAAGTCAGCTTCAACGAATGTGTCAGAATCTGAATCAAGAAGTGCATCTAAGTCAGCATCAACGAGCGTATCAGAATCTGAATCAAGAAGTTCATCTAAGTCAGCATCAATGAGCGTATCAGAATCTGAATCAAGAAGTTCATCTAAGTCAGCTTCAACAAGCGCATCAGAATCTGCATCAACAAGTGCATCTAAGTCAGCTTCAACAAGCGCATCAGAATCTGCATCAACAAGTGCATCTAAGTCAGCATCAACAAGCGCATCAGAATCTGCATCAACAAGTGCATCTAAGTCAGCATCAACAAGCGCATCAGAATCTGCATCAACAAGTGCATCTAAGTCAGCTTCTGAATCAACATCAGCTTCAGCAAGCACATCAGCTTCAGCAAGCACATCGGCTTCAGAATCAAGATCAACTTCTGAATCAACATCAGCTTCAGCAAGCACGTCAGCTTCAGCAAGCACGTCAGCATCAGCAAGCACATCAGCTTCAGTAAGCACATCAGCTTCAGCAAGCACATCGGCTTCAGAATCAAGATCAACTTCTGAATCAACATCAGCTTCAGCAAGCACGTCAGCTTCAGCAAGTACATCGGCTTCAGCAAGCACATCAGCTTCAGCAAGCACATCAGCTTCTGAATCAACATCAGCTTCAGCAAGCACATCAGCTTCAGCAAGCACATCAGCTTCAGCAAGCACATCAGCTTCAGCAAGCACATCAGCTTCAGCAAGCACATCAGCTTC
>NZ_JASHFO010000033.1:0-18193 GCF_047460825.1 Streptococcus infantis | reverse complement strand
ATATGATTCTTTCTAATGAGTTGTTTGATCGCTTTTCATTATAGGTCATATGGGACTTTTTTTCTACACAAAAATAGGCTCCATAATATCCATAGGGGATTTACCCACTACAAATATTATAGAGCCATTTTTAACCGATTGACCATGATAGTGGTGAGTCGGTTTTTTAGCAATTTGTCAAATTTTGAATTTTAAGGTATAATAGATCCTGTTAACGAAAATTTGACAATCAAATAATCATAAATTTTTTAAGGAGATAACATGAGTCAATTACCAAATTGCCCAAAATGTAATTCAGAATATGTCTATGAAGACGGAGCCTTGCTAGTCTGTCCAGAGTGTGCTTATGAATGGAATCCTGCTGAGCAAGCTGAGATTGAAGAAGGTCTTGTTGCCATCGATGCAAATGGGAACAAACTAGCTGATGGAGATACAGTAACCTTGATCAAGGACCTTAAGGTCAAAGGTGCTCCTAAAGACCTCAAACAAGGAACTCGTGTGAAAAACATCCGTATTGTTGAAGGTGACCATAACATTGACTGTAAGATTGATGGTTTTGGTGCTATGAAACTTAAATCAGAATTTGTGAAGAAGATTTAATCATGATTAAAAACGAAAAAGTAATATTTTATAGTCGTATCTTTTTATTTATAGCAGCATTTACTGGTGTATACTTGGAGATTACCAAACGCGGTGGTTTAGGGATGTTGCTTTACTACACAGTACTTTCTAACCTTTTGGTTGTACTCTTTACAGGTTATCTTTTGTTAAAGATGCGTAGTGGCGGTCATAGTTGGCAGAGTCCTGGTATTCTACGTCTCAAAGGTGGCGTCACTATGAGTATTATGATTACTTGTGTCATCTATCATTTCATGCTGGCTCCTTTGACGACAGATTTTTACCGTTTGGAGAATTTCCTTTGCCATTACATTGTCCCTCTCTGGTTTTTAGCAGATACAATTATTTTTGACAAAAGTCGCCAATATAAGTTGGTTGATCCCATGCTTTGGACTAGCCTTCCTTTGCTTTATATGATTTTTGCCCTCTTAAACGGTTTTGTTCTAAAGATGGATGTCCCTAATGCTAAGGATAGTCCCTTCCCTTATTTCTTTTTGAATGCTACCAAACATGGTTGGGGCTTTGTCTTTAAATGGGCAGCCACTATCTTTGTTGCTTATATGGTTTCAGGATATCTGTTTTATCTTGTTAAAAACATTAAAAAATCTAAGAAATAAGAGTACCTTATATGGGTACTTTTTTGATGATTGATATAATTGTACCCGGACAAATTGATTTATTTTATCTTGTTATGCAGTCTTTTTTACCTTACAATAAAACTGTAGCTACCAATACAACTATTGAGGAAGAAAAAATGACTGAAAATCGTTATGAATTAAATAAAAATTTGGCACAGATGCTTAAAGGTGGCGTCATTATGGATGTTCAAAATCCTGAACAAGCAAGAATTGCAGAGGCTGCAGGTGCGGCAGCTGTTATGGCCTTGGAGCGAATCCCAGCTGATATTCGTGCAGCTGGTGGTGTCTCTCGCATGAGCGACCCAAAGATGATCAAGGAAATCCAAGAAGCAGTCAGTATTCCAGTTATGGCCAAGGTTCGAATTGGGCATTTTGTTGAAGCACAGATTTTGGAAGCCATCGAGATTGACTATATCGATGAGAGTGAGGTGTTATCTCCAGCTGACGATCGTTTCCATGTGGATAAGAAAGAATTCCAAGTTCCTTTTGTTTGCGGTGCAAAAGATCTAGGAGAAGCCTTGCGTCGTATCGCTGAAGGAGCTTCAATGATTCGAACAAAAGGGGAACCTGGAACAGGAGATATCGTTCAGGCAGTCCGCCATATGCGCATGATGAATCAAGAAATCCGTCGCATCCAAAATCTCCGTGAAGATGAACTCTATGTCGCAGCAAAAGAACTCCAAGTTCCAGTAGAATTAGTTCAATACGTCCACGAACATGGTAAATTACCAGTTGTCAACTTTGCAGCTGGAGGAGTTGCAACACCAGCAGATGCTGCTCTCATGATGCAGCTAGGTGCAGAAGGCGTCTTTGTCGGCTCAGGGATTTTCAAGTCAGGTGATCCTGTTAAACGTGCAGCAGCCATTGTCAAGGCAGTCACAAACTATCAAAATCCTCAAATTTTAGCTCAAATCTCAGAAGATTTGGGAGAAGCCATGGTTGGTATCAATGAGAATGAAATCCAAATTCTCATGGCTGAGCGAGGAAAATAGATGAAAATCGGAATATTGGCCTTACAAGGAGCCTTTGTAGAACACGAAAAAGTGCTTGCTGAACTAGGAGTTGAAAGTATTGAATTGCGAAATCTTGAAGACTTTCAACAACATCAGAGTGACTTGTCAGGTTTGATTTTACCTGGCGGTGAGTCGACAGCTATGGGAAAACTCCTACGTGACCAGAATATGCTACTCCCTCTAAGAGAGGCTATTCTCAATGGTTTACCAGTCTTTGGGACTTGTGCCGGTTTGATTTTGCTAGCGAGACAAATCGCTTCTCAAGAGGAAAGTCATCTAGCGACTATGGATATAGTAGTTGAGCGCAATGCCTATGGACGTCAGCTAGGAAGTTTTTATACCGAAGCAGAGTGCAAGGGTGTTGGCAAGATTCCCATGACCTTTATCCGTGGACCTATTATTAGTGAAGTTGGTAAGGGTGTTGATATTCTAGCAGTAGTGAATCATCAAATCGTTGCTGCTCAAGAAAAGAATATGCTAGTGACCTCCTTTCATCCGGAATTGACAAATGATCTTCGCTTGCATCAATACTTTATCAACATGTGCAAAAAATAAAAATAGGTCGGGATTTTCCCGGCCTATTTTTACATGTAATAAACAATGGCAATGTATTGCAGAGCAGAAGCTGCTAGGATGAAGAGATGCCAGATCATATGGAAGTATGGTTTCTTCTTAGCGTAAAATCCAGCACCAACTGTATAGCAAAGCCCACCTGATACCATAAGAGTCCAAAAGATTGGATTTGTTTGACTGATGATTGCTGGTAGGATAGCCACAACTAACCACCCCATAATTAAGTAGAGAATTAGACTAAATTTTTCATTGACTTTTTTGGCAAAGATTTTATAAAGAATACCGAAAATAGTTGTTCCCCATTGGATAGCAATAATCAGGTAACCAAACCAGTTATTCATCAAGGTTAAAACGACAGGAGTATAAGAGCCAGCAATCGCAACATAAATCATGGAATGATCGATGATACGAAGCACGTACTTATGAGTGGAACCATAAGCCATAGAATGATAAATGGTCGATGAAAGGAACATGAGAAAGAGGCTAATAACGAAAATCGACACCCCAATCGATGATAAAAATCCATGAGCTTCATAACTATAGGTTGATGAGATAGGGAGCAAAATCAGCATGATAAGTGCCCCTACAGCATGGGTGACACTGTTTGCTATCTCTTCTCCAAAACTAAGGCGCTTGCTAAGTTTAAAACTAGTATTCATTTGTTTCCTCCTCTTCGGTTTCTTTATAGACCAGTGCAAGTGTTTGATGATAGAGCTTGACCGTTTGGCAGCTTGTTCGGATAATAGGATTAGCTGGGTCTAGGTCTTCGTTCATGTAGTTTACAAAAGCATTGTAAAGTTCTTCTGAGTTAGTCTCTGTGTGTAGGGTATTAAGGGTTTGAGCAATTTCCTGGATTGAAAAAACAGACTTGAGCGTTGTGATAGCAATCAATCGGGCGATTTGTTTGCGTTGGTATTTTTTCTTTTCAGGTTTGCTGATATAGCCGTGTTTGACATAGTTGTTCACCATTGATGCAGTTAAACCTTTCTCTTTAGCAAGAGAAATTGGGGAACAAACTTTATTTACATAAAGTAAGACCTGATCCAAATAAAGATCAATGTTTGGAATTTCGTCCCATTCTGGGTAGGAAAAAGTAGATTTCATTTCCAACTTCTGTTTATCTAGTTTTGATAACTAGATTATAAAATAATAGAAATAAAAAGTCAAGTTTTAACTGCTTGTAGAAAGCCTTAAATTATGCTATGATGAGAGAAACTAGTCAGAAAAGAGGAGATAAGATGGAAATTCGTTTAGCCTTTCCAAATGAAGTAGATGCAATTATGCAGGTGATTGAGGAAGCTAAAAAATGCTTGGCAGAAGCTGGTAGCACTCAGTGGCAAAATGGTTATCCAAATACTGATACGATTATCGAAGATATTATCTCAGGTCAGGCTTATGTAGCCCTGGAAGAAGGAGAACTCTTAGCTTATGCAGCAGTGACTAAAAGTCCAGAAAAAGCCTATGAAGCCATTTATGATGGAAGTTGGGAAGGAAGAGAACCAGAATATCTTGTATTTCACCGGATTGCGGTTTCTAGAGATGTCCAAGGGCAAGGTGTTGCCCAGATCTTCTTGGAAGGCTTGATTGAAGGCTTTGATTACCTGGATTTTCGTTCAGATACACATGATAAAAACAAGGCCATGCAACATATCTTTGAAAAGCTTGGTTTTAAACAGGTCGGTAAAGTTCCAGTAGATGGGGAACGTTTGGCCTATCAAAAATTAAAATCAAATGTCTAAGAAGTATGCAAAGATGCTGTACAAGTCTCCGATTGGAATCTTATCTTTGGTAGCAGATGATCACTATCTGTTTGGGATATGGGTTGAAGCACAGAGCCATTTTGAGCGAGGTTTGTCGGTGTGTAATCTAGTTGAGGTGAAAAGTCATCCCATTTTAAATCAAATTGCTAGCTGTTTAGATGCTTATTTTAAAGGACAAAATCAAGATTTGTCTCAGTTACCTTTGGCTCCTGTTGGTAGTGACTTTGAAAAAAGAGTCTGGAACTACTTGCGTGGAATTCCTTTTGGTCAGACTGTTACTTATGGACAAATAGCTAAGGACTTGCAAGTAGCTTCTGCACAAGCAATCGGAGGAGCAGTAGGACGTAATCCTTGGTCAATCCTAGTACCTTGTCACCGCGTATTAGGTGCTGGTAATCGTCTAACAGGCTATGCTTCAGGAATTGACAAGAAGGCTTGGCTCTTAAAGCATGAAGGTGCAGCATTTCAAGAAAATAAGAAATAGAAAGTAAAGAAAATGTTAGAATTTATCGAATATCCAAAATGTACAACTTGTAAAAAAGCCAAAAAAGAGTTAGATCAACTCGGGCTAGAGTATAAAGATGTTCATATTGTAGAAGACACTCCGAGTGAAAAGATCATTTTAAACTGGATTGAAACTTCAGGATTTGAGTTGAAGCAATTTTTCAATACCAGTGGAATTAAATACCGTGAACTGGGCTTAAAAGATAAGGTTGGGACTTTATCCAATAAAGAAGCAGCCAAACTCTTGGCCAGTGATGGTATGTTATTAAAACGTCCAATATTAGTGGAGAATGGTGTTGTTAAACAAATTGGCTATCGTAAAACCTACGACAACTTGGATTTGAAATAGTTTTTTTCTATCTCCTTGATAGGTAAAATATATAACCTCACACTTTTAAAGTATGATAAACTAGTAGGTAGACAAAGTCTCTTCTGCTCGTAGCAAATATTTTAAATCTAGGCAGAAGTATGATAGAATGATTCATTATCAGGAGAGGATGTTTCTATGAATGTTACAACACTTTTAGCATCAGATTGGTACCAAAACTTGATGCAGTATATTCCAGACGGTAAACTGTTTAGTTTTCGTTCCGTCTTTGATGGGATTCCAAGAATTGTACAACAATTGCCAACAACATTGATGTTGACAGTATTTGGTGCTTTTTTTGGTATCATCTTGGCTTTGGTTTTTGCTATTGTAAAAATTAATCGCGTTAGAATTCTTTATCCAATACAAGCATTCTTTGTTAGTTTCTTAAAAGGGACACCAATCCTAGTGCAGCTGATGTTGACTTACTATGGAATTCCTCTGGCATTAAAAGCCTTGAATCAACAATGGGGAACTGCTTTTAATATTAATGCGATTCCGGCTGCAGCTTTTGCCATTGTAGCTTTTGCTTTTAACGAAGCAGCTTACGCTAGTGAAACTATCCGTGCTGCTATTCTTTCTGTCAATCCTGGAGAGATTGAAGCCGCTCGTAGTCTTGGGATGACACGTGCTCAAGTCTATCGTCGTGTGATTATTCCAAATGCAGCGGTAGTAGCGACTCCAACCTTGATTAACTCCCTAATCGGTTTGACTAAGGGTACTTCCCTAGCCTTTAGTGCTGGTGTTGTAGAAGTCTTTGCCCAAGCTCAGATTTTGGGTGGTGCAGACTACCGTTACTTCGAACGTTTCATCTCAGTTGCCCTTGTATACTGGGTGGTAAATATCGCTATTGAAAATCTTGGTCGCTTTATTGAGAGAAAAATGGCCATCGAAGCACCAGATAATGTGAAAACAGATGTGAAAGGAGACCTTCGCTAATGATTAAGATTTCAAATTTAAGCAAATCCTTTTCAGGTCAAACCGTCTTGGATCATCTGAATTTAGATATTCAAAAAGGGGAAGTAGTGGCTTTGATTGGTTCATCAGGAGCAGGGAAATCAACCTTTCTTCGTAGCCTAAATTATCTGGAAACACCTGATAGTGGAAGCATTCAGATTGATGATTTCAAAGTGGATTTTTCTCAAATTACTCAAGAAGAAATCCTGACTCTTCGTCGCAAGTTGTCTATGGTATTCCAACAGTTCAATTTGTTTGAACGTAGAACAGCCCTAGACAATGTCAAGGAAGGTTTGGTAGTTGTTAAAAAACTTTCCGACGAAGAAGCAACTAAGATTGCCAAAGAAGAGTTGGCTAAGGTTGGTCTTTCTGATCGCCAACAGCACTATCCTCGCCACTTATCAGGTGGACAAAAACAACGGGTAGCTTTGGCGCGTGCTTTGGCCATGAAGCCAGCAATCTTGCTCTTGGATGAACCTACTTCAGCCCTTGACCCAGAATTGGTTGGTGAGGTAGAACGATCTATTGCTAATGCTGCAAAATCAGGTCAAACTATGATTTTGGTCAGTCACGATATGTCCTTTGTTTCTCAGGTAGCTGATAAGGTTTTGTTCTTGGATAAAGGAAAGATTATTGAGTCTGGAACACCAGATGAGATTATCAATCATCCTAAAGAAGAACGAACAAAAGAATTCTTTGCTAGTTACAAACGGACCTATATTTGATATAATAGAAGACAAGAGAGACTCAGTTGGCTAGGCTAACTGGGTTTGCTCTTTAAAATTAATAGAAATGAGAGAGAGCATGCTAGTTCAGCTATTTGCTTTGTATTTAGAGAGTTTAGTGTTGACAATTTTACTGGTCTTGATTATTTTGGGACTCTGGATTGGACTTAGAGCTCTGTCGGGGGTTGATAAAACTGCTAAAGCACGTCAAGCCCATCTCTACGATATGATTATGATTGGAGTTTTGACCATTCCAGTATTGTCATTTGCAACCATGAGCATCTTGTTGGTTCTCAAGGCTTAATAGTTGTAAAATGGGATTTAATTCGTTAGAATAAAAATAGTTACAACAAGAAAGAAGGAAAGAGAATGTACGATACGATTATTATCGGTGCAGGTCCTGCTGGGATGACTGCAGCCTTGTATGCAGCACGCAGTAATCTGAAAGTTGCTTTGATTGAAGGTGGCCTTCCTGGTGGTCAGATGAATAATACTTCGGATATTGAAAACTATCCAGGCTATGCCAATATCAGCGGTCCAGAATTAGCTGAAAAAATGTTTGAACCTCTTGAAAATCTGGGTGTTGAGCATCTCTACGGTTTTGTTGAAAATGTTGAAGACCATGGTGATGTAAAAAAAGTTATCACAGCTGATGAAGAATTTGAAACACGTACAGTTATCGTAGCGACTGGTTCCAAGCACCGTCTATTGGATGTTCCAGGCGAAGAAGAACTAAATAGCCGTGGTGTTTCTTATTGTGCCGTTTGTGATGGAGCCTTTTTCCGTGACCAAGATTTGTTGGTTGTAGGTGGAGGTGACTCAGCAGTTGAAGAAGCAATCTTCTTAACACGATTTGCTAAGTCTGTAACCATCATTCACCGTCGTGATGAACTTCGTGCTCAAAAAGTCTTGCAAGATAGAGCTTTTGCCAATGAAAAAATCAATTTCATTTGGGATTCTGTTGTCAAAGAAATCAAGGGTGAGAACCGTGTAGAGTCAGTTGTCATTGAAAATGTTAAAACAGGACAAGTGACAGAACAAGCCTTTGGTGGTGTCTTCATCTATGTTGGATTAGATCCTGTTAGTGATTTCGTTCAAGAATTGCAGATTCGAGACCAGGCAGGTTGGATTGTGACTGATGACCACATGAAGACAAGTGTTGCAGGTATTTTTGCTGTTGGTGATGTTCGTCAAAAAGACCTTCGACAAGTTACAACAGCTGTTGGAGATGGTGCTATTGCAGGTCAAGAGGCCTATAAATATATTACTGAACATAGTTAAAAAGGCGATGGGACAGAAATCGATAGACAAAGTCTCGATTTCGTAGTCCCAGCCCGCGAGTATGATTAGAGCTTTTTAGAGTTTAAAAGACGAACAAAAAGTTCAATCAGCTACCGCGTCAAAGTTTGATTACTAATAAAAAGTGAGGTCGGGATCTTTTGTCCCAACCTCACTTTTTATTAGAGTCGATTTCTGAAGACTTCGTACATGAGGATAGCAGCGGCGACACTGGCATTGAGGCTCTGTACGTGTCCATTCATGGGAATGGTAATCATCTCGTCTACTTGTTTCTTGATGTTGCTTGAAATACCTTTGCCTTCATTTCCGATGATGAGTGCAATCTTTCCTTTGGTATTCCATTTGTTGCAAGGAGTTCCGTTCATATCAGTACCAAATGTCCAGAAGCCTTCATCCTTGAGTTTGTCCAAGGTTTGGCTGAGATTGGTAACGCGGGCGATAGGAACGTGTTCAATCGCACCTGTTGCTGTTTTTGCTACGACAGGAGTAACACCGACAGCTCGATGTTTGGGAATGATAACACCTGAAACATTGGTTGCATCCGCTGTTCTTAAGATAGAACCGAGATTATGTGGGTCCGTTAAACCATCAAGGATTAGTAGTAGTGGGTTTTCTTCCTGGCGTGTCTGAGCAAGAATCTGCTCAAGTTCAGTGTAGGCAAATTCAGAAACACGCAAGACAAAACCTTGGTGAACAGCTCCTTCAGTCATCTCAGAAAGTGATTTTTTGGAAGTCCAAGAAATGGATACTTTCTTTTCAGTAGCCAATTCCTTAACTTTTTCCACATTCTTTCCTCGTAAATCTTCCTGAAGGTAGAGTTTGTTTCCAGTATTTGCTAAAAGAGCTTCTGTGACGGCATGAACGCCATAGACAATATCGTTTGTTTTCATAACTTCATTATAACACAAAATCCTGTCTTGCAACGGGATTTTCTTTATTCAAGAATGAGCAGGCCATCTTTAACTTCAAATGGGTCTTTTTCATTGATACGATCATAGAACATAATGCCATTTAAGTGGTCAATTTCATGTTGAACTACAATAGAGTTATAGCCCTTAAGTTTGATGCGGTGCTTTTCTCCATCCTTATCAAAATAGTCAACGGTTACTCGAGCGTGGCGGATAACATAACCTGGAACAGCACGGTCAACAGACAAGCAACCTTCTCCTTCGCCTAGAGCAGCATCTTGGACTGAATGTGAGACGATTTTAGGATTGTACATGACAGCTTGTAAGTCATAGGCTTCTTGAGGAGTTTCACCTTCCTCAGTGATATTTGGTACCAGTACGGCGATGATGCGTTTTGAGATGTCGAGCTGCGGTGCAGCAAGTCCAACTCCTCCACGTAGACCTAATTTTTCAGCCATAACAGGATCTTGCGAGTGTTTCAAAAATTGCATCATTTTTTCTCCAAGAATGATATCTTGATCACTCAAGGGGAAGCTGACTTCCTCGGCAACAGCACGAAGAGTAGGGTTCCCTTCGCGGATAATATCTTTCATATCGATTAAATGAGCAGCTTTGGTAATTCGTTCTATAGCAGACATATTCTTTCCTTTCCTTCTATTACAATTACATGATAACACAAAACAGATGAGAAAGAAAGTCACAGAAGCTGTTAAAAAATTATAGAATAAAAGGAAATACCTATTTGTCTGTGGTATAATAGAGTAAGAAAATAGACTTTAAAATCATGGGAGAAAAATGATGGAACAACGTAGTAGAAAAAGAAAAAATGGTCCTGTTTTACATGCTATTAGAAATACTGTTCGATTTTTCAGGAGCTATAAGCAGTGGAACAATCGCACTTTTATTGTGGTCCTGTTAGCTTCGGTAGCTACCTCGATGATGCTGACTTTATTAGTGGAAGGAACTCGAGGGATTTCTTTAAGCAGTAGTGATCCAAGTGCCCTGCAGAAAAAGTCAAATTCTCAGGAGAAGAATGCAGAGTCGGAACAGGAAACAAGTGCGCGTATCATGGCAAATGGTGATTTGCTCTATCATGACATTATTTACATTTCAGCCAAAAAATCAGATGGCACCTATGATTTCCATGAAAATTTTGAATATGTGAAACCTTGGCTGAAGCAAGCTGACTTAGTCATTGGTGATTTTGAAGGAACTGTAAATAAAGACCATTATCTCGCAGGTTACCCTTTGTTTAATGCACCTGGTGAAGTCATGGATGCTATAAAAGATGCGGGCTATCAAGTGCTAGACTTGGCTCACAATCATATCTTGGATTCTCAGATTGAGGGAGTGGTTTCAACTGCAGATGCTATTGAAAAGGCAGGAATGACGCCGGTCGGGGTCTATACCCATGAATCACGAGACAAGGCGCCTTTACTGATCAAGGAAGTTAATGGTATAAAAGTTGCTATTTTAGCTTATTCCTATGGTTTTAACGGCATTGAACAAAGCATTTCACAAGAGGATTATAATCGTTATCTTTCAGACTTAGACGAAGATAAAATGAAGGCTGAAATTGAACGAGCAGAGAAGGAGGCAGATATTACAATTATCATGCCTCAGATGGGAGTTGAGTATCAAATTGAGCCGACTGAGGAGCAAAAGAAACTTTACCATAAAATGATTGATTGGGGAGCTGATATTATCTTTGGTGGTCACCCTCACGTTGTTGAACCAGCTGAAACGGTTGAAAAAGACGGTGATAAAAAGCTTATCATTTACTCTATGGGGAATTTCATCTCAAATCAACGGATTGAAACCATGCAGGATGTGGAAAATGCCAAGTGGACGGAACGTGGAGTTCTCATGGATGTGACCATTAAGAAGAAATCTGGTAAAACGATTATCGAAACTGCCCAAGCCCATCCAAGCTGGGTGAGTCGTACTCCAAAGGGAGGCTATTCTCCAGAAGGCTACCCACTCTATCTTTACCAAACTTATATCCTGGAAGATTTTATAGAGGGTGGGAAATACCGTAGCCAGTTAGACGAGGCCACCAAGCAACGGATTGATACAGCCTATAAAGAAATGAATGAACATGTCAATTTGAAGTGGTAGTGACATAAAAAGAGGAGCAAGATGGATATTAAGATAATAGCGACGGATATGGACGGTACTTTGTTGGATCCTCAAGGACAACTGGATCTACCTCGACTAGAGAAAATTTTAGATCAGCTAGATCAGCGTGGAGTTCGTTTTGTCATTGCAACGGGAAATGAAGTTCATCGAATGCGACAATTACTGGAACATCTAGCAGATAGAGTAGTTCTCGTGGTTGCTAATGGTGCTCGTATATTCGAAAGTGATCAATTGATTCAAGCTCAGACTTGGGACGATGCTATGGTTGATAGAGCTTTGGCTCATTTTAAAGGCAGAGAGTGTCAGGATCAGTTTGTCGTAACTGCTATGAATGGCGGTTTTGTCAAGGAAGGCACTGTCTTTACAGAACTTGATAAATTCATGACTCCGGAGATGATTAAGAAATTCTATCAACGGATGCACTTCGTCGATGAATTTGACTCTAAACTCTTCGGTGGTGTTCTCAAGATGAGTATGGTTGTTGGTGAAGAACGATCCGATTCGGTTTTACAGGAAATCAATGACTTATTTGATGGTCATGTGCGAGCTGTTTCTAGTGGATATGGTTGTATTGATATCTTACAAGATGGGATTCATAAGGCTTGGGGCTTAGAAGAATTGCTCAAACGTTGGAACTTAAAACCCGAACAAATCATGACCTTTGGTGATAGTGAAAATGACATTGAAATGTTAGAGTTGGCAGGTATTTCTTACGCAATGGAAAATGCAGAGGATAGAGTCAAGGAAATTGCGACAGAAGTAGCGCCAGCAAACAGTCAGGCTGGTGTTTACCAAGTTTTAGAAAACTGGCTAGAAGAAGGAGAATAACTTGGCAGTACAATTATTAGAAAACTGGCTCTTGAAAGAGCAGGAGAAAATCCAAACCAAGTATCGTGAACTCAATCAAATCTCAGTAATTGAACCAGATATCATCTTTATTGGAGATTCTATTGTTGAATATTTTCCCTTGCAAGAATTATTTGGAACGTCAAAAAACATTGTGAATCGAGGAATTCGAGGCTATCAGATTGGGCTTTTACGAGAGAATCTTGATGCTCACCTCTATGGTGATGCAGTGGATCAAATTGTACTATTGATTGGGACAAATGACATTGGAAAGGATGTTCCAATGAATGAAGCGCTAAATAATCTTGAAAGCGTGATTCAAACCATTTCTCGTGATTATCCACTTTCACAGATAAAGCTAGTTTCAATCTTACCGGTCAATGAGAGTACGAACTTCAAGCAGACTGTTTACATTCGTACTAATGAGAAAATCAAGGCCTGGAACCAAGCCTATCAAGACCTTGCCTCTGCCTATATTCAGGTTGAATTTGTGCCTGTTTTTGAGAACTTACTCGATCAGAAAGGGCAACTCAAGTCAGACTTCACAACAGATGGCCTTCACCTCAGCGTCTCTGGTTACCAGGCTTTATCAAGTACTCTAAAAAAATATATTTTCTAGATTGATTCACTAATGTGAGATAATTTTAAGAGTCATAAAAATTATAAAAATTCTTCTTGTAGATGTTAAAAAGTGATAAACATTCACTGTAATCTATAAGTTGAATTTTTTGTTTTTATCATAAATTTGCTCTAAAAACAGAGTATTTTTCCTATATAGAGAACAAAGCAGAAATAATAACAAATATTTAAATGTATGAAATTTAAATATCTTGATACTAAATATTCTTTATAAATGCATATTATACAATTTAAAGCTGAGGCTTGGAGCATCTTTTTTCTTGCTATAAATCTTACACTATGTTATACTGTTAGCGTTACTAGTAATTTTGGGAGAGACATTTTCTTTTAAGGAAAAAATAAATAATCTTACATATTATTAGTCAAAAAGTTAAAAAAGGAGAACTTATCACATGATAAGAAGAGAGCAACAACGATTTTCTTTAAGAAAATACAAAGTTGGTGTCGCATCAGTTTTCTTAGGAACGACCCTTAGCTTTATGCTAGCTAACGGTAGTGCTGTAAATGCTGCTGAGATTGTAGCACAAAAAGCAGCTTCTGCTGAGAAGGCTGAACTAGTCGATAAGGAAAAGTTGACAGAGCCATCCACGGATCTAGCAAATTCGGCTGTTTCTGAAACTTCTGAAGAAAAGGTAGAAACTTCAACACCTGAGGTTAAGCCTGAAGAAGCAAAAACAGAGACAACGGAAGTTAAGTCTGAAGAAGCAAAAACAGACTCAACAGAAGTTAAGGCTGAAGAGGCAAAAACAGAGTCGACGGAAGTTAAATCTGAAGAGAAAAAAGCAGAGTCGACGGAAGTGAAGACCGAGAAGGAAAAAACAGAGTCAACTGAGGTCAAAGCTGAAGTATCTGCGCCAGCAATTACAGAAAGCAAAAGTGAAAAACCAAAGGTAGGACTTTCTGAAGTGAAGGCTGAGCCTGTAAAACCAGCAGGAGCTAGATCAGCAACTGAAGAGTCTGTACCAACAGACTCAAACAATCAAAAGTCTGAACAACAGACAGAAGTTTCAGCAGTAGCTGAGGCAACTAGCCTTGATGCAAATGCAGGAACAAATAAGGTTGAAGCAAAACCACTAGTTGATACTGAAACACTAGCTTTGGCAGCTGAAAACACTGTAAATGCAGGTGCCTTGGCTACAAATGGTGGTCGTCGTCGTAATCGTCGTGATGCAACAAATCACAATGTTGAGGCGGTTTCTGTTGCAACAACTTTAAACCCTAAAACTGAAGCTACTCCAGATATGTCAAATCCTAATGGAGCAACTGTTAGATCTCAAAATATCCGTGCTGGATATGAGGCTGCTTCTGGAGATAAGTATACTTATGGGGTTATCGATTTAACTCGTTACAATACGCGTTATAACAAAAATTACTATATTCGAGTCTCAAAAGATTTTAATCAAAATGTAGCTTCTGTAGTAGAATTGGTAGATAAGAATACCAATACAGTTCTTGAAACACACAATGTAACAGCGGGTTCAAGCAGACAGCTCTTTACGAAGACAGCAGAAGGTTCTAGAACAGCTGCTGCTTCAGGTGGAGAATTGACATTTTATGTAGATTATGATGCTGGTAAAGGTAAAGGTGCTAGTAAGACCGACAAACCTTTCTTACAATTTGATTGGAAGATTGATTCAGCAATTGAATCTTATCAACATAAAGCTGGTAAAACTCCAGAAGAGGTGGCTCATAAAAAACTATTCTCAGATGTAACAGATTCTCGTGTAGTTACAGATATATTTAATGCAGTTGAACCAGCTTATAATGGTCGTGAAGTTACTAACACAAACCGTATCATTCCAGTTATGGTTGATAATTCAACTTTTTATAAGGTAGTTGATGAGAATAGTACAGACTATAAGGCGGCTAAAGATAAATCAGAAGCCGATAGAAAAAATCCATCTATCCAAAATTATAAAGCAACTGGTAATGAGGAAACTCTAGCTTCTTATAAAGCTATAGGTATGGAAGGACAAGAATTTACTTCTTCTGGTCTTCGTCATTTTAAAGGCTATCGCCTATATCAACCAGCTGAACTTAATGGGACTTCAGGTTATTTAAGTCGTCATTTCAATGTTGGTGATAAGTTTATGGATGCTGATGCTTATGGTATCAAGCGTATTAAGGAAGTTGTCAAGGAAGATGGTACTGTTGTTATCCGTGTTTATTTGTTGGATCCTAGACAGCAAAATAAACGTTCAGATGGGTCTCTGGACACAAATGGCTATATGCTAATTGCAGAGACAGAACCAATTGCTCCTGGACAAAAGAATACTAAGCCTCTTGTGAAGCAAATGAATCCTCTGAATACCATTGCCTTCACAGACAGTAATGGTGTATACCATCCAAATGGTAAAACAGTTGGTTTTGATTTCCAAAAAGACCCTAAATATATTCCATATATGACTGTGTTTGTACCATTCTTGGGAGACGGAATTGGTCACTGGTCAGATAACAGTCAGTTGGTCAATGGTGTAGGGGGGATTGGTACCAACGTTGACTTGTTAAATACCCTTACTCCATTTACTCCAGCAGTCTACTATTATGATAAGATTCCTCCTGTTGATGTAGAGTTAAAAGTTACAAAAGCACTGACCGATTCAACAAATAAACGTACATTACGTGATGGAGACTTTACATTTAATATTAAGAATGCTGATGCCAATACTCCAGCTATCAATGAGGATGTAACGAATAAAGCCGATGGATCTGTAATCTTCAAATCTAAAGAAGTGATTCAGGCAGATGGTACCAAAAAAACAGTGCCAATGATTACTTTGGATAAAGAAGGTGTCTATAACTACATTATCACTGAAAAAGCTGGTTCAGACTCAGATGTTGATTATGATGGTATGAGTGTCACTGCAACAGTTGTAGTTAAAGAAAAGAAAGATTCTGCCAATAACTATTTGGGTGAATACGAATATACTGTTACATACACTTCAACAGGTGGCCAAAATAGAAATGGTGAGGAAAATAATAAAACAACACCAAATAATGATACAGAGTTTAACAACTTTGTCGTAGCTCCAGTAAAAGTTAAATTTGACTTCACGAAGAAATTGGCTGGACGTGAACTTAAAGACGGAGAATTCAAATTCGTTCTTAAAGATGCAAACGGACAAGAAGTTGAAACTGTAACTAACAAAAAAGATGGAACTGTAACATTTAAAGAAATAGCATTCGATAACTCTAAAGTTGGTACTCACACTTATACTGTTGAAGAAGTGATTCCAGCTTCAAAAGAGCTTGGAATGACTTATGACACCATGAAAGCAACAATTACAGTTGAAGTTTCTAAAAAAGGCCATACTCTTACAACTGTAGCTACTGTATCATCAACAGGTGGGGTAGACGCTAATGGTAAAGCAACTGATGGAACAGCGGATAAAGAGTTCAACAACAAAATAACTCCTCCAGAAACACCTGTATTCCAACCAGAGAAATTTGTCCTTAATAAAGAAAAAGTTGATCTAACAGGTACAAAATTAATGGACGATGACGATGAGCTTCAGGATGAGTACACAGAAACAAATGCAAATCCGTATGCTGATCAAGTCAAGAACAACGAAGCGGAAAACATTAATACCAAGACTGTTGAACGTGGTGATAAATTAGTTTACCAAGTATGGTTGGATACAAAGAACTTCACTGACAAGAATAACATCCAATCTGTAGGTATTTCTGATACATACGATGCAGATAAATTGACTGTTAACTCTGCTGATATTAAAGCTTACGATAGCGTAACAGGAGTTGATGTAACATCTAAATTTGATATTACAGTAGCTAATGGAGTAATTACAGCTACATCTAAAGCTTCTATGAACAAATCTTTAGGTGATGCTGCTAATACTCAAGTTATCGACACAACTAAATTTGCATTTGGTCGTTACTACAAATTTGATATCCCAGCTACAGTTAAAGCGGATGTTCCTGGTGGGGTAGACATCGAAAACAAAGCCAACCAAATCGTTCATGTTTACAACCCAGTAAGCAAATCTGTAGAAACTCCAGAAAAACCAACTCAAAAACGTGTGAACTCTGTACCAATCACTGCAGAATTCAACTTCACGAAACGTTTGGAAGGCCGTGAGCTTAAAGCTGGCGAATTTACATTCGAGTTGAAAGACAGCGACAACGTTGTGATTGCGACTGCAGCTAACGATAAGGATGGTAAGATCAAGTTTGCTCCAGTGGAGTACACAAATAAAGCTGGTGAAAAAGTCACTGCTCTTAAATACAAGAAGGGTCAAGAAGGTACTTATAAGTACACTGTAACAGAGGTTAAAGGTGCAGACGCTACTGTCACTTACGATACAATGAAGGCAGAAGTAACTGTAACAGTATCTCATGACGGTACAGCTAAAGCATTGGTTGCTAACGTAACTGAACCAGCTGACAAAGAGTTCAACAATACAGTAACTCCTCCAACAGCACCTAAGTTCCAACCAGAGAAATACGTTGTTTCTGAAGCGAAATTCGATATCAGAGGCGACAAGCTCGTTGATGATGATAAAGAGTTGGCAGACAAGTACGCAGATACTAAAGCGAACCCATACGCTGACAATGCATCAAACAACGAAGCTCAAAACTTGAATACGAAGACTGTTAACCGCGGAGATAAACTCTACTATCAAGTATGGTTGGATACAACTAAATTCTCAGCAACTAACAAAGAAAACGTTCAATCTGTAGGAATCACTGATGACTTCGATGAAACGAAAGTTGATGTAGATACTTCAGCTATCAAGGCTTACGATTCAGTAAGTGGAGCAGATGTAACAGATAAGTTCGACATCAAGGTTGAAAATGGTGTGATGACTGCAACTCTTAAAGCTGGCTTCACTAAGTCACTTGGCGACGCAGAAAACACTCAAATCATCGACACAACTAAATTCGAGTTTGGTCGCTACTATAAATTCGACATCCCAGCAACTGTTAAAGCTGACGTTGCAGGTGGAGTAGACATCGAAAATACTGCGACTCAAATTGTAAACTACTACAACCCAGTAAGCAAAACTGTTGAGAAACCAGAAAAACCAACTGAAAAACGTGTCAACAACGTTCCAATTGAAGTAGAATTCAACTTCACGAAACGTTTGGAAGGCCGTGAGCTTAAAGCTGGCGAATTTACATTCGAGTTGAAAGACAGCGACAACGTTGTGATTGCGACTGCAGCTAACGATAAGGATGGTAAGATCAAG
>NZ_JASHFO010000032.1:0-18645 GCF_047460825.1 Streptococcus infantis | reverse complement strand
GAGTTTTGAGGATATGATAGATGTGTTGTCCCTTTTTAACCCCCTCAGAAATGATTTTATCCATGTCCCAGAAAGTTTGAGAATTGAGAGGAGTTCCTTCACGAGCTTCGACAAGAGTTTGTTCGTATTTTTTTTGAGCTTGCTTAGCGAGGTAGAAGATTTTCTGATAGCCACAGTTTTGTCTTCTTTTAGAGCACCCATTACAGACAAAGGGAGGTTTATCAAGTAGAGGGCAAGGAAGGTTGTTAGAGGTAGAGTCTCTAATTTGTTTGTTTCGTTTGACTTCTTTGGAAACAGTAGTTGGGTCTTTTAGAATAAGTTGCGCGATAGCTTTGAATGTTTCACCGCGCTCTAAACCTAATTGGATATCATTACGGTCTGAAAGGGTAAGGTGTTTATGTTTGGTCATAGTAGGCCTCATTTCTACCACAAACGTCTCACACTTAATTCCACCATAAAAATCCGTTTTAGACTAATTTCCACTTTGGTCAGGAAAGTGGAAGTTACTTTGAGAAATTACCCTAAACATTAAAATTGTCTAAACAATCATTCAAGGCTTGATTTTGAATCCTGTTTACTATAAAATAGTTAAGATTGGTGTCAAACTTTTATATTGCAAATAGGAGAAAAAATGACAAAAACTTTGAAACGTCCTGAGGTTCTATCACCTGCAGGAACACTAGAAAAACTAAAAGTAGCTGTTCAATACGGAGCAGATGCAGTCTTTATTGGTGGTCAGGCCTATGGTCTACGTAGTCGTGCAGGAAACTTCACTTTCGAACAAATGGAAGAAGGAGTACAGTTCGCGGCTAAGTATGGAGCTAAGGTTTATGTGGCTGCCAATATGGTTATGCACGAGGGAAATGAAGAAGGTGCTGGAGAATGGTTCCGTAAGTTACGTGATATTGGTATTGCAGCGGTTATCGTTTCTGACCCTGCCTTAATCATGATTGCAGCAACAGAAGCACCAGGACTTGAAATCCACCTTTCAACACAAGCTAGTGCGACCAACTATGAAACTCTTGAATTCTGGAAAGAACTTGGATTGACTCGTGTCGTTTTGGCGCGTGAGGTTTCTATGGAAGAATTGGCAGAAATTCGCAAACGTACAGACGTTGAGATTGAAGCTTTTGTACATGGAGCTATGTGTATCTCATATTCTGGCCGTTGTACCCTTTCTAACCACATGAGTATGCGTGATGCCAACCGTGGTGGATGTTCACAATCTTGCCGTTGGAAATATGACCTTTACGATATGCCATTTGGTAAAGAGCGTAAGAGTCTCAAGGGAGAAATTCCTGAAGAGTTCTCCATGTCAGCTGTTGATATGTCTATGATTGACCATATCCCAGATATGATTGAAAATGGTGTGGACAGTCTTAAAATTGAAGGACGTATGAAATCAATCCACTATGTTTCAACAGTTACAAACTGCTACAAGGCTGCCGTTGATGCCTACCTCGAAAGTCCTGAAAAGTTTGAAGCTATCAAGCAAGACTTGATTGATGAAATGTGGAAGGTGGCTCAACGTGAATTGGCTACAGGTTTCTACTATGGAACACCAACTGAAAATGAACAACTTTTCGGAGCTCGTCGTAAGATTCCAGAATACAAGTTTGTTGCTGAAGTAGTAGCTTATGACGCTGTAACTCAAACAGCAACCATCCGCCAACGTAACGTTATCAACGAAGGTGACCAAGTTGAGTTTTATGGCCCAGGTTTCCGCCATTTTGAAACTTATATCGAAGACCTTCATGATGCTAAAGGTAATAAAATTGACCGTGCACCAAATCCAATGGAACTTTTAACCATCAAGGTTCCTCAACCAGTAGAAGCTGGTGACATGGTACGTGCTTTGAAAGAAGGCCTGATCAATCTTTACAAAGAAGATGGAACAAGCGTCACAATTCGTGCCTAGATAAGGAAAAATCATGGTTCAAGCTCAGGGCTTACTAGTAGATGATGAAAGCAGATGTGTTCATTACCATAGTGATAAAGATATCGTAGCGCTCCAGTGTTATCAGTGTAAGAAATACTATGCCTGTTATCAGTGTCACAATAAACTAGAGTCGCACACATTTTCTCCTTACCCTTTGAATCTAAGACAGGATAAACCTATCTTATGTGGTTCCTGTAAGAACACCCTAACTTATGAGGAGTATCGAGAAAAGGGGAGCTGTCCTTATTGTGTAGCACTCTTTAATCCAGCTTGCCAGAGTCATCACTCGTATTATTTCAAATAAGCAATTGTAAATCCAGGTTTTGAAACTTGGATTTTTCTTTTCAGAAAAATAGGAAAGATAAGGAAAATAATCTGAAAAGACATTAAAATTTTCTATATAATTGTCTTGAAAATCGTAAAAATAGAAATAAATGATTAGAAACGCTTTCAATGCTAGTAAAAAGTTGACAAAAGCAAATTTTAGGACTAAACTAGGGAAGTAAATTTAATTTAAAAAAGGAGAATTCGTCATGAATTTAACATTTTTCGGTCTATGTCTTGCCTGTATGGGTGTATCTCTTGCAGAAGGATTTTTGATGAACGGTTTGTTCAAGTCTGCAGCACGCCAACCAGATATCATCCCACAATTGCGTAGTTTGATGATCATGGGGATTGCCTTTATCGAAGGAACATTCTTTGTAACCTTGGCGATGTCATTTGTCATTAAATAGACAACTCTATTTAGAAATGGAGGTGTCAAACCATGGAAGAAAGTTTGAATCCAACCGTTAATATTGGACCAATATCCTTTGATTTGACCCTGCTTGCCATGTCTCTTGTAACTGTTTTGATGGTTTTTGCCTTTGTCTACTGGGCAAGTCGTAAAATGACCATCCGTCCAAAGGGTAAACAAAATGCTCTTGAGATGATTTATGACTTTGTGATTGGTTTTACCAAACCAAACATTGGAGATTCATATATCAAGGATTATTCCTTGTTTCTGTTTTCTCTATTTCTGTTTATCTTAGTTGCCAATAATATCGGCTTAATGGCAAAAGTACAAACAACAAACGGTTATAACTTGTGGACTTCCCCAACAGCCAACCTTGGATACGATTTATCCCTCTCATTATTGATCACTTTGATCGCCCATGTAGAAGGAGTTCGTCGTAGAGGTGTTAAAGAATATTTGAGAGCATTTGTTACACCTGGCTTCATGACTCCGATGAACATTTTAGAAGAGTTCACCAATTTTGCTTCCTTGGCGATTCGGATCTACGGAAATATTTTTGCCGGTGAGGTCTTAGCTGGATTGCTATTAGCCTTGTCACAAAATGCTTTGTATTGGTATCCTTTTGCCTTTATCGCAAACATGTTATGGACAGCCTTCTCAATTTTCATTTCATGTATCCAGGCTTATGTATTTACCATGTTGTCATCTATGTACATTGGTAAAAAAATAAATGAAGGGGAAGAGTAAGTAGAGGAGGATTAGAAGATGGATTTAACTATTAGTACCATTATCGGTGACTTTATTCTTATCGCTGGTTCCTTCCTTTTATTGATCTTTTTAGTGAAAAAATATGCTTGGGGAAATCTTTCCAGCATCTTAGATGAACGTGCTGAAAAGATTTCTTCAGATATTGATGGTGCCGAGGAAGCCCGTAAAAAGGCTGAGGAACTGGCTAACAAACGTGAAGCTGAGTTAGCGGGTAGCCGTACCGAAGCTAAAACGATTATCGAGAATGCAAAGGAAACTGCAGAGAAAAGTAGAGCCGATATTTTAGCCGAAGCTAAACTTGAAGCAGGCCGCTTAAAAGAAAAAGCCAACCAAGAAATTGCGCAAAACAAAGCTGAGGCTTTACAAAGCGTTAAAGGTGAGGTAGCAGATTTGACAGTTAGTTTAGCTGGAAAAATCATCTCACAAAACCTTGACGGTCATGCCCATAAAGAACTCATTGATCAGTATATCGATCAGCTAGGAGAAGCTTAATGGACAAAAAGACAGTAAAGGTAATTGAAAAATACAGCATGCCTTTTGTCCAATTGGTGATTGAAAAAGGAGAAGAAGATTCTATCTTCTCAGACTTGACCCAGATTAAGCAAGTCGCTGAAGAAACAGACTTGCCTTCTTTTTTGGCTCAGGTAGATGTTGATGAGTCTGACAAGGAAAAAACAGTCAGTTTCTTCCAAGATTCAGCATCGCCATTATTACAAAACTTCATTCAAGTTCTGTTGTATAATCATCGATCAAATCTTTTTTATGATGTGATTGTTGATTGTTTAAACCGTCTTGAGAGCGAAACGAATCGTTTTGAAGTAACGATTATGTCTGCTCATCCTCTAACTGATGAACAGAAAGAACGTCTACTTCCTATTATAGAGAAAAAGATGTCTTTAAAAGTGCGTAGCATTAAAGAAGAAATCGACGATAGTTTAATCGGTGGTTTTGTTATTATCGCCAATCACAAGACAATTGATGTTAGTATTAAACAACAACTTAAAGTTGTTAAGGAAAATTTGAAATAGAAAGTGGTGTTCTTTTGGCAATTAACGCACAAGAAATCAGCGCTTTAATTAAGCAACAAATTGAAAATTTCAAACCCAATTTTGATGTGACTGAAACTGGTGTTGTAACCTACATCGGTGACGGAATTGCGCGTGCTCATGGCCTTGAAAATGCCATGAGTGGAGAGTTGTTGATTTTTGAAAACGGCTCTTATGGTATGGCGCAAAACTTAGAATCAACAGATGTTGGTATTATCATCCTTGGAGATTTTACAGATATCCGCGAAGGCGACACCATTCGTCGTACAGGAAAAATCATGGAAGTTCCAGTTGGTGATAGCTTGATTGGACGTGTCGTGGATCCCCTTGGTCGTCCTGTAGACGGTTTGGGTCCAATCGACACAAACAATACTCGTCCAGTTGAAGCACCAGCACCTGGGGTAATGCAACGTAAATCAGTATCAGAACCATTGCAAACTGGTTTGAAAGCTATTGATGCCCTTGTTCCAATCGGACGTGGTCAACGTGAGTTGATTATCGGTGACCGTCAAACAGGGAAAACAACCATCGCTATTGATGCTATCTTGAACCAAAAAGGTCAAGATATGATTTGTATATATGTAGCGATTGGTCAAAAAGAATCTACAGTTCGTACGCAAGTAGAAACACTTCGTCAGTACGGAGCCTTAGACTATACAATCGTTGTGACAGCGTCGGCTTCACAACCTTCTCCTTTGCTTTTCCTTGCACCTTATGCAGGGGTTGCTATGGCAGAAGAGTTCATGTACCAAGGTAAGCATGTCTTGATCGTTTATGATGATCTTTCAAAACAAGCGGTAGCTTATCGTGAACTTTCTCTCTTGCTCCGTCGTCCACCAGGTCGTGAAGCCTTCCCAGGGGATGTTTTCTATCTTCACAGCCGTTTGCTTGAGCGCTCAGCTAAAGTTTCGGATGAACTTGGTGGTGGATCTATCACGGCTCTTCCATTTATCGAGACCCAAGCTGGAGATATCTCAGCTTATATCGCTACAAACGTAATCTCTATTACGGATGGACAAATCTTCCTAAGTGATAGTCTCTTTAATGCGGGTATTCGTCCAGCTATTGATGCGGGTTCTTCTGTATCTCGTGTTGGTGGTTCTGCTCAGATTAAGGCCATGAAGAAAGTTGCTGGTACACTTCGTATTGACCTTGCTTCATACCGTGAGTTGGAAGCCTTCACTAAATTTGGTTCAGACTTAGATGCAGCCACTCAGGCTAAATTGAATCGTGGTCGTCGTACTGTAGAAGTATTGAAACAGCCCGTTCACAAACCATTACCTGTTGAGAAACAAGTTACTATTCTCTATGCTTTGACCCATGGTTTCTTGGATACGATTCCTGTAGACGATATCGTTCGTTTCGAAGAAGAGTTCCATATGTTCTTTGATGCTCAGCATCCAGAAATTTTGGAAACCATTCGTGAAACAAAAGACTTGCCAGATGAAGCAGTCTTGGATGCTGCGATTACTGAGTTTCTCAATCAATCTAGCTTCCAATAGGAATAGAGGTGTCAGATGGCAGTATCTCTAAATGATATTAAAACAAAAATCGCCTCAACAAAAAATACTAGTCAAATTACTAACGCGATGCAGATGGTTTCCGCAGCTAAGTTAGGTCGTTCTGAAGAAGCAGCTCGTAACTTCCAAGTTTATGCACAAAAAGTGCGTAAGTTAGTTACAGATATTCTTCACGGAGATGGTGCTGGCGGATCAACGAACCCTATGTTGATTAGTCGTCCTGTTAAGAAAACAGGCTATATTGTCATTACATCTGACCGTGGACTTGTTGGAGGATATAATTCTTCAATCTTGAAAGCAGTCATGGAAATTCAGCAAGAATACCATCCTTCAGGAGATGACTTTGAAGTCATCTGTATTGGTGGTATGGGGGCAGATTTCTTCAAATCACGCGGTATTCAGCCAATCTATGAATTGCGTGGACTTGCAAGCCAACCAAGCTTTGATGAAGTTCGTAAGATTATTTCAAAAACTATTGAAATGTATCAAAATGAGCTTTTCGATGAGCTCTATGTTTGCTACAACCACCACGTGAATACATTGACAAGTCAAATGCGTGTAGAACAGATGCTTCCAATCGTGGACTTGGATCCAAATGAAGCAGATGATAACTATAGCTTGACTTTTGACCTTGAAACAAGTCGTGAAGAAATCTTGGATCAATTGCTGCCACAGTTTGCAGAAAGTATGATTTATGGTGCTATTATTGATGCCAAGACAGCTGAAAATGCTGCTGGTATGACAGCCATGCAAACAGCGACTGATAATGCCAAAAAAGTTATTAATGATTTGACAATCCAGTATAACCGTGCCAGACAGGCGGCGATTACACAAGAAATTACAGAAATCGTAGCAGGAGCTAGTGCTTTAGAATAAAGCAATTCTGCTCAGAGAAATGAACTTAGGACCTAGTCATACTAGGAACCGATAGTATCTTATATAGAATAGGAGAAGGAGATGAGTTCAGGTAAAATTGCTCAGGTTATCGGACCCGTTGTAGACGTTTTGTTTGCAGCTGGAGAAAAACTACCTGAGATTAACAATGCACTTGTCGTCTACAAAAATGACGAAAAGAAAACAAAAATCGTCCTTGAAGTAGCCTTAGAGTTGGGGGATGGTATGATTCGTACCATCGCCATGGAATCAACAGATGGTTTGACTCGTGGAATGGAAGTATTGGACACAGGTCGTCCAATCTCTGTACCAGTAGGGAAAGAAACCTTGGGACGTGTCTTCAACGTTTTGGGAGATACCATTGACTTGGAAGCTCCTTTTGGTGAAGATGCAGAGCGTCAGCCAATTCATAAAAAAGCACCAACTTTTGATGAATTGTCTACCTCTTCAGAAATTCTAGAAACTGGGATCAAGGTTATCGACCTTCTTGCCCCTTACCTTAAAGGTGGTAAGGTCGGACTCTTCGGTGGTGCCGGAGTTGGTAAGACCGTATTGATCCAAGAATTGATTCACAACATTGCCCAAGAACACGGTGGTATTTCAGTATTTACTGGTGTTGGGGAACGTACTCGTGAAGGGAACGACTTATATTGGGAAATGAAGGAATCAGGCGTTATCGAGAAAACAGCCATGGTATTTGGTCAGATGAATGAACCACCAGGAGCACGTATGCGTGTTGCCCTTACTGGTTTGACAATCGCTGAATACTTCCGTGATGTAGAAGGTCAAGACGTTCTTCTCTTTATTGACAACATTTTCCGTTTCACACAAGCTGGTTCAGAAGTATCTGCCCTTTTGGGTCGTATGCCATCAGCCGTTGGTTACCAACCAACCCTCGCAACAGAAATGGGTCAATTGCAAGAACGTATCACTTCAACTAAGAAAGGTTCTGTAACCTCTATCCAGGCCATCTATGTGCCAGCGGATGACTATACTGACCCAGCGCCAGCAACAGCCTTCGCTCACTTGGACTCAACAACTAACTTGGAACGTAAATTGGTTCAATTGGGTATCTACCCAGCCGTTGATCCACTTGCTTCAAGCTCACGTGCCTTGGCACCTGAAATCGTTGGAGAAGAGCACTATGCAGTAGCTGCTGAAGTTAAACGTGTCCTTCAACGTTACCATGAATTGCAAGATATCATTGCTATCCTTGGTATGGATGAACTTTCTGATGAAGAAAAAACTTTGGTTGCTCGTGCCCGTCGTATTCAGTTCTTCCTTTCACAAAACTTCAACGTTGCGGAACAATTTACTGGTCAACCAGGTTCTTATGTTCCAGTAGCGGAAACAGTTCGTGGATTTAAGGAAATTCTTGATGGAAAACACGATCATCTCCCAGAAGACGCCTTCCGTGGAGTAGGTTCAATCGAAGATGTTATTGCTAAGGCTGAAAAAATGGGATTTTAAGAGGTGATCTATGGCTCAGTTAACTGTCCAGATCGTGACACCAGATGGCCTCGTCTATGATCACCATGCCAGCTTTGTATCGGTTCGAACTCTGGATGGTGAGATGGGGATCTTGCCACGACATCAAAATATGATTGCGGTATTAGCAGTTGATGAAGTTAAAGTCAAACGTATTGATGATGATTCTCATGTCAACTGGATTGCAGTAAACGGAGGAATTATTGAGATTGCAAATAATGTCATTACCATTATTGCTGACTCAGCTGAACGTGCGCGCGATATTGATGTTAGTCGTGCAGAACGTGCTAAACTTCGTGCAGAACGTGAAATCGAAGAAGCACAAGACAAACACTTGATTGACCAAGAGCGTCGTGCTAAGATTGCATTACAACGTGCTATTAACCGAATCAATGTCGGAAATAAACTATAAAAAAATGAGGTTGGGACAAAAAGATCCCGACCTCACTTTTTATTAGCAATCAAACTTTGACGTGATAGCTGATTGAACTTTTTGTTCGTCTTTTAGACTCCAAAAAGATCCTAATCATCCTCGCGGGGCTGGGACTACAAAATCGAGACTTTGTCTATCGATTTCTGTCCCACCGCCATTTTTCTATGTTTAAAAAGTGACGCAAACCGCTTCAGGTACGTGAAAGTCATTGGAAAGTTCTGCAAGACGACCAGTATCTGAATTACGTTTAAAGACAGTTGCATTATCAGAATCCTGGTGAACAGCGATGAGGAATTCTTGGTCTGGCGAGAGAATAAAGTCACGAGGAGTTTTCCCGTTTGTAGGAACGAATTCCAACAATTCTAAACTACCATCAGCGAGAATAGTGTAAACTACAATAGAATCGTGACCACGGTTTGATGCATACAGATATTTTCCATCTTGTGAGAGACGAATAGCAGCAGTTCCATTAAAGTCATTAAATCCTTCAGGAAGAGTAGAAATAACTTGCATTTTTTCAAATGCACCAACACCATCATAAATCAATACTTCAATTGTACTATTGAGTTCACAGATGAGATAGGCAATCTTGTAGTGATTGTGAAAAACAAGGTGACGTGCACCAGCACCAGGACTACAATTGTAGGTAGTTAGCTTATTTAGTTTTCCTTCTGGATTGACATCATAAGTAGTAACCTCATCAGTACCTAAGTCGCAAGTGACTAAATAATGATCTGGTGTTAAATCTGTAAAGTGTACATGTGGAGAAGCTTGATTTTCATGGGGACCATGACCGCTATGCTGAACTGCATCAGCCAATTCTAAACTACCATCTTCTTTACGTTTATAGACCAAAACTTGTCCCTTGTGATAGTTTGCACCATATACTAGGCCACGTTTCTCATCAACTGCAACATAACAGTGAGGAGCGCCTTCTGTCACAACATGGTTTAGCAAAGTACCATCAGTTTGATAGGCAGCAATTCCACCTTGACCATCTTTGCTACCGACAGTGTAGAGGTGATTTTCTTGATCAAATACAAGATAGGTAGGACTTGGCTCAGTAGCAAATAGTTTAAGATTGGATAGTTTCCCAGTTTCTGTATCAAAATCAGCTTGATAAATCCCTTGGGATAAACGACGTGTGTAAGTTCCGAAATAAATTGTTTCAATCATAGCTATACCTCTAAATAAAGATGTTTCTATTATATCATAAATTGGGAGACCTGAAGAAAATAGTGAAAAAAGTATGAAACATCTAAGTATAAAAATAGTAAAAAGCAAGGTCGCTTTGTTAGAGTTCTCAATAGTCACCTCAACACTTTAAAAACAGTTTATTCCCTATAAAAATGGTATAATGAAAGGACAAAGGAAAGGAAGTAGATATGGAACAAAAAGAGAAACATTTTAATTTATCTTGGTTTTTTAAATGGTTTTTAGATAATAAGGCTGTTACAGTTTTTTTGGTAGCCTTGTTACTAGGTCTGAATATTTTTATTTTAAGTAAGATTAGTTTTTTATTTATCCCTGTCGTTGATTTTTTATCAGTGGTTATGTTGCCTGTTATTTTATCAGGATTACTTTTTTATCTCTTAAATCCACTGGTGGATTTGATGGAGAAGTATAAGATAAATCGTGTCTTAGCCATTAGTATTATCTTTGTCATTATTGCCATACTCTTGATTATTGGTCTGGCCGTTGCGATTCCAAATCTTCAACGTCAAGTAGTTATTTTTGCGAAAAATGTACCAAATTATCTCGAAGATGCTGACAGAGTTATTGATGATCTTGTAACCAAGCGTTTACCAGATGACTTTAGACCTCAACTAGAACAGGTTCTGGCTCAATTCTCAACACAAGCAACTGCTTGGGCAAGTAATATTTCATCAAAAGCTGTGAACTGGGTGAGTGCTCTTATTAGTGGAACGTCACAAGTCATTGTTGCTTTGATTATCATGCCCTTTATGCTCTTTTATCTCCTTAGAGATGGAAAAGGTTTGAGAGATCATATCACTCAATTCTTACCAAATAAATTGAGAGAACCAGTAGGTAAGGTTCTAACGGATGTGAACCAACAACTTTCTAACTATGTTAGAGGACAAATTACTGTTGCTGTTATTGTAGCGATTATGTTTATCATCTTCTTTAAGATTATTGGTTTGAGGTATGCAGTGACTCTTGGAATTACTGCAGGGTTTTTAAACCTTATCCCTTATCTTGGAAGTTTCCTTGCCATGCTACCAGCTCTGGTCTTAGGCTTAATTGCTGGACCAGTTATGCTCTTGAAAGTTATTATCGTTTTTATCGTAGAGCAGACAATTGAAGGTCGTTTTGTATCTCCATTGATCTTAGGTAGTCAACTCAACATTCATCCGATCACGATTCTATTTGTTTTGTTGACGTCTGGTTCTATGTTTGGTGTTTGGGGAGTCCTATTAGGAATTCCTGTTTATGCTTCAGCAAAAGTTGTTATTTCAGCGATTTTTGAATGGTATAAAAAAGTTAGTGGTTTGTATGAGTTAGAAGAGGAGGTTGAAGGTGAGCAATAGTCAAGAAATGCTTGAAGCTTTGGATCAGCAAGATTTAACAAGAGCTGATCACTATTTTCAAAAAGCCTTGGTAGAAGACCCTGATGATCTTCTTCTGGAACTGGCTTATTATCTAGAAAGTATTGGTTTTTATCCACAAGCTCGTCAAATCTATGAAAAACTAGCACCAATATTTCCAGAAGTAAATCTCAATCTAGCTAGTATCGTAAGCGAAGACGGACAAATTGAAGAAGCGTTTGCCTATCTAGAAGAAATTCAACCCAATAGCGATTCTTATGTATCTGCGCTTGTTTTAAAGGCTGATTTTTATCAAATGGAAGGATTGACGGATGTAGCTCGTGAGAAGCTCTTAGAAGCTCTTAATTACTCTGATGATCCTTTATTGATTTTTGGGCTAGCAGAGTTAGATAGTGAACTTGGAAATGATTTAGAAGCGATTAAGGGCTATGCTCAACTGGATAATCGTGAAATATATGAGCAGACAGGGATTTCGACCTATCAACGAATTGGAACTGCCTATGCTCGACTTGGAAAGTTTGAATCAGCTATAGAGTTTTTAGAAAAAGCTTTAGAGTTAGAGTATGACGATCAGACTGCTTTTGAATTAGCAAGTCTTTACTTTGATCAAGAGGAATATCAAAAGGCAGTTTTATATTTTAAACAGCTGGATACTATTTCTCCAGATTTTGAAGGGTATGAATATGGTTATAGTCAGGCTCTACATAAGGAACACCAGACTGAGCAAGCCTTACTGGTAACTCAACAAGGTTTGGAAAAAAATCCTTTCGAGACACGTTTACTACTCCTTGCTTCACAATTATCTTACGAATTGCATCAACCTGAACAGGCGGAAGCTTATCTTCTTCAAGCCCAAGAAGATGCGGAAGACCAAGAAGAAATCCTCTTGCGGCTAGCAACCATGTATCAGGAGCAAGAACGGTATGAGGATATTCTAGCCTTAGAAGTATATGAGCCAGAAAATCTCTTGACTAAGTGGATGATTGCACGGAGTTACCAAGAAACTGAAGATTTGGATGCTGCCTATGAATCTTATCAGGCATTGGTTCCAGAATTCAAGGAAAATCCTGAGTTTTTAGAGCAATACATTCATCTATTACGCGAACTTGGAAGGTTTGAAGAAGCAAAAGAACAGATTCAACACTATCTCAAGTTGGTTCCTGATGATATACAGATGCAGGAATTGTATGAACGTTTATGATAAATGAACAGTAGTCGTCTTAGCAGGCGACTATTTTTATAAAATGAAAGATTTAAAAATCTATAAATTCCATCATAAAAATGAATAGATACAGTATGAATTTTTAGCTTTTTTTTGATATAATTGTTATAGTTAAATTGAAAAAACTCACTCAAAAAGTGAAACATAGAAAGATTTGAATTATGACACAAGTAAAAATCGTAACAGATTCTTCTGTTACCATTGAACCAGAAGTGGTCAAAGAATTAAATATTACCGTCGTTCCGCTCTCTGTAATGATTGATAGTGTTCTTTATTCGGATGCTGATCTTGAAGAAGGGGAATTTCTTCGCTTGATGAAAGAGAGTAAAAATCTGCCTAAAACAAGTCAACCTCCTGTTGGACTCTTTGCTGAGATTTTTGATGAGTTGAGTAAAGACAGTAGTCAAATTTTAGCCATTCATATGTCTCATGCCTTATCAGGAACTGTCGAAGCAGCTCGGCAAGGTGCAAGTTTGTCAACAGCTAATGTGACTGTATTGGATAGTTCCTTTACAGATCAAGCCCTAAAATTTCAAGTAGTTGAAGCAGCTAAGTTAGCTCAAGAAGGACAAGACATTGAGACAATTGTGGCTCATGTTGAAGAAGTAAAGAAGAACACAGAGCTCTATATTGGTGTTTCTACCTTGGAAAACCTTGTTAAAGGTGGTCGTATTGGTCGAGTGACAGGCCTTTTAAGCTCTCTATTAAATATCCGCGTAGTTATGCAGATGAAAGATGATGAATTGCAACCAATCGTTAAAGGACGTGGAGCTAAAACTTTTAAAAAATGGTTAGATGAGCTAGTTGCAAAACTGTCAGAGCGTTCTGTTGCAGAAATTGGTATTTCCTATTCTGGAACTCGGGACTGGGCAGAAGAGATGAAAGAAATCCTACAACCATTCGTTGAAAAACCAATCTCTGTACTTGAAACAGGTTCTATTATTCAGACCCATACAGGTGAAAATGCTTGGGCTATTTTGGTCAGATACGAGTCCTAAAAAAATAAAGAAAATAGCAAGAAATAGCGTTTTTGACTTGACCTACAAGAGAATTTAGGATATGATTGTAATTGTTAATTAGAAAATATTTGGAGGAATTATTAACATGGCAAACAAACAAGATTTGATCGCTAAAGTAGCAGAAGCTACAGAATTGACAAAGAAAGACTCAGCAGCAGCAGTTGATGCTGTATTTGCAGCAGTAGCTGATTACCTTGCAGCTGGTGAAAAAGTTCAATTGATCGGTTTTGGTAATTTCGAAGTTCGTGAGCGTGCAGCACGTAAAGGTCGCAACCCACAAACTGGTAAAGAAATCACTATCGCAGCTTCAAAAGTTCCAGCATTCAAAGCTGGTAAAGCTCTTAAAGACGCTGTTAAATAATGAATTTAGAAAAAGCCTATTGTATCAAGCTTTCTAGCTTGGTCAATAGGCTTTTTTTGTAGTTTTGGGGCATGAGAGAACAGTATTTTCTATACCAGTCATAGATTTTAAGCTCTATTATTGGTAAGAATAGTGAGGCTGAGAAGCCTATCTCAAGTTAGGCTTGCAAAGATAAAATTTAGACCCTAATCTATACAATTGGCACTAAATGGATAGCAAACAAGGATGGTGAGCAGAGTTTCCTTTCAACCACTGAGTCCTTTATAGAATTTCTTGACAGAGTTAGTGAAAGGGTTTACAATTATATAAAAGAAGTTAGGAGGATAGGAAGATGATTATTTCAACTACGGGAATTGAAGGCAAGAAAATCCTAGCCTACAAAGGAATCGTCTTTGGTGAAGTGGTTGCTGGCGTTAATATGTTCAAAGATATGGCTGCTGGCTTCCGTAATGTTTTTGGAGGACGAGCTAGTAGTTATGAAGGCGAGTTGACTCAAGCAAGAGAAGAAGCTCTAGCAGAAATGATGGAGCGTGCAAGTGAACGTGGAGCAAATGCTATTATAGGTATAAAAATGGACTATGAAACTTTAGGGGCTGAAAATGGTATGCTAATGGTCACTTGTAGTGGTACAGCAGTTGTGGTTGACTCCTAATTTGAAGAAACAAAAAAAGAACAGTCGGAACTGTTCTTTTTATGATTATTTGAGACCGTATTTTTTGTTGAAACGATCCACGCGTCCATCTGCTTGAGTGAACTTTTGACGTCCAGTGTAGAATGGGTGTGAGTCTGATGAAATTTCCACACGGATCAATGGGTAAGTTTCGCCTTCGAACTCAACAGTTTCGTTAGAGCGTTTTGTTGAACCGCTAAGGAATTGGTAACCAGTAGTTGTGTCCATGAAGACAACTGGGCGATATTCTGGATGGATATCTTTTTTCATTTTGCAATATTTCCTTTCTGCCATGGTCTCTTTGCGAGCCATAGATTGTTACCATACTAGTCTATCAGATTCTGATAAGTTTGGCAAGCTTTTTATCTATTTTTTTAGTAAGTTTTTTAATTCTTGATAGATGACTTCATTTTCCTCTAGGCTATAGGAGTTAGCACCACTTGCAAGTGGGTGACCTCCACCATCATGTTCTTTTGCAACACCATTGATTGGAACGAATTTACTGCGAAGTCGAACGCGGTAGTGGCCATCTGCTTGTTCTACAAAGATTCCCCAAAGATTAACTGTATCGATACGGCCTGGAGCTCCAACAATGGCTGCTGTTTCAGAATCTGTTACTTGATATGTTTTTAGAATTTCTTGAGTCAGTATGACACGTGCGACACCATTTTCATCAACTTCTAGGTGATCATAGACATAACCTTGAAGTTTAGCGATTTTAAAGCTCATAGTGTCCATTTTACGTGTTAATTCAGCGTAGTCAAAGTTATGTTCTCTTAGTTTACTAGCAATTCGAAGGGTACGAGCAGAAGTAGACGGATAAAGGAAACGACCGGTATCGCCAATAATTCCAGCGCAGAGCATTTTAGCAGCGTAGTCGGATAATTCTAGGTTAGTTGCTTCAGCAAAGAGAGCAATCATCTCACTGGCACTGCTAGAGTTGGTATCTACCCAAACAAGATCTCCATAGACTTCGTCATTTGGATGGTGATCAATTTTAATAATGGTTTCAGCATTAGTATAACGTTTATCATCGATACGAGCGGTATTTGCTGTATCACAGATGATAGCAAGCGCACCTTGATAATCCTTGTCTTCTACCTGATCCATCTTTGTAAGCCATGTTAGGGTTGGCTCATCATAACCAACTACCTTGATTTTTTTTTCTGGGAAATGGTGTTCCAGAAGTGCTTTGAGTCCAACCTGACTTCCTAAGGCATCAGGATCTGGTTTCATGTGACGGTGAATGATGATGGTATCGTATGCTTTAATTTTTTCTAAAATTTGATGGCAAATTTCCATAAGTGACCTCAATTCTTTCTTATTTCATTGTAGCACAAGAGTTTTTATTTTTAAAATGAAAAAGATGTGATATAATGGAGAAAGATAAATTGAGGAGGACGATATGGCATTAGCAAAAATTGTATTTGCCAGTATGACCGGTAATACCGAAGAAATTGCAGATATTGTAGCAGATAAATTGCGTGAGTTGGGCTTAGAGGTGGATGTTGATGAGTGTACAACTGTTGACGCATCTGACTTTCTTGAAGCAGATATTGCAATCGTTGCAACCTACACATACGGTGATGGAGAGTTACCAGATGAGATGATGGACTTCTACGAAGACCTAGCAGATCTTAACTTGAGTGGCAAAATCTACGGTGTGGTAGGATCAGGCGATACTTTCTACGATGAGTTCTGTAAAGCTGTTGATGACTTTGATCGTGTATTTGTGGCAACAGGAGCTGAAAAGGGATCAGAGTGTGTCAAAGTGGACCTCTCTGCAGAAGAAGAAGATATCGAACGCTTGGAACAATTTGCAGAAGAATTGGCTGCTAAAGTAGGATAAGCATGAAGTTGCACTGATGAAAGTTGTCAGTGCAGTTTTTGTTAGTTGTCCCTAGGAATGACCTAGCCCATTTAGAAGTTTTTTGATACAATCATTCAAATAATGAAGGAGACTCTATGGATTTAGATATTATTAGACAAGAAATCGATCAAATTGATGACCAAATCGTAAAACTCTTAGAAGAAAGAATGCATCTAGTTGAGGGTGTAGTGGCTTATAAAAAAGCTTCAGGAAAAGCTATTCTCGATACTAAAAGAGAAGAAGCTATCTTTGAGAAGGTCAGAAGTCATGTCAGCAATAAAAAATACGAAGAGACAATCGTTGAGACTTTTTCTGATATTCTCAAACGTTCGCGCGATTATCAGGATAAAAACATCAAATGAAAAAAGAACAATTTTACCCATTAGGAATCTTTCTAGCTGCCATGCTAGGAGGACTTGTCCGATATCAGATTTCGAGATGGTTGCCAGCTAGCCCAGATTTTCCATGGGGAACTCTCTTTGCTAACTATGTAGGAATTTTCTGCTTAGTCTATCTTGTCAAAGGTTATTTGGTTTATAAGGGAAGCAGTAAAGGTGTCATTTTAGCGCTTGGAACTGGCTTCTGTGGAGGATTAACGACTTTTTCAAGCCTCATGTTAGATGGCGTGAAATTGCTGGATACAGGTTCTTACCTAAGTCTAGTAATCTATCTAGTTCTGAGCATTGGTGGAGGACTTTTATTGGCTTATTGTTTAGGGAGGAAGAAATGGTAGTAATCTATCTAGCGCTTGCTTGTGGACTAGGTGCCCTTGTGCGTTATTTCTTTTCACGTTATAATCAGGGTTCAGTACTGCCTCTAGGAACTCTCATAGCTAATCTACTGGGCTGTTTTTTGATTGGTTTATTTTACAATCATGTGGAGTCTAAAGAAGTCTATCTTATCCTTGCCACAGGATTTTGTGGAGGTCTAACCACTTTTTCAACCTTGAATGATGAACTCCAAAAACTCTTAGCTGATAGGAAGGTCTTTTACAGATATTTTCTCTTGACCTACTTAGGTGGTTTGCTTGCTATTTTTTTAGGAATTTTACTGTAAATTTCTTTACTTTTTTTAAGAAATTTGGTAAACTGTATCTTGTGTGTAATGGACGCACAAAAATACAGTTTATCCGCTGAGGAAGCTTCCTCAAGATTGACAAAGATAGGAGAATAAAATGAATCCATTAATCCAAAGCTTGACAGAAGGTCAACTTCGTACTGATATCCCATCATTCCGTCCTGGTGACACTGTTCGTGTACACGCGAAAGTTGTCGAAGGTAACCGTGAACGTATCCAGATTTTTGAAGGTGTTGTTATTGCACGTAAAGGTGCTGGCATCTCAGAAAACTACACAGTTCGTAAAATCTCTAACGGTGTAGGTGTTGAACGTATCTTCCCAATTCACACTCCACGTGTTGAAAAGATCGAAGTTGTTCGTTACGGTAAAGTACGTCGTGCGAAATTGTACTACTTGCGTGCTCTTCAAGGTAAAGCAGCTCGTATCAAAGAAATTCGTCGTTAATTCGACCAAAAAACTCTGCTCATTCGGCAGAGTTTTTCTCTAGCTCCCTTAGTTCAATGGATATAACAACTCCCTCCTAAGGAGTAGTTGCTGGTTCGATTCCGGCAGGGGGCATTTTTAGTAATGTAAAGAAAGACAAAGAAAATTCAAAATGTTTATTTAAAGGCAATTATCACAAGTTCATTTTTAAAAATAATTTAGCATTTTTAATTTTTTTGACCAAATTTTGACCAAAAATTATATTTTGGTCAATGATTATAGAATAAAATGGATCATGAAAATGTCTTTGATTTATAGTAGTGTTAAAAAGGACTTCCTTTATTGGAATGTCCTTATTTTTATTATGGAATTGACAGATGAGGTTAAGGTTCAGTTCCATGAACTCAAAAAGCAAGTATAAAGATTCAAAAAAGTTTCAAAAAAATTTTGTGTTGATTTTTCTAGACTAAAGTACACGACAAAATTATACTAGACTAAAATCAAAAAACATCTTATAATAGTAGTTATGAAACTTACAAACGAAGAAACACAAAAAATTGAACAACTCTTAAAAGATTCATCGTACGCCAAATATCACAAACGTCTACAGA
>NZ_JASHFO010000031.1:0-19625 GCF_047460825.1 Streptococcus infantis | reverse complement strand
CATATGATTCTTTCTAATGAGTTGTTTGATCGCTTTTCATTATAGGTCATATGGGACTTTTTTTCTACACAAAAATAGGCTCCATAATATCCATAGGGGATTTACCCACTACAAATATTATAGAGCCCCTTTTAGGAGAAAAGTACTCCTAGAAGGCTATTTTCATAGGAAGAAATGTGGTATAATTAAGAGATAAAGTAAAGGGGAAAATATGGCTAAATTGATTCCAGGGAAGCTTCGAATGGAGGGAGCTCAACTCTACGAAACTGGTCAGATTGAAATTATCAAAGAGAAAGACCATCGCCTCTATGCGCGTGTAGCAGATGAAGAAATTCGCTATAGCCTGGATGATGATTTGGTTTTTTGTGCTTGTGATTTTTTCCAAAAAAGAGGTTTTTGTGTGCATTTGGCAGCACTAGAGCATTACCTGAAAAATGATCCGATTGGTCAGGAACTCTTGGAAAATCTGGAAAATGTGCACGAACAGAAAGAAGAAGTCGAAACTCAGGTTACTTTTGGAGGAAAGTTTTTAGAATCCATCCAAATTCCTAGTCTTTCTGAAATCTATCAGTTGTCTGCTCAGGGACAGATTGAAGCAGGGACTAATCGCATTATTTGGACTTTGAGAGTCGGTCTTATCCAGACGCAGAAATTTTATGTAATCCGAGATATTCCCCTTTTTCTGAAGGTTTTAGAAACTAGTAAACCCTACATGATTGGAAAGTTATATGAAACTTCCTTGAATATTCGTCAGTTTGATGAAAGTAGCCAATTTGTTCTAAATTTCCTTCAAGGAATTCTAGAAGATGAGGCTGAAAATGCCCTCTTTTTCCAAAATCAAGGTCGTCATCTCTATTTCCCGCTGTCTTTTTTTGAGCAGGGTGTTAGTCTGCTGATGGGCTTAGATGCATTTCAATTTGACCATCAGATTTCGAATTATCACCACCTTGTATTTCAAGATTTTGATGGTCAAGCAGGTTTGTTTACCTTTCAAATTGAAGAAAAGTCCAACTATTTTGAGATGGAAATTGTTCAACAGGTAGGGCTTAATTCGTTTTATAAGGGACAAGTCTTGTTTACTAAAGGTACATTTTATCTTCTGTCTAAAGAACAAGCTAGACTTATAGAAAAATTAAAAAAAGTATCTATCGATAAAAGTGGTAGAAAGATTTTACAATTTGATACCAGTGATCGAGACCTTTTAGCTTCGACCTTATCCCAGTTCAAAAACGTAGGAAAGGTAGAGGCTCCTGATGGGCTTCGAATTCAGTCTTTCCGTCCTTCTTTCTACATGGAAGGAGAAGAGGATGGCTCTATTCGCTTGGATATGCAGTTTCAGTATGAAACTTGCCTAGTAAGGAATCGTAATGAACTAGAGAATCTTCCATTTGCTAGCGATATTCAACTAGAGAAAGAGATTTTTCAACTAGCTCTATCAGCTGGATTTGAAGCAGATTTTCGTTCATGGCGTCAAAGTTTGAAAGCTGATGCAGTCCATGCCTTCTTCCAGGAAGTTTTGCCAGCCTTTGCAGCACTTGGAGAATTAAAGATTTCTGAAAGCTTGCAAGACCTTTATCAGGTTCAGAAGCCTCAAGTTCACATCTCATCCAAGGGAAACCTATTAGAAATTCAATTTGATTTTCAAGATATAGATCAAGAAGAAATCGATCGAGCGATGAAAGCGCTAGTTGAGAAGCAGGATTATTACATCAGCTCTTCGAATCAGGTTTACTATTTCGATGATCAGACCAAGCGTATCCGTCAGGATTTAGAAGAATTAGGGATAGAGGACCTACAAGATGGAGCTTTTCGAGCTCGTAAATCCCTAGCTTATACTCTATCTCATTTATTTAAGGACCAGGATCAAATTTCTTTCACCGAAGAATTTCGCAATCTGGCCCATGATTTGACGCATCCAGAAGATTTTCCGATGAAAGAGCTGAATATCCAAGCAGAACTTAGAGACTATCAGAAAAAGGGAATTCAGTGGCTTCAAATGCTTCACCATTATGGATTTGGTGGAATTTTAGCGGATGATATGGGGCTTGGGAAGACCTTGCAAACCATCGCCTTTTTAAGTAGTCAGGTTCAAGCAGATACTAGTGTCCTAATCCTTGCTCCGTCTGGCTTAATCTATAACTGGGCTGATGAATTTCAAAAGTTTGCTCCAGATTTGGATGTCGTAGTCGTGCATGGCTTAAAATCTCATCGAGAGTCAATTTTGGCAGAAAATCATCAGATTTATGTGACAAGCTATGCTACTTTCCGTCAAGATAGTGAAATTTATCGAGACCTATCTTTTGATTTTCTTTTTCTAGATGAAGCTCAAGTCATGAAAAATGCACAAACGAAGATTGCTCAAAGTTTACGACGATTTGTGGTTCCATCTGTCTTTGCACTATCAGGAACACCGATTGAAAATCATCTGGGAGAACTCTGGTCGATTTTTCAGATTGTCTTACCAGGCCTCTTACCTGCTAAGAAGGAGTTTATGAAACTATCAACTGAGAGAGTGGCTCAATTTATCAAACCCTTTGTCATGAGACGTAAGAAAGAAGAGGTTTTGACAGAGTTGCCTGACTTGATTGAAGTTGTCTATAAGAATGAACTGGAGGATCAACAAAAAGCTATCTATCTTGCTCAGCTTCAACAGATGCAGGAACGTTTGGGACAGGTAAGCGATTCGGAATTTCAACGAAATCGCGTCGAAATTTTGACTGGACTTATGCGTCTGCGTCAGATTTGTGATACGCCTGCGCTCTTTATGGAGGACTACCAAGGAGAGAGCGGAAAGCTGGATAGTTTACGAGATTTGCTGGTTCAGATTGCTGAAGGTGGGCATCGTGTACTTATTTTCTCACAATTTAGAGGTATGCTGGATCGGATTGAGCAAGAGCTGCCTGACTTAGGATTGACTTCCTTTAAAATTACGGGCTCAACTCCTTCACAAGAACGTCAGGAAATGACCAAGGCTTTTAACCAAGGGGAGCGCGATGTATTTTTAATTTCTCTAAAGGCTGGCGGGGTCGGTCTCAATCTCACTGGTGCCGATACAGTCATTTTAGTAGACTTATGGTGGAATCCTGCAGTTGAATCACAGGCTATCGGTCGCGCCCATCGTATGGGGCAAGAGCAAGCTGTTGAAGTTTATCGCCTTGTGACTCGAGGTACAATTGAAGAAAAGATTCAAGAATTACAAGAGAAAAAGAAAAATCTTGTTTCTGAAATCTTGGATGGAACAGAGTCTCGTGGTAGTTTGAGTCTAGCTGAAATACGAGAAATTTTAGGGATTTCATAAGCCTATACTTGAAAAATCAAGACATTACGCTATAATGGAGTATTGAAAGGAAATAAATATGACACAAAAACGATTTCCAATAGTGGCAGATGATGAAGTCATGTTGACAGAAATGCCAGTTATGAATCTCTACGATGAGTCTGATTTCATCAGTAATATAAAAGGTGATTACCAAGATAAAAACTACTTGGAATGGTCTCCAATCACTAAAGACAAAAAACAAGAGGAAGCAAAGCCTCTTGTAAAACCGATTGAGAAAAAAGAAAAATCCTATGCTGAATTAGCGCGTGAAGAAGCTCGTGCGGATTTGAAAAAGAAGCGCTCGGCTCGATATTTGACTCAGGATGTAAGTCATACGAGACGTCAACCGAAGACAAGCCAGGTGCGTCCAGCAAATCAACCGACAGCACCTTTTCAAAAGGAAAATCCAGGAGAATTTGCGAAATATAGTCAGAAGTTAGGTCAAACTCACTATATTTTGGCAGAAACAGTTTCTCAAGTGGAACTTCCAATTTCAGATGGTGAAACAAGTCGTTCCAAGAAAAACAATTATGACTTTTTAAAGAAAAGCCAAATTTATAACAAAAAAAGTAAACAAAAAGAACAAGAACGTCAAGTGGCTCAAGAGCTTAACTTGACTAGAATGAGCGAATAGAGGGGAAGAAAATGGCAAAAACCTATCATTTTATCGGAATCAAAGGATCAGGTATGAGTGCCTTGGCTTTGATGTTGCATCAAATGGGGCACAAGGTGCAAGGTTCTGACGTTGAAAAGTACTACTTTACACAACGTGGACTAGAGCAAGCAGGGATTACAATTTTACCTTTTGATGAAAAAAATCTTCAAGGTGATTTAGAAATTATCGCTGGTAATGCCTTCCGTCCAGATAACAATGTTGAAATTGCTTATGCGGACCAAAATGGTATCAGCTATAAACGTTATCATGAGTTTCTTGGTAGTTTTATGCGTGACTTTATCAGTATGGGAGTTGCTGGTGCACACGGTAAGACTTCAACAACTGGGATGCTTTCTCACGTCTTGTCACACATCACTGATACTAGCTACTTGATCGGAGATGGTACAGGTCGTGGTTCTGAAAATGCCAAGTATTTTGTCTTTGAATCAGACGAGTATGAGCGCCATTTCATGCCATATCACCCAGAATACTCTATCATTACTAACATCGATTTTGACCACCCTGACTATTTCACGAGCTTGGAAGATGTCTTCAACGCCTTCAATGATTATGCCAAACAAATTACTAAAGGCTTGTTCGTTTACGGTGAAGATGCTGAGTTGCGTAAGATTACGGCTAATGCTCCAATCTATTATTACGGTTTTGAAGCAGACAACAATGACTTTGTAGCCAGCGATTTACTTCGTTCTACAACAGGTTCAACCTTTACCGTTCACTTCCGTGGTCAAGAGTTGGGCCAATTCCACATTCCAACTTTCGGTCGCCACAACATCATGAATGCCACAGCAGTGATTGGTTTACTTTATACTGCTGGCTTTGACTTGAATTTAGTACGTGAACACTTGAAGACTTTTGGAGGAGTGAAACGTCGCTTTACAGAAAAGATTGTCAATGACACTGTTATCATCGATGATTTTGCTCACCATCCAACTGAAATCGTAGCGACTCTTGATGCTGCACGTCAAAAATACCCAAGCAAGGAAATCGTGGCTATCTTCCAACCACATACCTTTACTCGTACCATCGCCTTGTTGGATGATTTTGCTCAGGCCTTGAATCAGGCTGATGCAGTTTACCTCGCACAAATCTATGGATCTGCTCGTGAGGTGGATCATGGTGATGTCAAGGTAGAAGACCTTGCCAATAAAATCAACAAGAAACATCAAGTTATCACAGTTGAAAATGTTTCTCCACTCCTAGACCATGATAATGCTGTCTATGTTTTCATGGGAGCTGGCGATATCCAAACTTATGAATATTCATTCGAACGTCTCTTGTCTAATTTGACAAGCAATGTTCAGTAAGGAAGATCATGGAATTTCCAATTAAAATCAGGGAAGCACAGCAATCAGATATTGATCAGATTTGCTTGATACAAGAAAGTATTTCAAACACCCTAGAAATTATGAATAGAGAAATAATAGAAGAACGTATCCGCAACCATGCGGGTACGTTTCTCTTAGCTAGCCTGGATGACCAAGAGATTGCTTATATCGCTGCGGCGACACTTCCTATTCCCTCTTTAAGACAATGGATGCTTGAGATCGGAGATGAGGAATTCATTAGTGAGAACGCAATCATCCTTGAAGATTTAGCTGTCGATCCCGATATTCAGGGGCAAGGCTTTGGAACCTTGTTGCTAGCAGCTTTGAAGGAAGTTACCCGTCAGCAAAATAGACCAGGTATTTATTTGCTTTGTGAGGATGAGTTGCTGGCCTACTTTGAAATGAATGGATTTGTGGAACAAGGGATCGTAGATGGAGAAAGGAGCAGTGAGGTTGCCTTTCTCATGCGATGGCAGAATCCCTATTATCAGGAGGAACTATGATTATTAGACAAGCTAGATTGACAGATTTAGATCGTATCTTTGAAATTGAACTAGAAAATTTTTCAATTGAAGAAGCTATTCCCCATCCTGTTTTTGAAGCTCATCTGAAGAAAATTAAGACCAGTTTTTTAGTGGCTGAAAAAGAGGGCGAAATACTAGGCTATATTGAGGGACCAGTAGTCCCTCATCGATATTTACAAGACCAGTTCTTTACAGAAGACATTAAAGATTATAGCCATCAAAAAGGTGGCTATATCTCTGTGACTTGTCTATCCATTGCTAAGAAAGCTCAGGCATTAGGTGTCGGACGAAAATTATTGACCGCTTTAAAAGATCTCGCTCTTGAGCATGAGCGTGAGGGAATCAATCTGACCTGCCATGACTATCTCATTGGCTATTATGAGAAACATGGTTTTGTGAATGAAGGAAAATCCAAGTCGACATTTGCTGGTGAAGAATGGTATGATATGGTCTGGGAAAACACGAATTAGGCATCAGAAAGGCATCTATAGTTGCTTTTCTTTAGTTTTTAGGATATAATATTATGGATTATCAACAAGGAGGGAATACCTTTGAGCGAAAATTCAAAAGAAGAAAAGTTAAGTTTTAAAGAACAAATTTTAAGAGATTTAGAAAGATTGAAAAGAGAAGATGGCATTGCAAGTACTAAAAGTAACAACGATGCCTTGTTTTCAAATGTCAGTAATAGTTTAGAAGAGGAAAAACCAGCGGCAGAGTCTTCTGTAGAAGACTTGATGGTAGACTCAGTTTCACTAGTGGATGAACTGCTTGCTAAAGCTCCAACAGTTCCTCCACGTCCATCTTTGACATCAGAAGGACCTACTGATCCAGTTGCAGTTCCAGAAGAAGTTAAATCTGCTGAATCCGTTGTAGCTAAAGAACCAGTAGTGTCTACTGTAGATTCAGTTAAGCCTATTGCACCTGCTCAGTCAGTTCAAGAGGAGACTTCCTATACTGACATTTCTACTAGGATTCCAGTTTCTTATCGTACGAATCAGGCTAAACCAAGTCCTGCTCGAAAGAATATTAAACCTCAACCGAAACCAACAGTTCTTGCAAAAGAAACTCCAAGTCAAGTGCCAGTTGCTCCAGTTGAAACTAGAACTGAACTTCCTAGAAGAAGTCGTAAAGAATCAGTGAAACCAATCAAGAAAAAGAAAAAATCACGCTTGAAAAGATTTTTCGTAACAGTATTTGTTTTATTGATTTTACTAGGTGTGGGCGGATTCTTTGGTTACCGTTATGTCGAATCTGCACTCCAACCAGTTGATGCAAATTCAAAACAGTATGTCACGGTTCAGATTCCAGAAGGGGCCAATCTTCAGCAAATTGGTGATACCTTAGAAAACTCTGGATTGGTAAAACACGGTTTTATCTTTAGCCTTTATGCTAAGTATAAAGACTACAATGATTTGAAATCTGGTTATTATAATTTGCAAAAGAGCATGAGTACAGATGATATTATCAAAGAATTGCAAAAGGGGGGAACGCCTAAAGCTCAAGAGGTTGCACTTGCAAATCTTACAATCCCTGAAGGTTATACCCTTGATCAAATCGCACAAACGGTTGGTCAGCTTCAAGGAGACTTTAAAGAACCTTTGACTGCGGATGCCTTCCTGGCAAAAGTGCAAGATGAAACCTTCATCTCTCAATTAGTTGCTAAGTATCCAACCCTTCTTGAAAGTTTACCAACTAAGGAAAGTGGTGTTCGTTACCGTTTAGAAGGTTATCTTTTCCCAGCAACATATAGCATCAAAGAAAGCACAACTGTTGAAAGCTTGATTGATGAAATGGTGGCAGCTATGGACCAAAACTTGTCAGCACATTATGCTGCAATCAAAGAAAAGAACTTGACAGTGAATGAACTCCTCACCATCGCATCACTTGTGGAAAAAGAAGGGTTGAAAACTGATGATCGCAAACTGATCGCTGGAGTTTTCTATAATCGTTTGAACCTTGGTATGCCACTTCAGAGTAATATTGCTATTCTCTATGCAGAAGGTAAACTAGGACAAAATATTAGCTTGGCAGATGATGCAGCAATTGATACAACAATCAGTTCACCATATAATGATTATACGAACCTTGGCTTAATGCCTGGTCCAGTAGACAGTCCAAGTCTGGATGCAATTGAAGCAAGTATCAATCAAACTAAGAGCGACTATCTCTACTTTGTAGCCAATGTACAAGATGGTAAGGTTTACTTTGCAACGACACGAGAGGAACATGATCGAAACGTTGCAGAGCATGTTAACAGTAAATTGACACAATCAAGTAGTTCAAACTAACTCTTAGAACAAGATTTGCTATTAAATTCGTGAATGTAGAAGTAAAACTCTCTTTTTCACGATCAAAGCAAGTCACACAAGTCTTTCCGCAATGATTAGAAACGCCTGAAATTCACAAGTTTTAGGCGTTCGGAAATTACGAAAGTAAAAACTTACCTCTTATTTGAACCTGAGTCTAGAAGTGATAGAATCATTAGCTTTAGGCACAGATTTTAAAAGGTCGCTACTGACCAAAATCATTTAAGGAAAGCTTTTAAAAGACTTTGTCTTCATTGTAAAATTATGTGGTTTACCACATAATTTTGCTTTACTACCTAAAGAAATTTAAATTTAATCAAAAGAAAGTTGAGAAAAATGGCAGAAAAAACATATCCAATGACCCTTGAAGAAAAGGAAAAACTCGAAAAAGAATTAGAAGAGTTGAAACTAGTTCGTCGTCCAGAAGTTGTAGAACGCATCAAGATTGCGCGTTCATACGGTGACTTGTCAGAAAATAGTGAGTATGAAGCAGCTAAGGATGAGCAAGCCTTCGTTGAAGGACAAATCTCTAGCTTGGAAACAAAAATCCGTTATGCTGAGATTGTCAATAGCGATGCAGTTGCTCAAGATGAAGTTGCTATCGGGAAAACAGTCACTATCCAAGAAATTGGTGAAGACGACGAAGAAGTATATATCATCGTGGGATCAGCGGGTGCAGATGCCTTTGCAGGTAAAGTATCAAATGAAAGTCCAATTGGGCAAGCCTTGATTGGTAAGAAAACAGGTGATACCGCTACGATTGAAACACCTGTAGGAAGCTATGATGTTAAAATCTTAAAAGTAGAAAAAACAGTTTAATAGGAATAAAAAGAAGGAGTAGATATAGGGAAAGCGCTTCCTATCACTCCTTTTCTTAATTCTAAAAACTAGAGGAGACTATATGAATTCAGAAAATAAGCACAAAAAGAAAAATAAAATGGAACGTGGGTTAACCAATCGCCATGTTCAGGTTATGGCGATTGCAGGAACAATTGGAACAGGACTGTTTCTAGGAGCTGGACGTTCAATTAGTTTGACAGGTCCGTCAATCGTCTTGGTCTATATGATTACAGGTGGCTTTATGTATCTTATGATGCGTGCTATCGGGGAAATGTTGTACCAAGATCCGGAGCAACATACCTTTATCAACTTTATTACCCGTTATCTAGGTCAGGGTTGGGGTTACTTCTCAGTCTGGTCTTACTGGCTCTCAGTAGTCTTTATCGGAATGGCCGAGATCACGGCTATTGCTCACTATGTTCAGTTTTGGTTTCCATCCTGGCCATCTTGGTTGATTCAGGTTGTATTTCTGACAATACTCGGCTTAGTGAACTTGATTGCCGTTAAAATCTTTGGTGAAGTAGAATTTTGGTTTGCTATGATCAAAATCGTGGCCATTCTTGCCATGATTGCGACAGGTGTCTTTCTAGTTTTGACTGGCTTTGAAACGCCTTATGGTTCAGCAAGTCTTGCTAATATCAGTGAACACTTCTCACTTTTCCCAAATGGTGGGATGAACTTTGTCATGGCCTTCCAGATGGTTTTCTTTGCTTACTTGATGATTGAATTTATCGGTGTTACTACATCTGAAACTAAGGATCCAAGAAAAGTATTGCCTAAGGCTGTTAAGGAAATTCCCTTGCGAATTATCTTTTTCTACGGTGGAGCTCTCTTAGCTATTATGTCTATTATTCCTTGGCGTGAGCTTTCTGCAGCAGATTCACCATTTGTAACGGTATTTGAACTTGTTGGTCTTAAGTGGGCGGCTGCTTTGATTAACTTTGTTGTCTTGACTTCAGCTGCATCAGCCTTGAATTCAACCCTTTACTCAACAGGTCGTCATTTGTACCAAATTGCCCATGATTCACCAAATCGTTTCTTGAAAGCTATTAAGGCAGATACACTCTCACGTCACAACGTTCCTCAGAATGCTATCATTGCTTCTGCCGTATTGATTGGTTTTGCAGCCTTCATCAATGTCCTTCCAGGCGTATCAGATGCCTTTGCTTTGATTACAGCTTCTTCATCAGGTGTTTATATCGCCATTTACATCTTGATCATGGTAGCTCATCTCAAATATCGCAAGTCCAAAGACTTTATGTCAGATGGCTATCTCATGCCTCAATATCGCTTGCTAAATCCTTTAACAATGCTCTTCTTTATCTTTGTATTTGGAACTCTCTTCTTACAAGAATCAACTGTAATGGGAGCTAGAGGTTCAGCTATCTGGATTGTTGCATTTGGTATTTATAGCCAATGGAAATTTAGAAAATAAGTTAAACTCTCATCAACTCAGGTTGGTGAGTTATTTTAGTTTGACAGTTCTTTAAAATAGGAATATAATCAAGGCGTAAATGTCTTTGAGGAGGGTTTGATGCACATTAGATTGGAGAATACAGAGTCTCAGAAAGCGCAAAAAATCGGAGAGTTGATTCGCTCTTATAATCGTTCTAAAAGGGAAGCAGCTGAATGTGAGCCGCTAAACTTATATGTTGAAGATGAACATGGTCAACTCCTGGCTGGTTTAGTAGCAGAGACCTTTGGAAATTGGCTAGAAATCGAGTATTTGTTTGTAAAGGAGGGCTTGCGAGGACAAGGAATCGGCTCCCAACTATTGCAGCAAGCAGAGAGTGAAGCTAAAAAGAGAAACTGTCGCTTTGCTTTTGTAAATACTTATCAATTTCAAGCGCCAGCCTTTTATCAAAAGCATGGTTACCAGGAAGTTTTTACTATGAAAGACTATCCCTATACTGGACAAAGGCACTATTATCAAAAAGAGTTGTAAACGGAAAATGAACGATTGAAGAGGGTGGCACATCATAATGGAGGTGGGTTAATGGATATCATACTAGATATGGGTAATGTTCTACTGGAATGGAACAAGGATAAGATTTTGAAATCTGTAGCTAAAACTCAGAAAGATTATCTGATCTTAGACAAGGCGATTTTCCAGTCGGGGCTCTGGGAAAGATTGGACCTGGGGACCTTGACTCGAGAAGAATTGGTTGATAAGGTTCTTTCCCTATTAGGAGATTGCTATCAGAAAAAGGTTGAAGAAGTGATTTGGAATTGGCCAGCCTATATTGATATTTACACCGAAGACTTTCCGCTTCTTACAGGGTTAAAGGAAAAAGGTCATCGCATCTTTGTTTTGTCCAATACCTCACCAGTTTTTTATGAATTATTGAAAGACCAACTATATCCTTTAAATGGAATTTTAGATGGTTTCGTCCTTTCTTGTGATATTAAGGTCATCAAACCTGATCGAAAAATGTTTGAAGAAATTCTCCGTAAATATCAGTTGGATCCAGCAAATTGTGTCTTTCTTGATGATATAGCATACAACACTAAGATGGCTGAGACATTAGGTATCAAAGCCTACCAAGTCAAACAGAGAAGTGACGTTGTAGATATTTTGAAAAAATTTGAATAAGCAGAAAACTCTCTATCATTTAGTTGGTAGAGAGGTTTTTGTTAATAGAGATTAATTTAGTTTTCTTTAACAGATTAATTATATTATTTCTTTACGTTCAAAAATTTCTATGCTATACTTAGGCTGCATAGTAGAAAAATATTAGTCGGGGGCTAAATTGTTGAAGTCGAATTTAGTAGATAAAATAAAAGAAAAAGAAATTGATTACTGGGACTTTAAAAATGTAACTGCTTCAGGAATACATAAAATTAGTGCCTATCCAGCTACGATGGTTCCTGATATGCAATATGAATTAATTAAGCTAATTAAAAGTGAAGATTCATCTATTACAAATATTCTTGATCCTTTTCATGGTTCTGGAACAACTCTAGTGGAGGGAGAAAAGAATAACCTTTCTCCGATTGGCATAGATATTAACCCTTTAGCTAATCTTATTACAAAAGTTAAGCTACAAGGTGTTAACAAAAAATATATAGATATAGCAAACAATAGAATTGAGAAATTTTTAAAAAGCAATAGTTTCGAATTTGACAAACATTATTTTTATAATATAGAAAAATGGTATCGAAATGATTTTATAATGACGTTTAGTAAAATTCGTTGTGCTATTCAGAGAGAAAAATACAGATACGTAAGACAGTATTATTGGGTGTGTTTAATTAATATTTTAAAAAAATACAGTAATACAAGAAGTTCAACATTTAAATTGCACGTAAAAGAGCAAAACGATATTGAAAAGATGGAAAATCACATCGTTGAAGATTTTATAAAGAGCATTAACGAATACTCTCAATATTTACCTGATTATAACAGAAGAAAAAAAATTGATTTAAAAATTGGAAAATCGGAAGATATTTTATATGGAATGAAGAGCGATTCTGTTGATTTGATTGTAACTTCTCCTCCCTATGGAGATAATTCAACTACGGTAACATATGGACAGTATTCTATGTTACCAATTTACTGGATAGACAGAAAAGATATGGAAAGTTTTGACGAGAAATTAATAGATAATTATTCAAGTATTGACTCGAATAGTTTAGGGGGGAGAATTAGAAGAATTAAACAAAACTATCAATCAGATTGTTTAAATAAGTATGTTGAAAGTATAGCCACGGATAAGAGAAAAAAAGTTATGAATTTTATAACTGACTATTTGGATGTAATGGGACAAATGGGACGAATTATAAAAAAGAACAAAAGAATTGTTTTAACTTTAGGCAATCGACGAGTTGATAATAAAACGGTTCCTTTATCTAAAGTTACTCAAGAATATTTTGAGAGTATTGGATTTGAATTAGAAGCATCTATTACAAGAAATATACCTATTAAGAGAATGCCGAGAAGGTTATCGAATGTAAAAGATAAATCAGTGGAATCAATGAATCAAGAATATGTTTTGATATTAAGAAAAATAAAGGAGATTTAAATGTCCAATAAAGTTGAACAAGTACCTATTACTGTAGCAGGTAATATATTGAGTGAGTTATCAGAAAAAATTCCAAATAATATTATTGCTCTAAATGAGTTAATAAAAAATGCATACGATGCTTGTTCTCCTAGTGTCGATATTACATTGGATTCGGAATCTAGACTACTTACAATTCGAGACTACGGAATTGGTATGGATACGGAGGGAATTAAGAAATTATTCCACATATCAAGTAGTGATAAGAAATATGGAGAAATTATTTCTTATAAAGACACTGAACGCTTAACTCAGGGTTCAAAAGGTTTGGGATTCTTATCTGTTTTTAGATTTGGGAAAAAAGTATATTGGAAAACAGCTCAAAATACTCAGATCTCAGAGTTTACTGTAGATTTTGATTCTTTGGTTACTGAATATAATATAACAGATAAGCGTTTAGATGTTACTCTTTCAAGTTCAGGTGATTTTATAGGTACATTAATCCAAATTGAAATCAATGATTATAATGTTAATACTTTAAAAAAGTATCTTAGTGAAGAAGTTAATCGAAATAAAATTTTAAATTCTTTTATTGATGATAAAATATCTGACGGAAAAATTTCTGCCGATAAGAACTTTATTATAAAACTTAATATAGATGGAGAGATTAACTCAACCGATTATGAAATTCAATTACAGACACAAAATAGGCCTCAGCAGTTATTTGAAATAAATTATTCTTCGTCTGATCAAAATCTGGTCTTTAGGAAAGATGGTAAGGATATTTTTTCTGAAGAATTTAGTTTTAATTCAGATAGGTATTCTCTTGATATTAATTTAGCTGCCTATTATCTCGTTTCAAAAGCAAAACGTAAGATTAACCCTTTATTCTACAATCCTAATAATAACAATTTAACCCCATTGATTTACATCAATAATAATTTGTTTAACAACTATCTGTTATTTGATACTGAATTAATGATTACAAAAAAATATAGCGAAGTATTAAAACAATTAATAGGTTATATTTCTATTAAATCTAGTGATCCATCAATACAGTTCAATTCTGACCGGACTCAATTTTCTCAGAGTAAGTTAACTGATGATATAGCAAATTTCATTGAAAAAATAAACGAAAAAATTCAGAGAATCGGTTCCTTGTTAAAAAATGAATTAAGAGATTTTTCTCACGAAACATTTATTCAAAGTAGGATAGCTGAAGAAGAGACTTCTGATCTCAGCAATCTTAAAAAATGTATTATACCAAATTTTAAATTAAAAGATTTTATAATTTTTGAAAAACAAGGAGACAAATTAAAATGTACTCTTTTTGATAAGGAAATTCTATTGGATATTATTCCAAAGACTAAAGAAACAATAAATTTTGGGGTAGTTGAATCATGGATTGATATAGATGATTTAGACAAGAAGATTCCTAATTTAAAGGAATTAATTCAAGTTGCTACAGACATTTATTTTAACGAAGAAAAAGTGAGTGAATTTAATAAACTCCAAGAAGGGGAATGGGTGATTAGTCAAGAGACAGATACTACGGTATCTTCTCTAAAGATAATTTTAAGGAAGCCGGCTCAACCTAAAATCAGTCAAAAAGGAAATATACTCAAGAAGGGGATAGATTATAAAGTTGATAATTTATTCAATTTTACAAATAGTTTTGGTGAAGAGGATAAGGGCTTACATTTTGAAATTGATACAAAAAATAATCCTACTATTAATTTTAATAAAGGTATAATAAGTTTTGGCCGATTAAATGAAAATACAATTGCAATTAAAATAACAGATAAGAAAACAAGGCTTATTCATGAGGCTGATTTTACGTTTAGAGTAGTAGAGGATAACTTTTATATTGCTCAACCAGAATCGTCTAGTAGTAATTTAGTCAGTATGCCTATAAACAAAGAAGTTAACTTTAGGTCAGATGTTGTCAGTTTTATAGGAGAAATTAATCGAATTTTTAGTACTGAAGATTATAGTTTTGTAGCAGTTGCTGCTTATCGAACTTTAATTGAAATTGTTGTAAATGATATTTTGGATAACAGTAAAATAGGTAAGACAGAAAGTTTATTGCAAAACTATAGAAAAGTAATTGAAGAAGGAAAAGATTTGATTGACAGTAGTGAATTAGACGATGCGGATAAGCGAGTTTTGAATTCTTTACGTAGCACAATTAGTTCTAGAGATGAAAGTGAAAGCTTTTTAGCATTTCTTAACCTGTCAACGCATGGGGGAACTAGAATTATAACAAAAGTTGATGTAATGAAAAAAACACAAGAAATAAAATTGCTATTAGGCTTACTATATATTTCTGGTTTGAATAAAGAAAAGTAATTTTGAATTTTAAATATAAGATGTAGTTTTAAATATGGTGGTTTTTTATATAAAAGTTATGTTAAATGGGCTACAAGAACTATGACTAAGCTCTTGCTTGAAAGTTTAGGCATTAAAGCCTACCAAGTCAAACAGAGAAGTGACGTTGTAGATATTTTGAAAAAATTTGAATAAACAGAGAACTCTCTATCATGTAGGTGGTAGAGAGGCTTTTTGTTAAAAAAATCTCACAAAATGACAGATATATATTGCATAATGTAAAATATATGATATAATAAAGTTAAAAAAAGAAGCGCGACTTTTAAAATTAAGGAGGAGGTAACAAGTGGCTAAGAATTTAAAATTAAAACTAGCTCGAGTAGAGCTTGATATGACGCAGGGTGATTTGGCAGAAGCTGTGGGTGTCACTAGGCAGACTATCGGTTTGATAGAAGCTGGAAAGTACAATCCTTCGCTTTCACTTTGCCAATCCATTTGCAGATGCCTAGGGAAAACTCTAGATCAATTATTTTGGGAGGAAGAAGATGAAAAATAAATTTTATTATTATCAATTACTAGACGAAAGAGAAGAACAACTGATGAATAAAGCATGGGCAGAGAGTTTTCATATCTCTATCGGATTGTTGTTTCTAGCTTATATCATATCAGTGTTAGCACCAAGCCTATTTACTCCCAGCATGCTTCTCGTTATTATCATCATAGGGAATTTTTACTTTTTCAATCGTGCTCGAAGTCTAGGTGTGACCTACTATAGTCGTTTTCATTTTACAATTTTAGGATGCCTATTATTAACTCTAGTGATTACAGCTAGCTTGATGCTACAAAACTACCAGTTTAATATCGAAATTTATCAGCACAATCCTCTGTATATTAAGTACATTTATGCATGTGTATTTACTTATATCTTTTATCTTCCTTGGGTATTTATTGGCAACTTAGGCTTGAAAAGTTATGGTGAATGGGCCCAGAAAAAGTTTGAGCAGGATATGGATGAACTTGAGAGTATGGAATAGCTTGTTAGCTTTTTCTCCATCTTGGTAAAATGTGTTATAATAGTACTAATTTATGAGAAAAGAAGAAATATTTTCATCTTTTTACAAATAGGGAAGAAGGACAGTATATGTACCCAGATGACAGTTTAACATTGCACACAGATTTGTATCAGATTAACATGATGCAGGTTTACTTCGACCAAGGAATTCATAACAAGAAAGCAGTTTTTGAAGTTTATTTCCGCCAACAACCGTTTAAAAATGGTTATGCTGTTTTTGCAGGTTTGGAACGAATTGTGAACTACCTAGAAAACCTGCGCTTTTCTGATAGCGATATAGCTTATTTGGAGTCACTTGGTTATCATGGCGCCTTCTTGGAATATCTCCGTAATCTCAAGTTAGAGTTGACGGTGCGTTCTGCTCAAGAAGGGGACTTGATATTTGCCAATGAACCGATCGTTCAAGTGGAAGGACCTTTGGCGCAGTGTCAATTGGTTGAAACAGCTCTTTTAAATATTGTTAATTTTCAAACCTTGATTGCGACTAAGGCTGCTCGTATTCGCTCGGTCATTGAAGATGAACCTCTGATGGAGTTCGGTACACGTCGTGCGCAAGAGATGGATGCAGCTATCTGGGGAACACGTGCGGCTGTCATTGGTGGTGCTAATGGAACCAGTAATGTCCGTGCTGGTAAGCTCTTTGGAATTCCGGTTTTAGGGACTCATGCTCATGCTTTAGTTCAAGTCTATGGCAATGATTATCAGGCCTTCAAGGCTTATGCCTCAACTCACCGTGATTGTGTCTTTCTTGTAGATACTTATGATACTCTTCGTATCGGTGTTCCTGCTGCCATTCAGGTTGCAAGAGAATTAGGTGACAAGATTAACTTTAAGGGCGTTCGTATTGACTCTGGTGATATTGCCTATATTTCTAAAAAAGTTCGTCAACAACTGGACGAGGCAGGATTCACTGATGCTAAGATTTATGCATCCAATGACCTTGATGAAAATACCATCCTTAACCTCAAGATGCAAAAAGCTAAGATTGATGTCTGGGGTGTAGGAACTAAGCTCATTACAGCCTATGACCAACCAGCTCTAGGAGCGGTTTATAAGGTTGTTGCCATTGAAGATGAAAATGGTCAGATGCGCAATACTATCAAACTTTCAAACAATGCAGAGAAGGTTTCAACACCAGGTAAGAAGCAAGTTTGGCGCATCACCAGCCGTGAAAAAGGCAAGTCTGAAGGTGACTACATTACCTACGATGGTGTAGATGTTACTAGTATGACGGAGATTAAGATGTTCCATCCGACCTATACTTACATCAAGAAAACTGTCCGCAATTTTGATGCCGTTCCTCTCTTGGTGAACATCTTCAAGGACGGTAAGTTGGTCTATGATTTACCAAGTCTTCCTGAAATTCAGGCCTATGCTCGTAAGGAATTTGACAAGCTTTGGGACGAATACAAACGTGTTCTTAACCCACAACATTATCCTGTGGACTTGGCTCTTGATGTATGGCAAGACAAGATGGACTTGATTGATAAGATGCGTAAGAAAGCTCTGGGCGAAGGAGAAGAAGAATGAGTTTGCAAGAGACCATTATCCAACAACTAGGCGTTAAACCAGTCATTGATGCTCAAGAAGAAATTCGTCGTTCCATTGACTTTTTGAAAAAATACCTTAAAAAACATCCTTTCCTTAAAAGTTTTGTATTAGGAATTTCTGGTGGTCAAGACTCGACTTTAGCTGGTCGCCTTGCCCAACTAGCTATGGAAGAAATGCGAGCTGAAACCGGTGATGATTCTTATAAATTTATAGCAGTTCGCCTGCCTTATGGAATTCAAGCAGATGAGGATGATGCTCAAAAAGCCCTAGCTTTTATCCAACCAGATGTGAGTTTGGTGGTCAATATCAAGGATTCTGTAGATGCAATGGCATCGGCAGTAGAAGCTACAGGCAGTGCAGTTTCCGATTTTAATAAAGGAAATATCAAGGCTCGTAGCCGTATGATTGCCCAATATGCCCTTGCAGGTGCTCATAGCGGAGCTGTTATCGGGACAGACCATGCTGCGGAAAATATCACAGGTTTCTTTACCAAGTTTGGTGATGGTGGTGCAGATATTCTCCCCCTCTATCGCCTCAATAAACGCCAAGGAAAACAACTTTTGAAAGAGCTTGGAGCTGATTCAGCCCTCTATGAAAAAGTTCCAACAGCAGATTTGGAAGAAGAAAAACCAGGCATTGCAGACGAAGTAGCCTTGGGAGTCACTTACAATGAAATTGATGATTATCTCGAAGGTAAACAAGTAAGCCCAGAAGCCCAAGCAACCATTGAAAAATGGTGGTACAAAGGCCAACACAAACGCCACCTCCCAATCACTGTATTTGATACGTTTTGGGAGTAAAAATCTCCAGTGGAGGTTTTTACCCCGAGTCTTGAAACAGGAGAACGAGGCAGGTCCGGGAGCCCTTTTTACCTTCTTACCTTGAAATTAGAAAGTGAGCTACGATTATGAAAGCACTAGGTACACAAACTATAGAGACAGAACGTTTGATATTGAGGAGATTTGTGGAAACTGATGCTCAAGCTATGTTTGATAATTGGGCTTCACGCTCAGAAAATCTGACTTATGTGACTTGGGATCCACACCTGAATATTGAACAGACTCAAAATTCTATTGGCAATTGGGTTAAATCCTATGACAATCCTGATTACTACAAATGGGCTATTTGTCTCAAAGAAAATCCAGACTATGTCATTGGAGATATTAGTCTGGTCAGTGTGGATGAAGAAAATTCTAGCTGTGAAATCGGGTATATCTTAGGGCTGGACTACTGGGGGCAAGGACTCATGACAGAAGCCTTGAAGGCTGTTTTATCATACTGTTTGGATGAGATTAGATTTAAAGAGGTTAATGCTTGCTATGCAAGTTTAAATCCAGCTTCTGGACGTGTCATGGAAAAGGCTGGCATGACTTTTTGGAAGACTATTCCAAATGAAGTTGAACAAAAACGTTATATAGCTGATAAGATTTATTATCAAGTCAAAAAATAAGATGGAAAAGCGAGACTTTTCCATCTTATTTTTTATTATAGTTATTTAGTTTTAAAAAAGCACTCTAAACATTCAAAGATATTTGGGACTTCCCTTAATAAATCTCTCACTTTCTTTTTCAAGACAGCCCAAGCTTGCTCAATGGGATTCAAATCTGGTGAATAAGGTGGTAGAGGTAAGAAAAAGTGTTTATCTTTGACGCAAAGTTCATCCAAAATTTTCTTGGAATGAAA
>NZ_JASHFO010000030.1:0-19763 GCF_047460825.1 Streptococcus infantis | reverse complement strand
TGAAATCAAACATTAGTAAAACCAGTGGAACTTACCCTGACACGGATTTCCACTGGTTTTTACGATTTTTATCAGACTAACTTCCACTTTTATTGGCGATGGAAGTTAGTTTGGGAATTTAGCCATAACCTAACTTCCCAACTGAAATTTTAAAAAAATTTATTCACCTTAAATAAAAAATATCCCAACATAAATTGTTACTGCTAAATATGCAATAACCACTTATGTTGAGATTCAGATAAATACAAAATATTTCGAGTTGATAACTTAAATGTTTTGATATGAAAAAATCTACTTTATATTTTTTGATAGCAAGTATCATATCTCCATACTCAATGTTAGCAAAAAAACAATTACTAAAGATTAAACTTGCCAATAAGTCTTTGACTTTCTACTTGCTACTTCGAAGTTTCTTACGAATTTTATAAGCTATGTTAAATAAGAAATACAATGAGCTAGTTGGGTAATTAAACTCACCAGCAAATTCCTCGATAGTGGGATTAAACTTAGATTTAAAATTAAATAACCCACCCTCTAAATTATTTTCAATTCCACCCATATTATGAGTCTCTGCTCCACGTTCAAATGAATGTTGAGCAGTCTCAAACCATGTAGGAATAGCAGGTTGATAATGTCTAAATTCCTCATTCATTCCAGCATATAAGTTTTCAGAAGTTTTCCCAAATTCGATGGTTAAAGTTCCAGACAATGGAACAACACTGTCCCCTCTATCAATATGGCTCTTAAGAAAAGAAATTTCTTCCTCTAATCGTTTTCTCTCTTGCTGATTCTCTTTTATTTTGCCTTCTTTCGTTTTATCAGTAAATTTCTGCGCTATTTTTAGATTCTTTTCGAGTTGCTGCTCAACTTCTTTCAGTCTATTAGGTAAATCTAAATAGCTCAGTGTGATAAAAGAGTGATCAGGATAAGTAGTCAGTAACTTCTGATAATAATCTTTGCCTCGTAAACTGATATTCTTACGAGACTCTGTTTTCTTCATTAAAAATGAAAATTCATCTAATAAGTCGAGTCCACCGAATTTTACTTCCAATCCTTTATTTCTTGCAGTTCGGATTGCTTGTCTAGTAGACTTGGATAGTTGATCCAACGAGAAGTTTTCTTTATGGATATTAGCTTGAAAACGAGGTTGTATGTTTTCTGCCATATCCTTTGTCAAACCTGTCCAATGAACTTTGTTTTTTTGCAATTCCTCAACAATTTCAAAAGTTTTAGAATTTTGAATAGTTTCTTGGTCGATAAGACTTCGACTGATAAACAAACTTGGATCAAATTTAACCATTATTGCATGGCTTTTTTTAGCAAGTTTTTTCAATGTTAAAAGCACAAATTTCAGAAGTTCTTTATCTTCATAATTAATAACTGGGCCTCTTGGAATATAGAACATGGAAAATCCTAATGGAAGAGGCTGAATTAAGATGTTCGCTACTCCAACTAGTTGATTCTCTTTATAAAATCCAACTCTCTCATTCCCCCAAGTATCCTTTATCTTGGCCCAATCACTACTCTGCAATAAATTCCCTTGAGGATGATTTTTCAAAAATAAATCCCACTCTTGAACATCAACATTCATTTTATAAGTAAACATAATTCCAGTACCAACTCTCTTAAAATCTTGTTATTATTTCGTTAAATAAACATACTTATTCTAGCTACATATCCGATAATTTTCATCCCATAATGACAAAATGATGAAAATTTTTTATTAATACTATACAAAGGGTGAGATTCATAAAACCTCACCCTAAATTTAATAATAATTAATATGTTAGTTTGGATAAATATATCTTACTGTACCGCGTGATGCTGTAGGATTAAACCAACCACGATAATTTCCGATTGGTTGAGTTCCGCTACCATCATAGTTACATTCTGAAACTTGAATACGAGTTGATGATTCAACTGCAGTAACAACCGCTACATGTCCGTATCCTCCATCATCCCATGAAGCAATTGCACCAACTTGTGGTGTAGAACCTGTACGGAATCCAGCTGCCGCTGCACTAGCTGCCCACTGACCACCATTACCCCAATAATCACCAGCCCATGGAGCCAAGGTCTTAGCCCCCCATGTACATTGACCTGTTGGATAACTTGAAGCGTTTGAACTATAAGTTGGACGTTGAATTACAGTAGTCGCTGCAGGTGTGTAGCTTGAATCATTATCTGATGATGAACTTGATGAACTTGATGAACTTGATGATGAACTTGAAGTTGCTTGTACTTGGGCGGCAAAAGTTGTGTTAGCTGAAGCTACAAGTGATTGTTGTTGACTTGCTTGTTTTGCTTTATAAGCTGCTTCTGCCTCTGCTGCTGCTTTAGCTTCTGCCTCTGCTGCTGCTTTTTTCTCTAGCAAGCTAGCTTTTTCGTTTTCTGCTGTAGCTTTTTCAGCTGCAAGATTTAACTCAGCTACTTTCAATTCTGCTTGTTTTGTTGTCAAAGCTTGAGCATCGTCAGCAAGCGTTTGTTGGTTCGCAATGACTGTATTGATTGCTTCGTTATTGGCAACTTGTTTTTCGGAGATAGCTTTCTTATCTTCTTTTTGTTGTTGCAACATTTTATTGTTTGCTGATACGATTTCACTCATAGCTGCTACACGAGAAATAGCTTCTGTAATTGAGTCCGAGTTAATAATCGTATTGATGTAGCTTGTAGCAGTTCCGTTCGTTTGTGCACTACGAGCTTGGTTTTCAAGTGATTCATTACGTGATACAATATTTTTTGAAAGCTCAGTAATTTCTCCTTCAAGTTTTTTTGATTCTGCTTGAAGTTTTTCGTTCTCAACTTGCAATTTTTCTTGTTCTGCTTGAATTGCTGAAACCTGAGTTTGAATTTCATCTACTTGCTTTTGAGCTTCTTTTTGTTGAGCTGTCAAGCTACTAATTTTGCTATCTTGAGCAGCAATCTTTTCATCTGTTGTATTTGCTTGAACACTTGAAAGAACAGTTCCTTGTGAAACTAATACTGTACTTAACAAAAGTGTTGCTAGGATTTTTTTCTTCATAAGTGTAAATACTCCTCCTTTTAAAACAATACTAGTATATCAAAAAAAGGCTTAATAAATATTACGCCTTTATTACAGTTTTGTTTCTTTCTTATAGATATATTTTTTCAAAAATAAACTGAAAAACTAACATCAATAGAAAGTTTAGTATCATTGACGGAACTAGACCATAGACGATAAAGACTGTTATGCTTTCAGCAGTTAATCCAATCATTTGCGCTAGAAGAAAACTACCAAATTCAAAAGAGAAAGTCATCATTAAAATAGCTAATAGTCTAGTCCATCTATTTGACAAAATAACTGAGTTGCTTTTATACACTATTGCTCCAATAATCACAAATAGAAGACTAGCGATTCCAATCAAATGGAAGAAATAAATATCGTATATAAGACCAATAAATAAGCAATAAACTAAAAATAGATACTCCGATACTTCAATAGTTTCAAACAACAAGAAGATGAAGATAAAGTGGCTCACAATTTGAAAATGTGGAAAAAAACTATTTACAAATTGCCCTAAATGACTGTCTATTAAGACAACTATAGGCAAGAGTAAAAACATCCCTATCTGCTTCAACAGTCTCATGATGGATTCCCCACTAACTCTACGACTTTTAGGTTCATTGGATCGGCATGGAGTTTAACCATAACTTCTCTTGTGAGATAGTCACTACTATGGGTAACTGATACAACCTCCCCTACTGGAATATCTGTTGTTTTAAAGTTGCCCAGACCTCCTGTTACCACCTTGTCTCCCTGGCCAATATCACTACTACTATTTAACTGGCTTATTTTAAGCAAGTCTTTTTCTTTGTCGTACCCAATGATAATGCCATATATACTAGTAGAACCGTGTTGGATTTTAACGGAGATTTTCTCCGTATTTTCCGCATTGGTCAATAAGTTGACCACAGTAGAGTTATCTTCAACCTTTCCCACGCTTCCAATCAGTCCCCCACCAGCAATCACAAGCATATTACTGGTCACACCTTGTTGAGAACCTGAATCAATTGTCAACTCTTGTTTCCAAGTTGCAGGAGTTCTCATGATGACGTCAGAAGCAATCAACTTGGTTGCGTTCAATTTTGACTTCATATCCAATAACTGACGCAGTTGCTCATTTTCTTCCTTCAGACTGTCTGCTTCATTCGTTTCCTTCTTCATCTGATAGAGTTCTTTTTTGAGAGTTTCATTCTCGTTATAAGTTCTGGTCAAACGACCTAAATCAGATTTTACGGAAGATAGCCATTGAAAAGGCTTTTGCACTATTCTATCGACTAATGAAATGCCATCTCCAGCTTTTGTTACAACTGCACTTGATTGTGTTGTTACTAAAAAAACGGATACTACTAATACAACGACAAATAGAACAATGATATATTTTGATTTTTTAAAACGGTTCATACCTCTACCTTATATTACATTCTAAGATTTTAGCAAAAATAGAATTGCACCCAATACACAAACAAATAATAGCGCTATACTGTCTCTGTTCATCCAATTTAACTGTCGATACTGGCTACGTCCATTACCACCTTGATAGCCTCTAGCTTCCATGGCTGTAGCAAGAGAATCCGCTCGTTTCAAACTTGTAGCGAACAAAGGAATCAAAATAGGAATCATAGCCTTAACCTTTTGAATTACATTACCTTCTCCAAAATCAACACCACGCGCCTTTTGAGCATTCATAATTCGAATCGTATCATCCATCAAGGTTGGCACAAAACGTAAACTCATTGACAACATGAGTCCAATCTCATGAACTGGAACCTTAAATCTTTTTAAAGGTCCAAGCAAGGATTCAACCGCTGTTGCCAAGCTCAATGGCATGGTTGTCAAAGTGAGCAAGGTTGAGAAAAAGATAATCAACACAAAACGACAAAAAATAATTCCTGCCTGCTCAATACCATAGCTTGTGATTTTTATAAATCCCATCTCGAACAAGACTTGACCACCAGAGATAAAGAACAGTTGAAAAAGGGTTGTAAAAGCAATCAGAAAAAACATAGACCGCAAACCTTTTATAAAAAAAGATAAGGGAACTTCTGATAAAATGACAAATATGCCTGTTGCAATGAAGAGTATGAGATTTGTAATTGGATTATTGGCCCAAAAAGCGATGATGATCAATAAAATCATTGCTACTAACTTACTACGAGGATCTAGACGATGAATAATCGAATTTCCTGGTATGTATCGACCTAAAATCATATTATCCATTGATAAACTCCTTAAACTCCTCTATCGTTATCGGTAATTGTTCGAAAGAAACTCCTCTGTCAACTAGCCTTTGAGCAAATCGTGTGATTTTAGGAACACCCAATTGGATTTTTTCCATAAATTCGACATTTTGAAAGACAAGACTTGGCTTCCCACCCTTAACTAGTTTCCCTTTTTCCATCACATAAACTTGGTCAGCAAATTCGGCCACATCATCCATAAGGTGGGTTACTAAAACAATTGTTATACCATCTTGATGAAGCTTTTTAAACAAGGCCATCAACTCTTTCCGACCAATTGGGTCCAAACCAGCTGTTGGCTCGTCTAAGACCAAAATGCTAGGCTCCATCGCCAAAATTCCAGCAATAGCAACCCGTCTCATTTGTCCACCTGAGAGTTCAAATGGACTTCGTTCAAAGAGTGATTCATCGATTCCTACTAAAGCTAGTTTTTCACGCGCGATAGCTTCTGCCTCTTCTACAGAAACTCCAAAATTTTGAGGTCCAAAAGCCACATCTTTTAGGACAGTTTCCTCAAAAATTTGGTTCTCTGCAAACTGAAATACCAAACCAACTTGCTTGCGAATTTGACGAATTTGCTTATTGACGGATGTTGGTGTAATCAATGTATCAAAGACACGAACACTTCCCTCTGTAGGAACCAACAAACCATTCAAAAGTTGAAGGATTGTAGACTTTCCGCTTCCTGTATGCCCAATAATCGCAGTATAAGAGCCATCCTCTATTGACAAACTGACATCTGACAAAGCAGCTGAAGCAAAGGGTGTTCCTTCCTGATACGTATAACTAACATTGTCTAGAATAATTCCCATAAAGCCTCCTCAAGTTCCTCCTCCGTTAGATAGAACTCTGGCAAGTCCAAACCACTGGTACGTAGCGATTCTCTTAATTGGTTGACAAAGGGTTGATCTAAGCCAATTTGATCTAAATCTGATCTAGAAAATAACTCTCTAGGAGTGCTAGTTGACTCGACTTCTCCTTTTTTCATCACCAAAACTCTGTCACTCATGGCCACCTCATCCAGATCATGCGTAATGGAGATGACTGTCATCTGATGGTCTTTGCGAATCTTCTGGACTATCTTAATCAACTCTAATCGTCCCTCAGGGTCCAACATACTTGTAGCCTCATCCAAGATTAAAATATCTGGTCGCAGAGCAACAACACCTGCAATAGCTACTCTCTGCTTCTGACCTCCTGACAAGCGAGCTGGTTCCTTTTTAGCAAATTCAGCCATCCCAACCAATGATAAAGCCTCAGAAACGCGTTTCTTCATCTCTTCAAGTGGGATTCCTTGATTTTCCAGTCCAAAAGCAACATCGTCTTCAACAGTTGCTCCTACGAATTGGTTATCAGGATTTTGAAAGACCATACCAATCTTACGTCTTTTTTCCCAGACATTTTCTAGAGTTAGGCAGTCACCGTCTATCCAAATTTCTCCAGATTCAGCCTCGAGCAAACCATCAATCAAGCGAACTGTCGTTGATTTTCCACTACCATTATGACCAACGATTGACAACCATTCTCCACGTTTCACGTGAAACGAAATGTTATGAACATCATAATGTTCTTGATCTGCCTGATATCGAAAAGACAGGTCTTTTATCTCAATAATCGATTCCATATCTAACGAAAGGTTCCTTTAAACAAATATGCGCTTCCCTTGAAATAATCATAACCAGAATAAACTGTGAAGAACAAGGCAATATAAAGAGTTATCTGACCAAGCACATTCCAGTGAAGTAGCAAGAATATTATCGCAAACATCTGACTAAATGTCTTGATTTTTCCAGGCATAGCAGCAGCTAGAACGGTACCCCCTGTTTCAACTAAGAGCAAGCGCAAACCAGTGACTGCAAGTTCACGGCAGATAATAACTGCTACCACCCAAGCTGGTGCCATCTTTAGACCGACCAACATGATAAAGGCTGACATGACCAATAATTTATCAGCCATTGGATCTGCAAACTTTCCGAAATTACTAACCACTTGCCATTTTCTAGCTAAATAACCATCTAGATAATCAGTGATACTGGCAATAGCAAAAATAACTGCTGCTATTTTATGTAACAGTGGAGATGGTCCAACTGATAGAAGGAGAATAAAAATCGGAATAAATAAAATTCTACCAAGCGTAAGCATATTAGGAATATTCTCTTTTTTCATGTTATCCTTCCTTTAGTTTGAACTTAATGTTAGAGTAATCCAACCAGTTTGACCAGTTAATTTTGAAGTGTCAATTTCCTTATTATCAATTTTCACTGACACTCCCTTAACAACACCCAATGTTATGGTTACTGGAGATCCTTTAGAAATGGTTGTTTTAGCTGTTTTATTATTAGGTTCAAGAGTCACTCCTCCTGCTAAATCAGTATCCGAAACACTAATCCAGCTTGTTACATCTGTAACAGATAATTGAAGCTCCGCAGAATCTTTAGATGTCTTATATTCCACTGATAAAGCATCTCCCTGACCTGAAACAGTCAAAGTAGTTGCCTCGCTCGAACTTGATGAACTAGTAGCTTGACTACTACTTGATGCTACACTACTAGAGCTACTTGTTGAACTCACAACACTATAAGTTGCTGCAGAAGACGCAGTTGGTTGGGTTTGAATATAATTCCACACATAGTAGGTTACAAAAATTAAAATCGATAAAGAAAAAAGAACAAAGTAAAATAACGGGAGAAATGAATTTTTCTTTCGATTAGACCGTCTACGTCCTGAAAGTTCAATCTCATCTACATCAACTTCTTCATAAGTAATCATACTTCCCGAATCATAGGCATCTAGAACGATATTTTCATCTAATTCAACAGCCCAAGCATACTTTCTCAAAAATGAACGAGCATAAAAAGTACTCGGTAGTTTGTCAAAATCATCTGACTCCATTGCCTCCAACAAATCCAGTTGAATATCTGTCTTTCTATGCAATTCTTCTAAGCTCAGTCCTTGGTTAATTCTTGCAAGACGTAAGACCTCACCAATTGTTTTTTTTCTCATACTTAACATTCCTTCTTTCTAGTGTATTTTCTAGCGATTATATCGGGAAAATTGTACAATCAACCATATCGCTATTATCTATCAAATCATGTCCAGCCTCTAGAACATCTTCTAAAGTAATTTCCTGCAAAAGTTTAGGAAGGTCAAACAGGGTAGAACCTGTATCGGTTGGATGATACTGAGTAGCAATGTATTCAAGGGAATCCATACTATGAAGAAATTCTCCATACATCTCAGTTTTTACAATATCCAAGTGATCCTCAGTTACATCCTCATCTTTAACAAAATTGCGAATAGCTTTACGAAATTGATGAGAAAGTGCCACAGGTTCCTTTGTATCCATTGTTAATATCACAAAATGGAAACGAGGATCAACTTCTATTTCTAGAGACAGGGAAGCATCCAGTTTACCTGTCTCATATAATTTTTGAAATCTTTGTGAAGTCCAACCAAACATCATTGTAAACAACAATTTCAATAAAAGATGATAACGATACTGATCTCGATTTCCGATATCTTCATTTCCTCTAATACCGATCGCTAATTTTGGAGAAGCCACGTCCATCCGTAAACTTTCAGTAGTCTTTACAGGATGTAAAGGTATTTGTTCTCTCTTAAACTCATGTTTTTTTTCTTGAGGATGAGATTTCTTAGCAAAATAATCTTCAAGCAGTTCAAAATCAAAATTCCCCACTAAAAAGATATTACTATTGACAGGTCTGTAAAACTCTTTAAAGTTCTCTTCTAAATCCTCCAAACAAATAGCATCAATAGAGTTTTCACTACCAACAATATCTGAAGCTAAAGGACTTTCTGGATAGAGATTTGCCAAAGTCTTGAAAAATAGACAAGAATCCGGATCATCCTGATACATCTCTCTTTCCTGTTGAATGATATCCTTTTCGCGCTCCACAGATTCTTCAGTCATATTGAAAGTAGTGACAAGTTCTTCTAGCAAATCTAAACACTCTAGAACATTTTCAGAAGTCGAGAAAAGATAGCTAGTGTTCGTAAAGCTCGTAAAGGCATTACTTTCAGCACCCAACTCTGTAAAAGCTGCCATAACATCTCCAGAATCTTCTCTTTCAAAAAGCTTATGTTCTAAGAAATGAGCGATTCCTTGTGGATATTGTTGTAATTTCTTATCATCCACTGTAAACCTTGTGTCAACAGAACCGACTTGGACACTTACAACGCCATAAACCTCGTTAAAGTCCTTTTTAGGTAGTAAAGTAACTGTCAAACCATTTTCTAAGCTAGTTTGATACAAAGTTTCTTTTACAGCAGGATAATATTTCTTTTGAAAAGTAGGTCTGGTCATTCTGCTCCTTCCATAAAATAAATAGCCTGCAACTTAAAACTGTTTGCTGCTTCACAAATTGCTTCTCTATCAACTTGTTCAAGCTTATCGATTAAAGTTTTTGTATCAAGATTCGCCTTCCCAAAAAAAGTTGACAAATAATATTTATCGACGATAGAATCTTGATTATCCTGAGCTAGTAGTAAAGAGCGACGAATCATTTGTTTGGTCTGATCAATTTCCTTATCTGTAAACTTGCCATTTTTTATGTCAAGTAACTGATGATTCATCAATTTTCTTACTTTGTTTCGATTTTGCCGATCAATTCCAGCAAATAGTCGTAAAAATCCACTAAAGAGATCCAAATGACTTGATACCGTATAGGCCAGTCCTTCTTTTTCTCGCACTTGGGTAAATAGTTTCGAATGAGGAAAGGCTCCTAAAAGACCATTTACAAGAAGCACTGCCATCTGTTCTTCATCACCATATGCCACTGAACTATGGTAGCCCATCTCTAAAACAGACTGTCCTAATCTCTTTCTAACAATACCTTCTCTAAGAATATTAGAATAGGGTTGCTGATATTGAATGTTTACAACTGATTTAATGTTTACAACTGATTTACGACCTGTCAAAGGAAATTTATGTAAAAACTCTAAAACTTCAATTTCATTAAAATCGCCTAAGAAGAAAATATCTATTTGGTCTTCTTTTAGCATTTTTTGATAGCTTGAAAAACATGTTTCTGGAGTCTCTTCTGAAATTCTAGAAATCAAATCTTTTGGAACTAGCTGCATTGATTCTTCTTGGAAAAACAATTGATCTAACTCCTTATGTGCAAAGAAGAATGGGTCTTCCAATTCTGATTCTAGCCTTGATAAGATCTGTTTTTTCTCGATGTCAAAAGCATTTTTCTCAAATCCATCCTCATCCGACAATGGTGTAAACAGAACCTGGTGCAGTAATTCTAAAATTTGAGAAGTTAATACGTTTTTCTTACTTAAAAATTCATCACGCACATAGGTAATATTCAAATCCACAAGATGACTTTGTCCTCTTCGATAGGCATGCGCTGACAAATCAGTTCCATACAAGGTTGCTAAACGTTTTCGAAACAGTTGAGCAGTTGGATAACTTTGGTTGGCAGTTTCAAGCATACTGGCACTTAACATACGACTTGAAATTGAATCCAAAGACAATGGAGCTGTGAAACGCACAGTAATTTTATTAGTTTTAAATTTTTTTGATTGAATAAAATGCACTGCAATTCCAGGTACTAACTCCATCTCTTACCTCCTTCTACATAGAGTTCTATTATACCATGAAAAGAGAAAATTTTCTTGTTCTCTTTACCCCTTTTAGAATTAAAATCGCTTTCATTTCTAACGAATTTACCTCTGCCATTTCAAGGTAAAATATGGTATAATACCAAAGATTGAGGTGAACTATGGAATACAAATTATTTGAAGAATTTATCACTCTCCAAGCTCTCTTGAAAGAACTTGGTATTATACACAGTGGTGGAGCTATTAAATCCTTTTTAGCTGAGCATCATGTCTACTTTAATGGGGAATTAGAAAATCGTCGTGGAAAAAAAGTAAGAATCGGAGACTCTATCGACATTCCTGACATGAAAATCCACATCATTTTGACTCATCCTAGTCAAGAAGAACAGGAAGAATATCTTCAAGAAAAACTTGAGAAAGAACGTGTGGCTAAACTTGTCAAAGAAATGAATAAGACGGTCAAAAAAAAGTCAACAAAAAAGACCCAGAAAGCTAAAACAAAAACTGCACCACGTTTCCCAGGTAGATAAGTATGTGGCTAAAAAACTTATCCATCAAGCAATTTAGAAACTATCAGGATACCGAAATTGAATTTAATCCTAAATTGAACGTATTTGTTGGTCGAAATGCTCAAGGAAAAACCAATCTTCTGGAAAGTATTTACTTTTTAGCTTTAACTAGAAGTCATCGGACAAAGACAGACAAGAATTTAATCCGATTTGAAGAAGAACAACTTCAAGTTTCTGGAATTCTTCAAAAACGAACGGCTACTGTACCACTTGAGATTGACTTAACCCCAAAAGGTCGGATTACTAAAGTCAATCACTTAAAGCAAGCTCGACTATCTGACTATATTGGACACATGAATGTTGTGCTATTTGCACCGGAAGATTTACAACTTGTCAAAGGAGCACCAGCTATCCGACGTAAGTTTATAGATATGGAGCTAGGGCAAATCAAACCCATATACTTGTCAGACTTGTCAAGCTACAACCATGTGCTCAAACAAAGAAATACCTACTTAAAGTCAGCGAATCAGATTGACGAAACATTTTTATCTGTTCTCGATGACCAGCTAGTAGACTATGGTTGTCGAGTGATGGTTCATAGAGAAGAATTTATCAAAAAAATGGAGTCTTTTGGTCGTGAGAAACACTTTGATATTTCGGACCAATTAGAAGAGTTGTCAATTCGTTATCAACCATCTGTAAACTTCACTGACAAGAAACATCTAGCAGAATCTTTCTATACCGCACTTCAAAAAAGTAGATCAAGAGATTTATTTAAGAAGAACACTGGAGTTGGTCCTCATCGAGATGATATGATTTTCTTAATCAATGGAATAGACGCAAGCTTTGGAAGTCAAGGGCAACATCGTAGCCTTGTTCTTTCTATTAAACTAGCTGAAATCGAATTAATGGAGAGCATTACAAAAGAATCGCCTATACTTTTACTTGACGATGTTATGAGTGAACTTGACAATACTCGTCAACTTAAATTATTAGAAACTATATCTCAGAATATTCAAACCTTTATTACGACAACTAGTTTAGAGCATCTTCAAAACTTACCTGATAATCTCAGTGTATTTACAGTAAAAGACGGTCAATTAGCTGTAAACTAATATTTACAGATTCGTAAAGATAAAAAATCTCCTGTTAAACAGGAGATTTTTTTGATTACATTGAGTAGTTTGGTGCTTCATTTGTGATTTGCACATCGTGTGGATGGCTTTCTTTTAGACCAGCACCAGACATTTCGATAAATTGAGCATTGTCATGCAATTCTTTAAGGTTAGCTGCACCACAGTAACCCATACCAGATCGGATACCACCAGTCATTTGGAATACGATATCAGCTGCTGCTCCTTTATATGCAACACGACCTTCAATTCCTTCTGGAACAAGTTTGTTTGCTTCATTGACTGAGCCTTGGAAGTAACGGTCACTTGAACCCTTCTTCATAGCAGCGATTGAACCCATACCACGGTATGTCTTGAACTTACGTCCTTGGAAGATTTCAGTTTCTCCTGGAGCTTCATCTGTTCCTGCAAACATTGATCCAAGCATTACTGCATTTCCACCAGCAGCAAGGGCTTTAACAATATCTCCAGAATACTTGATTCCACCATCAGCAATGATTGTTTTGCCATATTCACGCGCAACTGCTGCTGCATCATAGATAGCTGTAACTTGTGGAACTCCTACACCTGCGATAACACGAGTTGTACAGATTGAACCTGGTCCGATACCAACCTTAACAACGTCTACACCCGCTTCATAAAGAGCACGTGCACCTTCAGCAGTAGCAATATTTCCAGCAATCAGTGTACGGTCTGGGAAATGGGCACGGATTTCAGCGATTTTACGAAGAACCCCTGCAGAGTGTCCGTGTGCTGTATCGATGACAATTGCATCTGCTCCTGCTTCAAAGAGGGCTTCAGCACGTTCAAAAGTATCAGAAGTTACACCTACCGCACCAGCAACTAGAAGACGACCAAACTCATCTTTAGCTGCATTTGGAAACTCAATTACTTTTTCAATATCTTTAATCGTGATCAAGCCAGAAAGACGACCTTCTTCATCAACCAAAGGAAGTTTTTCAATACGGTGTTCTTGAAGAATGCTCTCAGCTGTTTCAAGATCTGTTCCAACAGGAGCAGTAACAAGATTCTCACTGGTCATATGATTTGAGATTGGTTGATTGTAATCTGAAATAAAACGAAGATCTCGGTTTGTTAAAATACCAACCAATTTACGATTTTCAAGAGTTTCAACCACTGGAACACCACTGATACGGTAACGTCCCATGAGTTCATCTGCTTCTGCAATTGTATGCTCTGGAGTCAAGAAGAATGGATCAATGATAACACCATTTTCAGAACGTTTTACCTTACGAACTTCATCTGCCTGCTGTTCAATAGACATATTTTTATGGATAACACCAAGACCACCTGCACGCGCAATAGCAATAGCCATTTGGCTTTCTGTTACAGTATCCATGGCTGCTGTAATAATTGGGATATTTAAAGTCAAATTATCTGCCAATTTTGTTGTTAAATCCGCATCATTAGGCAATACATGACTCTCTGCTGGAATAAGCAATACATCATCAAAGGTAAAACCTTTTTTCAAAAATTTAGTGTCCCAATTAGACATTGAAGTTTCCTCTTTTCTTTCTTTTTGAGCTTGACTCTTTTTGTATTGTATCTATCATACCATTCTATGAAAATTTGTCAATTATATTGATAATAGATAATGTAAAAAAACTATCCCTTTAATTTTAAAGAAGAGATAGTTTTAGAGTTCGTATTTTATCTATTAATGAAAGTAATTTAGACCCATTGCTGATTTTACTTCTGATAGCGTTTGACCAGCAACTTCTCGAGCTTTTTCACTACCTTTTTGAAGCATATTATACACTTCACCCATATCTTTAGCATATTCTAGGCGACGTTCACGGATTGGACCAAGTTCACGTTCTAGGATTTCCAGTAGATACCGTTTAGTCTTGACATCACCTAAACCTCCACGTTGATAATGCTCTTTCATGTCAGCAATTTCTTGAGCATCTTCAGGACGTCCGAATACGTCTAAGTAATGGAAAACCATATTTCCTTCAATATTACCTGGATCCTCAACACGAATGTGATCTGGATCTGTATACATACTCATTACTTTCTTACGCAAAGTATCTGCATCATCTGACAAGTAGATACCATTATTAAGCGATTTAGACATTTTGGCATTTCCATCAAGACCAGGTAAGCGACCTGCTCCTTCATTTTCAGGATAAATTCCTTCCGGTTCTACTAAAACATCACAATTATAGGCATGGTTGAATGAACGTACAATTTCACGTGTTTGTTCAATCATCGGTTTTTGGTCATTCCCTACTGGAACCAAGTTTGCCTTGAAGGCTGTAATATCCGCTGCTTGAGCAATTGGATAAACTAAAAATCCAGTTGGAATACTTTCTCCAAATCCTTTCTGAGCAATTTCTGTCTTTACAGTAGGATTACGCTCCAGACGAGCCAAAGACACTAGATTCATGTAATACATAGACAACTCTGCCAATTCTGGAATTTGACTTTGAATGAAAATCGTTGATTTGTTAGGATCCAATCCCACTGCAAGATAGTCCAAAGCAACATTCCCAATAGACTCTACAATAGTTTGTGGATCTTTTGCATGGTCAGTTAAAGCTTGCTGGTCAGCCAAAAAAACAAACATGTCATATTTATCTTCTTGCTGTAATAAGACACGATTTTTTAAGCTACCAACGTAGTGCCCAATATGTAATTTCCCCGTTGGACGATCTCCTGTTAAAATAATGGGTTTATTCATCTTATTCTCCTTTGATATGGTCCTTCAATTATAGCATTTTTTTGATAAAAAGACAGGTAATTTTTTTATCAAATAATTACGATTTCAACTCCTTAACTGTAAAATATCTGTAAACATCCTTTACAAATAATTGACAGATAAAAATTTGAATATTTGCTGATTTTCTAGTAGAATTAGAGTATTACATATAATAGGAGAAAAAAATTGCTAACAGTATCTGATGTTTCACTACGTTTTAGTGATCGCAAACTTTTTGATGAGGTCAACATCAAATTTACAGAAGGAAACACATATGGTTTAATTGGTGCTAACGGTGCAGGTAAATCAACATTTTTAAAAATCTTAGCTGGGGATATTGAACCTACAACTGGTCATGTTTCTCTTGGACCTGATGAACGTCTTTCTGTGCTTCGTCAAAATCACTTTGACTATGAGGATGAACGTGTTATTGATGTTGTTATCATGGGTAATGAAAAACTATACAACATCATGAAAGAAAAAGATGCTATCTATATGAAGGCAGACTTTACTGATGAAGATGGAGTTCGTGCAGCTGAGCTTGAAGGTGAATTTGCTGAACTAGGTGGTTGGGAAGCTGAAAGTGAAGCTTCACAACTCTTGCAAAACTTGAATATCCCTGAAGATCTTCATTACCAAAATATGAGTGAACTTGCAAATGGAGATAAAGTGAAAGTACTCCTTGCTAAAGCTCTATTTGGTAAACCAGATGTACTTCTTCTAGACGAGCCGACCAACGGTCTTGATATCCAATCTATTACTTGGTTAGAAGATTTCTTGATTGACTTTGATAACACCGTTATTGTCGTATCCCATGACCGTCACTTCTTGAACAAAGTATGTACTCACATGGCCGACCTTGACTTTGGAAAAATCAAACTCTATGTCGGAAACTACGACTTCTGGAAAGAATCTTCTGAGCTTGCTGCTAAATTGCTAGCAGACCGTAATGCTAAAGCAGAAGAAAAAATTAAGCAATTACAAGAATTCGTTGCTCGTTTCTCTGCTAATGCTTCTAAATCAAGACAAGCAACATCACGTAAGAAAATGCTTGATAAGATTGAAATTGAAGAAATTGTGCCATCTAGTCGTAAATATCCATTTATCAACTTTAAAGCTGAACGTGAAATCGGAAACGATCTCTTGACAGTAGAAAATCTATCTGTCAAGATTGATGGTGAAACTATTCTTGACAACATCAGCTTTATCTTGCGTCCAGGTGACAAGACAGCTCTTATCGGACAAAACGATATCCAAACAACTGCATTGATTCGTGCGATCATGGGTGATATCGACTATGAAGGAACTGTCAAGTGGGGGGTTACAACTAGTCGCTCTTACTTACCAAAAGACAATTCAGCTGATTTTGCTGGGAGTGAATCTATCCTTGACTGGCTCCGTCAATTTGCAAGTAAAGAAGAAGATGACAATACCTTCTTGCGTGGTTTCCTTGGTCGTATGCTCTTCTCTGGAGATGAGGTTAACAAACCTGTAAACGTCTTGTCAGGAGGAGAAAAGGTGCGCGTGATGCTATCGAAACTCATGCTTTTGAAATCAAATGTTCTAGTACTTGACGATCCTACTAATCACTTAGATTTGGAATCTATTTCAAGTTTGAACGATGGATTGAAAAACTTCAAAGAATCTATCATCTTCGCCAGTCATGACCATGAATTCATTCAAACATTGGCTAACCACATTATTGTCCTATCTAAAAACGGTGTAATCGACCGTATCGATGAAACCTATGATGAATTCTTAGAAAATGCTGAAGTACAAGCAAAAGTCAAAGAACTTTGGAAAGACTAAATAATACTTTAAAACTCAGTTGGATTAACCAACTGAGTTTTCTAACATTCTATGAGGTAACATGAAAAAATTTTTCAGAAACTATTGGACCTATCTTATTTCTTTCATTATTCCCCTAGTGATTATGTTCGGAGTCTATCTTTCTCAAGGTATCTACTGGAATAGTGATACTTCACCTTTATTAGGGGATGGATTTCATCAATATGTTATTTTTGATCTTAATCTTCGTAATATTTTACACGGAAGTGATAGTCTATTTTATACTTTTACCAGTGGTCTAGGTCTCAATTTTTATGCCTTGTCCAGTTATTATCTTGGTAGTTTTCTATCACCTCTTGTTTATTTTTTTGATGTATCAAGCATGCCAGATGCAGTCTATCTTTCAACCTTGTTAAAATTTGGCTTGATAGGTCTGTCAACCTTTTTTAGCTTGAGTATAATATTCAAAAATTTACCAACACCACTCAGATTATCTTTATCTACCTCATATGCTTTAATGAGCTTTACAGTTAGTCAACTTGAGATTAAAACCTGGTTGGATGTTTTTATTTTAATCCCCTTAATTTTAACTGGTTTACATCTACTCATAACGGAAAAAAAACGTATTCTATACTTTACAAGTTTGTCAATCTTATTTATCCAAAACTACTATTTTGGTTATATGACTGCCCTGTTTTTGGTAGTTTGGTATTTTTGCCAACTTTCCTGGGATTTTAAAAGTCGCAAGTATTCTTTCCTTGATTTTTTCCTAACATCCTTACTCGCTGGTTTAACAAGTTTCATCATGACACTCCCAACCTTGTTTGATTTAAGAACTCATGGTGAAAAACTAACCGCTATTACAAAAATAAAAACAGATGCCAGTTGGTATCTAGATCTATTCGCTAAACAATTTATTGGTGCTTTCGATACAACTAAATATGGTTCTATCCCAATGATTTTTGTTGGCCTCCTTCCTTTTATCTTAACAATTATATTCTTTACATTAAAATCAATTAAGTTTCACGTGAAACTATGCTATGCAACTCTACTCCTTATCATCATTGCTAGTTTTTATCTAGAAGCATTAGATCTATTTTGGCAAGGAATGCACGCGCCAAATATGTTTCTTCATCGCTATGCGTGGATTTTCTCTACTCTTTTGATTTATATATCTGCGGAAGTTTTAAATAGATTTAAAGATATCAAATTATGGAATATTTTATTCTCAATGACCTTCCTTTTATTTGGCTATCTGGCAACCATTTATTTTAAAAATCATTATTCGTTTTTAACTAAATTAAATATACTCTTAACGCTTGAATTCTTAGTGGTATACTTACTGCTACTATTGGCACTTATTAAAAAAAAGATTTCTCTAAAAATCTTTTCAATTCTTATTTTGATATTTACAATAAGTGAAATTAGTTTTAATGCTTCATCGCAATTCAATGGAATTACGAAAGAATGGGGATTTGCTTCTCGTAGTACCTATGATAAAGATATTCCAAGTATGGAAGCTATTTTGGAGTATACCAAACAGCAACCAGATACATTTACACGAACTGAAAAGTTACAAACTCAAACTGGAAACGATAGCATGAAATTTAACTACAATGGCATCTCACAATTTTCATCTGTTCGTAATCGTTCTGCAAGTACAACGTTAGATAAGTTGGGTTTTAAATCTTCAGGTACCAACCTTAATCTTCGTTATGCAAATAATACTATCATTGCAGATAGTTTATTTGGAATCAGCTACAATATTTCTGAAACCTATCCAGATAAATATGGTTTTCATCCAAGCTACCAAAAAGATAATCTAACCCTTTATAAAAATCAATTCGCTCTCCCAATTGCTTTTGCTACACAGTCTCTTTACAAAGATGTCACTTTTAATGACCATACTCTTGATAACCAAACTCAATTTTTAAATCAAATTGCTGGCTTAAATGAAGAGTACTTTTATCCGATAAATCATCATACAGACTCTGGTGACAACGTGGTCAATCTAAACGGAACTGATACTGAAGATGCAACTATCAGCTACAGCATTGAAATACCTGATAATAGTCAGGTTTACCTTTCCATGACCAAGATAAATTTTTCAAACGATAAGAAAAAGCAAGTTGACATCATTGTCAATGGTGAAAAAAAATCCTTTACCACAGATAATACTTTTACATTTTTTAATCTTGGATATGCAGAACATAAACAAACTTTTGATATCCAGGTTAAGTTCCCAGGAAATGCTCAAGTATCATTTGAATCTCCAACTTTCTATCGCTTAGATACTAAGAAATATACGGAGGCTATACGCAAAATAAAAGAAAATCCAGTAGAAGTGAGCTCTTATAAAAATAAAGTCACTGTAAATTATAAGGTAAAGAATGAGACATCGATCTTTTTCACAATTCCTTATGACCGAGGATGGTCTGCTTACCAAAATGGTAAAAAAATACAAATTCAACAGGCACAAACTGGATTTATGAAAATTGATGTTCCTGAAGGTGAAGGAACTATTACCCTTTCCTTTATTCCAAAAGGATTTGTTGCTGGTGCAAGTTGTTCTCTTATAGCCATTATTGTCTTTATTTTTTATGATATTCAAAGAAAAAAATATTCTAGATAAAAATGTACTGACCCCAAAAAGTTAGACAAATAATTATTAAAAGGATTTAGTTCTGTACTGCACAGGACTAAGTCCTTTTAGTTTTACCTTAATTCGTTTGTTGTTGTAATAATCAATATAGTCTACAA
>NZ_JASHFO010000029.1:0-23055 GCF_047460825.1 Streptococcus infantis | reverse complement strand
TGGTTTACCAAGTATGGTTGGATACAACTAAATTTGACGCAGCTAACAAGGACAACATCCAATCAGTAGGAATCTCAGATGACTACGATGAAACTAAGTTGGATCTTGACGCTACTAAGATCAAAGCCTACGATTCAGTAACAGGTGATGATGTTACAGCTAAATTTGAGATCACTGTTAACAACGGTGTAATCACTGCAACACTTAAAGATGGCTTCACTAAGTCACTTGGCGATGCAGAAAACACTCAAGTGATCGACACAACTAAATTCGCCTTCGGACGTTACTACAAGTTCGACATCCCAACAACAGTGAAAGCTGATGTTCCGGGTGGTGCAGATATCGAAAATACTGCAGCGCAAGTAGTGAACTACTACAACCCAACAACTAAGAAAGTTGAAAAACCAAACAAACCAACTGAAAAACGTGTCAACAACGTACCAGTTGAAGTGGAATTCAACTTCACTAAACGCTTGGAAGGTCGTGAGCTTAAAGCTAACGAATTTAGCTTCGTGCTTAAAGATTCAGAAGGTAAGACTCTTGAAACTGTAAGCAATGATGCTTCTGGTAACGTTAAGTTCTCTAAACTTGAGTTCAAGAAAGGCCAAGAAGGCGTTCACAACTACACTGTAGAAGAAGTGAAAGGTACTGATGGAACTGTCACTTATGATAAGATGAAAGCAGTAGTAACTGTAGAAGTTAAACATGACGGAACAGCGAAAGCTCTCATCACTAACGTAACTGATCCAGCAGACAAAGAGTTCAACAACAAGGTGACTCCACCAGAAACTCCTGAGTTCAATCCAGAGAAGTATATTCTTAATGAAGAGAAATTTGATATCACTGGAAATAAACTCCTTGATGATGATAAAGAGTTGACTGATAAAGTAGCTGATACCAACAAAGATCCATACGTGGACAATGTTGGTAATAATGAAAAGCAAAATATCAATACTCAAACACTCCATAAGGGTGATAAGGTTGTTTACCAAGTATGGTTAGATACAACTAAATTCACCGAAGCTCACAATATTCAATCTGTTGGTATTACAGATAAATATGATAGCGAAAACTTGGATGTTAACGTATCTGAAATTAAGGCTTATGATTCAGTAACTGGTGAAGATGTAACAGCTAAGTTTGATATCTCAATTGTGGATGGTGTCATTACTGCTACATCTAAGGCTGACTTGACTAAGTCTCTTGGAGATGCAGAAAATACTCAAGTAATCGACACTGCTAAATTAGCCTTTGGACGTTACTACAAGTTTGATATTCCAGCACGTATCAAGAGAACTGCTAAAGAAGGTGTAGATATTGAAAATACAGCTTCTCAAATTGTTCACCAATACGATCCGACTAGCAAGTCAGTGAACAAGCCAAACAAACCAACTGAAAAACGTGTCGTCAACGTTCCAATCTCAGTAGAGTTCAACTTTACTAAGAGACTTGAAGGCCGTGAATTGAAAGCTGGTGAGTTCAGCTTCACATTGAAGGATCAAAATGGAAACGTGATTGAAACAGTTACAAACGATGCTTCTGGTAATGTTAAGTTCTCAGCAATTGAGTACAAGAAAGGCCAAGAAGGCACTTACACTTACACAGTTGAAGAAGTTCAAGGTACTGATTCTAAAGTTATCTATGACACTATGAAAGCTGTTGTAACTGTTGAAGTGAAACGTGATGGTAGCACTAAAGCTCTTGTTACTAAAGTAACAGATCCAGTGGACAAAGAGTTCAACAACAAAGTTGTTCCGCCAACACCACCAACACCACCAACACCACCAACACCGCCAACACCGCCAACACCGCCAACACCACCAACACCACCAACACCGCCAACACCGCCAACACCACCAACACCGGTAACACCACCAAAACCAGAAAAACCTAAAGGTCGTGAGTTGCCAAATACTGGTGAACAATCTACAATTGCAATGACTGCACTTGGTGCTACAATTGGTTTGATTGGACTTGGTCTAGTTGGACTTGGTTTAGTTGCGCAACGTAAAAAAAGAAGATAAAACTTAAAATTTCTAATTTTTAGAATGAATCAAGATTTGTCTTGGAATATCTGGTCATAGGTGTTCTAGAAGCGGTAGTACATTTATTAAATAAATAAATAAATGTAATTCCAAAAAGAGAGGTTAAGTCCTCTCTTTTTTGGCTTTTTGGCAACTGTAGTGGGTAGAATACAAGCTATAATGGATTGAATCTAGAATAGTACACCAAGGATTCTAAAGCGTTTTTAGAAATTAATTTGACTTCCATAATCTCTTTTTTCATATTTTATTTCAATCCGCTATGACACTCTTCGAAAATCAAATTCAAACTGCGTCAGCTTCGCCTTGCTGTAGTTAAGTACAGCCTGCGGCTAGTTTCCTAGTATGCTCTTTGATTTTCATTGAGTATAAGGTCTGGAAGAAGCTGGGGAAAAAATCACTTTTAAATAATCATGAGGCTAGGATCACTATAACTTCTCTATTTTTTAATAAAAAACAAAAAATCCGAACGTTATAAATTTTAGGTTTCAAAATAATTGACAAAAACTTTACCTTGGTTTATAATCGTTAGAGGAAACGTCGGAAAAGGCGTAGTGATGCGAAAGCATAGGTAGGTCATTATAAAAGAAACGAGACATCGAAATGTTAAACGAATTTCCGATCTTTGACTATGAAGATATTCAGCTAATCCCTAACAAGTGTGTTCTTAAAAGTCGTGCAGAGGCTGACACGCAGGTAACTTTAGGGAAGCATACCTTTAAATTACCAGTTGTTCCTTCCAATATGCAAACAATCCTAGATGAAAATGTTGCTGAACAACTTGCTAAGGGTGGCTATTTCTATATTATGCATCGTTTTGATGAAGAAGGACGCATTCCTTTTGTCAAACGTATGCACGATCAGGGTTTGATTGCTTCAATCTCAGTAGGTGTTAAAGACTACGAGTATGACTTTGTTAGTCAATTAAAGGAAGATGCTCCAGAGTACATCACCATTGATATTGCTCATGGTCATGCTGATAGCGTTATTTCAATGATTCAGCACATCAAGAAAGAATTACCTGATACTTTTGTCATCGCTGGTAATGTTGGCACTCCAGAAGCTGTGCGTGAACTTGAAAATGCTGGTGCAGATGCTACTAAGGTCGGAATCGGTCCAGGTAAGGTTTGTATTACTAAGGTCAAAACTGGTTTTGGTACTGGGGGTTGGCAGTTAGCAGCCCTTCGCTGGTGTGCGAAAGCTGCTCGTAAACCGATTATTGCTGATGGTGGTATCCGTACACATGGTGATATTGCCAAGTCAATCCGCTTTGGTGCAAGCATGGTCATGATCGGTTCACTATTTGCAGGTCATATCGAAAGTCCTGGTAAAACAGTTGAAGTTGATGGTAAACAATTCAAAGAATACTATGGTTCAGCTTCAGAATACCAAAAAGGTGCCTATAAGAATGTTGAAGGTAAGAAAATCCTTCTTCCTGCTAAAGGGCATTTGCAAGATACCTTAACAGAGATGGAACAAGATTTGCAAAGTTCGATTTCTTATGCTGGAGGTCGTAAGGTTGCTGATCTTAGACATGTGGATTATGTGATTGTGAAGAACTCTATCTGGAATGGAGATGCTCACTAAAAAATATCATTACTTATTTATGCCATGAATAGGCGTGGCGTTTCTACAAGGTACCGTAAATACCTAACAATGAGTAAGCTGCAGAGATATAAGGATAGGTGTTGAATCTATTTCTTTGTTTCCTAGAGGCTTACTTGGTAAGTCTCTTTTTATTTCGGAGGTTGTTGTGAAATTATTAGAAGAACGAATTTTAAAGGATGGAAACGTCCTTGGTGAGAATATTCTTAAGGTGGATTCCTTCTTGACCCACCAAGTTGATTATTCTTTGATGCGCGAGGTTGGTCGCACTTTTGCAGAACATTTTAAAAATGCTGGTATTACCAAAGTCGTAACCATTGAGGCATCTGGTATTGCCCCAGCCCTTTATGTGGCTGAACAGTTAGATGTACCTATGATTTTTGCTAAGAAGGCCAAAAATATCACGATGAATGAAGGAATTTTGACTGCTGAAGTTTATTCTTTCACTAAACAAGTAACTAGTACTGTATCTATTGCAGGTAAGTTCTTATCTCCTCAAGATAAAGTATTGATTATTGATGATTTCTTGGCAAATGGTCAAGCAGCTAAAGGTTTGATTCAGATCATTGAACAGGCTGGTGCTACAGTTGAAGCTATCGGAATTGTGATTGAAAAATCCTTCCAAGATGGTCGTGAACTGCTAGAAAAATCAGGTCATCAAGTAGTATCACTCGCGCGATTAGAGCGTTTTGAAAATGGAAAAGTTATCTTTAAGGAGGCAGATATCTAATGAAACAACAGGAAAACCACTCACAGGCAGCCGTTCTTGGTTTGCAACACTTGCTAGCCATGTACTCAGGTTCAATCCTGGTACCAATCATGATTGCAAGTGCTTTAGGGTATTCAGCTCAACAGTTGACCTACCTTATTTCAACAGATATCTTTATGTGTGGGGTTGCAACTCTTTTACAATTGCAACTCAATAAACATTTTGGTGTCGGTTTGCCTATTGTTCTTGGGGTAGCCTTCCAGTCTGTTGCTCCACTGATCATGATCGGTCAGAGTCATGGTAGTGGTGCCATGTTCGGAGCTTTGATTGCTTCAGGGATTTATGTTATCCTGATTTCAGGTATCTTCTCTAAGGTTGCCAATCTGTTCCCTTCAATCGTAACGGGTTCTGTCATTACAACAATCGGTTTGACCTTGATTCCAGTTGCCATCGGAAATATGGGAAATAACGTTGAAAAACCTACTGGACAAAGTTTAGCCTTGGCAATGATTACTGTTCTCATTATTCTTTTAGTTAATATTCTTACAAAAGGATTTATCAAATCTATTTCCATTTTGATTGGTTTGATTGCAGGTACCATTATTGCTGCTACTATGGGCTTGGTTGACTTCTCTCCAGTAGCAGAAGCTCCACTCGTTCATATCCCGACTCCATTCTACTTCGGTGCTCCACAATTTGAGATTTCTTCTATTGTAATGATGTGTATTATCGCTACTGTATCTATGGTAGAATCAACTGGTGTGTATCTTGCCCTTTCTGATATTACTAAAGAACCAATCGATAGCACTCGTCTCCGCAATGGTTATCGTGCTGAAGGTCTTGCTGTCTTACTTGGTGGACTTTTCAATACCTTCCCTTATACAGGATTTTCACAAAACGTAGGCTTGGTGAAACTTTCAGGTATTCGTACTCGTTTGCCAATCTATTACGCAGCTGGTTTCCTTATCTTACTTGGTCTTTTGCCTAAGTTCGGTGCCTTGGCACAGATTATTCCTAGCCCGGTTCTAGGTGGAGCTATGCTCGTCATGTTCGGTTTCGTATCTCTCCAAGGGATGCAAATCTTGGCGCGTGTAGACTTCGAACACAATGAACACAACTTCCTCATTGCAGCAGTTTCTATTTCTGCTGGGGTGGGATTAAACGGAAGCAATCTCTTCAATACTTTACCGACTGAATTACAAATGTTCTTCTCAAATGGTATTGTCATTGCAAGTACAGTAGCCATCGTCTTGAACGCTATTTTGAATCGTAAAAAATAACTAAAAGTGAGAAGCGATAGAAATATCCTTCTCATTTTCTTTTTTAGAGCTTGATTATTGTTTATAGAGTCCTTTTTATGGTAAAATGGTTCTATGAATGAAAGAATGAAAGAGCTCGTTGAACTGCTCAATCGCTATGCGACAGAGTATTATACAAGTGATAATCCATCTGTATCTGATAGTGAGTATGACCGTCTTTATCGTGAATTGGTAGAGTTAGAAAAAGCTCATCCTGACCAAGTTTTACCAGAAAGTCCGACACATCGTGTTGGTGGAAAGATTCTTGATGGTTTTGAGAAATATAGTCATCAGTATCCTCTCTATAGTTTGCAGGATGCTTTTTCTCGTGAAGAGCTGGATTCCTTTGATGCGCGTGTTCGTAAAGAATTGGATGATGTCACTTATATTTGTGAGTTGAAGATTGATGGTTTATCGATTTCCTTGACTTATGAGCAGGGAATTTTTGTTGCTGGGGCAACTCGAGGTGATGGCTCCATCGGTGAAAACATCACTGAAAATCTTAAACGAGTGAAAGACATTCCGTTATCATTACCAGAAAAATTAGATATTACAGTTCGTGGTGAATGTTATATGCCGAGAGCTTCTTTTGACCAGGTCAATCAATCTCGTCAAGAAAATGGGGAGCCAGAATTTGCCAACCCAAGAAATGCTGCTGCAGGAACCCTTCGTCAGTTAGATACAGCAGTAGTAGCCAAACGTAATCTTGCAACCTTCCTTTATCAGGAAGCTAGTCCTTCAACTCGGGATAGTCAAGAGAAGGTTTTGAAACATTTGGAACAATTAGGCTTTGTGGTTAATCAAAGACGTCTATTAGCTCATAGTATGGATGAGGTTTGGACGTTTATTCAAGAAATTGGTCGAGAAAGAGATCAGTTGCCTTATGATATCGATGGAGTTGTGATTAAGGTCAATGATCTAGCTGGTCAGGAGCAACTAGGATTTACAGTCAAAGCACCTAAGTGGGCAGTCGCTTATAAATTCCCAGCAGAAGAAAAAGAAGCGAAACTTCTTTCTGTTGACTGGACAGTAGGACGTACAGGAGTTGTGACTCCGACTGCTAATCTTACTCCAGTGCAACTTGCAGGTACAACTGTAAGTCGTGCAACTCTTCATAATGTTGACTATATCGCTGAAAAGGATATCCGTAAGGATGACACAGTCATTGTCTATAAGGCAGGGGATATCATTCCAGCTGTTCTACGAGTGGTAGAATCCAAGCGAGTGTCAGAGGAAAGACTAGATATTCCAACAAACTGTCCAAGTTGTGACAGTAAGCTTTTGCATTTTGAAGATGAGGTGGCCCTTCGTTGTATCAATCCGCGATGCCCTGCTCAAATCAAGGAAGGTTTGACGCACTTCGCATCGCGTGATGCTATGAATATTTCTGGCCTTGGTCCATCAATCGTTGAGAAACTATTTGCAGCCAATTTGGTTAAGGATGTTTCAGATATTTATCGTTTGACTGAACATGATTTCCTCCAATTAGAGGGTGTGAAAGAAAAAACAGCTCAAAAACTCTATCATGCTATTCAAGCTTCCAAAGAAAATTCTGCTGAAAAACTCTTGTTTGGTTTGGGGATTCGTCATGTAGGAAGTAAGGCAAGTCAGTTGCTTTTACAAAACTACCACTCAATCGAATCGCTAGCACAAGCCAATCCTGAAGAAATTGCAAGTATCGAAAGTTTGGGAAGTGTCATTGCTCAAAGCCTACAGACCTATTTTGCTACAGAGGGTTCTGAAATTCTTTTAAGGGAACTGAAAGAATCAGGTGTTAATCTAGACTACAAAGGACAGACAGTTGCAGCAAATGCAGTCTTGTCTGGTCTAACTGTCGTATTGACAGGAAAGCTAGAGCGTCTTAATCGCTCAGAAGCTAAAAATAAATTAGAAAGTCTAGGAGCCAAGGTTACTGGTAGTGTGTCGAAAAAAACAGATCTTGTTGTAGCAGGAGCAGATGCAGGAAGCAAGCTCCAAAAAGCACAAGAACTGGGAATAGAGATTCGTGATGAAGCTTGGCTTGAGAGTTTGTAAGCTATGAAAGAAGAAAAAAAACGCGCACGTCTCATTTATAATCCGACATCAGGCCAGGAAATTATCAAGCAAAATATCGCAGAAGTCCTAGAAGTGTTAGAGAGCATAGGCTATGAAACCAGTGCTTTCCAAACCAAACCTGAACCCCTGTCAGCCCAGAAAGAAGCAGAAAGAGCTGCAAAAGCTGGCTTTGATTTGGTTTTAGTAGCTGGTGGCGATGGCACCATCAATGAAGTGGTTAATGGAATTGCACCTCTGGAACATCGTCCAAAGATAGCCATCATTCCTACTGGGACTACCAATGACTATGCAAGAGCATTGAAAATCCCTATGGGGGATCCAGTTGCTGCAGCGAAGATCATTGCTAAAAATGAAACCAAGAAAATTGATATTGGTCGTGCCTTTGGCGATAAGTATTTCATCAATATTGCTGCGGCAGGAGCTCTTACAGAGCTAACCTTTAGTGTTCCGAGTGAACTGAAGACGCGTCTGGGTTATCTGGCCTATGTTGCTAAAGGTATCGAGATGTTCCCAAAATCCAAAGCCCGTCCTGTTCGTATTTACCATGATTGGGGAATTTTTACAGGAGAAGTTTCTCTTGTCTTTGTTGCCTTGACCAATTCTATTGGTGGATTTGAGCAATTTGCACCTGATACCAAGCTGGATGATGGCAATTTCACGCTTATTCTAGTAAAGACAGATAAAATCCTAGATATGTTGAGTCTGCTAGTTCAGGCCATGAACGGAGGCCAACACGTATCAGATGTCAATGTTGAATATCTGAAAACTAGTAAACTCCGAATTGAAACTTTGGATCAGGAAGAGCCGTTTATGCTTAATCTTGATGGAGAATACGGTGGTGATACACCAGTAGATTTGGAAGTATGCCATAATCACATTGAGTTTTTTGTGAATCCTGAGGCACTTGATCAAGAAATTATGAGTAACATATAAAATCAAATTTAATTTAGAAATTAGGGAGAACTATGTACAATTATCCTGTACTTATTCATTACCATCGTAAGGATGAAGCCTACGAGGCTTGCAGTTTCAGTAAAAAAACAGTAGATTCAGTAGAGCTTATCAAAGAAGAAGAATATTTTGGAGCTAAATTTTCACTGACTCAATCGAGTGAAGTAGCACTTGAAACCATGACTTTTAGAGTTGAAAAAGACGGTGTCAGCAAAGAATATCCTATTCGCTTCAATTACTATCCACTTTTGACAGAGGTTTGGATTTTGGATGGAGACGATACAGTTTATTATTCTGAAAATCCAGCCATTGCCAGTTCACACTATAAGGACCAAAATCCTTTTGCCTTTGACAAGGCAATCAATAGTGCGAGTTTCGACCACCACTGGGGTTATCAAGGAGAGTTGGGATGTCAAGTTTCTGAAACTGAAACAAGTTTTAGCTTATGGGCACCAACAGCTACTTCTGTCCAAGTAGTAGTCTATGAATCAGCGAAGAATGACGCTCCTATCTTTAAAACCTTTGAAATGGAGCGAGGAAATAGTTATTCCTATAGCCACAAATATAATACCATTGGTGTTTGGAGTGTAACAGTTCCAGAAAGCCTAGCAGGTCGTGCTTATCACTACCAAATTGACTTTCCTCATCACCAGTCATTAACTCGTGATCCATATACAATAGCGACAAGTCCTGATGGAAAACGTTCAGCCATCGTTTCAGACCAAGATCGTCAGGTCGAAGGTTTTGAGGTTAAGCATGGTACAGAAGCAACTTGGCGTTTGGAAAATCCTTGCCAAGCAGTCATTTATGAAATGCACATCCGTGATTTGACTAAGTCTGAAACATCTGGTGTTACGCCAGAATTAAGAGGAACCTTCTTAGGTGCAGCGCAAACTGGAACAGTTAACCAGTATGGTCAGTCGACTGCGTTTGACTATATCAAAGAACTTGGTGTCAACTATGTTCAGCTGCAACCAATTGCTGACCGTCATAAAGAATACGACGCTGATGGAAATGTAACTTATAACTGGGGATATGATCCACAAAATTACAATGCTCCAGAAACTAGCATGTCTACAAATCCAAATGATCCAGGTCAAGCTATCCGTGATTTGAAGGCTATGGTCCAAGCTTATCACGATGCTGGTATCGGTGTTATTATGGATGTTGTTTACAATCATACCTTCTCAACGGTGGATGCGCCATTCCAAACAACGGTTCCTGATTATTATTATCGAATGAACCATGACGGAACCTATCAAAATGGAACAGGAGTCGGTAACGAAACTGCCAGTGAGCATGAAATGTTCCGTAAATATATGATTGATTCTCTTCTCTACTGGGTAAAAGAATTCAATATTGACGGTTTCCGCTTTGACTTGATGGGAATCCATGATGTCAAAACTATGCAGATGATTCGTTGGGCTATGGACGAAGTCGATCCTAAAATCATCCTTTATGGAGAAGGATGGGATATGGGAACTGGTCTTGCTCCTTATGATAAGGCTAAGAAAGATAATGCCTATCAATTGCCAAACATTGGATTCTTTAATGATAATCAACGTGATGCGGTCAAAGGTTGTGAAGTCTATGGCTCTATCAAATCTGGTTTCGTCAGTGGTGCTGGAACTGAGCCGATCGTCGCAAAGGCTATTCTTGGAAGTCGTGAGCTAGGTTCTTATCTCAGTCCCAATCAGGTTCTTAACTATGTAGAAGCCCACGATAACTACAATTTGCATGATTTGCTTAAAACTCTTCATCCAACGGAGAGTGAAAAACGTATCATGAAGAAAGTAGAAACAGCGACAGCCATGAACCTTCTCATGCAAGGGATGGCCTTCATGGAGTTGGGGCAAGAGTTTGGCCGTACCAAGCTTGTAGCTACAGGAGAAAATGGTGAGTTGACTCACGCAGATCGTGAGAGAGCTATGAATAGTTACAATGCTCCTGATAGCGTCAACCAAGTCAACTGGGATTTGATCAATGAGCGTCAAGATAGTATCGAGTTTGTTCGTCAGATTATCCGACTTAAAACACAAAACAGTGCCTTTTCATACCCTACCTATGAAGAAGTCTACCGTCATGTCTTTGTACACACGGCCATTGAAAATAGTGGTTGGATTGTTTATGAGATTCATGGTGGCGAAGAGCACTTCTTGGTTGTATTCAATGCTAAAGGGGCTTCCTATTACTATGAAAATGCAGGAAACCTAGAAATGTTAGTAACTAATAGCCGTTCTAACCAAGAAAATGCCATTGACGATGTCAGTGTGGCAGTTATGAATATCTTATCTTAAAAATTAACCAAAAACTCAGGATTTACTCTTGAGTTTTTTTATATTTCTAGTCATAAAAATAAAAATGGAACTTTTACGAAAAATGATTGAAAATTTCAGAAAATTTGGTAAAATTATATAAAAGAGCTTATCTACGAATGTTATTTTATCGAAAAATAAAAACGTTCAGTTTTTAAGTAAGTTATTTTATATATAGATAATGAAAGTTATTTTTGTAACAGTAGCTGATAGAAAATTCCACTGCTTATCATCATTTATGAAAATTTTAGAAATGTTAAGATAAATATATGAAGATTTTCGAAAAAAAATTTTGTAGAATTCGGAAATTAGTTGAAAGTTTTCTTAAAAGATAGTATAATAGATACATAGAAAACGCTTACAATAAAAGGGGGATTCAATGGATAAATTTGAGGCTTTAAGAACTTTTACTAGTGGCGAAAATTTCCATCTTCAACACTATTTAGGTGCGCATCGTGAAGAAAGAGACGGTGAGTATGGCTATACATTCCGTGTCTGGGCGCCAAATGCGCAGGCTGTCCATCTAGTTGGTGATTTTACTAACTGGGTTGAAAATCAAATCCCCATGGTTCGTAATGAATCTGGAGTTTGGGAAGTTTTTACAACTTTAGCTCAAGAAGGACATATTTATAAATATCATATTACTCGTGCTAATGGCCATCAGCTCATGAAGATTGATCCCTTGGCAGTACGCTATGAAGCACGTCCGGGAACAGGAGCAGTTTTAACAGAAATTCCTGAGAAAAAATGGAAGGACGGGCTCTGGTTAGCTCGCAGAAAACGTTGGGGATTTTTCGAGAGACCGGTCAACATTTATGAGGTGCATGCAGGATCTTGGAAGAGAAATCCTGATGGAACACCTTATAGCTTTGCTCAACTAAAAGAAGAGCTCATTCCTTATCTCGTTGAGATGAACTATACTCACATCGAGTTTATGCCTTTGATGGCTCACCCTCTCGGTTTGAGTTGGGGGTATCAGCTCATGGGCTACTTCGCTTTAGAGCATGCCTATGGTCGTCCTGAAGAGTTTCAAGACTTCGTTGAGGAATGTCATATCAACAATATCGGAGTAATTGTGGACTGGGTACCTGGACACTTTACAATCAATGACGACGCTTTAGCATACTATGATGGCACACCAACTTTTGAATACCAAGATCATAATAAGGCTAACAACTACGGTTGGGGAGCACTCAACTTTGACTTAGGTAAAAATGAAGTACAATCTTTCTTGATTTCTAGTATTAAGTTCTGGATTGATTTCTATCACCTAGATGGTATTCGTGTAGATGCTGTAAGTAATATTCTCTATCTAGATTATGACAATGCTCCATGGACACCAAATAAAGACGGTGGCAATCTCAACTATGAAGGCTATTATTTCCTACAACGTTTGAATGATGTTATTAAGCTAGCGCATCCGGATGTTATGATGATTGCAGAGGAGTCTTCTTCAGGTACCAAGATTACTGGTATGAAGGAAATGGGTGGACTTGGATTTGACTACAAGTGGAACATGGGTTGGATGAATGACATCCTACGTTTCTACGAAGAAGATCCAATTTACCGCAAGTATGACTTTAATCTTGTGACCTTCAGCTTCATGTATGTCTTTAATGAAAATTATCTCCTACCATTCTCACATGATGAGGTTGTCCACGGTAAGAAGAGTATGATGCATAAGATGTGGGGTGATCGTTACAATCAGTTCGCTGGTTTGAGAAACCTCTACACTTATCAAATTTGTCACCCTGGTAAGAAATTACTCTTCATGGGTAGCGAATTTGGTCAATTCTTAGAGTGGAAATCAGAAGAGCAATTGGAGTGGTCTAACCTAGAAGATCCAATGAATGCCAAGATGAAATACTTTACATCACAGTTGAATCAGCTTTATAAAGACCACCGTTGTCTTTGGGAAATTGATACAAGTTACGATGGTATTGAAATCATTGATGCGGATAATAGAGATCAGAGTGTTCTTTCCTTTATCCGTAAGGGCAAGAAAGGCGAGATGCTAGTCTGTGTCTTTAATATGGCACCAGTTGAACGTCCTGATTTTACAATTGGTCTTCCAGTTGCAGGGATTTATGAAGAAATTTGGAATACAGAGTTAGAACAATGGGGTGGTGTTTGGAAAGAGCACAACCAAACAGTTCAAACTCAAGAAGGATTGTGGAAGGATTATGAGCAGACTTTGACATTTACATTGCCAGCTATGGGAGCAAGTATTTGGAAAATCAAACGTCGCATAAAACCTACTAAAAAAGTCGCTAATAAAACTCAAAAAGGAGTAGAAAATGAAGAATGAAATGCTAGCTTTAATCCTTGCAGGTGGGCAAGGAACTCGTCTCGGTAAACTCACTCAAAGCATTGCGAAACCAGCTGTGCAATTTGGTGGGCGCTACCGTATCATTGACTTCGCTCTTTCAAACTGTGCCAACTCTGGTATCCATAATGTTGGGGTTATCACACAGTATCAACCACTAGCTCTCAATAGCCACATTGGTAATGGTTCTAGTTGGGGTCTAGACGGTATTGACACAGGTGTTTCTATCCTTCAACCCTACTCTGCTAGTGAAGGAAACCGTTGGTTTGAAGGTACAAGTCATGCCATTTACCAAAACATCGACTATATCGACAGTATCAATCCTGAGTATGTTTTGATTCTTTCGGGTGACCATATCTACAAGATGGACTACGATGATATGCTCCAATCACACAAGGACAATAATGCCAGCTTGACTGTAGCAGTCTTGGACGTACCATTAAAAGAAGCTAGCCGTTTCGGTATCATGAATACAGATGCTAATAATCGTATTGTTGAATTCGAAGAAAAACCTGCCCAACCAAAATCAACTAAGGCATCAATGGGGATTTATATCTTTGACTGGAAACGACTTCGCAACATGCTGGTTGCAGCTGAAAAGAACAATGTCGATATGTCAGACTTTGGTAAGAACGTTATTCCAAACTACTTAGAGTCTGGAGAAAGTGTCTATGCATACGAATTCAGTGGTTACTGGAAAGACGTCGGCACTATCGAATCTCTTTGGGAAGCCAACATGGAATACATCTCTCCAGAAAATGCTCTCGATAGTCGTAACCGTCAATGGAAGATTTATTCTCGTAACCTAATTGCTCCACCAAACTTCCTTGGAGAACTCGCTCAAGTGGAAGATTCTCTCGTAGTAGATGGATGTTACGTGAATGGTACTGTAAAACACTCTATCCTCTCAACAGCAGCTCAAGTTCGTAAGGGAGCAGAAGTTGTTGATTCTGTCATCATGAGTGGAGCAGTTATCGGTAGAGGAGCTAAAATTACACGTGCAATCATCGGTGAAGGTGCAATTATTGCCGATGGTGTTGAAATTGATGGTACAGAAGAAGTACAAGTAGTCGGATATAACGAAGTAGTGGGGGTAGCAACAGATGAAGATTGATAAATATTCAGCGATTTTAGGAAATACCGTTGGTTTCCATGATATGTCAACCTTGACAAGTAACCGTCCAGTGGCAACTTTACCATTTGGAGGAAAGTATCGTTTGATTGACTTCCCGCTTTCAAGTTTAGCTAATGCAGGCGTTCGTAGTATCTTTGGAATTTTCCAACAAGATAACATCAGCTCAGTTTTTGACCATATTCGTTCAGGACGTGAATGGGGCTTGAATACACTTCTTAGCCACTACTATCTTGGAATCTACAATACTCGTGTAGAGAGCAGTACTGTTGGAAAAGAGTACTATAAACAACTCTTAACTTACTTAAAACGTTCAGGTTCAGACCAAACAGTTTCCTTGAACTCTGATGTTTTGGTGAATATTGATCTCAATCAAGTTTTCCATTTGCATAATACAACAAAATCACCAATCACAGTTGTTTATAAGAAATTGCCTAAGAAGGACATTTCAGAAGTAAATGCAATCCTTGATATCGACGAAACTGACCATGTGGTTTCTCACAAACTCTTTGATAAAAAATCAAATCAAGATTACTACAACATGTCAACAGATATCTTTGTTGTAGATACTCAATGGTTGATTAAACGTTTAGAAGAAGAAGCTCAAAAAGAATATCCAGAAAAATTACGTTATGTTCTTCGTGATTTAGCAGCTAAAGAAGGTGCTTTTGCATATGAATACACAGGATACCTAGCAAATATTCATTCAGTAGAAACATACTACCAAGCTAATTTAGATATGCTTGATCAGCATAAATTCTACTCTTTGTTCTCACCAAATCAAAAGATTCACACTAAAGTTAAAAACGAAGAGCCTACTTACTATGCACCTGGTTGTGAAGTAAATACTTCGCAGTTTGCTTCTGGTAGTATTGTCGAAGGTAAAGTTGTTCGTTCGGTTATTTCTCGTAATGTTCAAATTCATAAAGATAGCTTAGTTAAAGAATCTATTGTTTTCCCTCGTGTTGTCATTGGTGAAGGTGCGCAAGTCGAGTATGCAGTCGTAGATAAGGGTGCTGAAATAGCTGAGGGAGTTGTCATTCGAGGTACAGCAGAAAATCCTGTTGTCATCAAAAAAGGCGAAAAAGTAACAGAGGATATCCTTTCATGAAAATTTTATTTGTAGCAGCCGAAGGTGCGCCCTTTTCAAAAACAGGTGGCTTGGGAGACGTTATCGGAGCACTTCCAAAATCATTAGTAAAAGCTGGGCATGAGGTTGCTGTTATCTTACCTTACTATGACATGGTAGAAGCCAAGTTTGGTGATCAGATTGAAGATGTCCTTCAATTCGAAGTCTATGTTGGTTGGCGCAGACAATTTTGTGGAATTAAGAAAACTGTTTTAAACGGTGTTACCTTCTACTTTATCGACAATCAATATTATTTCTTCCGTGGACATGTTTATGGAGACTTCGATGATGGTGAACGCTTTGCCTTCTTCCAACTTGCTGCCCTTGAAGCTATGGAGCGTATTGGATTCATACCTGACGTCCTCCATGCTCATGATTACCATACAGCAATGATTCCGTTCTTGTTGAAAGAAAAATACAGATGGATTCAAGCTTACCAAGGAATCAAGACTGTTTTGACCATTCATAACTTGGAATTTCAAGGTCAATTCTCTGAAAGCATGCTTTGGGACTTGTTCAGGGTTGGATTTGAGCGCTATGCTGATGGAACAGTTCGTTGGAATGATTGTCTTAACTGGATGAAGGCAGGTATTCTCTATGCAGATCGTGTATCAACCGTGTCACCGAGCTATGCTTATGAGATCATGACTACAGAATTTGGTTGCGGTATTGATCAGATTCTTCGTATGGAATCTGGTAAGGTTTCAGGTATTGTTAATGGTATTGATACAGATTTGTACAACCCAGAGACGGATTCTTTACTTGAGTATCATTTTAACAAATCTGATTTGTCAGGAAAAGCTCAAAATAAAGCGAAACTTCAAGAAAGAGTTGGTCTTCCAGTACGTCCTGATGTACCAATGATTGGTATCGTGTCACGCTTGACTCGTCAGAAGGGCTTTGATGTGGTGGTTGAAAGCCTGCATCGTATGCTTCAAGAGGATATTCAAATTGTTCTCTTGGGAACTGGAGATCCAGGATTTGAACAAGCTTTCTCTTGGTTTAGTCAAGTATTCCCAGAAAAACTTTCTGCAAATATTACTTTCGATGTGAAATTAGCTCAAGAGATTTATGCAGCATGTGATATTTTCCTCATGCCAAGTCGCTTTGAACCGTGTGGACTTTCACAAATGATGGCCATGAGATATGGTACGCTTCCTTTAGTAAACGAGGTGGGTGGACTTAGAGATACTGTTCAAGCCTTTAATCCAATTGAAGGGACAGGTACAGGATTTAGCTTTAACAACCTAACTCCATACTGGCTCAACTGGGCATTGCAAACAGCTTTGGATGTTTATCACAACCATCCTGATGTTTGGAAAAATATGCAAGTTCAAGCTATGGAATGTGATTTCTCTTGGGATACAGCCTGCAAGTCATATCTTGATTTGTATCACAGTTTAGCAAACTAAATAGTTAAAATCGTATGATACCTTCATACGATTTTTTGAGATTATGAAAGTAAGGCAATTATATGAAAAAAATTAAAGGACTCTGTGTACTGGATGTAGATGGGACACTGATAGAAGAGGAAGTTATTGATTTGTTGGGGAAAGAAGCAGAGTGTGAAAATGAAGTAGCTCTACTGACTGCCCAAGCTATGAGAGGAGAACTAGATTTTGAAGAAAGCCTGGGAAAACGTGTTTCCCTTCTAAAAGGACTTTCTATAGATACTTTTGATAAGATTTATCATGAACTACACCTTAGTAAAAATGCTGCGCAATTTATTAACACTCTGCAAAAAAATCAGATAGAAGTGGGTTTAATTTCGGGTGGATTTACACCTGTTGTTGAAAGAATAGCAAAAGATTTAGGGATTTCATTATTTTCTGCTAATCAACTGGAAATCATAGATGGTCATTTAACTGGAAATCTTGTTGGTCCTATTATCAGCAGAGAAGTTAAAAAAGAAACCCTAGTAAGATGGGCTGATGAATTAGAGCTACCAATTGATAGAACAATTGCTATTGGAGATGGAGCTAATGATTTAGCAATGTTGAAGAGAGCTGGAATCGGCATTGGCTTTTGTGCCAAAGAAATCGTGAAAGAGGAAATTCCCCTTCAAATTGAAGAAAGAGATTTAACAAAAGTATTGAATCTGATAGATTTCCTTTGATTAGAAAGATGAGTGTATGAAAATTGTTATAGCACCTGACTCTTTTAAGGAGAGTCTCCCTGCAAGTGAAGTAGCTAAAGCTATTAAACTAGGCCTTAAAAAGGCTCTACCTGAATCGAAATGTTTGCTCTTACCTGTTGGCGATGGAGGGGAAGGAACAGTGGATGCCATTAAAAATTCACTTGGTCTTGTAGAAAAAACTGCTTTAGTGACAGGTCCCTTTGGAGATGAGATTCAAATGACTTATGTTCAAAAAGGAGAACTTGCTCTGTTCGAGGTGGCTGATTTAGTTGGGCTTGCTAAAATTCCTATAGAAAAACGAAATCCACTGAAGATTCAAACAAAGGGGATTGGTCAACTGATCCTATATTTAATCGAACAAGGAATGAAAGAGATCTATATAGGAGTTGGTGGGACATCCAGTAACGATGGTGGTATTGGGATTGCTGCAGGACTCGGGTATCAGTTTTATGATGAAAACGGGATCGAACTTGAGGCTTGTGGCCAGTCCTTATTTGAAATTAGTAAGACTTTGGACAAAAATGTCGTTACCATCCCTGCTGATGTGCATATTAAAATCTTAGCAGATGTTACCAATCTACTCTGTGGAACTCACGGTGCTACCTATACATTTGGAAAGCAAAAAGGGTTGGAACCAACTAAATTCCAAGACGTTGATATTGCTATTGAAAACTTTTACCACAAAGTTGCACCTGAAATATTAGAATTGGATGGTGCTGGAGCAGGTGGCGGTATTGCAGCTGGATTGTGTGCCTTTGCTGGAGCAGAGATTGTATCTGGTATCCAAACTTGTTTAGATATAATCAATTTCGATAAAAACGTTGCAGATGCAGATCTAGTTATTGTTGGTGAAGGTAGATTGGATGCTCAAAGTTTTTCAGGCAAGGCGCCAATCGGGGTAGCAAAAAGAACACCAAATGGTGTTCCAGTTATTGCTATTTGTGGTAGTTTAGCTGAGGATTTACCTCCTTTACCATTTGAGAATGTCATCGCTGCTTTTTCAATACTAGAAAAAAGCGAACCGCTGGAGGATAGTCTAAAAAATGCAGCTATCTATTTAGAAGATACAGCTGCAAACATTGGTCAAATTTTAGCTTTGAAGAAAAATTAACCAAACCACTTTTTCCAAAGAGAAGTAGGAGCTTTTTTCATCTCTTTTTCCTGCCATAAGTCTGAAAAGGCCTTTCTGAGGTCTTTTTCACTTGTTTGAACAGGGGCATCGCTATGGATAACTAGGCCAAAAGGAGAAGAGTTATGATCTTCAGAAACTATGGTCGCTTGGCAGTCAGCATCTTTGGATTGTTTTAGATAAAAAACTTGTTTATCAAACTCTACCTGAGGAGAAATTTTGACAAATAGAAGTTGAGTCTCTTTTTTTAGACTCTCTAAAATAGATACATAACCCTTTTGAAATTTATCATCATTAGCTGTTTCAAGGTCTGCATAGCCAAGGACACGTTCCTCGAAAGTTCCGAGAAAACGTCTCTGTTCATCTGGATTTAGTTTAAGCCCACCATGAGCTTTTTCTAGGATTTGTTTAGATACATCAGTCATAAAAATAGTATATCATAAAATAAAGGAGAAAACAGATATAAGAAAGCGATTACTTTATAAACTTAAGGAAAATTTGCACAAAGATAACGTTTTTCCTTGAAAAAGGAGTCTTTTTAAGGTATCATAGAGGTGTAAAAAATTTAACTCAATAAGGAGAGTAAAAAATGTCAATTATTACTGATGTTTACGCTCGCGAAGTCCTAGACTCACGCGGTAACCCAACACTTGAAGTAGAAGTTTACACTGAATCAGGTGCTTTCGGACGTGGTATGGTTCCATCAGGAGCTTCTACTGGTGAACACGAAGCAGTTGAACTTCGTGATGGTGACAAATCTCGTTACGGTGGTCTTGGTACACAAAAAGCTGTTGACAACGTAAACAACATCATCGCTGAAGCAATCATCGGCTACGATGTACGTGACCAACAAGCTATCGACCGTGCTATGATCGCACTTGACGGAACTCCTAACAAAGGTAAATTGGGTGCTAACGCAATCCTTGGTGTGTCTATCGCTGTAGCTCGTGCTGCTGCTGACTACCTTGAAATCCCACTTTACAGCTACCTTGGTGGATTCAACACTAAAGTTCTTCCAACTCCAATGATGAACATCATCAATGGTGGATCTCACTCAGATGCTCCTATCGCATTCCAAGAGTTCATGATCTTGCCAGTTGGTGCTCCAACATTTAAAGAAGCTCTTCGTTACGGTGCTGAAATCTTCCACGCTCTTAAGAAAATCCTTAAATCACGTGGTTTGGAAACTGCCGTAGGTGACGAAGGTGGATTCGCTCCTCGTTTCGAAGGAACTGAAGACGGTGTTGAAACTATCCTTGCTGCGATCGAAGCTGCTGGATATGTTCCAGGTAAAGACGTATTTATCGGATTTGACTGTGCTTCATCAGAATTCTACGATAAAGAACGTCAAGTATACGACTACACTAAATTCGAAGGTGAAGGAGCTGCTGTTCGTACTTCTGCAGAACAAATCGACTACCTTGAAGAATTGGTAAACAAATACCCAATCATCACTATCGAAGATGGTATGGATGAAAACGACTGGGAAGGTTGGAAAGCTCTTACTGAACGTCTTGGTAAGAAAGTTCAATTGGTTGGTGACGACTTCTTCGTAACTAACACTGACTACCTTGCACGTGGTATCCAAGAAGGAGCTGCTAACTCAATCCTTATCAAAGTTAACCAAATCGGTACTCTTACTGAAACTTTCGAAGCTATCGAAATGGCTAAAGAAGCTGGTTACACTGCCGTTGTATCACACCGTTCAGGTGAAACTGAAGATTCAACAATCGCTGACATTGCAGTTGCAACAAACGCAGGACAAATCAAGACTGGTTCACTTTCACGTACTGACCGTATCGCTAAATACAACCAATTGCTTCGTATCGAAGATCAACTTGGTGAAGTAGCTGAATACCGTGGATTGAAATCATTCTACAACCTTAAGAAATAAAATAGTTCAGTGAACTATTTTATCCCGAACCTTGAAACTCAAAAGTTCGGCTCTTGATTAAACAAGATTTAAGCCCCTCGGATTTTATTCGAAGGGCTTTTTTTCTGTTCAGGGGGCAAAAAAGGGGCAAAACTTTTTTATAGTGGATTGAAATAAGATATGAATAAAGAGATTAGGAAACTTATACTCAATGAAAATCAAAGAGCAAACTAGAAAACTAGCCGCAGGCTGTACTTGAGTACGGCAAGGCGACGTTGACGCAGTTTGAATTTGATTTTCATTGAGTATTAAATTAATTTCTAGAAGCGTTTTAGAATCTTTAGCGTACGATTATAGCTTCAATCCACTATAGAACTGGGCAAACCACTGGAAAAGCAAAACCAATTTCTAACAATATTTTAGAAGTTACAGTGTACTATTTTATATTCAATCTACTATATTGAAAAGTACCTCAACAAAGGTATTGACAAGTTGCAATACTTTTTTACGAGGGTCTTTTGCCTTGTTCTTGTTTAAATTAACCTGATAATGCTCGGGAACCCCCAATTTTTAATATTAGGTTTTGTCAAATTTGCTCTTAAAAAAAGGGTGTAATAAATAAGGAGCTAAGTCTAAAACCTCTTCTAAAACTCTTAAAAATACAGAATACTTTTTTCAGAAGATGTTTCAGAAAACGGAGTACTTTAAAGAAAAGACTAAACATCGCTATAAGAACAGAGGCTAAAAATGTTGAACTTAAACACAGATACGTTCTTGATGAAGCTAGGGAATCAGTTTTTTTACACGAAGTTACAAGTGTGTATAGTAAGTATGAAGAGAATTTTACCTCTACTAAACCAAAAATAAGTAAACAAAAGGTAAAATCTATCGCATATTTGGGTAGATTCCTCTTTTTTGGTGTAGGTAGACCTATCAATTGATTTCTTTAGTATATTTATATTTTCAACAAAAATAAACCGTTTTCACTTGACAAAAATTGGTCTATACCATATAATGAAATAAAGAATATGGAGGACAAAATTATGAAAGTTATTCAAGTGGAAAATCCAATTGAAGGTGGAAAAGTTGCTTTTGATATCTTAAAAGAAAAATTGGAAAACGGTGCACAAACATTGGGACTTGCAACAGGAAGCAGTCCTTTGGAATTTTACCAACAAATCGTTGAGAGCGATCTTGATTTTTCAAATCTTACAAGTGTGAATTTGGATGAGTACGTAGGCCTTGATGGGGACAATCCTCAATCATACCGTTACTTCATGCAAGAAAAGCTTTTCAACAAGAAACCATTTAAAGAAAGCTTCTTGCCACGAGGTGTCAAGGATAATGCAGAAGCAGAAGTAGAACGCTACAACCAAATTCTTGCTGACCATCCAGTTGACCTACAAATCTTAGGAATTGGCCGCAATGGTCATATTGGCTTTAACGAACCAGGCACACCATTTGACAGTCAAACTCATCTTGTAGAGCTTGACCAGTCTACAATCGAAGCTAACGCGCGCTTCTTTGAGAAGATTGAAGATGTTCCAACTCAAGCTATTTCAATGGGGATTAAGAACATTTTGGACGCTAAGTCTATCCTTCTATTTGCTTATGGTGAATCAAAAGCAGAAGCTATCGCTGGAACTGTTGAAGGCCCTGTGACAGAAAGTCTACCGGCAAGTAGCCTGCAAAACCATCCAGATGTGACCATTATCGCAGATGCAGCAGCACTCAGCTTGTTAAAGAAATAAGATTTTAATCATTAAAGACCATTCGATCCTATGGATTGGGTGGTTTTTTGGTCTGGAAATGTTCAAAAAATGAATTCAGTTTGTCTGAAAGTGGTACAATAGTTCTAATAGAAGAGTGCGTGATAGATTTTCCCTTGAAAAGAAGAATATATAATTCTCATTTTTTAAAAATTAAATGGAATGATTGGGGAGAATTTCATTTTTTTCTTGACAATTTTCTTCATTACGTGTAGAATAGAGTAGATCTTGAACTTGAAGGGAGTGAAAAAAATGTCTAAAACAGTAGTACGTAAGAATGAATCTCTTGACGATGCTCTTCGTCGTTTCAAACGTGCAGTTACTAAAGCTGGTACTCTTCAAGAAACACGCAAACGTGAATTCTATGAAAAACCTTCTGTAAAACGCAAACGTAAATCAGAAGCAGCTCGTAAACGTAAAAAATTCTAATTAATAAGAAAGGCTAGACTTGTCTAGTCTTCAGAACGAAGACAAACGCCAAAAATGACGTTTGTCTTTTTCTGTTTTCAAAAATAGTTTATCTCATCATCTACTAATCTATCCAAAAATCTGAATTTGAGAAAAATAAAAAGGGATATTTCCTAT
>NZ_JASHFO010000028.1:0-24581 GCF_047460825.1 Streptococcus infantis | reverse complement strand
TTTACGATCCGAAAACCTTCTTCACTCACGCGGCGTTGCTCGGTCAGACTTCCGTCCATTGCCGAAGATTCCCTACTGCTGCCTCCCGTAGGAGTCTGGGCCGTGTCTCAGTCCCAGTGTGGCCGATCACCCTCTCAGGTCGGCTATGTATCGTCGCCTTGGTGAGCCGTTACCTCACCAACTAGCTAATACAACGCAGGTCCATCTGGTAGTGATGCAATTGCACCTTTCAAGCAGATATCATGCAATATCTACTGTTATGCGGTATTAGCTATCGTTTCCAATAGTTATCCCCCGCTACCAGGCAGGTTACCTACGCGTTACTCACCCGTTCGCAACTCATCCGGAGAAGTAAGCTCCTCCTTCAGCGTTCTACTTGCATGTATTAGGCACGCCGCCAGCGTTCGTCCTGAGCCAGGATCAAACTCTCATTAAAAGTTTGAGTTCTCACTCATTTCTGTCACTGACAGATTTATTGTTTTTTTCATTGTTCAGTACTACAACCTTAGTTGTAGTGCCCTGCACATTGGTTCGTCTTGTTCAGTTTTCAAAGGTCTTTGTCACTCGCTTCTCTCAAGTGACAACTATATTAGTATATCACAGCCGCTTTCGCTTGTCAACACTTTTTTGAAACTTTTTTTAATTTTTTTCATCCAGTGTTTCATCTGTAACATACCATAGTCCGTACGGGATTCGAACCCGTGTTACCGCCGTGAAAAGGCGGTGTCTTAACCCCTTGACCAACGGACCGGAGTTGTTATTTTCAACTCTTACTATTATACCGACTTTTTTTGCTTTGTCAACACCTTTTTTTAATTTTTTTTTAGAAGTCTTGTAATGTTTCCTTCAGCTCTCTGAGAAGGGCTTTGCGGCCTTTAAATCGTTCGTCTGCCCAGAGTTTCGGTTAATTTTTTTCTTACAATAATTGTTTTTTATGAAGCACATATCATTTTTTAAAAACATTTCTTCATATTACTCAAGTAACTCTTGCATTCTTATTTTCAGAAAATTTGAATCATTTTCTCTAAGGGAGCATTAACATAGGTGAACTTGTATTTTGTTTTCTATTATATAAAAATCTTTGATTTAAATTAGATTTCCCTCAATTTTTTAAAAAAACAGAGAAAACTTGTGCCTCCTCTGTTTATAGTATTTAAGATAATTAATTTTCTTCACTCATTTTTGATTTTACTTCGTCATAAGATAGTGCATGTGATTCCTCTTCTACTGTTTCAGGCATCTTTCCTGTTTCGTATAGAGATTTAATTTGTGTACTATCCAATGTTTCGTATTTCAATAATGCTTCTGCAATTAGCTTGTGAGTTTCACGATTTGACTGGATAATTTCAGCAGCTTTGTTTCGTGCTTCATTCAACAATGAACGAACTTCTTCGTCAATTTCATAAGCTGTTTGTTCTGAAATTGATTTTTGAGGGCTTTGTGCACCAAACATGGCATGATTTCCTTCATATTGTACTGGACCAAGTTTTTCACTCATACCATACTCTGTAACCATTGCACGCGCCATCTGAGTAGCTTGTTCGAAGTCATTGGATGCTCCAGTTGTTTGGACGTTAAAGATAATCTCTTCAGCTACACGTCCACCCATTAAGCCAGCTAATTGTTCTTTCATATCTTCTTTAGATAGAAGCATTTGGTCTTCCTTAGGAAGTGCAATCATATATCCGCCTGCACGTCCACGTGGTACTATGGTAACTTTATGAACAACACGGGCATTTGACAATACTAGACCGACAATAGTATGTCCTGCCTCATGGTAGGCAACCAATTCACGTTCTTTTTGTGAAACTGTCTTATCTTTCTTAGATGGTCCAGCGATAACACGATCTTCAGCTTCATCAATATCAGAAGCATCAATCACTGATTTATTACGACGAGCTGCAACCAAAGCTGCTTCGTTCAATACATTTTCCAAATCGGCACCAACAAAACCTGGAGTTTGTTGTGCTACCAATTTTAAATCTACATCTTCAGCTAAAGGTTTATTTCTAGCATGGACTTTCAAAATTGCTTCGCGTCCCTTAACATCTGGACGACCAACTAATACTTTTCTATCAAAACGGCCTGGACGAAGTAGAGCTGGATCAAGAACATCTGAACGGTTTGTTGCCGCAATAACAATAATTCCTTCATTTCCTTCAAAACCATCCATTTCAATCAAGAGTTGGTTTAAGGTTTGTTCTCGTTCATCATTACCTCCACCTAAACCGACACCACGTTGTCGACCAACGGCATCAATTTCATCAATGAAGATAATAGCTGGTGCTGCTTTTTTTGCATCCTCAAAGAGAGAACGTACACGGCTCGCACCGACACCGACGAACATTTCTACAAAGTCAGAACCTGAAATACTAAAGAATGGTACACCAGCTTCTCCTGCGACTGCTTTGGCAAGTAATGTTTTACCAGTTCCCGGAGGTCCTTCTAAAAGAACTCCAGCTGGAATCCGGGCACCCAATTTTGTAAATCGTTTTGGATCTTTTAAGAATTCAACAACTTCAACAAGTTCTTGTTTTTCTTCCTCTGCGCCTGCAACATCTGAGAAGCGAACTTTGATATCTTCTTTATTAGCAGCCTTAGCTTTACTACGTCCAAAACTCATTGGATTACGTCCGCTATTTCCGCCCATATTTCCCATCATAGAGAAGAGGAAGAAGAATAAGATAGCAAATGGTACTACTGAAACCAGGATGTTAATCCACATACCACTTGAGCTTTCGTGTTTCACTTCAATTTGTGTTTGATGTTCACTTGCTAGCTTTTGCAAATCCGCTACAGTTGTATCTGATGGGAGGACAATACTTGTAAATTTCTCTACTTTTGTAGCAGAGGGTGTAAAAAATTGAATTCCCGTTTCCTGTTTCTCTGTCTTAGCAGTTTTGTAGACACCATACACTTCAATAACACTACCACTTGGTTGGTATGTCATTTCTTTTACATTGTCGTTAGTGATTTCCTGAACCAATTCTGAGTACTTAATTTGTTGACTATGACCAGCAGATCTGCCAGCAAAAAAGTACTGGAATCCTGTCACTAGCAAGAAAATCATCAACAAATAAAGAAATGGATTTTTTATGAAACCATTATTTTGTTTTTGCATTCAAACACTTACCCTTCTATTTTGAGTAAACTTCCTCTTTCAATACACCTACATAAGGAAGGTTACGATAGTTTTCATTATAGTCTAAACCGTAGCCTACAACAAATTCATTTGGAATTGTAAAACATGTATAATCTGCTTCGATTTCTACTGTACGACCTTCTGGTTTATCAAGCATGGTGACAATCTTAACAGAAGCTGCTTCTCTTGCAGTAAACATTTCTCTCAAACTCTTCAAGGTTTGACCAGTATCAATGATATCTTCTACAAAGACAACATGTCGACCTTTAATATCTTGAGTTACGTCTTGTTTAATATTAATGACACCACTACTTACAGTCCCACCATGATAGCTAGAGACCATCATAAAGTCCATTTCAAGATGTGTATCAATATATTTCACCAATTCTGCCATAAAAGGAATAGAACCTTTTAAAATTCCAACTAAAATCGGATTTTTACCCTCATAATCTTTTGTCAACTGAGCACCCAATTTTTTAGCTGCTTCTGTAATTTCATCTTGTGAAATTAAAATTTTCTTGATATCTTTTTCTAACATGATTTTACCTATCTATTTTTTCTATATAAAGTACAGTGTTCATTATATCATTTTTCATTTTTTTACTCAAATCACTGATTTCAATTCCTAAAACTGAACAAATTTTTCCAAATTGCTCAATGATAATAGCTTTTTCTCGTTTTTCTTTAGGAATTTTTAAATCAATAAAAAGTCGTCTTAGTTTTTTACGATGACCGTTTTTTATCAAATAATCACCAGGCTGTCGATGCCGTAAAATCAACGATGTTTCACGAGAAACATTCATCTTTTGAACATTTTCCCCTTTTAGAGGTATTCCAAATGAAAATAAATAACCTTCATAATGAACTTGATTTTGATAGTTTAACACACACTCACTACTTTTTTCATCAGACTTTGGTCTGATTTTACCAATTCGAAAGTGCTGGTATTCTTTTACAAGTTCATAACCATTTTTTATACAATGGCGATATTGACTCTTAGTTTTTAAAATATGATGAATTTCTTGAAATTGTTCTCTTGTTACATTTAAATCAGCAAAACGACTAAGGTATTGTTGTAGTAAAACTCGTTGCGTTGCTTCACTAAAAGATAAAAACTGAGTTAAGTCTTCCACATTGACTGTTTGAGATAATTCAGTCAGAGCAATTTGATAGTCAGATACTTCTTTTCCAAACTCAAGAATTGCTTTTTTCACTTGAAAATTTTCTTTTTCCAGTTGGGGTAAGTAAATATTACGAACTCGATTGCGAAAATAATGATTTTCTTTATTCGTCCTATCTTCAAAATGCTCAACTTCAGGAAAAACCCTCTTATAAAAAGACAGCAAAGGACGAATTAATTCTCTCTTATCAAACTCTTGTCTCTCTTTTATAGCTGATAAATGTTGTAATCTAACACCCCTAATCATTCGCATAAAAATCGTTTCAGCCTGATCATCTGCATGATGAGCTGTTACAAGAGCTGTAGAGGACGTTTTCTCCATTACTTCTCTAAAAAAATCATAGCGAAATTGACGAGCATTTGCTTCTGAAAAATCTCCAGTAAAATGAGCTACGTAAATTGAAACTCCAACTTGTTCAGCTAGTTTTCTTAATTCATATTCTTCATTATCCGATTCTAGTCGTTGTTTATGGTTTACATGAGCTAAAAATAATTCAATCCCGAGTTCTTCTTGATAGGTTGATAGGAGGTGAAAGAGAAACATCGAATCCAATCCACCAGACAAGGCTAGTACAACTCGTGAATGATCTTTAAAATAACCTTTTTCTAGAAAATGATTTAAAAAATCTTGTTCTCTCATTTTAGGACCTCATAGACATCCTTAGCAATTTTAGAAATGGTATCATAATCAGAATTTTTGGTAAAGATTGAAATAATGAAAGGAGAATCTGTATAGACTATTCCTACATCGTGTTTAAATTCATCTGCATCCCCAATTTTATGGGCTACCTTAGCAGAAATATTCTTAGCAATCCTCTGATTATCAAAAGCTGTTTGCGATAGCGATTCTAAAACAAAACCATTTTGATTGTAAATAGATTCCATAACTTGACCAGCCATTCTAGCTGAAGCCAACTTATCTGTCACATCCCACTCTTCACCTGCGATAGTAGCCATTTCTTTTTTAAAGGCTTCATCTGATTTATTCGTAATATAATAAGCAAGAATATTATGAGCTACATTGTCAGATTCTTTCGCTGTCTTTGTAATTAAATCTTTGAGAGTGTAGTCTTTATTGTCCGCTGTTTTAGGGAGGCTTCCGCTTCCTTCTGGTTTGTATGATCCAGAGAAATCATTAACTTCAGAAACATACTTCAATTTCGTGTCAAGTTGATAATCACCTTGATTGATTTTTTCTTGAACATAATAAAGATAAGGCAATTTCATAACACTAGCAGCGTACATTTTTTGATCTTCATTAATTCCAGCTTCCTTACCCGTGCTCAATTGTTTAACATAAATAGAAAATTGTTCATTTTGATAATTCGCAGATAACAACTCTTGTACTTTCTGGATACGATTATCATCATTGGAAATATAATCCGTCGAAACCCAACCAATTTGTTTGATATGTAAAAATTCATGACCACCAGCAAAAATAGACATATCTGCTTCAACCTCTTGATAAGCTGCTAAAGTAGACTTTAATTCTTGTTGATCATAAGGACTATTATAAACGACAAATCCTGGTTCTAACCATACTCGTTTAGAAAAATCGTTGACAATTGAACTATCGTATAAAAGTCGTTTATCAGCCATCACAAATTGATTATTTGACAATTTAAAGACAGGCTGTCCTTGTTTATTTAATCTCCATTCTAAAACAGATAATTTTGTATCTACATTGACTTTTCCTGATTCTTTAATCAAATCTTCTGTAGAATAAACAGACGTTTCACCATAAAATTTTGGAGATTCTATAACATCTTGATAGTAAAAATGATACGAAGCGTGGGTTAAGGAATAAACTTCTTGGTTTGGAATGATAACTGGATTCTCAGTGCTTACTACTTGGACACTTTTTAAAAAAATAGGAAGTAGTAATATCACTAAAAATTTACGCATTCTTTTTTTCCTCTTCTTCTTGTAGCCGTAACAGATGATTTTTTTGAGCTAACTCTTCTAATTTTTCATCTGATTGACTTAAAAACTTTTCTACAATATCTAATAAATTTTCCATTTTACATTACCTAGGAAGTAAGTCCGGAATAGTATAAACTTCCTCCCATGATTTTGAATAGTAATATTTTGCACGCAAATACTTGGCTGCGTATGTTTCGTCCTTTAATTTGGTTGCAAGATTTGATTCTTTATCTTTTTCATCGCTCAATTCTTGATACTGTTTTTTCAGATCGGCTAACTGTTGGCGACGTTCGAGTAGTTGCTGATAACTTTGAGTCAAATTATAGGTTGGTAGGATGAACAACAACATAATCAAAATCAAAACCCAGCCCATAAACCGATTTCGTCTTTGTCGTTCTTCCATCAAGTATTTACGACGTTGGTGTTCATTTTGAATAAAAGAATTATTCATTTGTACAATTTTTTTATACATCGTTTTCTACCCTTGTTTCGCTGATAATTTCATACATACCTGCAGCATCTTCTTTTTTAGTGCTATCTTTCATTTCTAACACTTTTACGAGCAACAATTTATTTCCAAAACGAATTTCAACTTGGTCATTAATTTTTAAATCTGTAGAACTCTTAGCAAGAATACCATTTACCTTGATGCGTCCCTTATCTGCAACTTCTTTAGCCACTGTACGACGCTTAATAATTCTTGATACTTTTAAATATTTATCTAATCTCATTTTTATTACCTCAAATTATTATTGTACCATTTTTCTACATTTTATAGAAGAAAAAAGATAACTCCTAATGTGACTCTTTTGAATCTTTTATGTTTGCTAATGATTCTCCAAAAGTTAAAAGACCTTCTAAAATCTCATAATCCTTTTTATTACGAATATCAAAAACAACTTCGATTAAATCTTGATTTTCTGAAATATTTGCCTTTAAACTTGTCTGAGAAAGAGCCTGGAAATAATCTTGTGTTAAAAATAATTGTTGCGAAATTTTTTCAAATTGAACGATAAGTTTATTATTTTTTCTTTCAACTCGATTAACAAATACTTTATCAAGATATGCTTTAGCTAATCCAATTTCTAAAAGATAAGCAACCACATCTGGATATTCTCCAAAACGATCGATCAACTCATCTTGTAATTCTTCATAGTTGACACGATTGTCAATCTGACGAATTCTCTTGTAAATTTCAATTTTATGTCTTTCATCCGATATATAATCATCTGGGAGATAGGCATCGATTTGTAGTAGTAACTCAGCATTTCCTTTTTCACGTTTTTTGTCAGTTCCATTTTTCTTAGCTATTGCTTCTTCTAACAACTGAGAGTACAACTCAAAACCAACAGAATCGATAAATCCAGACTGAGAGCTTCCTAAAAGATTTCCAGCTCCACGAATGGATAAATCACGCATAGCAATTTTGAAACCAGAACCCAGTTCAGTAAAACCTTTGATAGCTTCTAATCTCTTCTCAGAAACTTCTGTCAAAGTTTTATCTGGACGATACATGAGATAGGCATAAGCAATTCGATTACTACGACCAACACGACCTCTTAATTGATACAAGGTTGACAAGCCCATATGATCTGCATTTTCTATAAACAAGGTATTAGCATTTGGAATGTCTACACCAGTTTCAATGATTGTTGTAGTCACTAAAATATCATATTGTCCTTCAATGAAATCAAGAAGTGTATTTTCTAAGCGAATTTCACTCATTTGACCATGGACAAATCCAATAGAAGCTTCTGGAATCAATTCTTGTAACTCTGAAACCTTCTTTTCAATAGTGTCAACTTTGTTGTAAAGATAGTAAACTTGACCACCACGATCCATTTCTCTCAATACAGCATCACGAATGACACGATCATTCTGTTCAAGGACATAGGTTTGTACAGGATATCGATTGGTTGGAGGAGTTTCGATGACTGATAAATCTCGGATACCTAGCATAGACATATGAAGAGTTCGAGGAATTGGTGTAGCTGTCAAGGTTAAGACATCAACCTTCTTTTTTAATTCCTTCAAAGCTTCCTTATGCTTAACACCAAAACGTTGCTCTTCATCAATAATCATCAACCCCAAATCAGCAAACTCAACATCTTTAGATAAGACTCTATGGGTCCCTATCAAGATGTCTACTTGACCTTTTTTTAATTTCTCAAGTGTTTCAGTCTGTTCTTTTTTACTTCTGAAACGACTCAAAACATCTACGTTGACAGCAAATTGTTCAAATCTTTCCTTAAAATTACTGTAATGTTGCTGAGCAAGAACGGTTGTTGGCACTAAAACGACAACCTGTTTATGATCATTGACAGCCTTAAATGCAGCTCGCATAGCAACTTCTGTCTTACCAAAACCAACATCTCCAACTAATAGTCGGTCCATCGGTTGAGGAGCCTGCATATCTTTTTTTATTTCTTCGATACTTCGAAGTTGGTCCTCAGTCTCTACATATGGGAAAGCTTCGTCAAAAGCGTTTTGGTCTTCATCATCTTTTGAAAATGCAAAACCTTTAAGTTGACTTCTCTCTGCATATAACTTAATTAAATCATCTGCAATATCTTCAACTTGACTCTTTACTTTTTGCTTCGCTTTTTTAAAACGTCCATCGTTTAATTTGTTTAACTTTGGAGCCTTACCATCACTAGAAACATACTTAGAAAGAGTCTGTATCTGCTCCACAGGGATAGAAATTCGATCACCATTTTGATATAGGACACTTACATAGTCTCGATGAATTCCTTTGATTTCAATCGTTTCAATCCCTAAATATTGACCAATACCATGGATTTGATGAACAACATAGTCTCCTTTTTGGAGTTCATTATAATCCTTTAATCGTTCAGCGTTACTGATATTTTGTCTTCGATACTTGCGTTTAATCTTCTTTTTAAAAATTTCATATTCAGTGATAAATACAAGATTTTCATCTACAAAGTGAAATCCATGTCGCAGATTTCCTTCAACAAGATTGACAGTTCCTTTACAGATTTTACTTTCATTACTATTATCAACTTTAATATCGTATTCATCAAGAATCGTTGACAGTTTCTTTAGTTCAGTTTTGCTACTTGATTGAAGAACAATCGTATACTTTAATTTTTTGTAACGTTCAATTTCTTCTTTCAGAAAAGAAAACTGATTAAAGAACTCTTGCATAGGATATTGATTGAACTGGTACAGTTTAATAAATTTCAAATTTCCAAGCCCTTTTTGAAAATTTGAAAAGAAAGTCGTTGGTACATATTTTTTAAACTGACTTTCTACATCAGCAAAATATTGTAAATTTGACACTGATTTACTATTATGTAAATCATCTGTAAAATAGCTAGCTGTTTCCTTATCAAAAGCATCGTACTGGTTCATGATTTTTTGAAAATCATCAAATATAACAGGAACTTGATTCAAATAGTCTATCAAGGTCCACTGTTTTTTATAAAATACAGACAAAAACTTGCGAATATCTGCATGAAGAACTTGCTCTTTCGTACAACTAAAAACTTCTTCTAGGTAAGACTTTAAAGTTGGAGAAAGTGCCTTATCAATCTCATGTTCTAAAAATTTCTGACCACGATGATAATCTTCATTCGTTAACAAAATATCACTAGCTGGATAGATTAGTACTTGAGTTTGACTATCTTTTGATAATTGAGTTTCAGTATCAAATTCTCTAATGCCATCAATCTCATCACCGAAAAATTCAATCCTATAAGGACATATTTGTGAAGTTTCAAATATATCTAGAATATCTCCACGAAGACTAAATTCTCCTTGACTCTGAACTTGTGTAACTTTCTTATAACCAAGTGCAGTTAGCTGATTTTTTAACTCTCTTTGTTCACACTCTTGTCCGACTTGCAGTTTTAAAACACTATCATCGAAAATCTTAGGTTCAGGCAAAAATATGCGGCTAGCTGCCATGTTACAAACTAATATTCCTTTTTGAGATTTATCTCTTAGAAAACGTAAAGCTTCAACCCGAGAAAAAATCTTTTCCTGAGATGATACCAAAAATTCAACCATTGGTGAATCATCTACTAGAAATGGATAAACCAGATCCGAACCTAATATGGAGATTAGATCATTAATCATACGCTCAGCCTCTCCATATGTCGAGGTCATCACTAAAACCTTATCCTGACTCTTCAGACTACTAGCAATCGCTAACGATTTTGCTGATCCAGAAAGTCCTAGTAATAATTGTCTTTGTTGCTGTGGTAAGTTCTTATGCCAAGATAGAATTTGTTTATTCTCTAAAAAGAAATCGATTAATGCCATTTCCTTACCCATTATATTTCTGCATCGTCTTTTCAAAGTTTTTTTCTTGTAAATAATAGTTTACAGCATCGTCAACCTTGTCAATTGACTGTAAAATACCAATATAATCTTCTTGATCAAACTTACTCAAAACATGATGAACTACTGACATTCCTTTTTTAGGTCTTCCAATGCCAATCTTTACACGATTGAAAACCTGTGTACCGATATGTTGAATAATCGACTTAATTCCATTATGACCACCAGCTGATCCTTTAGCACGAAGACGAATTTTTCCGACTTCCATGTCAAGATCATCGTAAATAATCAGTAAATCTTCAATATCTAAACCATAGTAGGTTAACAATGCATGAACAGCTTTTCCACTTTCATTCATAAAAGTCGTCGGTTTTACCAGATAAATTTTTTCCCCATTAAGGAAAAATGAAGCTAGTTCAGCTTGAAATATCTTATCGTGTGTAAAGGTAACATTCTGTTTTTTTGCTAGTTGGTCAATCAGCATAAAGCCAACATTATGTTTAGTTTCAAAATATTTATCTCCTGGATTTCCCAATCCTACAAGTAATTTTGTCATTTAAATTTCCTTTCAAAAGTCAAAAGGGTTGGAATTTTTTTCCAACCTAATTGACATTATTTTAAATATTGATTAAACGTTAAAGCGGAATTCCATAATATCGCCATCTTGCACGACATATTCTTTTCCTTCTTCACGCAAACGTCCTGCTTCTTTTACAGCCTTTTCAGAGCCGTATTTTACCAAATCATCATAAGACATGGTCACTGCACGAATAAAACCTTTTTCGAAGTCAGAGTGGATGATACCAGCTGCTTGAGGAGCTTTCATACCACGTTTAAAGGTCCAAGCACGAACTTCTTTTTCACCGGCTGTGAAGTAAGTTCCAAGTCCTAACAAATGATATGCTGCACGAGTCAACTTATCCACACCTGATTCTGTCAAACCAATGGCTTCAAGAAACTCTTTTTTATCTTCATCGTCTAACTCAGAAATTTCTTCTTCAGCACGCGCAGAAATGACTACTACCTCTGCATTTTCTGTTGCTGCGAATTCACGAATTTGTTTCACATAATCGATAGATTCTGGATCTCCAACGACATCCTCATCAACGTTAGCTACATAAAGAACTGGTTTCGTGGTCAAAAGGAAGAGTCCTTTAACAACTTTTTGTTCTTCATCTGTGAATTCAATGGTACGAGCTGATTTTCCATCTTCAAGAACAGGTTTAATCTTTTGAAGAACATTAAATTCTGCAACTGATTCCTTATCTTTTTGCGTACGTGCCATTTTTTCTACACGCGCATAGCGTTTATTGACTGATTCTAAATCAGCAAGAATCAACTCTAGGTTAATGGTATCAATATCTGCTAGCGGATCCACAAAGGCATCTTCACGACCTTGTTCACGCATGACATTTTCATCATCAAAGGCACGAACCACATGAACAATCGCATCAACTTCACGGATGTTGGCCAAGAATTTATTCCCAAGACCTTCTCCTCTTGATGCTCCTTTTACAATACCTGCAATATCTGTAAACTCAAAGGTTGTTGGAACTGTCTTTTTAGGAGTAATCATTTCCGTCAATTTTTGGAGGCGTTCATCTGGAACTTCTACCATTCCAACGTTTGGATCAATGGTCGCAAAAGGATAGTTTGCAGCCTCTGCTCCTGCTTTTGTAATTGCATTAAATAGGGTTGATTTACCAACGTTTGGTAAACCTACAATACCTGCTGTTAAAGCCATAATTTCTCATTCTCCGTTCACATTTCAATCTTCAATATTATAACACAAAAAGGGAAAACTTGCTAACCCTCTTACTATGGGGTTCCTAGTCGATGATTTTGTTCATTTTTCTTTCAAAATCATAGCGACTCATCATGACCACATGATCACAATTGCTACATTTTATTTTGATATCTGCTCCAACACGGGTAATTTCCCAGCGATTTGCCTTTTTGCCTGTTGACTTAATCGTACAAGCATGAGGTTTTTTCATTTCAACAAAATTTCCAACTTGATACATAGTTAGTCTCCTTTTTCTTTTTCGATTATATCATAAAAGAGGCGAGCTAGGCTCAACCTCTTTCCATTAATTTGTACGAACTGGTGTGATGAGCTGCATGAAATCTTCATCTGTATCAGCTGGAACCAGAGTAAATGGACGAACTGCTGAAATAAAGCTGATTGTAACTTTTTCGCTATTCAAAGCTTTTAGTGCTTCAATCAAATAAGTTGGGTTGAAACTAATTGTCAAATCAGCACCACTTACATTTTCAGTATCAATTTCTTCGTTTACTTTCCCTACTTCTGGAGAATGAACATGGGCACTTACAACTCCTTCTTTGATTTCTAATTTAACAGTACCATTTTGTGTCGCACTTGATAATAGGCGAGCACGTTCCATAGACTGGCGTAGTTTAGCAACATCAAAAGTCACTGTTGTATTGAAATCTGTTGGAATCAATCGATCGGTATCTGGATAATTTCCTTCTAAGAGACGTGTGTAGAAGCTAATATTTTCACTTCTAAAGAGAATTTGATTATTGGCGAAGAAAATCTCCACTGTTTCGATATCATCCGTAAAAACAGCTGAAAATTCGCGTAGAGAGCGACTCGGGATGACAACATCAAAATCATCACTATTTTTTTCAAGAGTCAATTTCTTCTGACTGAGACGGTGAGAGTCTGTTGCAACTGTTTTTAATTCTTTGTGGTTGCTTAAAACAAAGTGGACACCTGTCAAAATAGGACGACTTTCTTGGGTGCTAGCTGCAAAAGCAGTTTCATTGATAATCTTTTTAAGAAGTTTTGTTTCAAGAACTAGAGGATTACTTGCAGAAATTTCTTGGATACGTGGATACTGCTCGCTATCCTTTCCCTTTAGGGTAATTTCTGATTTACCACTTGTTAAGACAATTTGCTTTTGTTCAATCTCTTTAAAATCAAGTGTTACATCTGGAAGACTTGAAACAACATTGATAAAGAAAGAGGCTTCCAGTAGAACTGAACCTAAAGAGTTAATCAAGAGACCTGCATTTTCATTTTTTTGCGAGATAAAATTTTCGATTGAGATTTGACCATTTGATCCAATCAAGGTAATTCCTTCATTGGTAACATCAATTTTTACAGTCGATAAAATAGGAATTGCATTCTTTGAGCTAATAGCTCTCTTTGTTGTATTTAAGGCTTGTAAAAATAAGTTTTTATTAATTGAAAAATGAATCATGGATTCTCCTTTATTCTTTTTATTATTAGAAGGATAATAGTAATAATAGAGCGTGTGAAATCTGTGGAAAAACACTTGTAATCAAGAAAACTCAAGGACAGAGCCTTGTTTAAAAGATGTGGATAAATAAGAGATTTTTTAAAAAGTTATCCACAAGTTATTTAATTTTCTTTTTGATGTTTTCAATTTCTATACGTAAATTATCATCTGTTTCAAGCATGGATTTGATTTTTCCATGAGCGTGAATGACTGTTGTATGGTCTTTACCACCAAACTCTTTTCCAATCTTAGGAAGGCTATTATCAGTCATTTCTCTGGCTAGATACATGGCAACTTGACGGGCTAAAACGATATTTTGAACACGTCTAGTTCCTTTCATTTCCTTGACACTAACACCATAGAAGTTTCCAACTTCTGTCTGGATTTTATCAATTGGAATCACGATCATTTTGCTAACGTCTTGTTTACGAGCACGAATAGCTTCAGCGGCGATATCAACTGTGATATCATTAATCTTTTTGACTTTGGCCATTAGGCTGATGTCGTTTAGTGCCCCCTCGAGTTCTCGCACGTTAGAGTCAAATTGTCCAGCCAAATATTCGAGTGTATCATTCTGAAAATGATAATTGAGCTGTTCAGTCTTACTTTGTAAAATAGCAATACGTGTTTCAAAATCAGGTGGTGTGATATCTGTCGTTAATCCCCACGAGAAGCGCGTGACCAGACGTTCAGGTAGGCTTTCCAAATGTTCAGGTCTACGATCGCTTGTCAAAACAATTTGTTTATTATTATTGTGAAGGGCGTTAAATGTATTGAAAAACTCTTCCTGAGTTTGTACCTTCTTTCCACTAAGTGATTGAATATCATCAATGAGTAGGAGGTCTAAACTACGGTAAGTTTTCTTGAATTTTTCCATATCATTGAGTCTCAAATGCTCTAGGAATTCATTAATGAAGCTTTCAGCAGGTATGTATTTTACACGCGCATTTGGACTTTTTTTCAGAATTTCATTCCCAAGGGCATTTAATAGGTGAGTTTTTCCAAGTCCAGGACCTCCGTAGATAAATAGAGGATTGTAAGTTAATCCTGGATCTTCAGAAACAGCCAAAGCAGCAGACTTAGCCCAAACATTACCATCCCCTTGAACAAAATTATCGAAAGTATACTTTTCCTTGAGTCCAGTTTCAGAATATGGAATAGTGGATGGAATTGGTTGATAATCGTTGCCAGGTTCAGACTCGAAAGCTACTTGTGAGCTAGCTTCTTCAACTTTCGTGAAGATATAATGAGCTTTTATTTCAGTATCATAGATTTCAAAACCTGCTGCTAAAAGCATCCCATTGATATTTCGTTCCCAGAATATCTGCATTTCATCGCGGGGTAAGAAAATCGTTGCAGTATTTTCTTCAACTTTAACCAGTTTTGCGTCTAAAATATAGAAATCATAAACTGACTGAGTTAATTTATCATGTGCAAGTTCTAAAAGACGATTCCAAAATTGTTTTTCCTTCAATGATTTTCTCCTCCTTTACTATAGAATTTAAAAGGTTTATTGATAGAATCATTTTACCATAGATAAGATTATTTTTCCACAAGTTGTGGAAAACAATTAACAATGTTTTTAAATGTTATCCACAAAATGTGGATAACTAAGAAAAATTCTGAAATACTGGGCTTTTAAAAACTAAAATGCAGTGGATAACTATGTTCGTTAAGAATACTAAAATAACAGCCTTATTTCAGGCTGTTAATAAATTGTTGGTATTCATCTTGGTTATGGAAGGAAATTGAAATTTTACCACTATCTTTTTTTTGTAGCTTAATCTGAACATCTAATCCGAGTATTTTTTTCAATTTTTGCTCTTCGTCTTTGACAAAGTGGTCTTTTTCTTTTTTGCTGCTCTTCTTCGTTTTTTGTAGTATTTGTTCAACTTGGCGAACAGAGAGATTTTCAGTTTGAATACGATTCAAGAGTTTATCTTGTTTATCACTTGATAATTGAATGAGGAGTCTAGCATGAGCTTGAGAAAGTCTACCACTTTCGACTTCTGTCAGGATATGTTTAGGTAATCCTAACAATCGAACTAGGTTTGTAATATAAGGTCGAGATTTCCCCATTTTTTCAGCAATTTCTGTGTGGGTAAAACCTTTATCAATTAAGGATTGATATGCTTTAGCTTCCTCGATAGGATTTAAATTTTCTCGTTGGAGATTCTCAATGATAGAATGAAGCATCATATCTTGATCAGAAAGTTGCTTAACAATGACTGGAACTTCTGAAAGTCCAGCAGCTATTGAAGCACGATACCGTCTTTCTCCAGCTAGAATTTCATATCCAAGTACTGGAGATTTTCTAACGATAATAGGCTGAATCAAGCCGTTTTCCTTAATAGATTGTGCCAGTTCTTGAATTTTTTCTTCTGAAAATTCCTTACGAGGTTGATAGGGATTTTTTTGAATATCTTTTATTTGAACAATTTTAAATTCTTCCATAATTCTACATTAACACAACTTAGATATTCTGTAAAGCAACTTTACATATCTGTAAACTACTTATCTAAATCACTAGTACTTTTATCTAATTTAATAGTTGTTGTTTCTTCCTTACCATCACGGTAGTAAGTAACAGTCATACTGTCTCCAATAGAATGACTATATAGAGCACTTTGTAATTCAGTAGTGGAAGAAATAGCTTTATCATCTATTTTTGTAATGACGTCATATTGTTGCAGATGTCCATTGGCAGGCATATTTTTTTGAACAGAACGAACAGCTACACCAGAAGTAACATTTCCAGGAAGTTTTAGTTTTTGAAGATCAGTTGTACTAAGATTTGATAAGTTAACCATGTGGATTCCAAGAGCAGGTCGAGTTACTTTTCCATCTTTTTCCAACTGCTTAATAATATTGATTACATCGTTTGCAGGAATGGCAAAACCAAGACCTTCGACAGATGTTCCACCATTAGAGGCAATCTTACTTGATGTAATACCGATAACTTGGCCTTGGATATTAATCAAAGGACCACCTGAGTTCCCAGGGTTAATAGCTGTATCTGTTTGGATAGCATTGGTTGAGATAGCTTGTCCGTCTTCAGATTTTAGAGATACATTTCTATTTAAACTTGATACAATCCCCTGTGTCACAGTATTGGCATATTCAGAACCTAGAGGACTTCCGATTGCAATAGCTGTTTCTCCAACTGTTAGTTGACTAGAATCACCAAATTCGGCAACTGTTGTGACCTTATCTGCAGCAATTTTTACAACGGCAATATCTGAATAAGTATCAGAACCCACAATTTCACCAGGGACTTTTGTGCCATCTGCTAAACGAATATCAACTTTTTTAGCACCATTAATAACGTGAGTATTGGTTACAAGGTAAGCAGTATCCCCTTCCTTTTTATAAATGACACCAGAACCTTCGCTGTATACTTGTTCAGAATTGGTATCTGTATCAGTTTCATCAGATCCGAGTAAACTATTTTGAGAGTTTGATGAGTAAGTAATGACAGATACAACAGCATCTTTAACTTTATCAACTGCTTGAGTAGTTGAGTTTTCATTTTTTACAGCTGTTTTGCTGACAGTCGTTGTAGTTGTCGTACCACTATTTTGTTTTTGACTGAGTTGCAATGTGGTAAAAGTACCTAAAACACCACTAAAAAAGCTAATGAGAATGACTACTAAAAGTTGTCCCCATTTTTTGGAACTAGTTTGTAAGTTTTTCATAGAAGCCTCCATGTTTTTTTATCAATGAAAGTATAAAATAGCTAGCTTAATTCAAGCTTAAAAACAAAAAGTTTTTCACAACTTGTGGATAACTTCCAAAAACCTGTGAATTTATTGAAGTTTTTCAAAATCTTATCTGTGAATAAGATGTGAAATTGAGTGTGAATATGTTAGAATAGAAGAATGAAAATTAAAGTGGTAACAGTTGGAAAACTGAAAGAAAAATATCTCAAAGATGGCATAGCAGAATACTCCAAGAGAATTTCACGATTTGCTAATCTAGAAATGATTGAGTTGGCTGATGAAAAAATACCAGATCGGGCCAGCGAATCTGAAAATCAAAAGATTTTGGAGTTGGAAGGGAACCGCATTCTTGCTAAAGTAGGGGAACGTGATTTTGTAGTTGTTTTAGCTATTGAAGGAACAACTTTTTCTTCTGAAGAGTTCAGTAAGCAGCTTGAAAGGGCTTCTATCAATGGATTTTCGACAATTACTTTTATCATTGGTGGGAGTTTAGGACTATCTCCAGAGGTGAAAAAAAGAGCCAATCTCTCTGTTAGTTTTGGGAGATTGACGCTTCCCCATCAACTAATGAGATTAGTCTTAGTAGAACAAATTTATAGAGCGTTTTCGATTCAACAGGGCTCTCCCTATCATAAATAGATGATTGACTAAGCTAGCTTTTTTTGATAAGATAGATTAGTAAGGTCTCATAGCTCAGCTGGATAGAGCATTCGCCTTCTAAGCGAACGGTCGCAGGTTCGAATCCTGCTGGGATCAGTGTTAAATCGTAAGCTGGGAAAAAATCCCAGCTTTTTTTGTAAAAATTTGACATTTCAGAATAAAATTTGAGCATTTGAGAAATAATTCTCTATAGGAATCGTAGATTTTATATAATATTTTTGTAAGTTAATTTACAAGAAAAACATTATAGGAGTTTATATTATGAAAAAGAATACAGATTTTGCTCAAATGGAAGATTTCCAAGAATTGAACGAAAAAGAACTGCAGGAAATCAGAGGTGGGGATATAAGATTACCTCGTATTATAAAAAATTTATTTTCAAAATAATATAAAATAGTGGTAAGATAGGGAGCTATGATGAATTTAGTTATATTAGGAACAATTTTTCTTCACATCTATATTCTAACAATTAGTTATGGAGTAATTTGTAAGATAGCAAGAAAAGAAAGATATTGGTTTGGAATTTATCTATTTTTATTCCAACTTTTAGCTGAATTTTGCTTTGATTTTATTTCCTTATCTGGATTAGGATTTGAAAAATTTTTATTTCCTATTTTTCTCTACGCTTATCTAAAAAGTTTTAAAAAATACGATAAGTATCAAGCAGTATTTATTGGTATACTACTGTCATTACTATATAATAGTAGCCATACATTTATATCTGTAACTTTATCATCTATAACAGGAGATCAGTTAGCACTACAGCATGAAGAACTCTTCTTTTTTGTAGTTCTATCATTAACTTATTTTGCAATCAAAAAAATTATTACTTATTTCCACTTGGAAATGACCTATTTTGATAAAGACTACCTCTATCCATTTTTAAAAAATGTGCTAGTTGCTTTCTTCACCTTACATATCCTCTTATTTATTTCAGATATTGTGAGTACTTTTCCTAATTTAAACAGTTTTGGAAGTATTTTATCTTCAATTGTTTTTGTTTGTCTACTTTTGATCTTTTTCTCTATGAATTCTCACAAAGTTCAGATAGAAAAAGAGATTGAGTTGGAACAAAAGAAGTTTGAGCAAAAACATTTACAAACTTACACGGATGAGATTGTTACTTTATATAATGAGATTCGTGGTTTTCGTCATGATTATACAGGCATGCTTGTCAGCTTAAGAATGGCGATCGAAAGTAAAGATTTACAAGAAATTGACAGAGTTTACAGTGAAGTTCTTGTAAAGGCGAATCAAAAATTACGTTCAGATAAGTATACCTATTTCGATTTGAACAATATTGAGGACTCAGCGCTTCGAAGTCTGATTGCTCAGTCTATTGTCAATGCGAAAACTAATGATGTAGAGTATACATTAGAGGTAAAAGATATCATCACACCTTTGTCCATGGAATTATTAGATTTGGTGCGCGTGATGAGTGTTCTGCTCAATAATGCCGTTGAGGGAGCAGTTGAAAGCTATCAGAAACAACTAGAGGTAGCTATCATCAAGTTGGATCTTGAAACCCTAGTTGTTATCCAAAACTCTTGTAAAAAAAGAAAGGTAAAATCTGAAGATTTATTTGAATTAGGATTTTCAACTAAAGGAAGACATAGAGGACTTGGACTTAATAATGTTAAAGAAATTTTAGGAAAATATGACAATGTTATTTTAGAAACAGAAATTGATAATGATGTATTTAAACAAGTAATTAGATTTAAGAGGGAACTGATATGAAAGTATTGATTTTAGAAGATATTATAGAACACCAAGTAAGGTTGGAAACAACTCTGAATAAAATTTCTAAGGAAACAAATATTCCTATCTCCTATAAAACAACAGGAAAAGTGAGAGAGTTTATGGAATATGTAGAGCATGATGAAGTCAATCAGCTTTATTTTCTAGATATTGATATCAATGGGATTGAGAGAAAAGGATTTGAGGTTGCTCAATTTATTCGCCATCGCAATCCTTATGCTATTATTGTTTTTATTACAAGTCGATCTGAATTTGCTACTTTGACTTATAAATACAAAGTTTCAGCATTGGATTTCATTGATAAAGAAACCAGTGATCAAGTTTTTAAAAATAGAGTTGCCGACTGTGTGCTTTACACTAAGACTACTTTACTTGAAAACCAATCAGTCGTTGATTATTTTGATTATAGTTATAAAGGAAATGATCTTTGTATTCCTTATCATGATATTCTCTACATTGAGACAACTGGAACTTCTCATAAATTACGGATTGTAGGTAAGAATTTTGCCAAAGAATTCTATGGAACAATGACAGATATTCAAGAAAAAGATAAGGAAACCCAACGTTTTTATCTAGCTCACAAGTCATTTTTAGTCAATATCGGTAATGTGAGAGAAATTGATCGTAAAAAAATGGAAGTTGTATTTTATGAAGATCATCGTTGTCCTATCTCTCGTCTAAAAACTAAAAAATTGAGAGAACTAATGGCTAAAAACCAAAAAAAGTAATTGACAATTTTTGATAAATTGATATAATGGTTATATCTGCTACAGGTAGAGGGTCCGTTGGTTAAGAAATCGTCTTTTCATAGCGGTAACACGGGTTCGAATTCCGTACGGACTATTTAATCCGCCATAGCTCAGTTGGTAGTAGCGCATGACTGTTAATCATGATGTCGTAGGTTCGAGTCCTACTGGCGGAGTCAGATGAAAGGAACACTATTTGGTGTTCCTTTTTTTGATTCTTTGTCCGATGTAATGAGAGGAAGCATACCTAACATACGGATAGATAATGATTTGTGTCCGAAAATAAAACTAAGGAAATTGTATTGCCTTAGCGCCTAATAAGAACAACAAAATAGGCTCCATCATTTCTATGGTGGTTTTACCCACTACAGAAATTATAGAGCTTTTTTGTTAATTTGTATCTCCTAACATTTTCATTAAAAAGTCCGTGATTTCTTGTGGACTTTCCTTTTTTCCATGGGCAATCCAGGTTTGACAGACTCCAAAGAGAGCATTTGTTAGGTAGACGCTACTGTATTCTAATTCTATTTCATTTAGTTTGAGTTGCATAAAACGTTTTTGAAGGTCTGTGCTCAGTAGGATGTGAAGCTTATTTCGCAGGAAATTTTGAATTTCCTTGGTTCCATTTTCAGATAAAAGAGCTGCTAGAAGCGGTTCTGATTCCAAGTATTCAAATACTTCTAGAATAGCATCTCGTTTGTGATTAGCATGTTTTTGAAAGATATATTCGAAGGTATGAAATAGTTTACTTTGGTAATGTTCAATCATATCGTATTTATCTTTGTAATGAGTATAGAAACTGGAGCGGCTAATTCCAGCTTTTTGTGCTAATTTAACAGTTGTAATCTGATCGAATGGTTGTTCCATCAATAATTCCACCATGGCATTTTCGATAATGCGCTTGGTTTTTAATCGTTTATTACTTTCTTGCATGTTCTCTCCAGATGAACAATTTTAGACAATGTGTTTAAAAATAGATTTTTTATCTTGTCTTTTTAAATTTTTTATGTATAATCTATTATATCAAAAATTTAGACAAGTAGTTTAAAAAAGGAGACAATATGTTTAAAGAATGGAAAGCAATCTTTAAAAAACCGACATTTATTATTGTCATGATAGGAATTTCCTTAATTCCAGCTCTTTACAATATCATTTTCTTATCATCAATGTGGGATCCATACGGTAAACTTTCGGAGTTACCTGTAGCAATTGTTAATAAGGATCAAGCTGCTACTTATAATGATGAAAAACTCACTATTGGTGAAGACATGGTGTCTAATTTAAAAGATAGTGATAGTCTGGATTTTCATTTTGTAGATGAAGGTGAGGGAGAAAGAGGACTGCGGGATGGAGATTATTACATGGTTGTAACGTTGCCAAGTAATCTTTCTGAGAAAGCTTCTTCTATCCTTACAAATCATCCTGAACAGATGACGATTGACTATCAGACATCAAGTGGTCATAGTTTTATTGCAAGCAAGATGAGTGATTCTGCCATGACACAAATCAAACAGACTGTGGCTACTAAAGTTACTCAATCTTATACCAAAGCTTTATTTGATAAGATGGGGGATTTAAAACTTGGTTTATCTCAAGCGGCAAATGCAAGTTTACAGTTGGCTGATGGTTCGAATCAGCTTTCTGATGGGAGTCAAACCTTATCAACCAATCTTCAAACCTTAGCTCAATCGAGTCTCACATTTTCTAATGGTGCTGATCAATTATCTACAGGATTAGGAACCTATACAGCTGGTGTAAATCAGTTAAATCTTGGTCTTGGTAATTTTAATACTGGTTTAAATCAATATACCAGCGCTATTTCACAAATCGATAATGGATTAAACCAACTGAATTCACAGACACCGGCACTGGTATCAGGATTGACTCAACTTGATGCAGGCACACAAGCCTATACAGGTGGTGTTTCTCAACTAAATTCAGGATTAAATCAATTTTCACTTGGTATTGATACTTATACAAATGGAGTTCAAAGTCTATCATCAGGTGCAAATCAGATTTCTACAAAATCAGAGACTCTACGTACAGGATTAACACAACTTAATCAAGGTATTCAAGAACTTTCTACTCAATTAGATGGTGCAAACCAACAAAAAGATCAGATTAAACAATTAGCAACTAGTTTAGAGCAATTTAATCAAGCTATTCAAAATATTCAAACAGCAGATAGTGGAGAGATAACACAAGTAACAAACCAGCTTTCTAGTAGTCTATCAACGATTGCAAATTCAGCACAAAGCATCATTACTTCAAATCAATCTGAAAAAGAAACTACTTTATCAGCTATTCAATCTACGAGTGCTTATCAAAGCTTAACTCCTGACCAACAGGCAGAGATAACTTCTGTGGTTTCTAATCAATCATCTTCTACTAGTGAATCAGCACGAACAATTTTAACTACAGTTCAAACGTTACAATCTTCTTTAGAAAATGTAACCACTCAAACAAATAGTTTAACTCAATTAAAGAATCACTCAAGTCAATTATTACCAACTGCTTCTTCAACATTGACAAGTTTGTCAAGTGGATTAACACAGGTTCAAACAGCAATTGACGGTCAGTTATTGCCAGCTAGTCAAACTCTTGCATCTGGTATTGACAGCTATACAAAATCTGTAGACCAAGTAGCTTTAGGAGCAAGTCAGTTGAGTTCGAAAAATTCGAACTTGACAGGAAGTTTCAATAAGTTGCTACAAGGCTCTAATCAGTTAACAGAAAAATCTTCTACATTGACAGGTGCTACTGCTAAATTAGCAGCGAATGGGCCAGAATTAGCAACAGGAATTGATAAACTTGCATCAGGTGTCAACCAAGTAAACAATAAAACATCAGATTTAACTGCTGGAATTAATCAATTACAAGCGGGTTCTCAACAATTAGCTGATAAATCAGACCAGCTAGTTTCAGGAGCAAATCAACTGGCTAATGGTTCTGAAAAAATAGCTAGTGGAGCAGATCAACTTGCTCAAGGATCTGAAATTTTACAATCAGGACTTGGAAAATTAAGTGATGGTTCAAGTCAATTAAATCAAGGTTTGACAGAGGCTGATAAACAATTGAATAAGGCTTCAACTGAACCAAAAAATGCAGACTTACTGGCTGATCCTTTAAGTCTTTCAAAAACTGATACGGATCAAGTAGCAGTTAATGGAATTGCCATGGCTCCATATATGATATCAGTTGCTCTCTTTGTTGCGGCTATTTCTACTAATATGATTTTTGCTAAATTACCTTCTGGACGCCACCCAGAGAGTCGCTGGGCTTGGTTTAAGTCTCGCTTTGAAATTAACGGTATCATTGCTGGTTTGGCAGGATTATTAGTTTATGGTGGGGTACATTTAATCGGACTGACTGCAGTTCACGAATTCAAGACCTTTGCTTTGATTATTTTAACCAGTCTTGCTTTCATGGCGATGGTAACAGCATTGACAACATGGAATTCTCGCCTAGGCGCCTTCTTCTCCTTAATTTTATTACTCCTTCAATTAGCATCAAGTGCAGGAACTTATCCTTTAGCTTTGACGAATCAATTCTTTAAAACTATTAACCCATGGTTACCTATGAGTTATTCAGTTTCAGGTTTACGACAAACCATTTCTATGACAGGCAATATTCATAGTCAGATTATTTTCCTTATCTTTACAGTAATGATTTTTGTTGCTTTAGGAATGCTAGCCTATCAACCTAAAAAAGCTGAAGAAGACTAAAAACTATCGACCGATTTGGTCGATAGTTTTTGAACTGCACCCCCAAAGTTAGACAGAAAAAATCTAACTTTGGGGGTATTTTATTATGAAATTAACTTATGAGGATAAAGTTCAGATCTATTCACTTAGGAATCAAGGTCATAGCTTCAAGGAGCTT
>NZ_JASHFO010000027.1:0-26065 GCF_047460825.1 Streptococcus infantis | reverse complement strand
ATAGGAAATATCCCTTTTTATTTTTCTCAAATTCAGATTTTTGGATAGATTAGTAGATGATGAGATAAACTATTTTTGAAAACAGAAAAAGACAAACGTCATTTTTGGCGTTTGTCTTCGTTCTGAAAGGAGAACTTAGGTTCTCCTTTTTTGCGCTCTTTTAAAGTTAAAGAGTACTGAGGGATAATTGGACAGAATCCAAAAAAAACAGTAAAATAGAGGAATACCAATCTAAATGAAATTTGAGTGATGAACGTGGAAAAAAGAGAGAATCCTACAAAAACAGCTATTTGCGGTATTATCAATGTCACCCCAGATTCTTTTTCTGACGGAGGCCAATTTTTTGCTATTGAAGAAGCCTTAAAACAAGCTAGAAAATTGATAGCTGAAGGTGCCACTATCTTAGATATCGGTGGAGAATCTACTCGACCTGGAAGTAGCTATGTTGAGATTGAAGAGGAAATCCAGCGTGTGGTTCCAGTCATTCAGGCTATTCGTCAAGAAAGTGATGTTCTGATTTCGGTCGATACTTGGAAAAGCCAAGTGGCAGAAGCAGCTTTAAATGCTGGTGCCAATATAGTCAATGACATTACGGGTCTCATGGGTGATGAGAAGATGGCAGAGGTGGTTGCTAAGGCTGGAGCTCAGGTAGTCATCATGTTTAATCCAGTCATGGCACGCCCTCAGCACCCTAGTTCACTTATCTTCCCTCATTTTGGATTTGGAGAGACTTTTACAAAGAAAGACTTAGCAGACTTTGAACAACTATCAGTAGAAGAATTGATGACAGCTTTCTTTGATCGTGCTCTAGTAAGAGCAGAAAAAGCAGGGATTTCGAAAGAAAACATTATGCTGGATCCAGGAATTGGCTTTGGTTTGACCAAAAAGGAAAATCTCATCCTCCTACGTGACCTTGATAAGCTTCACGAAATGGGCTATCCTATCTTTTTAGGAGTCTCTCGCAAGCGCTTTGTCATTAATATCCTTGAAGAAAATGGATTTGAAGTCAATCCAGATACTGAAGCAGGCTTCCGAAATCGTGATACGGCTTCGGCTCATGTGACTAGTATCGCTGCTAGACAAGGTGTGGAAGTGGTGCGCGTGCACGATGTAGCTAGCCACAAGATGGCAGTTGAAATTGCGTCTGCTGTCCGTCTAGCAGACCATGCGGAAAATTTAGATTTGAAACAATATAAGTAAGATGAATAAAAACGAAACCAATCAGTGGATTGCCCACTACCGGACAGACCAACCGCACTTTGGTTTGGAAAGAATGGTAGAGCTTTTAGCTTTACGAGGCAATCCCCATCTTAAGCTTAAGGTTATCCACATCGGTGGAACCAATGGCAAGGGCTCTACTATAGCCTTTTTGAAGAATATGCTGGAAAAGATGGGGCTAAGAGTTGGAGTTTTTAGCTCTCCCTATCTGATTCATTATACCGACCAGATTGCCATTAATGGGGAATCCATTCCAGAAGCGAAACTAGAAGCCCTCATGGCAGACTATCAGACTTTGCTGGAGGGGGAAGCGGCTGCCAATTTGCAAGGAACGACAGAATTCGAGATTATCACTGCCATAGCCTATGACTATTTTGCATTTGAACAAGTCGATGTGGCGATTATGGAAGTTGGTATGGGCGGACTTTTGGATAGCACTAATGTCTGTCAACCCATCCTAACAGGTATCACGACCATTGGGCTGGATCACGTAGCTTTACTTGGTGATACTTTGGAAGCCATAGCAGAGCAGAAAGCAGGGATTATCAAACAAGGAGTTCCTCTAGTGACTGGTCACATTGCCGCAGAAGCCTTGGCTGTGATTGACCAAATTGCAGAGGGAAAACAGGCTACTAGAATTGTTTATGGAAGAGATTATCAGGTAAGCCATCATGAAAGTATTGTCACTGGAGAGGCATTTGGCTATACAAGTGCTGTTAGACAAGGTCGCTTCCAGACAGGATTGCTGGGTTTGCACCAGATAGAGAATGCAGGGATGGCGCTAGCCTTGTTAGATAGCTATTGCCAAGCGACTGATCGAGAATTGCCAGATAATGCTTTAGTGGCTCAAGCTTTGGAAGAAACAAGATGGCCTGGACGCTTGGAAGTTGTTGCTAGAGAACCTTTGATGATTTTAGATGGGGCCCACAATCCTCATGCCATCAAGGCCTTGTTGGCTACCTTGAAAGAACGCTTTACGGACTATCAGAAGGAAATCCTCTTTACTTGTATCAAAACCAAGGCCTTGGAGGAAATGTTGGACTTGCTAGAAACCTTGCCCGATACTAAGATTACGCTAACTCATTTTGAGGATAGTCGGGCGACGGATGAAAAAGTCTTGAAAGAGATGTCTGATTCTAGAAATTTCAACTACCAAGATTGGCAAGAATTTCTAGACCAAAAATTATCAGAAAATGAAGAGAAAAAAACAGTTAGGATTATCACGGGTTCATTATACTTTTTAGCCCAAGTGAGAGCCTACCTAATAGAGAGGAAAAATTAGAATGGATACACAAAAGATTGAAGAAGCTGTAAAAATGATTATCGAGGCAGTTGGTGAGGATGCAAATCGCGAAGGCTTGCAGGAAACACCAGCCCGTGTCGCTCGTATGTACCAAGAGATTTTTTCAGGTCTTGGGCAAACTGCTGAAGAGCACCTGTCAAAATCTTTTGAGATTATCGATGACAATATGGTAGTGGAAAAGGATATCTTTTTCCATACCATGTGTGAACATCACTTCTTACCATTTTATGGTCGAGCTCACATTGCCTATATCCCAGATGGGCGTGTAGCAGGTTTATCAAAGTTAGCTCGTACTGTGGAAGTTTACTCTAAAAAGCCACAGATTCAAGAGCGTTTGAATATCGAAGTTGCTGATGCCTTGATGGAGTATTTGGGTGCTAAGGGAGCTTTTGTTGTCATTGAAGCAGAGCATATGTGTATGAGTATGCGTGGTGTTCGAAAACCAGGAACTGCGACCTTGACTACAGTAGCTCGTGGTCTATTTGAGACAGATAAGGATCTTCGGGATCAGGCTTATCGTCTGATGGGACTATAAAAAATCCGCGTCAAGCGGATTTTTCTAGAAAGGACTAGTTATGGATCAACTGCGAATTAAAGACCTAGAAATTTTCGCCTTTCATGGACTCTTTCCTAGTGAGAAGGAACTGGGGCAGAAGTTTGTCGTTTCAGCCACCCTATCCTATGATATGACCAAGGCTGCGACAGACTTGGATTTAACTGCTTCTGTCCATTACGGAGAACTTTGCCAGCAATGGACGACTTGGTTTCAGGAAGAAAGCGAAGACCTGATTGAAACAGTAGCCTACAAACTAGTAGAGCGTACTTTTGAGACCTACCCTATCGTTCAAGAGATTGAGCTGGAACTAAAAAAACCTTGGGCACCTATCCATCTTCCGCTGGATACTTGTTCAGTAACCATCCACCGTCGCAAACAGCGTGCCTTTATCGCTTTAGGAAGCAATATGGGGGATAAGATGACTAATCTCCAGCAAGCGATTGACAAAATGCAAGCTCGTGGCATCCACATTCTCAAAGAGTCTAGTGTGATTAGGACCGAACCTTGGGGTGGTGTGGAGCAGGATAGTTTTGCCAATCAAGTCATTGAAGTGGAAACCTGGTTGCCAGCTCCAATCTTGTTAGAAACCTTATTGGCTATTGAGGCAGAAATGGGACGGGTCAGAGAGGTGCATTGGGGACCTCGCTTGATTGACCTGGATTTGCTTTTTGTAGAGGACCAAGTCATCTATACAGACGACCTCATCTTGCCTCATCCTTATATTGCTGAGCGCCTCTTTGTTTTAGAGTCTTTACAGGAAATAGCTCCGCATTTTATTCATCCAACGCTGAAACAACCGATTTGCCACTTGTATCGTCAATTGGAGAAAGAAAATGCCTAAGTTTTCTGAAACTTATAGTAAATGGAGAAGTCTAGGGGAGGGAATGCTAGCTATTATCCTAGGTCTTCTCTTGATTTGTTTTGGGCAGATTGTACCGAGACTTGGTTATCAACTCTTGATGGGTTATTTTTCTTTGTCGGCTGTTTGGCATTTATTGACACGATGGTTTCAGGAAAAGTCCCGTAGAGAAAATATTTTTGTAACCATAGCCAAGCTCTTTCTTGCAGTCATCCTATTTGATTCAGTCATCCTGCAAGGGATAGCCCTCTATCTTCTTGTGATGATTATCGGAGGTTATCAACTGTTTACAGGTCTGATCAGTCTGATTACTTGGTTGATTTACCGAAATAATCATATCCATCCGAGGCTCAATTACTTATTTGATGCTTTGTGGATGATGGGATTTGGTCTCTATAGTATCTCTCCTTTTCATGATGCGACAAATTTTGAGTTGCTCCTGTTAGGCTTTTACTTAATCATGTTGGGAGCGAGTAGTGTCAGGGATGGTTTCTATTTTGAAAAAGGGAGAAGTAATCCCAAGCTGAAGCGCAGAATGAGAATGACACTGCCTATTTTTGTAACAGCTTTAATTCCTATTAGTACCTTACGTCGATTGAACAAATGGTTTTCTAATCATGGTTCTGAAGACGGAAAAGTACATTCAGAGAGAAAAAATGACCAGACAGTTGATTTGGAAATTTTTATCCATACTTCAGAATCCTCTTTCTTTTTAGCCATGGGGCATGTGGATATCTGCTATCAAGGTCAGGTTATTTCCTATGGTTCTTATAATCCTCACTCGGAGCGTTTATTTGGGATGATTGGGGATGGGGTTCTATTTAAGGCTAATCGAGAAAAGTATATCGAACTCTGTAAGAGAGAAAGTCAGAAAACTCTATTTGCCTATGGCTTAAGCTTGTCTGAGCAACAGAAAAAAGCTATAGAAGAACAAATGAGAGAAATTGAAGAACTCTTAATTCCTTGGGAACCAAGTTCTCAACTCATGAAAAGAAGAGAAGGGGAGATCAAGCATACCTACTCTTATCAGCTGAAACACGAGGCTGATGCCACTCTTTATAAGTTCAGTTCGTCCAAGTTTAAGACCTATTTTGTTCTCAGCACAAATTGTGTCTTATTGGCTGACTCTATCGTGGGTAAAGCTGGAACAGATATTCTCAGCCCCCAAGGATTTATCGTCCCAGGAACTTATCAGGATTATCTTGACTTAGAATACACCAAACCAAGTGGTATAGTAGTCAGTCGTTCCATTTATTAGCAAAAAGAAAACTCTAGTTTCCTAAGTAGATAGAGGAGACTAGAGTTTTTAAAATAGGTCATTTTCTTCTGGTAGGAGAATGGTTTCCTTCCCATCCATATCCATGACCAGAACTTTAGGTGGATAGAGTGGGTCGAAGGGATGATTGAAGTCGAAGTCAATCGTTGTTGGTAGATGTTGATTAGAAAAACGAAAAGTGATGGAGCCTTCATGATTCAAAAGTCGAAATTCCAATTCATCTTCTAGCTCAAAAACATGCTTTAAAAAATGATCGATTATATACCAGATTGAATCGATAACATCGTCGGGTAAATTGGTCACCACACCGAAACTGGCACATCGTCTATGAGAATCTGTAAAAGCCATCCCTATCTCCTGATTGATTTTCTTATTATCATACTGCAAACTGCTAGAAAAATCAAGAAAAGTCACCTACCTTTAAAAAGATGAGAATGATTTTGAAATTTTTTCAACGAATCTTCATCAAATGCTTGAAAATGCTTACAATTAGTGGTAAAATGAGAACAGTGGAATCATGAAAACAAAATTTTCAAAGTAGAAAGGAAACGGAATGAACACAGATGATACAGTAACAATTTATGATGTTGCCCGAGAAGCGGGAGTGTCAATGGCGACTGTCAGTCGTGTTGTCAATGGCAATAAGAATGTCAAGGAAAACACCCGTAAGAAAGTTCTAGAGGTCATTGATCGCCTTGACTACCGTCCTAACGCAGTAGCTCGTGGTCTAGCAAGTAAGAAAACTACAACAGTTGGAGTTGTTATTCCAGATATCACAAATACTTATTTCTCTACCCTTGCTAAAGGGATTGATGATATCGCGGAGATGTACAAATACAATATCGTCCTTGCCAATAGCGACGAGGATGATGAAAAGGAAGTATCTGTGGTCAATACTCTCTTTTCTAAACAGGTGGATGGCGTTATCTTCATGGGTTATCATTTAACTGAGAAGATTCGCTCAGAGTTTTCACGTTCACGCACACCTGTGGTTCTTGCAGGAACAGTGGATGTGGAACACCAACTTCCAAGTGTTAATATTGATTATAAACATGCTACGGTTGATGCAGTCCGTCATCTTTTGAAGCGAAACAAAAAAATTGCCTTCGTTAGTGGACCATTAGTGGATGATATTAATGGTAAGATTCGCTTGGCTGGTTACAAAGATGCTTTGAAAGAAGCGGGAATTAACTACAGTGAAGGCCTTGTTTTCGAATCAAAATACCGTTATGATGATGGTTATGCCTTGGCAGAACGTTTGATTTCTTCTAAAGCAACAGCGGCGATCGTAACGGGAGATGAACTGGCAGCAGGTGTGTTGAATGGACTTGCTGACAAGGGAGTTTCTGTACCAGAAGACTTTGAAATTATCACCAGTGATGATTCGCAAATCGCGCGTTACACTCGTCCAAACCTAACCACCATCGCGCAACCTTTGTATGACCTTGGTGCTATTAGTATGCGTATGTTGACGAAGATTATGCATAAGGAAGAGTTAGAAGAGCGTGAAGTTCTTTTGCCACATGGTTTGGTAGAACGTCATTCAACTCGTAAAGATTAACAAGAAGAGGTCGGGATAAAAATCCCGACCTCGCTTTTTAGTAGCAAAAACTTTTTGGTCAATAGTTCAAGCATCAAGTTGATGGTAGAAGGCTTGCGGGGGTGACTAGAAAACAAGACTTGATCTAGTAATTTCTATCTCACCGACTTTTTTATACTCAATGAAAATCAAAGAGCAAACTAGGAAACTAGCCGCAGGTTGCTCAAAGCACTGCTTTGAGGTTGTAGATGAAACTGACGAAGTCAGTAACCATACCTACGGCAAGGCGACGTTGACGTGGTTTGAATTTGATTTTCGAAGAGTATTATCCTTCCATATAGGCTCGTAATTCCTCTCCTCTGAGGCCAGCATTGATAGCAATGAGGAGTTTGAGACGGGCCTTTTGAGCGTTTAACTCTTTGACAAAGAAGACACCAGCATTTTGTAGACAAACGCCACCGCCTTCATAGGCATAGACAGGTTCAGCAATCCCGTTAAAACAACGAGAGACTAAGGCGATTGGAAGTCCTTCTTGGATAAGGTCGTTCAATTTTTGTGCTGTTTCCTTGGGAACATTTCCAGCACCGAAAGCCTGAATAATGAGTCCATCCAGTTGGTCAACAGGAAGCAAATCAAGTAGTTCTTCTGTCATACCAGCATAGACAGGGATAATAGGGACTAAGCCCTGAATTCTATCAAGGTCAAAACGAACACGGGGTTCAGCTGTTTTGAAGTAGAGAATCTCGTGTTTCATGATGAGCCCAAGAGGGCCGTGGGTTGGCGTTTGAAAGGTGCTAACATTTGTCGTGTGCGTCTTGGTCACATACTTAGCAGCGTGAATCTCGTCATTCATAACGACCAAGACACCCTTGTCAGCAGCTTTATCGTCACTCGCTACGCGAAGGGCACTGAGATAATTGTAGACGCCGTCGCTTCCAAGTTCGTTGGAACTACGCATGGCACCTGTTAGTACGATTGGTTTGTGAGGAACCTCCATAGTGTCAAGGAAATAGGCAGTTTCCTCCAAGGTATCTGTCCCATGTGTAATCACGAAACCGTCATAATGATCGGTCTCCTCTTTAATTTTTTGATAGAGGGCCAGCATATGCTTTGGTTTAATATGGGGACTTGGCAGGTTAAAAAAGTCGAGAGCGTGGACTTCAACTCCCTCAAGTGGATTGGATACATGATTCATAGGGTTGTCTTGACTAGTCACAACAGCGCCAGAGGCATCAGCTTGCATGGAAATAGTACCACCCGTATGTAAAACAAGGATTTTCTTAGGCATGATTTACTCACTCTTTCTGAAATGTGGTATAATCATTGTATCACAAAAAGGGGGAGATTGAGGTAGGATGGAAGTCAAAGCTGTTTTTTTTGATATCGATGGAACACTGGTCAACGATCGCAAGAGTGTTTTGAAATCCACTAAGGATGCGATTAAGATTGTGAAGGAACAGGGAGTGCTTGTTGGAGTAGCGACAGGGCGAGGACCTTTTTTTGTTAAGGATTTAATGGAAGATTTAGATCTGGATTTTGCTGTAACCTATAACGGCCAATATATCTTTAATAAAGACAGAGTCTTGTTTACAAGTCCTCTTTCCAAATCTCATTTACGGCAGTTGATAGCCTATGCCAAAAAGGAGGGCAAGGAAATTGCTTTGGGGACCAAGGATGCCATGCTGGGTTCAAAAATCATGTCTTTTGGTCTTGGTTCTTTTTCGCAAAGGGTGAGTCGTTTTGTTCCCTCTATGTTGACTCGTACAGTTAGTCATTCCTTTAATCGAATGGTGAGTAAGGTCGTTCCTCAGAAGGAAGAAGACTTGCTCCAGTTGATGAATCAGCCCATTTATCAAGTTTTGATGCTAATGACGCCAGAAGAATCTGAGAAAGCAGCAGCTGATTTTCAAGACTTGAAATTGACCCGTAGTAATCCTTTTGCAGCCGATGTCATTAACCAAGGAAATTCCAAGTTAGAAGGCATTCGCCGAGTCGGAAAAGAGTATGGTTTTGATCTCAATCAAGTCATGGCCTTTGGTGACTCGGACAATGACTTAGAGATGCTGGCGGGTGTTGGGATGTCAGTCGCTATGGGCAATGGTAGTAGCAGTGTCAAGGAAGTGGCGAAGCATATCACAACCAGCAACCAGCAAGATGGGATTCACAAGGCCTTGGAACACTTTGGTGTTTTGGCTTCAGAGAAAGTCTTTGTCAGCCGTGACTATCATTTCAATAAGGTCAAAACCTTCCACCACATGATGGATGAACGAACTCAAGAAGAGCCACAAGCTTGGGATTTAGAAGGTGCCACCCATAGAGCGGGATTTAAGATAGAAGAACTGGTCGAATTTGTTCGAGCTGCTAGCTCTTCTGAAGAAGATTTCGAACGGGCAGTTGGACAGTTACACCAAGCATTGGATCAAGCAGCAGAGAAAGTTGCTAAGAAAACACCTGCTAAGCAAGATTTGGTAGGGCAAGTAGATGCCTTAATTGATACCTTGTATTTTACCTATGGTAGCTTTGTTTTGATGGGAGTGGATCCAGAACGGATTTTTGATATTGTCCATCAAGCCAATATGGGTAAAATGTTTCCCGATGGAAAAGCTCATTTTGACCCAGTTACTCACAAAATCCTAAAACCAGATGACTGGGAGGAGAGATATGCTCCAGAACCAGCCATTAAAAAGGAGATTGAGCGTCAGATAAAGGCCTATGAACGCCACAAGGAAAGAGCCGATAAGAAATAGTCGATAGAAAAGGAAGCCTTGAATGCTGTTTTGATTTCCTGGCTCCAACTACTGTATCAGCAATTTATGAAAAAAATGAGGTTAGGAGAAAGATCCCAACCTCATTTCTTTTTTATTACAAAGTTTTGTCCTTATCTCTAACGACGAGAAGGTCAACGCTGGTATGGCGTAGGATATATTCTGATGAAGAACCAACTAGCAGGCGCTCGAAAGCATTGAGCCCTGTTGCTCCAACCAAAATCAAATCAACCTTTTCTTTGTCTGGAATTGCTTTAGCTAAGAGAGTTTTAGGGTTACCCATCTCAATAACAACTTTTATGTCTGTGAGACCAGCATCTCTTGCACGCTTTTCATATTCTGCCATCAAATCGTTGGCCTCTACTTGCAATTCTTCGTAAACTTCGGCATCAAATGTTGAGATGCTTTGAAGAGCACGTGTGTCAATGACATGAGCAATAGTTAGTTTTGCTTGGTTACGCAGTGCTGAATGAACTCCTTTGATGAAAGCCAAGTCAGCTTCCTTAGAACCGTCAACTGCTACCATAATATTTTCATAACGTTGTGTCATAGCAAAAACCTCCTCATTCTTATTACCTTCATTGTAATCCTTTTCACTAAAAAAGTAAAGTAAAAAACGATAGGAAAGATAGGTGCTTTTTGACTTTGACTTGGAGTTTGTTATAATAAAAATAGAAAAGCTAAGAGGAAAAGATATGACAAAAATCGCAGTATTATCAGATATACATGGCAATACGACAGCTTTGGAGGCTGTTCTGACAGATGCGCAGAAGGCGGAGGTTGATGAGTATTGGCTTTTGGGAGATATCCTCATGCCTGGAACAGGACGAAAAAATATTCTCCAGAGCTTGGACACTTTACCCATCACCCTTAGAGTTTTGGGAAATTGGGAGGAGAGCTTATGGCGCGCCTGCCATCGTCAGTTAGATGAAAGTAGACCCAGTCATCGTTATCTCTTACGCCAGTGTCAGTATATTATGGAAGAACTCAGTATTGAGGAGATTGAAGCACTGCAGGACTATCCCTTGCAAGTGCACCGCCAGTTTGGAGATTTGAAGCTAGGGATTAGCCACCACTTGCCTGATAAAAATTGGGGAAGAGAGCTGATCCATCTTGGGAAGCAAGAGGACTTTGACCGTCTTGTCACCAATCCAGACTGTGATATTGCCATTTACGGGCATATCCATCAACAGTTTCTTCGTTATGGTAGTGGTGGACAGCTTATCCTGAATCCAGGTTCCATTGGGCAACCCTTCTTTTTATCTGAGAATTTACGCAAGGACATGCGTGCTCAATACATGATCTTAGAATTTGATGAAAAAGGCTTGAAAAATATCGATTTTCGTCGGGTAGATTATGATATTGAGGCAGAATTGCAGCTAGCCAAAGACTTAAATTTACCCTACTACCAAGTTTATTATGAAAGCTTGGTTAATGGGGTTCACCATACTCATAATCAAGAATTACTTCATGAAATTGCCCAAAGTCAAGGGCATGATGCAGAACTAGATGACTGGCTGAGTGGTAACTCTTGACATTACAACTACAAGAGATATAATAAATATAAGTAAAAAACGAGCTAGTCTAATAGAAAAAGGAGAATCTTATGCAAATTTCAAGTCGATTTACCATCGCGACCCATATGTTGATTATCATAGCTTTGAAAGGGAAAGAAAGTAAGGTGACTAGTGATTTTCTTGCTAGTAGCGTTGGAGTCAATCCTGTCATTATCCGTAAGACCTTATCTCAACTGAAAAAGGCAGAGTTGATCTCAGTTGCGCGTGGAACTGGTGGCGCAGAGATTATCAAAGACCTAGAGGATATCAGTCTTTTAGATGTTTACCAAGCAGTTGAATGTCTAGGAAAGACAGGTCAACTCTTTAGTCTTCATGACAATCCCAATCCAGCCTGTCCAGTTGGTGCAAATATCCATGGGATTTTAGACGAGAAATTACAAAAGATTCAGCTAGCCATGGAGCAGGAACTGAACCAAACCAGTCTTGCCCAAGTAGTGGCAGATGCAGAAGCAAGGATAGAGAAATAAGAGCTTCTAGAAAGAGGCAGAACGTAGACCTACCCTATCAGTAATAAAAAAATTGCCCTTATAGAGGTTGGATACTATATAGTAAAAACTCTTAGAAATGCTGACATAATGCTATTTTTAAGAGTTTTTTATTTTCTCTAGTAAAAAAAGAGATTGAAGCAACTTGATCAAAATGAATCTTTTCTTTAATCTGAAGAGTTGAGGTATAAACATAATTTTAGTAGAATATTGAATATAAATCTTTCTACAATAAAACGCATATTATCAAGTTTTTTAAACATCTGATAATATGCGTTTTTCTGATTTTAAAGACTTTTATCCCAGCTTTTTTTTACATGTCTTTATACTAAGGTGATAGATTTATAGAGTCCTTGCTTTTATTGTTCCTTTCTTGACTTGAGGAAGCTACCAAGGCCAAGGAGAGCTAGGAGACTGATTCCTGCAAACAGGAGTTTGTGATCGTTTTTGGTTCCTGTATTTGGAAGTTCAGCTTGTTTAGCTAGGGGAGCAGGTATAGTTTCCTTGTTAGAGTTGTCTACCGATTCGTTTTGAACCGCTTCTTTTACAGATGATGCTTGTGCTTCTTGTGATGGTTTTTCAGCTTGTGAATCAGTTGTAGCTTGGCTAGGTTTATGATCCGCATCCGCTACTTTTGCATCTGGTTTTGTAGAATCAGGTTTAGTTTGTGGAGCTGGATTTTGATGTCCCGGTTTGACGACTCGGTTTGGAGTATGGTCTTGGTCGTTATTTTGACCTTGCTCTTGTTTTAAGCTAGAAAGATCAAATTCTGGTTTTTCTTCCACAGCTGGGGCAACGATGGCACCGCCTTGAGCGATTCGAAGAACAGTAGCTGTAAGGGCATTTAATTTCAAGCCTTTTTCAGTCCATTCCAGTCCTTGAGGGTTGGCAATTCCTACTGGTCCTGCTTGGTTTTCATCTGCTAAAACTTCAGCATTTCTTAGATGTGCAAAGGCAGTTCCCAAGTTAAATTCACGAGCTTTTTCGTCCGCATTGACAAAGACTGCGTAGATATCTCCATTTGGAGCAGTGATTTGGTAGCCAATCACTACATCTTCTTTTTCCACACCATTTTGGCCTGGGACGGTGATGAGTTGGACACGGTCTTTGATATCTTGAAGACTCTTGAGTCGGAAGGCGTCTGTAGATTGACGAAGTGCAATTAAACCTTTCATGTAGTCACGGCTCTTGACATTTTCAGGATAAGCTTTTCCATCAGTTGCCTTGGTCCAATCAAACTTGTTGACAGCATCACTAGAGTCATAAGAATCATGGATGAAGTAAGGATAGTCAAATGGGTTACCGTCCTTATCACGCAACAAGTGAGATTTATTTGGTACCTTATCTTCTGAAACTGTAGTCTTGTAGGCTGGGTCACGGAATTGTTTGGTACGTCCGTATTCCTGACCAGAGTGAATAAATGGAGTTCCTTGAGCTGTCAAGACCATGAGATTTCCGAGGCGCAAACGACGATGGATTTCCGCATAGTTTTCAGCCTTGCTTGGGTCTTTTTTGATTGATTGGGCAATGATGTCAAAGAGGGTCAAGTTATCATGGGCTGCGATGTATTGGATGACATCTCCAGGACTGTCTGCTACAAAGTTGGTTGGTTGAGCAATCAGATTTTTAAAGATGGTATTGATATCGCGTTTTCCACCTGTGATAAAGGCAGGTTGACCTTCATTTGGATAACCAGACTTGAGGTTGTTACGGATGTCATCTGAAAAGACAGCGACAGTATCGGTATGTTTCATCCAATCTTGGTCAGCAGGCTGTGTTGGCATATTTTCATCACCAGAATAGGTTCTCCAACCTTCACCAAGCATGATGAGATTTGGATTGAGGGCGCGTGCAGCCTTGTAAGCTTCTTCGACGGAAGCTGCATCATGATCTCCCATCATATCGAAACGGAAACCATCTACTTTATAGGTTTCAACTAGATACTTGATAGAGTCTACCATGACGCGTTTAGACATGTAGTGGGTTGTTCCTAGACGACCACCACCAAAGCTAGTACGAGGTGTTCCGTCTGCATCCATGAAGTGGTAGTAGTTTGGCTCGAGGTCTTCAAAGATATCGACATTGGCAGTATGGTTGTAAACGACATCTAAGATAGCACCCATGCCACGTTTATGGATTTCGTTGACAAGGTTCTTAAATTCTGCGATACGTTTTTCTGGGTTCTTAGGATCACTTGAGTACATACCAGTCAAGGAGAAGTAGTTTTGCGGGTCATAACCCCAGTTGTAGTTGCTATCGCTTGAAGCATAGTCGGACAAGCGTTCTTGGTTCTTCAATTCATTGACATAATAGTAAGACAAGACGGGGAGGAGCTGGATGTGGGTCACGCCCAAGTCTTTGAGATAGTCTAGCCTTTCGATAAAGGCTTCAAAAGTACCAAATGGCTTAGTCAAATCTTTTGCGATAGCAGGATCTGAGGTAAAGTCACGAACGTGAGCCTCGTAGATAACAGCATCTTCACGAGATTTGAAGTTGTGAATCTTACCATAAGTCAGGTCTTGAGGTCCAAGTTTTGCTGGATCCACAAAAGCAGCTTTAGCAACCTTATGGGCAGCATCTGTTTTAGCTAGATCGCTGTTCCAAGCTGCCAGAGATTTAGCGTAAGGATCAAGTACGAGGACAGTCTTGCCTTGGCGCTCGATTTGGTAGTGATAGTAGTAGCCAGTATATTTACTAATACCAAGTCCTGAGTTCTCATCCAGGGTCTGTTTCCAAGTTCCTTTTTCTCCTTTTTCAAGAGCGACGGTTCCAACCACTTTTTCAGGATCTTTCTTATCGTAGATGACAACAGAAACTTTATCAGCACTTGGAGACCAGAGAGTCAGATCAACACGTTTGCCATCTTCTTTAAGGTTAGCACCAAGAGGGCCATCGTAACTGTAAGTCTCATCTTTGAGACGCCAGCTAGAACGAGTTGTAAAATGGTCTGAATCATAGGTGACTGTATATGGGTTTTGAGTGTCAGAGAAATCACCGATGTAGGTTACTTTCTTACCTGCTTCATCAACTGTAACATCTGTGATTGTCACTTTATTGCCTAGGTGGTCTGTGATCGTTGAGCGTTTGAGAATGTCTTCTTTTTTTGCACCAACCAAGGTAGAAAAACTAGTTTCAATACGGGACTTAGCCACATGTTGGGCGCCAGTCATACGAATGTCGTGTACATAGTAAGGGTTGGTGTAGATTGTTTCGTTATCATCCTTAAGGAAGATTTGACTGTGGTTTTTCAGGTCAGTAAATTTATAATCTTCTTTTCTGATTTTCACATCATCGCCTTTCTTGCTCTCATCTAATAGTAAAAATCCAAATTCTCTGGCGGCTTCATTGAGCGGAATGTCGATGTAGCGTCCGTGTTTTCCACTTGCAGTAAAGTCTGTACCGTCAGGCCATTCACCATTGCTTGGAGTCTTCACATCTCCCCAGTACCAGAGAGATTTCTTGTCATAGTTGCCATCGGTGCGGAAATAGTTGACGCGGATTGTTCCCGCAGGCTGAGGTTGGTAGTTGTGGACCTTGTAGTCCTCATCAAGCCAAGCTTCATTCATCTTTGGAGAGAGGCGCTCTACCGAACGGTCTCCAGTAAGGTTGTCACCTTTGGTGTTGTTAATGAGGAAACTGATTTTCTTAGCTTGTTCATTTTTTAGTTTGACATCAAGGTAGTAGCCGTAGTCGTCTTTCTTAGCATCCTTGAAGGACTGGGCACCATTTGGCCAGTTCTCAGATGGTTTTTCGACATCATCCCAAGTCCAAAGACCTTGCGAATCTTGGTTTTCTTGGGGAAGTTTTTTGACGTGGATACGGAAGTAGTTGTCTTTGATTGGATTTTCAGATACAGTGTCTGCTGGCGAAGCTTTCTCAGTAGCTAGACTTGATACTTCTGTTTTCTCGTCTTTATTGTTTGGAAGGCTTGCACTAGTCTCGGTTGTAGCTGTTTCAGAAACGGCTACCGGCTCAGATGTTTTAGATTCTAGGGAAGCGTTTGCATCTTTTGGGACCAAAATAGGCGTTTTTTCCTCAGCTTGGCTGGTTTCTGTAGTAGCTGGGCCTAAACTAATAGCGCTTACATTTTCTTGTGTGCCAAGACTAGTTTCAGCTGCAGATACAGAAGGTGCTGTTAAGGCAAGGAGGATAAAGCTTGCTCCAATAAGGACAGAGCCAGTTCCGTTTTTCAGAGAACGGATACTGTAAACCATTTTTTTATCTGGTTGAGATGACGTGTTTTTCATAGACACTCTCCTATCATTTATTTCTATCCTAGTATAGCATGGAGTAAAATTTTATGCAATCGTTTTCTTTTGTTTTGTAGATGAGAAATTAGACTAGGTGAAAAATCATCCTCCATTAAAATAAAAGCCCCTGTTTGTTGATAGTCTACTGAAGAAATATCGTAGCCTAGGTATAAACATTGAAATTGACCAACTAATCAGTAGATCTTGCTATATTCTAGCCAAGCAAGGAAAAGTCTTTTGTTAGACAAAAATATATATGCTTGCGTAGTTAAATAAAATCTGAACAAATTTACTAGAGAAGTTAAGTCAATTTCTAGCAATTTTTTAGAATTCACAATGAGTAGTATATTGAATCTAGAATAGTACGCTACGAATTCTAAAACATTCTAGAAATAAGTTTGACTTTCCTAATCTATTTGTTCCTATCTTATTTCAATCCACAATATTGTAAATGAGCTGAAATTTATCAATAAGTGCGAATCCATTGTTGAAAGTAATACTCAATGAAAATCAAAGAGCAAACTAGGAAACTAGCCGCAGGTTGTTCAAAACACTGTTTTGAGGTTGTGGATAAAACTGACAAAGTCAGCTCAAAGCACTGCTTTGAGGTTGCAGATGGACGTTGACGCGGTTTGAAGAAGTATAAAAACGCATAATATCAAGTTTTTAAGATGCCTGATATTATACGTTTATATCTGTTTTAGCCTGCTTGTTTGGTCATAAAACAGAGGCTATTTTTAAAGTTTACCAATGGAAAGAGTATTGAGTTCATTGACGACTTGTAGATTAGCCATGCGACCCATATGTTGATTATCATAGCCTTGAAAGGGAAAGAAAGTAAGGTGACTAGTGATTTTCTTGCTAGCAGCGTTGGAGTCAATCCTGTCATTATCCGTAAGACCTTATCTCAACTGAAAAAGGCAGAGTTGATCTCAGTTGCGCGTGGAACTGGTGGCGCAGAGATTATCAAAGACCTAGAGGATATCAGTCTTTTAGATGTTTACCAAGCAGTTGAGTGTCTAGGAAAGACAGGTCAACTCTTTAGTTTTCATGATAATCCCAATCCAGCCTGCCCAGTTGGTGCAAATATCCATGGGGTTTTAGATGAAAAATTACAAAAGATTCAGCTAGCCATGGAGCAGGAACTGAGTCAAACCAGTCTTGCCCAAGTAGTGGCAGATGCAGAAGCAAGGATAGAGAAATAGAAACTATACATGTAGCAGAAAGAGTCTTTTCGGTTTAAAGCACTGAATTCCTTTTTTAAAAAATCAAAATAGTAAAAAGAGAAGAGACCAGAACTCCAATTATCGGAATTCTGGTCTCTTCTCTTTTATAGGATATAGAAATTGTTCTCTAAGATTCGGATGATTAAGCGACTCTAATTTTCAATATTTTTTAAAGATCACCAATCGAAATGGTGTTCAGTTCGTTAATCACTTGAAGCTGGGCCATACGTCCGATATTGATTAGTTTCGGATGCTTTAAACCTTCGATATCAAAGTTAGTCAGAATGGCATCATATCCAGCCTCCATAATTTCATCAACATTCAATGTAGCCTTGTCCCAAGTTTCAAACTGGATATTTTTAGAAGTGTAGTATTTATAGAGAGAGATGAGAGCGTGAGGATGAGCAAAGTCAAACTCACTCAAAACGAGGACACGGACCTTATTCTGAGATTCTAACAGTTGTTCCATCAAATCTGAAGCGTGGGTCAAGAGGGTGTAAACCAGATGGACGACAGCATGCGCCTGTTCTTTTTGTCCCAAGCTAGACTTATAACGCATCATTTCGAAAACAGCTGCTTCGTAAAATTCAGGGAAGAATTTCTTGATTTTATTGAGCATATAGGATTTATTATGAGAAATGATGGATTCTGAGTTGATCTCTTGACGTTCAAGAAGAGCGGTATTGTGCAAGTGCCAAACTAGCTCGTCAGTATTTGTGAAGTGAATCCCGAATTCACGAGTCAAGTTATCGAGGACATCTCGAGCAGCGTGGTAAGAGTGATCAACCTGTTTGTCTTCTGAACGGGCAGCTAGAAATTCTTCAACAATAAAGAAGATTCCTTTTTGAGTATATGAATCAAAGATTTGTTCTAAGGTATGACGGTTAACCTCGATATTCAGACGCTTAGCCAATGGTTCGAGTTGATCTTGGAACTCCGACAGTTGATCATATAAAGGAAGATCATTTGTAGAATCACTCATTGTTTGGATGGTAGCGCCAATCTTAAATCGGTGCAAATTAACAGCTATTTGTGTTTCTAGCTGCAACAAGTTAGCATAGTTGGCAGGAAATCCTGTCATTTTAAGAAAGAAAGCAACAAATTCTTCAATGTCTTTCTTAGAATCAGTAAATGGCCATTTGAAGTAACCATAGGCTTCATGGAAATACTGGGCGAAGAAGAAGCGGATGTCCTTTTCGTCTCCAATGATAGAGATTGGAGTGACCTTGAGTTTGAAGCGGTATTTATTTTGTAAGGTATGATTGATCTCAGCGACTTTTTTGCGAAGTGCAGGTAGTGAGACATCAAGGTTTTGAGCTAAATGTTCATAGGTAAATGGTTCTTCTAATAAAAAGAATGCTCTCAAAACTTGGAAGTTAGAAGAATCTTGTAAAATGTGGCGGTAAATTCGTTCAATACCCAAGTTTTTAGGGTTGGCCAGTCTGATACCAGCTGTTGAAGATTGGATTTCGAAGCAAGAGAGGACTTCGCGCATCTCCTTGATATCGCTTTTAATGATACGGGTGTTGATATCTAGGTCTTCTGCTAGGGGATCTAGGTGGATCCAGTCTGGATTTTCAAATAAATATTCTAAAATTCTTAATTGCCTTTGTTCTTTTTGAGTTAATAGGGCTCTCATAAATTATTCCTCCTGTAATAAAATCGATTATAACAAACAAAAATTATATTTTTAGGGATGTTAGTTATTATATCACAAGTAAATCAAAAAAACAAAGAATATGCCTACATTTATTATATTGTATTTTAAAAGAAAAATCATCATTTTAGAATTTTATTGTATAAAAAGAATTTTTTACATATATAGTTCAAAATGATTGACTAAAATGAAGCTATGTTTTATAATTTAATTTGTATGTTAAAGACATGCTATTATTTTTAAAATTAGGAGAAAAGATTCATGTATTTTAATCGCAAAAATGCAGAACAAAAGAATTGGCGTATGATCAAAAAAGGAAAACATTTCCTTTTCGGTTGTTCGCTTGTTTTTGCGGTTGGGGCAGCATTAGTAGCTCCATCAGTTAAAGCAGATGCAGTAGACGCTAAGCCAGAAGCTAGCTCTACAACAGAGGGGATTAAGCCAGTTGCAGCTGAAGAGAATGCAACTTATGCAGCACCAGCTGTAGAAGTAGCTCCATCAACACCAGTGGCTCCAGCTACAGTAAAGGCTGAGGAAAAAACTGAAAAAACAGCTACAACTACTGAAAATTCTAAGGAAGAAGCAGTAGCAACAACTGATAAAGTTGAAAAAGCTAAGGAAGCTGATAGCATCCAAACTCCAGAAGTGACTGTGGTATACGATCCATCAGCACTTACTGATGAAGAAAAAGCAAAAGTTGTAGCAGCTGTTAAGGCAGCTAACTCTGCAGCGACTGATATTCAAGTCCAAGCAGACGGATCAGTAGTTGTTACTTTTGCAGATGGTTCAAGTGCACGCTTGTCAGCAGCTCAAACTATTAAAGATGGTTCTCAAGTAGCTAAACCACGTAGAGCACGTGCGGCAGTGGCAGCTCCAGTCATCACTTCAAACCTTGATGGAAAAGGAAGTTCTGCAACGGATGTAACTGTCCAAGCACCAGCAGGTTCAACTGTTAAACTCTACAATACTGATGGTGTTGTTATCGGTGAAGCAGTGGCAAATGCTCAAGGTGTAGCTACAGTTACGCCAACAAACAGCCTTCCTGTAGGCGAAATCACAGCTACAGCTACACCTGCAGGCGGAAGCGAGTCTCCTAAGAGTGCGCCTGTAACAGCGACACGACCAACATTGACAACTGTAGAAGGTGGAATTAGTGGTGATGCATATACTAAACTTTTAATTTCTAAATCACATATTACAGTGTATCCTGGTGACGAAGTTAGTGTAGATGTAATTGCTGCTGCTTCTGCTATTTCACAATTTTATTCTACGAATCCTAATGCTGTATACGGACTATTCCCGCAGGGGAATTATTTTGCCAAAACAGGTACTGAGACGTTCAAGGAAGTTAGAAATAAATTTGGTGGTACTGTACATGAGCAACAGCCAGCAGGTGATTTCGTTGTTCCTTTCGTTCTAAGAAATAAAAATGGGAAAGTAGTAACAAGAAATCTTAAGATTACAGTTATTGAAACTGCTAAAAAGTATGAACCTGTTGCAGGTGAAAAAGTCGAAGTTACTGATCCTAACAATGTTAGTGAAGAAGAGAAAAAGAAAATTATTGCAGCAGTTAAAGCAGTTAACACAAATCTACCAGCGAATTCTACATATAGTGTAGATGAAAAAGGGAACCTAGTAATTACTTATCCTGATAAGTCTACAGATAAGATTTCTGCTGTATATTTAGTTACACCAGCAGCTAAGGACGCTGAGAAATACACACCAGTAGCTAAGGCACAAACAGTAGCTCCAGGTTCAACACCAGAGGCTAAGAACTCAATTGGTAACGTTGCAGATCTTCCAAGTGGCACAACATACGAGTTCAAGACACCAGTAAATACAGCTACAGAAGGTGAAAAAGACGCAACAGTAGTAGTGACCTACCCAGACAAAACTAAGGACGAAGTACCAGTTAAGGTAACTGTTAAAGACCCACGTAGCGATGCTGAAAAGAATGAACCAACAGCTAAGGCTCAAACAGTGACTCCAGGTTCAACACCAAATGCACAAGATTCAATTGGTAACGTTGCAGATCTTCCAAGTGGCACAACATACGAGTTCAAGACACCAGTAAATACAGCTACAGAAGGTGAAAAAGACGCAACAGTAGTAGTGACCTACCCAGACAAAACTAAGGACGAAGTACCAGTTAAGGTAACTGTTAAAGACCCACGTAGCGATGCTGAAAAGAATGAACCAACAGCTAAGGCTCAAACAGTGACTCCAGGTTCAACACCAAATGCACAAGATTCAATTGGTAACGTTGCAGATCTTCCAAGTGGCACAACATACGAGTTCAAGACACCAGTAAATACAGCTACAGAAGGTGAAAAAGACGCAACAGTAGTAGTGACCTACCCAGACAAAACTAAGGACGAAGTACCAGTTAAGGTAACTGTTAAAGACCCACGTAGCGATGCTGAAAAGAATGAACCAACAGCTAAGGCTCAAACAGTGACTCCAGGTTCAACACCAAACGCTCAAGATTCAATTGGTAACGTATCAGATCTTCCAAGTGGAACAACTTTCGCGTTCAAGACACCAGTAGATACTGCTACAGAAGGTGAAAAAGACGCGACAGTAGTAGTGACCTACCCAGACAAAACTAAGGACGAAGTACCAGTTAAGGTAACTGTTAAAGACCCACGTAGCGATGCTGAAAAGAATGAACCAACAGCTAAGGCGCAAACAGTAACACTAGGTTCAACACCAAATGCACAAGATTCAATTGGTAACGTATCAGACCTTCCAAGTGGCACAACATACGAGTTCAAGACACCAGTAGATACTGCTACAGAAGGTGAAAAAGACGCAACAGTAGTTGTGACATACCCAGACGGAACTAAAGATGAAGTTCCAGTTAAGGTTACTGTTAAAGATTCGAGTGCACTAACTCAACCAGAAATCACAACAGATCTTACAGGTAAGGCAGGTACTAAGACTCCAGTTGAGGTAACAGCAGACCCAGGATCTAAGGTTGAATTGTACGATAAAGACGGCAACAAGATTGGTGAAGCAACAGCAGGAGAAGATGGCAAAGCAACGATTACACCAACAGTAGATATTCCAGAAGGTCAGGTAAAGCGGGCACTAAGACTCCAGTTGAAGTAACAGCGGAACCAAATACTAAGGTAGAACTGTTCGATAAAGATGGCTACAAGATTGGTGAAGGTGTAACAGGAGAAGATGGTAAAGTAACGATCACACCAACTGTTGATATTGCAGAAGGCGACGTAACAGCTAAAGCAACAAACAATGCAGGTAAAGTTTCAGAAGCTAGTGATCCGGCTAAAGCAACAGCTATTAAAGATCCAGCTACCCCAGCTACTCCAACTCAACCAGAAATCACAACAGACCTTACAGGTAAAGCGGGTACTAAGACTCCGGTTGAGGTAACAGCAGACCCAGGGTCTAAGGTTGAATTGTACGATAAAGACGGCAACAAGATTGGTGAAGCAACAGCAGGAGAAGATGGCAAAGCAACGATTACACCAACAGTAGATATTCCAGAAGGTAATGTGACTGTTGTGTCAAGCAAAGATGGTCAAACGCCTGAAGCGAGCGATCCAGTTCAAGCTACAGCAGCGACCCCAGAAACTTCAGCTAAACCAAGTAAACCAGTTGTTACAACAGATCTTACAGGCAAAGCAGGCACTAAGACTCCAGTTGAAGTAACAGCAGACCCAGGTACTAAAGTAGAACTGTTCGACAAGGATGGCAATAAGATTGGTGAAGGTGTAACGGGAGAAGATGGCAAAGCGAGCATCACTCCAACAGTTGAAATCCCAGCAGGTCCAGTTACTGCTAAAGCAAGCAAAGATGGTAAGACATCAGATGAAAGTACGCCAAAAGTAGCAACTAAAGATCCAGCAATCACCCCAGTAGTGAACCCATCAGCTCTTACAGATGCCGAAAAAGCTAAGGTAGCAGAAGAAGTTAAGAAAGCTAACCCAACAGCAAGTAAGGTAGAAGTAGGCAACGATGGTACAGCAACAGTAACCTTCCCAGATGGTTCAGTAGCAGTCTTGACACCAGAGAAGACAGTGAAAGAAGCTGATTCAAATGGCGTTAAGACTCCAGCAATCACCCCAGTAGTGAACCCATCAGCTCTTACAGATGCCGAAAAAGCTAAGGTGGCTGACGAAGTTAAGAAAGCTAACCCAACAGCAAGCAAGGTAGAAGTAGGCAACGATGGTACAGCGACAGTAACCTTCCCAGATGGTTCAGTAGCAGTCTTGACACCAGAGAAGACAGTGAAAGAAGCTGATTCAAATGGCGTTAAGACCCCAGCAATCACCCCAGTAGTAAACCCATCAGCTCTTACAGATGCCGAAAAAGCTAAGGTAGCAGACGAAGTTAAGAAAGCTAACCCAACAGCAAGCAAGGTAGAAGTAGGCAACGATGGAACAGCGACAGTAACCTTCCCAGATGGTTCAGTAGCAGTCTTGACACCAGAGAAGACAGTGAAAGAAGCTGATTCAAATGGCGTTAAGACCCCAGCTGTAACTCCAGTAGTGAACCCATCATCTCTTACAGATGCAGAAAAAGCTAAGGTAGCTGACGAAGTTAAGAAAGCTAACCCAACAGCAAGCAAGGTAGAAGTAGGCAACGATGGTACAGCGACAGTAACCTTCCCAGATGGTTCAGTAGCAGTCTTGACACCAGAGAAGACAGTGAAAGAAGCTGATTCAAATGGCGTTAAGACACCAGCTGTAACTCCAGTAGTGAACCCATCATCTCTTACAGATGCTGAAAAAGTTAAAGTAGCAGATGAAGTTAAGAAGGCTAACCCAACAGCAAGCAAGGTAGAAGTAGGCAACGATGGTACAGCAACAGTAACCTTCCCAGATGGTTCAGTAGCAGTACTTACCTCTGAAAATGTTGTTAAAGAAGCAACTAAAGAATCACCTGCTCAAGAACCAGCTAAGAAAGCAGGAGCGAAAGAATTGCCAAACACTGGTACTAAACAATCTAACGCTTCACTTGCTCTAGCACTTCTTGCAGCAGCGACAGGAGGACTCCTCATCGCTAAAAAACGTGAGGAAGAAGAGTAAATAAAAAGCTCAAATAAAGCAAAACTGAGAATGATTATTCTTTGAGACTGCTAGAAAAACCGTAAGAAGAAATTCTTATGGTTTTTTGATTTTAAGGCTAGTTTTACTATTATTTGAAGTCAGATAAATAAAATTTTTTCCTGATAACGATATCTCGGAAAAATTGCAGAATGTAAATTAGTCAACAATTTATTAATACTATAGTGGATTGAAATAAGATGTGAACAAAGAGATTAGGAAAGTCAAATTAATTTATAGAAACGTTTTAGAATCCTTGTCGTACTATTCTAGGTTCAATCCACTGTAGTTGTATAGTTCTATCAGAAACAATCAAGAACACTAAATTAAATCTGAGTAAGGCATAGAACAAGAAAACGGATATTTAACTCAGATAGCCTTACATAAGGGTTTAAACCGCCAAAATAGAAAATATAAACAGTTAGAAAATTTAGAAGGTAATCAAGATTGAGAATGAAACTGACTTGTAACTAAAGTTAACCTCAAAAATAATAGAATAATCAAAAAATAAATGATGAGTATAACCTAAACTAATAAATGGGTAATACTAAATATTAGCAACAAATCTAATGATAAATACTTCTCTACTAATTAGAGGTAAGTTAGATATAGTTTCTGATTTGAGTGAGAGTATTTCACGAGGTTATGAAAAAAATAAGTGGATTACTTGAATGACTGAACATAATGTAAAATAACAAGTAAAAAATAGAACTATAAAACTTGAAATATCACTAGTTTGATTCGTATAGAGAGCCAGTAAAGGAATCACAATTCCATACCAGATTGGTAAAAACTTTAAATAAAAACTAAAATATGGTAAAATAACGATTAAATAAAATTTTTAGGAGACATTTATGAAGACAAAAACACTTGCACAAGTTGATGGAATTATTGGGATCATTGCAGGAGCTCTTTTGGCAATTTTACCAGTTGTTATAGTTATGATTGCGGCTATTTCTGAAAATGAAGATTTTGCAGGAGTTGTTTTGGGAATTGTTTTCCTTGTTTTTACTTTAGTAAAAATCGCAACTCTAATCCTAGGAATTCTCACTCTTGTCTACTACAAGGATGACAAGCGTATCTCACTTGCTCCATCTATCTTATTTATCGTTGGATCGGTAGTATCATTGATTCCGTTCTTGGGATGGATCGGTGGAATTATTCTCATCATTGGTGGAGCGCTATACTTGTCAAGCTTAAAACATTTCCAAATCGAAGGATAATTCTATACTAAAAGAGAAGAGACAAGAAGTCGCTTCTCTTTTTTGATTGATTTTGACTAGCTTTTTTGTGAAAAATTGTGTAAAATAGAATAGATAAACGAGGGAAACCTCGGAAAATAAAAGGAGTATCCATCAAATGGTAAAATTGGTTTTTGCTCGCCACGGTGAGTCTGAATGGAACAAAGCTAACCTTTTCACTGGTTGGGCTGATGTTGATTTGTCTGAAAAAGGAACACAACAAGCGATTGACGCTGGTAAATTGATCAAGGAAGCTGGTATCGAGTTTGATCAAGCTTACACTTCAGTATTGAAACGTGCAATCAAAACAACTAACTTGGCTCTTGAAGCATCTGACCAATTGTGGGTTCCAGTTGAAAAATCATGGCGCTTGAACGAACGTCACTACGGTGGTTTGACTGGTAAAAACAAAGCTGAAGCAGCTGAACAATTTGGTGATGAACAAGTTCACATCTGGCGTCGTTCATACGATGTATTGCCTCCAGCAATGGATCGCGACGATGAGCACTCAGCTCACACTGACCGTCGTTACGCTTCACTTGACGACTCAGTTATCCCAGATGCTGAAAACTTGAAAGTTACTTTGGAACGTGCCCTTCCATTCTGGGAAGATAAAATCGCTCCAGCTCTTAAAGATGGTAAAAATGTATTCGTAGGAGCACACGGTAACTCAATCCGTGCCCTTGTGAAACACATCAAACAATTGTCAGATGACGAAATCATGGATGTAGAAATCCCTAACTTCCCACCATTGGTATTCGAATTTGACGAAAAATTGAACGTAGTTTCTGAATACTACCTTGGTAAATAAGTATCATGAAGCCTAGGATGACTCCTAGGCTTTTCAATTTCTAAATAATTCGGTACGTTATTGAAAGAAAGCCCTATTTGATAATTTTACAGTGAAAGATTTGCTAAATTCCCAAACTAACTTCCATCGCCAATAAAAGTGGAAGTTAGTCTGATAAAAATCGTAAAAACCAGTGGAAATCCGTGTCAGGGTAAGTTCCACTGGTTTTACTAATGTTTGATTTCATCAT
>NZ_JASHFO010000026.1:0-26446 GCF_047460825.1 Streptococcus infantis | reverse complement strand
AGGCCTTCAACTCCTCCAAAGGAATCTTTCGGCTTTTGGCGACTCTCTTTTTCCGCTCTAAGTGCCCTTGTTCACGTAATTTCTTTTCCCATGTGAAGAGAGTTCTGACGCCAACATCAAAAACTTTTGATGTCTCGACATGGCTGTGTCCCTCTTTGATGTAATTTAATGCTCGTTGTTTAAAATCTGTACTATATGCCATAGCTTTATTATAACATGTATTTTATAAACTAAGCTTCTATAAATTCGATAAGATTGTTGCTGAAAAACTAGCTGCGTCTCAGTTCATCCTCAATCGTAAACCAAACTATGTCCAAGAAGCGCTTTATCAAGAATTACGCGATCTCAGCCGTTTCTATCAGAATCTTACTGAGGATATCGTCTGCGCTAAAAACTGTCTGCACAAGGTTTTACAGGTAACTTTTCATGAATTGAAAAACATCTTGTCGACACCAACTGGGGAACAATATTGGAACTTGGTCATGACTTTTCCATGTAATAGTTTTGTACTGGAGTCAGATGACGACACATCATAGCAGATTGAAATAGGATATGAACAAAAAGATTATGGAAGTCAAATTAATTTCTAAAAACGTTTTAGAATTCTTAGTGTACTTTTCTAGATTCAATCAAATATAATAGCTATCATCCTTCAGATTACGGCAAAACGCATCTCTGAGAAACGTGGGACTTACTTAGTAGATAAGCTTACAAAACTAGCTAATTAGTCTTATTGTGCGGTCAAGAAAATCTCCCCAATGCTTGAAGAGGTTCGTTACTATGCTCAAGAATTGCTTCGTCTTTCTGAGCACAGACAGGTTGTCTTAGACGACATGGTAGCTCTAGCTCAGCCTTTACCAGAGTATGACATCTTACGATCAATTCCTGGCATCGCAGAAATCACAGCGACATCTATCATTGGCGAATTGGGAGATATTCGTCGCTTTCAGTCTACCAATCAAATCAACGCTTTTATTGGCATTGACCTGAGACACTAAGAATCTGGGAACTTTCTCGCCAAGGAACACATTACTAAGCAAGGTAATCCCTATGCCAGAAAAATCTTGTTCAAGTGCATTCATAACATCGCTGCAGCTAGTCATACCAATCCCTGCCATATCGCCGACTTTTATGAGAAACGAAAAAGACAATCGACAATAGCTTCAACCAAGCCACATGCGATTGCCTCTATACATCGTCTCATTCGAACAATGTATTACCTCATTACGCATAACAAACTTTACGATTACTCTTTGACCCAAAATCGATAAGGTCATCTATGCCGTATTATTATAACACCTTGTTTCAAAAAATACCAGATGAGGTGTTTTTTAGCATGCCCTTTTATGGATCAATAAGTGGTAAAAATAAGACAGTAACCTCAGAATAGCTACTGTCTTATCTCTTTTTTTACTTAAAGCCCTTGATATACTTGACAAATGATAGAAAAGAGCCCCAAAAAGCCCAGGGTTAGGAGCTTCAACTGCTCTTAACACTAGACTTCTTTCTTATTTTAGTAATACTCACCTTGACGGTAGTCCCATGAGTTAAATGTATCTGACAGGTGCATCATGATTTTATCAATGTCAAGCCCTTTACGAATCACAACTGGTGCCGGAGAAGTTGAACGTGCTCCACCTTGTTCTGGAATGAGTTTGCCGTCTTTATCGACCATAGACACCATCACACCTTGTTCGTAGCGTGTTTCAACTGTTTTGTCTGGCTGGATAGAAGCAACGTAGTCGTCAGCTTCGATAACAAGATCCACTGCTCCTTCGATACGTTCCCCGATTCCTTCAACCTTACCACGATTTCCTTTACCAGACGGGTTTGCTGATGAGGCGTAGACCATTTTTCCTTCTTCCCAAAGTTTGGCAGCCAATTGTTCACCAGCTTTACCAAACTTGATAACAAAACAGCTCGTTCCACGCACATCGGTCATGAGTTCTTCACGACCATCACCGTATGCTTTCAATTTTTCAAAGGCTTCTGGTTTCCAAGGAAGGATACAACCGAGGAGAATATCTTCGTCCCAATGTTTTTGATAGAAGGCTTCAATTTCTGGGTTGAGTTGTGCTAAAGCGCGAAGTTCATCCATACTTCCACAAAGTACAACACCTGGTTTGTTACGATTACGCTCTTTAGCTTCAAATTTGCGTTCAAGGCCTGCCTTATCGCTAGTCATGATGATGTAACCAACTTTTGTAGGGCAAACGATACATCCGCCCTCACCTTTTAAAATGTCATAGCCTTCTTGTGAAAGTGTTCCGTTCCATTGAATGTGTTTTGTCATAGTTCTATTTCCTTTTCTATTTTTTATTCTTGCCAGTAGGCTGGTCGTTGTTTTTCATATGCAGCAATCAAATCTTCATACTGCAAGGTAATACCGATATCATCCAAACCATTTAAGAGCTTGTGTTTCCACTCACTATCAATTTCGAAAGTGAATTCTCCAACTGGTGTGATGATTGTTTGTTGTTCCAAGTCCACAGTTACCTGGTCGGTCGGTTTGAGTTGGGCTAGCTTTTCTCTAACCTCCCTAGGCTGAACAATAGGCAACATGCCATTATTAAGTTCATTATTGTAATGAATATCGCCAAAAGAACCTGCAATCACGACCTTAAAGCCATAGTCTGCTAATGCCCAAGCTGCGTGCTCTCTAGAAGAGCCAGCCCCAAAGTTATCTCCTGTGATGAGAATACTGGCTTTGCGATACTCAGGTCGGTTAAAGACAAAATCTGGATCCTCAGTGTACTTGTCATCTAGATAACGCCAAGCATACATGAGGTACTTACCAAATTCTTTCTTATCAATTAACTTGAGAAACTGCTTGGGTAGGATTTGGTCGGTATCGATATTATCATTCATAAGAGGAACCGTTGTTCCTGTATAAACTGTAAATTTTTCCATATCCTCTCCTTACTGGGCTTCAGGCATTTTCCGAACATCTACGAAGCGCCCTGCAATTGCTGCCGCAGCTGCCATGGCTGGACTGCAAAGATGTGTCTTAGCACCAAATCCTTGTCTGTCTTCAAAGTTGCGGTTACTTGTTGAGGCGCAGTGAACACCATCTGGTACCTTATCTGGATTCATTCCTAGGCACATGGAGCAACCTGGGTCTCTCCACTCAAATCCAGCATCTTGGAAAACCTTATCCAAGCCCAACTTTTCAGCAGCTCGCTTGACTGGTCGAGAACCAGGTACCACAATAGCTGTTAAGTTAGGAGCAATCTTCTTCCCTTCGACAAATCGAGCTGCCAGTTGCAAATCGCTAAGTCTAGCATTGGTACAAGAACCTATAAAAACATAGCCAAGTTCGATATCTGCTGGTTTCTGACCTGGTTGTAAATCCATGTAATGATATGCACGTTCATCATTCATATCCTTTATTTCTGGGAAGCTACTATCAAAATCAACACCCATAGCTGGATTGGTGCCCCAAGTCACCATAGGAGCCAATTCTGAAACATCCATACGGATAACCTTGTCATAAACGGCATCGTCATCACTAACCAGTCTTTTCCAGTCAGCAACTGCTGCGTCAAAATCTTTGGGAACACACTCGCGTCCCTTGAGATAGTCATAGGTTGTCTGATCTGGATTCATGATTCCCATCTTAGAGCCAAACTCAATGGACATATTGCAGATGGTCATTCGCTCTTCCATACTGAGTGCATCAATCGCTTGACCACGATACTCAACCACGTAGCCAACACCACAAGCAACACCGTACTTGGCAATCAAGGCTAAGATGAAATCCTTGGAATAGACTCCTTTTTGAGGAACTCCTGTGAATTCCACCAACATTTTCTTTGGCTTAACCTGCCAAATAGTTTGAGTAGCAAATACGTGCTCGACCTCACTGGTCCCAATTCCAAATGCAATCGCTCCAAAAGCTCCATGGGTTGCTGTATGGCTATCACCACAGACGATGAATTTTCCTGGTTGTGTTCGTCCTGTTTCTGGACCAACCATGTGAACGATGCCCTGTTTTTCAGAACCATGGGCCGCATGTTCAATCTCGAATTCCTCAACATTTTCTGCCAACTTATCAATTTGAGCCTTGGATATCACATCTCGAATATCGTAGATATTAACTGTCGGTACATTGTGGTCAAAGGTCCCAAATGTCAAGTCTGGTCGTCTCAATCTGCGTCCTGCGTCTCGTAATCCTTGAAATGCCTGAGGACTGGTCACTTCGTGGATATAGTGTTGATCCACATACATAAGCTGAGGTTGTCCCTCTTCTCCTGTGATCACATGGAGGTCCCATAATTTATCAAAAATCGATTTTCCTGCCATTCATTACCTCCATACAAAATACAAAGCTACTAGTGTAGTCACTATCCCTAGGAACCAAACTGTTTTAAAATACCATTTTCTAGTCTTGTGATGAAAGGTGATTCCTGCCAACCAGGCACCAAAACCACCACAAAAAAATGCAAATGATAGTAAATATTTTTCAGGTATCCGCCAAGCACCTCTTCTTGCCTTAAATTTGTCAATGCCATAGATCAAGAAAATGATGAGATTCCAAATCAGGAGGGCAAAAGTAATTCCTTCGTTTAGTTTCATAGTCTTGCGATAATGGCTTCTGTCATTTCCTTAGTCGAAGCCTGTCCTCCTATATCTCTTGTTAAAATGCCAGCCGCTAAACTAGCTTCAACAGCACGTTCGATACGCTGCGCATCCTCATAACGTCCAAAGCTATCTCTCAGCATCATGGCAACTGACAAAATCATGGAAATAGGATTTGCAATTCCTTGTCCAGCAATATCAGGTGCCGAACCATGAATAGGTTCATAAAGACTTGGACCTTTTTCAGAATGACTAGCTGATGGCATGACTCCAAGCGTGCCAGATAGAACGCTTGATTCATCAGATAGAATATCTCCGAAAAGATTCTCCGTCACGATAACATCGAACTTAGCTGGATTTGTAATCATGAGCATGGCAGCCGAGTCGACCAGCTGGTGCTCCAAGGTTACATCTGGAAAATCTTTTGCGACTTCCTCAGCCACTTTCCTCCATAGTTTTGATGTTGCCAAAACATTTTGCTTATCGATACTGGTAAGGATTTTTCTCCGACTTCTTGCGGTTTCAAAGGCCTTACGAATAATCCGCTCCACTTCCTCATAACTGTAGTCGTTGATATCACGCGCTTTGCGCTCTTCAAGGATATGATCACCAAAGTAAATACCGCCTGTCAACTCACGCACTACTACAAAGTCAACACCAGCAATTCGATCTGGCTTAAGAGGTGATAAGTGCTTGAGACTCTCAAATATCTTTACCGGACGAATATTGGCATAGAGATTTAGTTCCTTACGAAGAGCCAGCAAGCCTTGTTCAGGTCGAACTGCGGCATTATCATACTGGGGACTACCGATAGCTGCTAGGAGAATAGCGTCTGCTTCTCTACATGCCTTGAGTGTTTCATCTGGTAAGGGATGTCCTGTAACATCAATACCTGCACCTCCAAATGGTCGTCTTTCTATCTCAAAGTCAAATCCCGTTTTTTCGGCTATCGATGCAAGAACTTCTAAACCAGCTTCCATAATTTCTGGTCCAATTCCGTCGCCTGCTAGGACAACTATTTTCTTTGTCATAGAATTCTCCTTTAAACACTAGGCATGTCACGATAGGAAAGATTTGGGCCGATTTCACCAGCATTTTCTTTTTGAACAAAGGTATTGGCATTAATGTAGGCAATAGCCGAAGCCTTCAACACATCGAAATCAAGACCTGCTGCGTTAAAGATAGTTTCAGTATCTCTGTTTTCAACAGTAACCAAGACACGTGCCTGAGCATCAATCCCGTCGGTTACCGCATCAATGGTGTAGGATACCAAGCGAACAGATTGATTAAAGAATTTGTCGATAGCGTTAAAGATGGCCTCAACCGAACCTTGTCCTGTTGCATTAAATTCAACCTTTTCACCATCCAAATTAGCCAAGCTAACAGTCGCTTCAATATCATTTTCCGCATGAGTTTGAAGTTGTAGATCATCGAAGTGGAACCCTTCTGGATTTTCAACCGTGGTACCAGCTACTAAAGCTCGAATATCTGCGTCAGTGACTTCTTGTTTCTTATCTGCAAGTGATTTGAATTTGTCAAAGAGTGGCTTGATATCCTCTTCTGTGAAGTCTAAGGTCAGTTCTCTCAGTTTTTCTACAAAGGCATGGCGACCAGATAATTTCCCAAGTGGGAGACTATTACTCTTAACACCCACCAACTCTGGTGTGATAATCTCATAGGTGAGAGGATTTTTAAGAACACCGTCTTGGTGAATACCTGATTCATGAGAGAAAGCATTGCCACCAACCACAGCCTTGTTTTTAGGAACTGGAATTCCTGAGAAGCGAGAGACCATTTCGGACGTATTGATCGTTTCGTTTAGGACAATACTTGTCTCTGCTTGATAATAATCTTGGCGAATATTGAGGGCCACCGCTATTTCTTCTAAAGCAGCATTCCCAGCTCGTTCTCCAATACCGTTAATGGTTCCTTCAACACGCCCTGCCCCATTCTTAACAGCTGCAAGGCTATTTGCAACTGCCATTCCAAGGTCATCGTGACAGTGAGGCGAATAGATAATCTGACGGTCAGTTTTAACATTGTCAATCAGATACTTGAAGATATTCCCATATTCCTCTGGTGTGGTAAAACCAACCGTGTCAGGAATATTGATATAGGTTGCACCTGCGTCTACCGCTGTTTGAACGACTTGTAAGAGGAAATCCAGCTCAGTTCTAGTCGCATCTTCAGGAGAGAATTCTACCACTTCAAATTTACTCCGTGCATAGGAAACATGCTCTTTAATAGCTTCCAATATTTCCTCTTTGCTTTTATTCAACTTAAATTCACGATGAATAGGACTAGTAGCGATAAAAACATGGATTTGTGGATACTTAGCATCCTTAAGTGCTTCATAACAAGCGTCAATATCTGATTTAACAGAGCGAGCTAGACCAGTCACTGCTGTTTTCTTCAAGACTTTAGCGATTTCCTGAACTGCAGTAAATGAGTCAGGACTAGCTGCTGGAAAACCCGCTTCAATTGCCGAAATTCCCCATTTTTCCAATTGTCTTGCTATAGCAATCTTTTCCTTGATCGAAAAATTAACACCTGGTGTCTGCTCACCATCTCGAAGGCTAGTATCTAGAAATTCAACTGTTCTCATAAGATTTCCCCTTTTCTAAATTCGGTTTTAAAAAAACATCTCGCTCGGAGTTCCAAGCGAGATGTTGATTTACTCCCGCTTGGTAAGCCAAACAGGACTAATGCTTTTGCACTAGCCCGAGTACCTCAACAACAAAGCAAATTGATTAAACTTAGCTGTTTTCATGTTTGACTTTCTCCTTCGTTTGATATCTTGTTTAGTATTTTAGCATAGGAAAAAACACATGTCAAGAAAAAATCCAATATTTTCTGAAAATTTCTTCAGTAAAGAATATTTTGCTAATTGAAAGTATTTGAAAAATCAAGTAAATCTAATTACTTTTTCAAGGTCAAGTTCCAACTTTTTTCGATCAATTCAAGCACCTCTTCATCTGATAAACTGTCATCAAGTGGCACACTTATCCAATAGCGCTTGTTCATATGAAAGGCTGGATAAATCCCTTTTTTTACCAACAAATCAGATACTTGATCATGTTTGAGATTGACTGCTTCCACTAGTCCTTCTCTTCCCTTTTCAAGCTTATCCCAAGAGATTCTCATCAAAACAGCATACCACTTTTGATTGCCCTCATGGCGCAAAACAGCTGTATCAGGGGATTTCTCCCATAGATATTCCAATTGATTTCCATACTTTTCTTGAACAACTGCCATAATTCTCTTAGTCTGTGGACAGAGAAATCCCTGCACGTTAAAACAGGCCTTTCGAATGTCATAAAGAACTTCTAAACAAGCCTCTCGAACAGTTCCAACAAACGTACCTCTCATACTTTCCATGTGAACTTGAGGATAAAGATCGCCAGTTTCTTGGTCATAAACTTGAAAAGATAAGTCTCCATCCTCAACTGTAACTATCATAAGAAAGTCACCCTGTAAAATGGTCGAGCTAAAGGTCCATACACCTTGATTTTCTTCAAATCCATACTCTTTAGCCTTTTTACTATTAAACTGATAAGCTTTAAAAATTTCAAACATAAGCGAAAACTGCTACCAAAAGCTAGCAGTTCCTTTCTATTTTTTAAAAGACGACCTTAGTTCCATGTAATTGTGTCACACCCAGTTGGTCAATAAAGATCTGACGGTTGTCCATGTCAATCCCTCCACCAGGTAAAATTTCAATTTTTCCTGCAGCGTGTTCTAGGATTCTATGATAATGAGCAAAGCGTTTCTCTAACGAGTCGCCAGATATACCAGCACGAGTCAGAATGCGTGTCACTCCAGCTTGGCTGAGCCAATCAATAGCTTCTAACTGCTCCTGTTCACTTAATTCATCAAATGCCATATGGAAAACAATTTCCATACCTTTAGATGCAGCAATCAATTTTTCAAGATTGGCCTTGTCTAACTTCTTATCAGCAGTCAATGCACCAAAGACAACCCCCTGGCTTCCTGCTTGAGCAGTTAGATCAATATCCTCAAGCATGATGGCAATTTCTAAATCATTGTAGACAAAATCACCACCACGTGGTCGAATCATAGTCATAATGGTCGTATCGTAGTCGGCCGCCAGCTTCACAGCTGCCTTGGTTACTCCGTAGCTTGGAGTTGTTCCACCAACTGCTAGATTGTCACAAAGCTCGATGCGACGAGCTCCTGCCTGCATAGCTTTTTCAAGCAAGGTTACATTTTCAGCACAAAATTCGTAAATCATTTGATTCTCCTTGAAGATTACTTTAAATTTATTATATCATATTATTTCGAATATGTTTTTGTTTTTATCAAGGAAAATCGTTACTTATTAAAATTATTCTTTATCAGGAATAACCTTGAAAAGATAGTAGGTGATAAAGATGGTTAAACATCCCAGACCGATTTTGACTGGTAAAAGAGGCGCAAAATAAATGGAAATTCCCATCAAGATATAAATCGATACAATAATTTTTTTCTTACGTTCACGAGCAATAGACTTGGTCTCACGAAAGTCCGCTACGTAAGTCTGATAAAGTTTGGTATGATAGAGCCAATCTTCAAAACGCTTGGAACTTCTCGAAAAACAAGCAATAGACAACAAAAGAAAAGGAGTCGTGGGCAACAAGGGCAAGACAACTCCAACAATAGCCAGAGCTAATGACAGAAATCCAATAATCAGATAAACAATACGCATAACTTCTCCTTATTTAGAATAATCATTTACTAGTTTCCCACAAAGTAAGGAATTTTGTCAAGCCTTTACTAAAAAGAGCCTGAAATTTACTTTCAGGACTCATTTTTTATTTGATTTTTTCTTCTTCGTAATCACCATTGCTACAAACGATCTGCTTACCGCCACCACGGACTTTTTTCTCCATGAGGAAGTTGCCACATTTTGGACAATCTCGTCCAACAGGCTTGTCCCAAGAAGTGAATTCACACTCTGGATAGCGATTGCAACCATAAAAGATACGATTACGCTTAGTTTTTCGTTCAATAATTTGACCTTGATGACAGCTTGGACACTCCACACCAATTTCTTTCACGATAGCCTGTGTATGACGGCAATCTGGGAAATTGCTACAAGCATAGAACTTACCAAAACGACCAAGTTTAATGACCATCGGACTGCCACACTCTTCACAATCAAATCCTGCTGGCTCATCCTTGATTTGGATTTTTTCCATTTCCTCTTCGGCTTTGGCAACCTCTTTAGAGAAGGGTTTGTAAAATTCATCAATGACTCGTTGCCACTGCTCTTTTCCAACTTCGACATCATCCAGTTTAGCTTCCATTTCAGCTGTAAAGGTTACATTGACGATATCAGGGAAGTATTCAACAATCAGTTTATTGACAATTTCTCCCAATTCTGTCGGTTCAAAACGCTTGGCTGCCAAACGCACATAATAGCGCTTTTGAATGGTTTCAATAGTGGGTGCATAAGTTGATGGACGTCCAACACCATTTTCTTCCAAAGTCTTAATCAGTGTTGCTTCCGAATAACGAGCTGGCGGTTGAGTGAAGTGCTGCTCAGGTTTACTATTGACCTGCTTGACGACATCACCAACTGCCATATCCGGCAACATCTTATTCTTATCTGAATCATTGTAAATAGCCAAGTAACCATCAAATTTAACCTGACTACCATTCGCTGCAAACTGAACTCCATTTTGAGAGAGCTTCACAGCCATGGTATCAAAGATAGCACCCGTCATCTGACTCGCTACAAAGCGATTCCAGATAAGTGTATAAAGTTTAAGTTGGTCTTTGTCTAAGTATTTAGCAATTTTTTCTGGCGTGTTAAAGACACTTGATGGGCGAATAGCCTCATGGGCATCCTGAGCACCAGTCGCATTCTTTACCTTGCTGCCATGCTTAGAATATTTACTGCCAAAACGTTCATTAATGTAGTTTGCAGCTTCATTTTGAGCAACTGGACTGATACGAGTCGAGTCAGTACGCATATAGGTGATCAAACCTTGGACGCCTGTACCAATATTAATTCCTTCATAGAGTTGCTGAGCAACCATCATGGTCTTTCGAGTACGGAAATTGATTTTATTAGCTGCATCCATCTGCATAGTTGAGGTAGTATAAGGGAGTGGAGCGTTACGCTTGCGTTCTTTTTTATCTACCTGATCAACTGTAAAGTCTTTGCTGGATAGATGAGATAAGACTTCTTTGACCTCTTCATTGCTTGTCAATTTCATCTTCTTGCCATTCATTCCATAGAAGGATGCTTGGAATTGCTTAGTCCCCTTTTTGAAGACTCCATCAATCGTCCAATATTCTTCTGGTTGAAATGCATTAATCTCATTTTCACGGTCAATGATTAACTTGAGAGCAACAGACTGAACACGGCCAGCTGACAAGCCCTTTTTGACCTTTTTCCATAAAATTGGTGAAATAGAATAACCTACCAAGCGGTCCAAGACACGACGGGCTTGTTGGGCATCCACCAAATCCATATCAATCTTACGAGGTTCTTTAAAGGCATTTTTTACCGCATCCTTGGTAATCTCGTTGAAAACAACACGGTTAGCATCATTTTCATCTAGATTAAGAATATGAGCTAAATGCCAAGAAATTGCTTCTCCTTCGCGGTCCGGGTCACTTGCGAGAAAGACTTTATTGGCTTTTTTAGCTTCTTTTTTCAAGTCATTGATCAGAGGACCTTTCCCACGAATATTGATATATTGGGGTTCATAATTATTTTCTACATCGACTGACATACTGGATTTTTTCAAATCACGAATATGACCAACACTGGCTAAAACCTTATAATTTCTACCCAGGTATTTTTCAATCGTTTTAGCCTTTGCAGGCGACTCCACGATTACTAGATTTTTTTTAACTGTTGATTTTTTCTTCTTTGTTGCCGTAGCCACAGTATCACACCTTTTCAAAGTAATAAACTTTATAAAGTGTAAACCATTTTTAAAAACCTGTCAAGACTTAACTCCTATATATAGAAGAAAAGTTTAACCGATTAAAGCTTGCTAGTTCTTAAAATTCAAACTCTGCTAGCACATCCTGACCACTTGAAACAAGTTTTGCACCTTCTTGAACCAAGTGATGACAACCATCTGAACGACCATCCAAAATACTCCCTGGAATAGCAAAAACATCTCTTCCTTCTTCCATGGCTCGCTCACAAGTAATCAAACTACCAGATCTCATCTTTGCCTCAGCAACGATAACACCCATACATAAGCCAGCAATAATCCGATTTCGTGCTGGAAAGTGATATTTCAAAGGTTCTTCACCCGGTCCATACTCACTCAGGAGCAAATGATATTCACCGATGTAGTCCTGCAGTCGTTTATTAGAACGCGGATAATAGACATCCAAGCCAGTCCCAATGACTGCAATGGTTTTTCCACCACCTTGAAGAATAGACATATGAGCTGCAGTATCAATCCCTCTAGCAAGCCCACTCACAATCACCAGCTCATTCTCCAATTCTTCAATAACCTTACGGACCGATTTTGTTCCTGTTTGACTACAAGAGCGACTGCCTACAACTGCAATCTTAGGCAACTTTAAGAGATTTAAATCGCCCTTATAAAATAACAATACTGGAGCATCATAGATTTCACTGAGAGCAAAGGGATAGACATCGTCTAGAATAGAAAAAGAGGGAAATTTTTCAAAGTCACTTCTTAATCGCTCCATACTTTCGAAGGTGAGTTTATGGTAACGTTCCATAAAAACCACTGGATTTCTACACTCAGATGCTTCTGCTATCGTTTCTAGGGTTAATTCTTGATCATAGATTTCTCCATATTGAAGTACCTTTAAAACCTGTTGATTACTTAAACCTGCTTGTTTCAACTTATAAATCTCAAAATTATCAATCTTAATCTTCATGATAGACTCCTTGTTTTTCTCTCTATCTATTTATTCGTAGAAAAAGAAAAAAACTTCCCAACAATATTACTTGTTTAGAAAGTTTTATATATTAGTTATCTTAATAATCAGGACGAAGGACTCCAGTGACAGTTGCCTTAGTTGCTTCGTAATCCCCATCAATAACAACTTTGATAATGCGTTTAGCATCCTCTTCAGGTGCAGGAACCAAAGGTAGACGAGTTGGCCCAGCTTCGAATCCCATATAGTTGAGTACTGCTTTAACAGGTGCCGGACTTGGGTAAGAGAAGAGAGCATTTACTTTAGGAATAAATTTACGTTGAATAGCTGCCGCTTTCTTCATATCACTTTCTTCGATTGCAGTAAACATTTCATGCATCTCATCTCCATTTGTATGGGAAGCAACAGAGATAACTCCGTCTGCACCAAGGTTCATAGCATGGAAGGCATCTCCATCTTCACCAGTATAAACCAAGAATTCTTCTGGTTTATGCTCAATCAAGTAAGCCATATTGGCAAGACTGGTACATTCTTTGACACCTATAATATTTGGATGTTCTGCCAAACGAAGTAAGGTATCTGGAGTCATTTCAACAACTACACGACCTGGTATGTTATAGATGATAATGGGTAAATCAGAAGCATCTGCGATAGCTTTAAAGTGCTGATACATACCTTCTTGGGATGGTTTGTTATAGTAAGGAACAATCGCAAGACCAGCCGCAAAACCGCCAAACTCTGCTACCTCTTTGACGAACTCAATAGAGTCGCGTGTATCATTGGTACCAACACCAGCGATTAAAGGAACTCGTCCGTTGACAACCTTTTGAACAGCCGCAAACAACTGAAGCTCCTCATCGTGAGTTAGAGTCGGACTCTCAGCAGTTGTTCCTGCTAGGAGAATTCCGTCTGTATGATGTGCTAATAAATGTTCAATCAACTTTGGAATGGCAGCGAAATTGATAGAGCCATCTTCATGAAAAGGAGTAATAAAGGCCGTGATAATTTTACAATCTTTTAAATCTTGATAAGACATACAAAACATCTTTCTATTTTAAAGAAGGAGTTCAAAAGAACTCCTACACATTATTTCAATTCAAATTTTAATTCAGCTGTTGGGCGAACCAATCCACGTTCGTGTAAAGTCTCAGCGATTTGAACTGAGTTCCAAGCGGCACCTTTAAGAAGGTTATCAGAAACCACCCACATATGAATACCTTTTTCTGCATCCAAATCTTTACGGATACGTCCAACGAAAGTATCACGTGAACCAACAGCATTAACTGCTTGAGGATAGATTTGGTGAGCAACATCATCTTCAAGAACTGCACCTGGGAATGCAGCAATAGCTGCTTTCACTTCTTCGATTGGTGCTACTTCTTTTGTTTCAATATAGACTGACTCAGAGTGAGCTGACAAAACTGGAATACGTACACATGTTGCTGATACAGCAATGCTATCGTCTTCCATGATTTTCTTGGTTTCATTGGTCATCTTCATCTCTTCGTAAGTGTAATCATTATTAGTGAAAACGTCAATTTGCGGAAGAGCGTTGAAGGCGATTGGATAGTGTTTCTTATCGCCACCTGAAGGCAAGATTTCCGCATGCAAATCACGTGGATTTACGCCATCATTCAAGACTTCACGCAACTCACGTTGGGTTTCAAGAATTGCTCCCATACCAGCACCTGAAACTGCTTGATAAGTTGATACGATGATACGTTCCAAGCCCCATTTTTGACGGACTGGCTCAAGAGCCACCATCATTTGAATTGTTGAACAGTTAGGACAAGAGATGATTCCGTTGTGAGCATCAAGGGCGTGAGCATTCACTTCAGGAACAACCAATGGTACATCTGGATTTTGACGGAAGTAAGAAGTGTTGTCTACAACAACTGCTCCTGCTTTTACAGCGTAAGGTGCGTATTTTGCAGAAGTTGATCCACCAGCTGAGAAAAGAGCAATATCAACCCCTTCAAAAGCGTCTTCTGTTGTTTCTTCGATGGTCACATCTTGACCTTTGAATTGCAAGACCTTACCTGCAGAACGTGCAGACGCAAGGTAACGAATCTTATCGATCGGAAGAGTTGATTCTTCCAACATTTTGATCATTTGAGCACCTACGGCACCTGTAGCGCCAACAACAGCAACTGTGTATCCCATAACAAACCTCTTTCGGAATTTTCTAAAAATTTCTATAATAGAAACATTATACTACTTTTTACCAAAATTGAAAAGTCTTTTTCCTATCTATTTTCTGAAATTGACAAGAAAAGGCGGTGGGACAGAAATCGGTAAACAAGTCTCGATTTCGTAGTCCCAGCCCCGCGAGGATGATTAGGAACTTTTTGGAGTCTAAAAGACGAACAAAAAGTTCAATCAGCTACCGCGTCAAAGTTTGATTGCTAATAAAAAATGAGGTCGGGCTCTTTTGTCCCAACCTCTTCTACTATTCATAAAATTGTTTATAGGGTTTATTAAAGGCTTCTAAGATATCTGATGGAGTTTCTGCATAAGATTTTACCTCTGTCAAATTCCCTTTAACGATAATTCTCTCAACTGCATTAGCATCTTCACAGGTTACCAAGGTAATCTCTTTAATCCCATCTCGTTCATCAATTACATCTACGCGATCAGGAGTTACAATTTTAACTTCTTCAATCTCGTATGTATAGACTTTTTCTTTATCAGTGAGATAAATTTTCATCCCTTTCTCAGCACGAGCAAGAGGAGAGAATAATTTCTTATCTGCATTTTCACCTGCAAAGATACGGTGACTTGCTAGAGAATAATTTCCTTCCCCCATTACCTGATTGGCTTTCATTGTCCCAGCACCATAAAAAAGGTTAACATTATCGAGTCCCTTAAATATTGGTAGATTCATTTCAAGCTCTGGAATGGCAATCCCTCCGATTACCGGAAGTTGCTGGGAATTCCATTGAGCTGATAGGACTGCCTCCGAGGAAAGTGATTTTACAGAGTCAAAATCGAAATTTCCTTCTGTTTCTTTGTTCTCTTCAATCTCTTCCTTGGTCACTTGACTGACCTGATACTTATTAGTATTCCAAATCATGAACATATCACGAATATTAGTATTGAAGATTAAAGCGATAGATAGCAAGATTAGGAATCCTGCCAGTATGTTAATCAGTAGATTTTTACGTTTATTTTTTTTACTTTGATTCTTTTTTTGAGACATTATGCTTCACTTTCTGTTTCCTGTTCTGCCCCAACTTCTTCTTTTTCTGCTGCTGCAACACTTGTAAAAGTCACAATCTTAGCATCTTGATCTAGACGCATCACTTTTACTCCCATAGTTGAACGTCCCGTTTGTGAAATATTGGCTACATTTGTTCGAATCATGACACCTGTGTCAGTGATAATCATCAGATCTTCGTCCCCTTTTACTGTTAAGAGACCAGCCAGAGGACCATTTTTTTCAGTAACATTGGCTGTTTTCATTCCCTTACCGGCACGCCCTTTTGTTGGATATTCAGTCGCAACTGTGCGCTTACCATATCCTTTTTCAGTAATGATAAGGACTTCATCTTGATCAGTAATCACTCTCGCTCCCACTACAGCATCACCTTCACGAAGTTTTACACCTTTAACACCAGTGGCGATACGACTCATACTACGAACTGAAGACTGATTGAAACGAACTGCATAACCTAATCTGGTTCCGATGATGATATCTGTGTCTTTTTCAGCTAGTAAGACATTAATCAACTCATCCTCATCTTTCAGATTTAAGGCTTTGAGACCATTTTGACGAATGTTGGCAAATTCTTTGACACTGGTTCTTTTGACAATACCTGCGCGAGTTGTAAAGAAGAGATAGGCATCATCACTACGTTCTGATTCAACATTGATAATGGTTTGGATGCTTTCACCTTCATCCAGTTTCAAAAGATTGACAACTGGTAACCCTTTGGCTGTACGACCGTATTCTGGAATTTCATACCCCTTAAGACGATAAACACGTCCTTTATTAGTAAAGAATAGCAAATGATCGTGAGTGCTGGTTGAAACCAATTCACGCACAAAGTCATCGTCCTTAACTCCAGTTCCTTGAACGCCACGTCCACCACGTTTTTGAGCTGTAAATTCGTCTTGGTCCAAACGTTTGATATAACCTTTATTTGATAGAGTGATGAGAACATCAGATTCTTCAATCAAGTCTTCATCTTCAAGAGTCAAGACTTCACCAACCATCAACTCAGTACGACGTGGATCACCAAACTTACGTTTGACCTCATCCAATTCTTCCTTGATAATTTGCGCTACGCGTTCTGGTTTTGCAAGAATGTCTGCCAAGTCAGCAATCAAAGCAATAAGCTCATCATATTCTGACTGAATCTTGTCACGTTCCAAACCAGTCAAACGACGAAGACGCATATCGAGAATTGCTTGACTTTGACGTTCAGATAACTTGAACTTGCTCATCAATTCAGCTTGGGCTTCTGCATCCGTTTCACTGGCACGGATGATACGAATGACTTCGTCAATGTGGTCCAGAGCAATCAACAAACCTTCTAAGATGTGTGCACGCACTTCAGCTTTCTCTTTGTCAAATTGAGTACGACGAGTCACCACTTCTTTTTGGTGCTCAATATAAGCATCCAAGATTTGACGAAGAGAGAGAATCTTTGGTACACCATTCTGGATAGCCAGCATGTTAAATCCAAAGCTAGTTTGCATTTGAGTCATCTTGAACAAGTTGTTCAAAATAACATTAGCTGACGCATCACGCTTCACTTCGATAACAAAGCGAACACCCTCACGGTTAGATTCGTCACGAACAGCTGTAATACCTTCGATACGTTTTTCCTGAACCAAACGCACAATATGTTCATGGACTTTGGTTTTATTAACCATGTATGGAAATTCTGTTACAACGATACGTTCGCGACCAGTCTTAGTTTCTTCGATTTCAGTACGAGAACGAAGCACAATCGATCCTTTACCAGTTTCGTAGGCCTTATGAATACCTGATTTCCCCATAACAAGGGCACCAGTTGGGAAATCTGGACCAGGAAGAACTTCCATTAATTCCTTGGTTGTAACTTCTGGATTATCCATGACCAACTTCACTGCATCAATGGTTTCACCCAAGTTATGTGGTGGAATATTGGTCGCCATACCAACAGCGATACCTGTAGCTCCATTGACCAAAAGATTTGGGAAACGAGCTGGTAGAACCAGGGGTTCACGTTCATTGGCATCATAGTTATCTACAAAATCAACGGTATTTTTATTGATGTCGCGAAGCATCTCAAGAGCAATCTTGCTCATACGCGCTTCAGTATAACGCTGGGCTGCGGCACCATCACCATCCATGGAACCAAAGTTCCCATGCCCATCTACAAGCATGTATCGGTAACTCCACCATTGCGCCATACGAACCATAGCTTCGTAGATAGATGAGTCACCGTGTGGGTGATATTTACCCATGACATCCCCTGTAATACGAGCAGATTTTTTATGAGGTTTATCTGGTGTCACACCCAATTCGTTCATACCGTATAGAATACGACGATGAACTGGTTTAAACCCATCTCGAACATCAGGAAGGGCCCGCGATACGATAACACTCATGGCGTAGTCGATAAAGCTGGTCTTCATCTCCTTTGTCAGATTGACATTCACTAAATTTTTATCTTGCATTAACAAATGCCTCATTTCACTATTAGTAACTAGATATATTATACCATAGTTTGTCTCTTATTTCAGTGTTACAATACGACTAAAACGTTTACATAGTCAAGTGGATGTTATATCCGTGACAAAGCTATTTAAAAGTGATAGAATTGAATTAAACGGGGGAAGCCCTTAAAAAATGAAGGAGATGTTTAGACAAATGACATTAACTAAACAACACAAAAAAGTTATCCTTGTCGGTGACGGTGCCGTAGGATCATCATACGCTTTTGCTCTTGTTAACCAAGGAATTGCACAAGAACTTGGTATCATTGAAATTCCTCAATTGTTTGAAAAAGCTGTTGGTGATGCTGAAGACCTTAGCCACGCGCTTGCTTTTACTTCACCTAAGAAAATTTATGCAGCTAAGTATGAAGACTGTGCGGACGCTGACCTTGTAGTTATCACTGCTGGTGCTCCACAAAAACCAGGTGAAACTCGTCTTGACCTTGTTGGTAAAAACCTTGCTATCAACAAATCAATCGTTGAACAAGTTGTTGCGTCTGGTTTCGACGGCATCTTCCTTGTTGCTGCTAACCCAGTTGACGTTTTGACTTACTCAACTTGGAAATTCTCAGGTTTCCCTAAAGAACGTGTTATCGGTTCAGGTACTTCACTTGACTCAGCTCGTTTCCGTCAAGCACTTGCTGAAAAAATCGGCGTTGATGCTCGTTCAGTTCACGCCTACATCATGGGTGAACACGGTGACTCTGAGTTTGCCGTTTGGTCACACGCAAACGTTGCCGGTGTAAAATTGGAACAATGGTTGCAAGCTAACCGTGACTTGGATGAAGCTGACCTTGTAGAACTCTTCATCTCAGTTCGTGACGCTGCTTACTCAATCATCAACAAAAAAGGTGCAACATACTATGGTATCGCAGTAGCCCTTGCTCGTATTACAAAAGCTATCCTTGATGATGAAAATGCTGTTCTTCCACTTTCAGTATTCCAAGAAGGTCAATACGGAGTTGAAAACGTCTTTATCGGTCAACCAGCTATCGTTGGTGCACACGGTATCGTTCGTCCAGTTAACATCCCATTGAACGATGCTGAAACTCAAAAAATGCAAGCTTCAGCTAAAGAATTACAAGCTATTATTGATGAAGCTTGGAAAAACCCTGAATTCCAAGCAGCTTCAAAAAACTAATTTAAGTTAGAAAAAATGTCTAGACGATTTGTCTAGACATTTTTATATTTCATTACTTTATTTCATTTGAGCAAAAGCTGCTTCTGCATCTGCGTTACTAATCGCACCTAATTGAATCTTAGCAATTTTACCCTGTGAATCAATTAGATACTCTGTAGGGATGCTTCGAATTTGATAATCTTGAAAAACAGCTCCTTTTGTATCATATAAAACGGGGATGTCTTTATAGCCTTGTTCTTCAAACCACTTTGGAAATTGGTCTACCGTTTTTTCACCTTGAAGCCCTGGCGCAATGACAGATAAAATTTCGAAATCACGATTTTCCTTTGCAGCAAGTTCCATCAATTCTGGCATACTCTTCTTACATGGTCCACACCAAGATGCCCAAAATTTAAGATAAACTTTTTTACCTTTAAAATCAGATAATTTCACTTCTTTTCCATCCATCGATTGGAGGGTGAAATCAGGTGCTTCTGCTCCAATAGCTACTTGCTTCACAGGCGCTTGTTGTGTCTGACTTGATTGATTTTGTGGACTTGATTTTTTCTCTTCCTTGCCACAAGCAATCAGAAGAAAGAGAGACAAGAAACTAAGTCCAAAATAGATAATTTTTTTCATAGATAACTCCTTTTATCCTAATATTCCAGATAAGACATTTAACTGTCCCAACATTAATAAAATTCCCATGAGAACGATCAATAAACCACCAATTTTCTTCAATAAAAGTATGTGGGATTTGATTCTACTAAAATAAGGCATGACAAGACCTGATGCCAAGGCCAGAACTAAAAATGGAAGTGCCATTCCGAGAGTGTAAATGAGGGTCAATAAGGCCCCCTGAAGAGCTCCATTTCCTCCTGAGGCAGCCAGTGCTAAAACAGAACTTAAAACTGGACCTATACATGGAGTCCAGCCAAAGCTGAAGCTGATCCCCAGTAAAAAGGCCGAGAGATATTTACTAGACTGTTTTTGCTTAAATGTTACTGTTTTTTGTACCTCTAATTTTTGTAGATGAAGAATTTCCATCTGATGCAATCCCAGTATGATAATCATGATTCCCATGACATAACGAAACCAGTCAGCATAAAGTAAATTCCCAAGGAATCCTGCTCCAAATCCAAGAATAAAGAAAATGAGAGAGATACCCGTAATAAAACAGAGGGTACGAATCAATCCTGACCAGGCAACGTCTTTACCTAAAAAACGAAATGTCTTTGACTTCTCTTGATCATCTAGCAGAACACCTGCATATACTGGTAACAAGGGAAAGATACAGGGAGAAAAGAATGACAAGACCCCAGCTATAAAGACAGAAATAAAAAATAAAATACTTTCCAATTAAGAACCTTCTTTCATATAGTCATCTTTTATTTTACTATAAAAGAAAACTTTTGTAAGAAATCTGCTACGCAAATTTATTTTCAACTTGAAAGAATCAAAAAAGGAGCTCAGCTCCTTTTTTGATTAATAAGTTCCCTCTTCACCTTGACTTGTCAAGATTACAGGCCCATCTTTTGTAATAACAAACTGATGCTCGTACTGACACGATAGTCCACCATCGATTGTTTTATGTGCCCAGCCTGTTTTCATATCTGTATCGATTTCCCAATCACCTGTATTGATCATAGGCTCAATGGTTAATACCATGCCTTCACGAAGGCGGAGACCACGACCTGCGATACCATAGTTAGGCACCATTGGTTCTTCATGCATAGTTGGACCAACACCGTGTCCTACAAGATCACGAACAACTCCGTAACCACGACTTTCAGCATATTCCTGAATAGCAGCTCCAATATCTCCAATACGATTTCCTACAACAGCCTGCTCAATTCCCTTATACATAGCTTCCTTGGTCACGTCCATTAAGTTTTTAACTTCTTCTGACGGTTTTCCAACAGCGTAAGCCCAACAAGAATCTGCCAAGCCGCCCGTAAAGTTTTGAGTATATTTTTTCATCTGCTCAACGTTGTTAAAATTGAGTTTAGATACATTGAGGTCAGACTTAGCGATTGGCCCACCAAGAACCATATCTACCTTCAGCAAATCGCCTTCCTTCAAAATATAGTGGCGTGGAAAAGCATGGGCTACTTCGTCATTGAGTGAACAGCAAGTGGCATAAGGATAATCCATCATTGCCCCATCAACACCGATTTGTAGTGGAAGGAAATTTTCTTCTTTACAACGACGACGCACATATTCTTCTACTTCCCACATATCTACACCTGGTTTGATGATGTCACGCAAACCGATGTGAATACTGGCAAGAAAATCGCCAGCCTTATCCATTGCTTCGATTTCTCTAGCTGATTTTAATGTAATCATGTTTTCTCCTAGTTTTAATTAATTTTTACAGTAACATTTGCTTTTGATACGATTTGATGATTGATATAAATGTCATAGTCAATAATGGCTGACCTTCTCGTATGATGAATAATTCTAGCCTGAATTCGCAAGATATCATCGATCTGAACAGCCTGTAAAAAGTAAATCAACATCTGTTCAATGATGAGATTACGTCCACTATTCACGACCAGATCCTGCGTCATATGGGTCAAAATTTCTGAAAGAACTCCATTTGCAAGGACTCCATTTTTTTCCAACATAAATGGTTCAACCGTAATGACAACTTCATCATGATGGTAAGATAACTTCTGACCAACCTGTTCTGAAAATGTTGGTAATGCTGAAACTTGAGAGCGGCTCATCTTTTCCATGACATCCCGTCTAGTAATAACACCAAGTAAAGTTTGATTACTTCTCACAACAGGTACCATTTCAAAGTCTTCAGCAATCATTCTCTGGCTAACGTTAGCGATATTCGTCGCTAAACCAGTCATGTAGACTGTCCTTGTCATGACCTTATCTATCGTTGTACCAGGTGATTTATCCCCAGCATCACGCATAGTAACTACACCAACAACAACCTGATGCTGATTAATGACAGGGAAACGGCTCGTTCTATTCTTACGAACCAAGTCTAGATAATCTTTGACAGTATCCGTTTCCTGTAGAAATCCATATTCATGACTAGTACGATAGATTTTTTCAACCGTCAAAATATCTGTCTTGATCTGAACGTTGGACAAAGCTCTGTTGATCATAGTCGCAATTGTAAATGTATCATGCTTACTGCGTAATACTGGAATATTTTTTTTATTGGCAGATTCTAAAACATCTTCGTGAACTTCAAATCCACCTGTTACCAAGACAGCATTTTCATTTTCAAGTGCTAATAACTGAATACGTGTTCGATCTCCTACGATAAGTAAGCCACCATCATGAAGATAAGAAAGAATATTCTTTTCAGTCATCGCTCCAATGGAGAATTTACTAAATTCTCTGTCCAATCCAGCTTGACCAGCTAAAACTTCCGAGCCTGTAACTTCTGCAATTTCTGCGAACGTTAATTTCTCAATAGCTACTTTTTTTGACTTTACACGTACTGTTCCACTTCGAGGACGTGTTTCAACAAGTCCCCTATTTTCAGCTTCTTTGATAGCCCGATATGCCGTACCATCACTTACTCCCAGCCGATTTGAAATACTACGAACACTGACACGCTTCCCAACTGGTAATTCTTCCAAGTAGGCTAATATTTCTTGGTGTTTACTCATTTAGATTTCCTTTTGTATAACGGAATTCTAGATAATCCCGCATCTTTCGGGTATAACGATCGCTACCTTTAAAACGACGATAAAGAACAAAATCTGATTTTTCTGCTACTTTCTGACTAGCAACATTTTCTAGATGTGTCACAATCGAAAGTTGCTTCAAGGCAAACTCGTTCATGGATAAATCTCGTAATTTGGTAACTGCTTCAGTCATATAACCCTGAGACCAATAGTCTTTCTTTAAAAAATAGCCAATTTCTGCTTCTTTCTTAATTTCATCAAGTTTTTCAAACTTGATAGCTCCAATCATTCTCTGCTCTTTTTTATCACAAATAGCCCAAATCCCCAAAGGTGATTTCATAAAATAATTGGCAAGAGCATACTGACTTTCTTCAATACTTACTTGTGCAGGAAAGATAAATTGAAGATTTTCAGAATCTGATGCAAGTTGATGAAAATCATCTACATCTGTAAAAAAGAAGGGACGGAAATATAAACGTTCCGTCTCATAGAAAGAAAATTTTGCTAATTTAGTCCAGATATTCATTGCAATCCTCAAAGAGCTAATCTTCGATTAGCTCAATATCTGCTCCAAGATTACGCAATTTTTCGATAATATTCGAGTAGCCTCGAAGGATGAATTCAACATTGGTAATCTCTGTTTTTCCTTCAGCCATCAAGCCAGCAATAACCAAGGCAGCTCCAGCACGTAGATCTGTCGCCTTAACTTTTGCACCCTGCAAAGGATTTCCACCCTTATAAAGGATGTGGTCGTTTGTTGTTGAAATATCTGCATTCATTTTGGCTAATTCAAAAACATGGTTGACACGTTTTTCATAGATTGTATCAATCAATGTGCCACGACCTTCTGCTTTTAATAGCAAAGGAGTAATAGGCTGTTGAAGATCTGTTGCGAAACCTGGATAAGGAGCTGTCTTGATATTAACAGCCTTTAGATTTGTTTGCTCTTCAACGAAAATACTGTCTTCAGAAACAGTCATGTGAACACCCATTTCTTCAAGTTTAGCAATAAATCCTTCTAAATGCTCATAAAGTACATTATTAATTCGAATCCCATGACCTACTGCAGCAGCCATTGAAATATAAGTACCTGCTTCAATCCGATCTGGGATGACTTGGTGACGTGTTCCATGAAGGCTATCTACACCATCAATAGTAATCATATCCGTACCTGCGCCACGAATGTGAGCTCCCATATTGTTTAATAATGTAGCCACATCAATGATTTCAGGTTCGCGAGCAGCATTTTCAATAACTGTTCGACCTTTAGCTTTTACTGCTGCTAGCATCGTATTGATTGTTGCACCAACACTAACAGTATCCATATAGATATGTGCACCATGTAGACTTGATCCCTGGGTTGAGAGATTCATATTATCTCCCTCGTAGGTTGTCTTAGCTCCCATAGCTTCAAATGCTTTTAAATGCAAATCAATCGGACGTGGTCCTAGGTCACACCCTCCAGGCAAACCTACAGTTGCTTCACCAAAACGTCCTAAAAGACTACCGTAGAAATAATAAGACGCACGCAAGCTATTAATTTTACCATAAGGCATTGGTTTATTTTGAACACCACGAGGATCAATCTCAAGAACATCGTCATAACGCTTGACACTAGCTCCCATGATTTCCATGATATCAACCAAACTAGCAACGTCAGAGATGTCTGGAACACAGTCCAAAATAACTACATCATCTGACAAAATAATAGCTGGAATCAAAGCAACTACACTATTTTTCGCTCCGCTAATGGTTATTTCACCCTTTAATGGACGTCCACCGTTAATGACAATTTTTTTCATTATTTTTTATATACTCTTTCACTATTTATTCATAAGGTCTCACCCTATATTATACCATATTTCTTTCTTATTATCTATCATAATAAATCAAATAAGTTCCTTAAGATTTTATTGAATTAGAATAGTTTATCAAGTAAACTTAAAAAATAACTAATGCTAATTATCGGATTATAAATATGGGTACCAAAACAAAAAAATAGGCTCTCCGAAAACTCGGAAAGCCTTATTTAATGCTACTTCTAGCTTCCTCGCCTTTTCATTTCAAGGCTCGGGATAAAAAGGTTCACTGGACCTTTTTATTTTGCGATTGGGTAAACAGAAACTTGTTTTTTATCGCGACCTTTACGTTCAAAGCGTACTACGCCTTCAACTTTAGCGAACAAAGTATCGTCTCCACCACGTCCAACGTTTACACCTGGATAGATGTGTGTACCACGTTGACGGTAAAGGATTGATCCACCTGTTACAGTTTGTCCGTCAGCTGCTTTAGCTCCAAGACGTTTTGCTTGTGAATCGCGTCCGTTTGATGTAGAACCTCCACCTTTTTTGTGGGCGAAAAGTTGCAAGTTGTTAAGAGTCATTTTTAACATAATGTTTTCCTCCGTGTTAGTTTTCTGTGATAACTCTGGTTTGGACGAACTCAGAAGAGTCCTCCGATAAGGTTGCCATACCTAAGAAAAATGATTCAAAAAATAACTGCGTCATTTCTCTCTGGTGTGAAGGAAGGTCTCTAGGAATTTCAACCATCAGATAGCCACCTTCATCTTCGTTTAATTCTAAGATTGGTTCATAGCCTGCAAATTTCTCAATCGAATTGATAAAGTTAATGGCAAGCGTAGAAACCGATGCACACACGACATCAAAGCCGTATTCGCCACTCTCGGCGTGTCCAGTAATTTCCGCACTCCTCAGCTCGCCATCTTCGGCTCTCTCAAAGACTGCTTGTATCATGTGTTCTCCTTAAAATTAAGCGTTGATTGCGTTGATGACAACTTTTGTATATGGTTGACGGTGACCTTGTTTACGGTGGCTACCTTTTTTAGGTTTGTACTTGTAAGTAACAACTTTCTTTTGTTTTCCTTGTTTTTCAACAGTTCCAACTACAGTAGCTCCAGCAACAAGTGGAGTTCCGACAACAGTGTTTTCACCACCAACAAGAACAACTTCGTTAAAAGTAACTTCTTGACCAGCTTCAACGTTCAATTTTTCAACGTAGATTGCTTGACCAACTTCAACTTTAACTTGTTTTCCGCCAGTTTTGATAATTGCGTATGTGCTCATTATGCACCTCCTATGATTTTTTGGGGTTCCCCCGTATTTTTGTGAAGACTCGCCTAGCATCGTGGGACGAACCACTTAAAAGAAGAGCTCTAAGTATAACAAAGAATAAACTAGGAATTGAGCCGAAGACATAACTTAAGTTAGGCAAGGCGATAATGACGAAGTTTAAATTTGTTATACGACGAGCAACGATGTTCGTGCGGTTGCACAGGACTGTGCATAGTCAACTCTTCAAGTATAGCATGATTCCTAGTTTTTGACAAGTATTTATCATCGAATTTAAACTTTTTCTCTTATACTAGACTAAAATCAAAAAACATCTTATAATAGTAGTTATGAAACTTACAAACGAAGAAACACAAAAAATTGAACAACTCTTAAAAGATTCATCGTACGCCAAATATCACAAACGTCTACAGATT
>NZ_JASHFO010000025.1:0-28018 GCF_047460825.1 Streptococcus infantis | reverse complement strand
ATCTCCATCAGAGAAAGATAGACAAACTGATAGATCTGATTTAAGCTGATTATCAACTGATATTGTTTGAAAAATGACTGGAAGAAAGACCAGATATGACTGTCTTGAATCAGTCCCTTCTTAACATCAGACAGGATATTAGCTAAAGCTCCCAAGGACTGAAACGGTAAATCCTTGACATTTATATAGATCCGGTCCACCACATCATTCAGACTGGTATCTTGGATGGCATGAAATTCTCCAAAGAGAACTCCTGCCGCTCCAAGAGTAGAAACAAATTCCACCAAATAATTTCTGAGGAAATTTTCTCAACCTTTTCCCATAATGTGTTTAGTGCCATCCATAACGATCCCAACCAGAAAAAGGAAAGAAAACAAGCAAAGAAATTTTGCCGTAAATCCCAAAAAGCTTCAAGACTTGGTGTTGTTGGTTTTTCTAACTCTAAAATCAAGATGGTCATAATAATTGCTAGAACAGCATCTGTCAATACAATTAATCTGTCTTTCTTCATCGGATTGCATCCCCTTTCTTTTTTGTAACATTCTATCTTATCGCATAATATTGGATATTCTTTCATAATCCGACTACAAACAAAAATAAACCAAAAAGTCTGTCCCTATTATGCTATATTTAACTCTAGAAGTATTCATCCATCTAATTAATAAATATATCATATTTCACAATAAATGAATACTATCAAAGATTCATCCCCTTTCACTTCATCATTTAGTGTTGCTTAGATTTATCAAAAACAACCAAATTTGTATTAATTTCAAGTATCACCTAGTTACAAAAATTTGGGGTGAACAGAAAAAGCATCCCGTATTTTTGATACGAAATGCTTTCAATAAGTTTAAATAAGTTTTAACGTTTACTAAATTGTGATGCTTTACGAGCTTTTTTCAAGCCTGGTTTGGAAAGTATGGATTTCAGTTGGACTAAAAACAGCGTAATATCAAGGATTTTCTGAACAATATCTACTTTTTAATTTCATAAAATCTGAATCAATATTTTTAAAATAGGGAATAGTTTAGGTCTCTAAGCATTAAAATAATACACCTAACTTTGGTCACCGTTTTTTAGTTATTCACTCTTTTTTCGTATAGTGTTTTTAAAGTTATGATGTAAAATGCCGCAATTAAAACACTATACATCATAATCGGAGGATAGAGAATTAAGGACAGAATCAATCCCACTCCTTTAATTATTAGGTCAGGTATCAATGACTTCCTATATTGTGCGGTAGCTTCAAGTAATTCTTTCTGATCTATATTGGGTTTATCAATTACTTTATGTAAAAACCAGTTTGCTACCGTTGAAACAATAACGATCAGTCCATAAAAGAGCTGTGCCGTATGATTCATGAAATGACTACTAACTATTCCAGTAGCGTAGGGCATAAATGAAACAAAAAATAAAAGAAACAAATTCCACCAAACAATTTGTTGAGAAATTTTCTCAACCTTTTCCCATAATGTGTTTAGCGTCATCCATAACGATCCCAACCAGAAAAAAGAAAGAAAATAAGCAAAGAAATTTTGCCGTAAATCCCAAAAAGCTTGAAGACTTGGTGTCGTTGGTTTTTCTAATTCTAAGATTAGGATAGTCATTATAATTGCTAGAACCGCATCTGTCAATGCAATTAATCTATCTTTCTTCATCAGATTACATCGCCTTTCATTTTGTAGCATTCTATCTCATCGTATAATATTTATTAATCTTAAATATTGGATAGTCACTTCATATTTTGAGTACAAACAAGATACACTAAAAAGCATGTATCTGTCATATTTTATTTAACTTTAGAAATATTCATCCATCTAATCAATAAATATATCATATTTCACAATAAATGACTACTATCAAAGATACATTTTCTTTCAGATTTCTTCCTTTTCAACTTGGCTAACTTGACCTGCATTACCTAGGTCGCTTTGCTTTAAATTATACTTTTTTCTTAAACATTTGCTACGAGTAGGTCTTTCTTGTGAGTAATTTTCATCAAATAATTTCATAGATAAGTCCTATATATAATAATGGTAAAGTAGTAAAAATAGTTGTTATCCTAGTTGATTAAAAAAATCTCTGATTTCCTCATCTTTTATAAAATAATATATAATTTTCCCCTCTCTTCTAGTATCCAAGATGTTTTGATTGGCTAGTTTACGAAGATGGTGGGAGGCAGATGCCATACTGAGATTTAGTAAACAGGCTATATCGCAGACACAGAGTTCTTCAACAGCAAGGAGATAAAAGATGATATTTATCTGTTTATTATCGGTAAACTTTGATAAAATACGAAGTGATTTTTGGACTTTTTCATTTTCAAGGTAGTTCGTTGCGGTTGTAACATTTTGTTGATTTATAACATTCACTTGGCAGATACTATCTTTTTTCATAATTTTTTCTCCTAGCCGAACACAGTCCTTAACATGTCAAAGCTGTTGTTTTCAATCAGGATATACATCCCCAATCCTAAATAAACAACGGCAATAAACCATCTGCTATATTTTTCCAAAGTTTCTCCAACAGAAGGGACTTGTGCCAATTTTTGGGCAGAAAAAACCAAGAGATAAATCATGACTAGAAAGATAAGTAAAGCCACTATCAAATTCGCTAAATTTAAGGTAATAAAATATGGGACAAAAACACCAATATTGTCAGCACCACAACTTGCAAAAGTAATCATAGCGACTAGAAAAATCAGGTTTTTATCATCTTTGCGCAAACCATCTTTTGCAATAGCTTCTCCATCAGAATCTCCTAAAAGCAAAACTTTGAGTCCTAGGAAAATTGGAATCAAACCGAGCAAACCTAAAATCTCTTTACTAGGAATATAATTTAAGACAAATGCAAAAAGTAAACTTAGCAATATTAGACTAACAGAGCCTAGAAATTGTCCTAAATAGATGTTAATGATATCTTTTCTGCTTTTTCTTTTGGCAAAAAATAACATTAGGATAATAAGTAAGTCTACGGCTGTCCCAGAATACAGGATTATTGAAGTAACAATATTTTGAATCATAAAACACCTCATTCAAATATATTTTTGAATGTATTCTAACATTAAACTTTGTAGATGTCAACTTAAAATCCACCAATTAATAATTGCATGTCAATATTTGTATTGTGAAACTAGTTTCAGAAATATATAGTCTTAAAGTATGTCCACTGCCAATGGTTTTTTCAATATTTAAAAAGAGAGAACCAATTTGATCCTCTCCAGGGTATAATTTTCCATCAACCCACTACAGTTGACAAAGAGCCGTTATTCTCAAATGAGACAACTCCTTTTAGTTTTTATAACCTCAGCTTCTCGGTCTCTTACCTACTTTTAATAGAAAGACTACGAAGGACGATTCTTAAAGTAGTCAGATTGTGCAATATCGAAAGATTAGATGGGCTTAACCAATTTAACAACCCAAATCCAATTAAACTTCCATTTATTACAACTGTTTCTTGAATATTTCTTTGAATTAATTTCTGCAACGATTCAGATAAAGAATTCAATTCCTCGAAGAAATCTAAACGATTATCTAATAATAAAATATCACTCATCTGCTTAGAAATATCAGCACTTTCATTCATCACAACCCCAATATCTGCAAGCGTCAAGGCAGCAGAGTCGTTTAACCCGTCTCCAACCATCAAAATAGTTCGGCCAGCTTTCTGTAATTCCTGAACCAACTGAAACTTACCATCTGGTTTTAAATCAGTATAAACGTTGTCAAATGGCAGATCTTTAACCAACTCTTCTGTTCTAGCCAACGTATCACCAGTTGCCAGAATCAGTTTTTTCCCTTGGCGCTTTAGCTTTTTCAATGCAACTTTCGCCTCGCTTCTCAAGGGAGTGTGGATACAAAACATCCCAATTAATTCTTTCTTATAAGCCAAAAACAATAAATTGTAATGAGTCTTATATTGCTCAATCAAGGCCAGCTGCTCAGAACTAATTCTTACCTGTTCGTCTTGCATTAGTACATAATTTCCAATGACAACCGATTGACCATCAATTTGCGATTTAATCCCTTTGCTTGCAACATACTGAAGCTTGCCATGCATTTCTTCGTGTTCAATGCCTTCAATTTCAGCTTGTTTAACAATTGCATTGGCAATAGGATGATAGATATGTTCCTCCAAACATGCACTTATTCTTAAAATATCTTTCTCAGTATAATCTCCGAAAGGAAGAACCTTTTCAACCAAAGGATAACTCGTCGTGATGGTACCCGTTTTATCAAACAAGAAAGTATCCACTTCCAGATATTTTTCTAATACATCACCATCTTTAATAACCATTTCTCGATTTAGACCTTCCTTTATGGCCGTAAGGTAGGCTACAGGTGTGGATATTTTTAGAGCACATGAAAAATCCACCAATAAAAAGGAAATGGCTTTTGAAAACGAACCTGTTAACAGATAAGTCAAACCAGCACCTAAGAAGTTATATTTTACAACCTTGTCTGCCATCCTAATAAAATGACGTTGTTTTGTCTTCTTACTCTCTTCAGATTTTTTCATCAGATTGATGAGTTGCAAAATACGACTGTTTATCTGATTATCAGTCACACGAATTCTTAACTCTCCTGTTTCCAAAACAGTATTCGCACATACAGAATCTCCCTCTTTCTTTTCAACAGGGAAGCTCTCTCCAGTCAAGGAACTCTCATTGACCATGCCTAATCCTGAAACCACTTGGCCGTCAAACAAGATTTCATTCCCTTGGGAGACAACTAATACATCACCTACTTGAACATCAGAACTCTTGATGCTGATGACCATGTCTCCCCGCACTAAGAAAACATCACTTTCTTTAGCAAGAAGGCTTTGTTCCAAATCTGTTGCTGTTTTTTTTAAAGACCACTGATCCAGATGATTACCCAAATCAAGCATAAACATGATGTTGCTAGCTGTCTTGGATTGGTTCATAAACAAGGACAACAAAATGGCCGAACAGTCCAAGACCTCCATGGTTAGTTCCTTGCGCGCTAAAGTTTGATAGGCTTCTTTGACATAACCCAAAGCCTGATAACAAGTCCAAATATAACGAATAGGGTAGGGTACAAAACTTCGAAACAGCAAACGCTTAATCGCTGCACCCGATACAATTGAATAAGCACTCTCTTCTCTACGAATGGGAAGAGTCATCAAGTCCGAAACTTTCCCCTTGTCAATTTTTTTTAAAAAGGCCTCTGCATTTTCTAATACAGAGAAGCCTTCTTTCATACGTAGAGTAAAGTGCTGCTGATCCATATAAAACTGAATAGAGTCGATCCCTTTTTCATCTTTAGCCAAGGAACGAAGATAATCTTGAATATCCAAGGTCAGTGAAAACGAGGACGATAATCGGATATGTTGATATCCTCTGTGTAGCACTTTAAAAGACATATTATTCACCTGTCAGGCTATCTAATTGTTCTTCTTTCTTTTCCTGTTCGTATAAATATTTAGCGTCTTGTAAAACATCATCACCGTGTTGTTTTACAACAGAAACAGATGCATCCAGTCCATCTTTCAATTTGTAAGCTTTAGCCAAGGCCTTAGAATAGCCTTTCTTAGCTTCTTTACTTGCTAAGACTTTCAAGCCAAGCGTCCCAAATGCTACCCCTCCTAAGAAGAGAGATGATTTTTTCGCAACTTTTGCGACGTTTAATACTTCTTTTAACATGTTTATTTCCTCCTTGTAACTATTGTAGCGAAAAATGACAGCAAAAGCAATTGCTGATATCTGATATATAGATAAAATTCTCTATACTGATATTTAATTATATTATGATGAAAACAATATACTTTATTTTTTGATACTGTCAATAATTATGTGTAAACACTTAAGTAGAGTTACGGAGTGTTAATTAAATAAGCTTTCAAGTGTATCAGAACATTGACCAAACCCTTTATGGATTCGTTGACTTTGCTTGAAATTATAATCTTCAAACAACGTAACTAAGTAACGTTCCAGAGCCTCCTCATTAGGAAAAAGAACCTTCTTTTTCGTTTGATGTTTGATTTCTTTGTTAAGAGACTCAATGAGGTTTGTCGAATACATGCTGTGCCAAATCTGGTAGGGAAACTGATAAAAAGTTAAAAGATTATCCGTCTTCTCCAGACTTTCCATGACTTTCCTATACTTTGGTTTCCATTCGGCGAGAAAGTCCTCTAAAGCTTGTCCTGCCATTTCTAAATTTTCAGCACGATAAATCATTATAAATTGCCCCAGAATAACCGCTCTATCTGCTCGTTTCACTTTACTAGCTAGATTTCGACTAATATGAATTAAGCAACATTGTTGTTTAGCTAATGGGTGAGCCTGACTGATAATCTGCTCAAGCCCCTTAAAGCCATCTGTAACTACAAGAGAAATCTGTTGGATTCCTTGGTTTTGAAGCTTGTCTAACAGGGTGGACCAAGAAGCATTGTTTTCTTGAGGCAACTGTGCATAGCATATCTCTATGCGACTAAAGTCGCTAGAGCTATCCTAATTGCGCACCGCCAGTTCTCATAGAAAAAAACACCTTGCAAGATGCAAAGTGTTTTCGTTTGTATTCTGCTGTCCAGCAACGAATTAACGTTTAGAGAACTGGCTAGCTTTACGAGCCTTTTTCAAGCCTGTTTTCTAGTATTTTTATATCTACTGGCAGATTATCCGACTTATCCCCATCAACATCTGACTCTAACTCAACCTCTGAAGAAATCCTAATATTGCGTACTTTGATATATTCGATATTATTGTTACCTACTAGATCCCCTTTTTAATAAATCTGGGATAGCCGATAATTTAGAAATGATGGATGAATCCTTTAAAATCAAGATATTTCCATATTCATCTGTATTTTCATCAAATAGTTTTTTGTCTGCATAGTAATTAGATAGAAGAACTAAGACCTGAGTAGCTTCACCTTCATAATTGCCATTTTCGCTTTCAAAAGGTAATAATTGCTTATTCATAGCTTGGCGAATCAGTTACACCAGCCAAATTAATTGTCTTGACCGACAAATAAAGCGACTTCTTTCAAGGATTCGACCATAAGGAAACAGTTGGCAGATTCTATAAAAGCGTCGATGTGATTCGGCACGCTCATCAGACTCGCTACACAGAGCTGGTACATAATATCTGCTATAATTTTCTGGAAGATTTGGTCAAGCGGTCTTTTAGCCGTGTGACAGGCATACAGGAAAAACACTATTTATTTACTTTTTGCACGGGAGGCTTTAAGAATCTGATGGACATCTTTCTTGATAGTCACTCAGAGTCTCCAGAGTGTCTGGGCTGGGATATGGCAAAGATATACCGCTGCCTGAAACTGTTCTTTAACGCTGATAAACGCGACATATCAATTAAAATGTCGCACTAAAATGATTGAAAAATGATTGAAACTGTATTATAATGAATGTGTATATTTAGAAAAGAGGTACTAACTATGGAAAACCTAGTAGTTTCAGTCTTTAACACTGAAAGCGAAGCTTATCAGTCCTTTGCGGATTTGAAGGCTTTCCGCCAAACTCAGACGACCAAGGTTGCTCAAATCGCCTTGGTCAAAAATGAAAACGGTCACATCGTTGAAAAAGAACGCTATGACTTTGAAGATTCAACGACGGATGCAACCCTAGAAGGTGGCTTGCTCGGTGCAGTTATCGGGCTTTTGGGTGGTCCTATCGGCGTCTTGTTTGGTTATGGTATTGGCAGCCTCTATGGTTTGGCTGCTGGTGATACCGTTGATACGGCAGAAGCTGGCTTGATTGACGTTGTGTCTCAAAAATTGATCGACGGCGAAACAGCCGTTGTCGCCTTGGTGCAAGAAAACAACGAAGCAGTCATCGATGCTTACTTCACCAAGTACGACACCCAAATCGTGCGTTGGGATGTAGCAACCGTCGTAGCTGAAGTTGAAGCAGCCCTGCAAGTCCAAGAAGACCTCTACAACCAAGCGCGTGCGCAAATGAAGGCTGAACGTAAAGCAGATCGCAAGGCCAAACTTGAAGAGTTCAAGGCAAACATCAAATCAAAATTTGATAAATTGAAAGCCTAACGTCTAAGCGTCTCATAAATTTAAATGTGACTGAGACACCATTTAAAATTTATGTGCGTCGGATTCTCACAGTTAAATAATTGCGTTGACAAATCCGTTACAGCCGTTCTTCCATTCTTTGAAAAGAGTGTTTAATAGACAAGAAATCTGGACTAGTATTGGTCTGGATTTTTTTGTGAATATAGAGGTCATAGCTTTTTGACTATGCTTTGTTATAATTAGAAAGATTTTAAGTTTTATCAAGATGAAATCAGTCAGACGCAGGCACCCTGAACTAGCACCAGCTTCCCCACACAACTAAGACATACTGGTGCGACACTCGCAAAACAAGCTGGGGTTTCTCTTGAAGCCTTCTCAGAAGCTCTTACTCATAGTGATAAAGAGATTACAAAAACTTACGTTAATATCAAAGATAAAGTCAATCAGACTGTAGGTGATATTGCTTTTCGTAGTTTAAAAAATTGATGGGGTGAATATGGGGTGAATTTTGGGGTGAACTTTGATTTTTTGAAACAAAAAAGACATCCAAGAAATAATTCTTGAATGTCTGTAAACGTTGATATAATCGTATTGATTAACGTTTTGAGAATTGTGATGCTTTACGAGCTTTCTTAAGACCTGGTTTCTTACGTTCAACTTTACGTGAGTCACGTGTAAGAAGTCCTGCGCGTTTCAATGAATCGCGGAAGTCTGGGTCTACTTGAAGAAGGGCACGAGCGATACCGTGACGGATAGCTCCTGCTTGACCAGCGTATCCACCACCTACAACATTAACGAAAACGTCGTATGAACCTGCAGTTGAAGTAACTGCGAATGGTTGGTTGATTACAAGACGAAGGTCAGCGTGTGGGATGTACTCTTCAACATCTTTTTTATTAACAGTGATTTTACCAGTTCCTGGAACAAGGCGAACGCGTGCAACAGCGTTTTTACGACGTCCAGTACCTGCATATTGTGCTTGTGACATACTTTATTGTTCCTTTCCTTAGATAAGTCCTGAAATATCAAGAACTTCTGGTTGTTGTGCAGCGTGAGTGTGCTCAGCTCCAACGAATACTTTCAATTTCATACCTTGAGCGCGGCCAAGAGTATTGTGTGGAAGCATACCTTTAACTGATTTCTCGATCAAACGTACTGCATTTTTAGAACGAAGTTCACCAGCAGAGATTGATTTCAATCCACCTGGGTGGTTTGAGTGAGTGTAGTAAATCTTATCAGTTGCTTTTTTACCAGTCAATTTAACTTTTTCAGCATTAATAACGATTACGAAGTCACCTGTATCAGTGTGTGGTGTGAATGTTGGTTTGTTTTTTCCGCGAAGTACGCTAGCAACAACTGCTGAAAGGCGTCCAAGAGGTACATCAGTTGCGTCAACAACGTACCATTTGCGTTCTACTTGGCCTGGTTTAGCCATGAATGTAGTTTTGTTCATGATTTCTCCTATATGAATGTCGTTTTTGTTTACAGGGCGGATGTTCCGGTCCGCAAGTTATTTGAAAGGTTCCGGGGCCTTACAAATGGGGTAAACAATACCGCCTACTATTGTATCAAAAATCTCAGATAAAAGTCAAGAGGTTGGAAAAATATTTTTTTATTTCTGCCAGGTTCGTAGTCTTCTTTCCCCCTTCTCCTCAAGCATGGTCTGAAAAGCTTTAGAGACTATGTAAATGGCGAAAGTCAAGAATAGCGTAACGACTAGATAATTGATCAAAGGACCGTGGTCTCCCACCAATGGTGGTTTTGTCAAAAAGCCATAATCTCCACCCGTCATTAGATTAACCACAAAGATCAGCGCATTAAGCGAAGATGTGATGATTAGGATTCGTTTGAAGTCCAATAAGCTAGCATCATAGTCCTTCAAAAGATAAATCAAGGAATTTCCAAAGAGGGCTAGGTGTCCGAATATAAAGGACAGGATAGCGATGTGGGGGAAGGGATAGGGATCTGGCACTGGATAAACAAAGGCCGCCAAAGTCCCAAAGGTTCCCAGCACAGCAAAGTACTGTTTGACTCTAGAGACACCAGGAATCAAAAGCACTACAAACATTGCTAAACGGCAATGATAAAAGGGCAGACTTTCTGTTAGAGGCATCTGGTTGACCAAATACCAACCGTAGAGCAGGATTAACTGCAGAGCCTGTAAAATCTGGAAAAATCGTTGGCAAACTTTTTTATCACCATAGCGATAGGCAAGAAATACAGTCAATGCCAATAAAGTAAATAGACTTCCATACCAAAGAAGATCAAATCGGGGTGGCTCCGTCGGCTGCGTGCTAAATAAAGCATCCCAAACATTCATGTAACTTTCCTCATTTTCATATAAGCAGGCCTCTTACTCATCTCTATAGAGCCTAGCTTACATTTATTTCTTATAATTTTGTGTAAAAGAAACTGTCGATCTTAATATAAAGCAAAGCTTCTAATCGACATATTGTTCCCGCTCACCCTGATAGACCTGCCATAGAATTTCCATTTGTTCTTGGGTTATTCGTTTTTCAGATAGGGGTGGGAGATTCTTGATATCAAAAAATTCAAGTTCTGCAATTTCTTGATTTTCTTGAAATTGTCCATCCAATAACTGACAGTCAAAAACGAACTTGGCATACTGTTTGTTCTGAAGTTGAAAGCGGTTGGTATCAAAAACCGCCAATAAAGAACCTACTTCTGCCGAAAATCCTGTTTCTTCCTGAACTTCTTTTCGGATATTTTCCTTGGGAGAATATCCTACCTCGCCAAAGCCACCAGGTAATGCCCAAGTATCCTCTCCTTGTCCTCTAACCAGGCAAATCTTCTGATTTTGAACAATCCATGCCCGCACATCCATCAAGGGAGTTGCATAGCTACCTGACGGCTGAAAAATTGCAGTCAATTCCTCTTGATTGAGCTCTGTTCGATCCTGTAATAGGCTCCATAAAATCTGACGTAAATCCTCATAACGTTCACGGTCAAAGGGGTCCTTTGTATAGGTCAGTCCAGTATCAGTAATGGCCAACATTCTCTGAATAGCTTTAGCGAAATCAGTTGCACTCATTTTCTAAACTTTCTACTAGCTTGGCTAGATTCATAGAGTTCGAACCTTTAAGCAGAATCTGGTCATGTGCGCCAAGACTTTCCTTGACCTGCTTAACCATGGCTTCAAACTGGTCTTCTTCAGCTGTTTTCTTAAAGTAGTAAATATGGCCGATAGGAAACATTTGGCTGGCTAATTGAGCCAATTCAGCGATGTCTTCACCGTAGAAAATAACAGTATCAAGGACATCTGGTGAAATGCTCAAAATCATCTGATTATGAAGTTGAACAGACTGGTCTCCAAGTTCTTTCATATCTGCCAGAACTGCGAGTTTCTTGCCACCTTCATTGGCTGGAATGGCAGAGAAAGTTTCTAAAATCAACTTCATAGCTGTTGGGTTAGCATTGTAGACATCTGACAAGATATCTGCTCCATTGGCAGCTTTTTTCCACTCGGTACGATTGCGGGTCAATTCTAGGTTTTGGAAGGCTTGACCAATCTGCTCCTCAGTCACTCCTTCTTGCAAAGCAACATAAGAGGCAATCATGGCATTGGTCGCATTGTACTTACCTGTTACTGGCAAGTCGAGAGCCTGCTCCAAGAAATTAGCCTTGAAGGTTAAACTATCCTTACGCTCAATCAATTCTGTAATTTCGAGTTCTGCACCTGGGCCAAAACGAACCACTTTTTGGTCAGCAGGTAGATAATCCTCTACAATGGGATCAGCCGGTGCCAAAAGTAAGGAACCCTTTTCCATCCCATCAGCGATTTGTAATTTCCCTTTTGCAATTTCAGAACGGTCCTTAAAGAAAGCCAAATGAGCTTCTCCAACCAAGGTCACAATTGCTGTTTTTGGATGAGCCAATTCAGACAAAAGATGGATATCTCCTAGGTGATCCTGCCCCATTTCCAAAACCAGCTTTTCGGTATCATCTGGCATATGGAGAACCGTGTAGGGAAGGCCAATCTCATTATTGTAGTTCCCTTGTGTTTTGTAGGTTTTGTAGCTTGTTGAAAGCAAATGGGCTAACATATCCTTGGTCGTAGTCTTCCCATTTGAACCTGTGACAGCAAAGACATCGACACCAGTCTTTTGAAGGTAATAGGCCGCAAGAGCTTGAAAGGCTGTTAAGACATCCTCTACCAAAAGATAAGGATGGTTTGCTACTTCCTTTTCTGATAAGGTTAGAACTGCGCCATTTTCAAAAGCTGTCTCGATAAAGTCATGACCATCACGCGCCCCCTTGAGTGGCACAAATAAATCCCCAACTCCAATCAAACGGCTATCAAATTCTGCCTTGACCAGTGGGCTATCCACATAGCTAGTCACATCATTTTTTGCACCGACGACACGCGCAACTTCGTGAATCGTAAGTTTCATATTTACTCCTTTAAAAAGGGGCAAGGAGTCCTTCCCCGCCCTTATAGCTATCTTTACAATAGGTGCGCTTCACGTTTATTAAAGCTTTCTTTAGCAAGGTCAACCAAACGCTCGATTAGTTCTGGATAGCTAATCCCCATATTGTCCCAAAGCAAGGGATACATAGACCATTGGGTAAATCCAGGCATAGTGTTAAGCTCGTTTAGGAAAACTTCTCCCTTATCTGTATAGAAGAAATCGCAACGTGATAAGCCAAGTCCACCAATAGCACGGAAGGCAGTTTCTGCATTTTTACGCATGACTGCTACTACTTCCTCACTAATCTTGGCTGGGATATCCATAGTAATTTTGTTATCAATGTATTTTGCTTCATAGTCATAGAAGGCTACATCTTTGACAACTTCACCAGGAAGCGTGCTCTTGACATCGTAGTTTCCTAAGAGGCCAACTTCGATTTCACGCGCATTAACTCCTTGTTCTACCAAGACACGGCTATCGTACTTGAAGGCAAGCTCGAGAGCTTGATGGAGTTCCTCTTTATTTTCAGACTTAGAAATACCGACACTAGAACCCATATTGGATGGTTTGGTAAAGACTGGATAGGTTAATTTTTCTTCAACTTCAGCAATCTTAGAAGCCAAGTCATCCCCTTCAACAATCGCTACGTAAGGAACTTGGGCAATCCCAGCAGACTCCAAAACGCGCTTAGTTGTGATTTTATCCATGGCAAGGCTTGAAGATAGGATGTTACAACCGACATAAGGCATTTTCAAGACTTCTAAGAAACCTTGAACGGAACCATCTTCTCCCATAGGTCCATGAAGAACTGGAAAGACAACCGCTCCTTCTTCGTAGATAGCACTTGGAGCAATTTTCTTGTCCCAATCAATCGTTTCATTGGTCATGAGACGTTCATCTTGTCCAGGAGTTTGGGTAAATTCTTGGGTTTTGATGAAATCACCGGACTGGCTGATAAAGAAGGTTTTGACTGCGAAACGATCATAGTTGACCGCACGCATGACACTCTCAGCTGACAAGACAGACACTTCACGTTCTGCACTGCGTCCACCATATAATAGAATAATTGTTTGTTTCATATGATTTGTTCCAATTCTAATAGAATACTCGTCCTTTAGTATATCACATTTGTCCTTTTTTTTAAACTTGTACAGCAAAAAACAAGAAAAGAGACCAAATCAAAATGAGATTCAGGCTCTTTGTATAGTGTATTGAAATAAGATATGAACAAAGAGATTAGGAAAGTCAAATTAATTTCTAAAAACGTTTTAGATTCCTTGTCGTACTATTCTAGGCTCAATCCACTATACTATAAAAATGGAGAGGACATCAATTGTCCTCTCCAGATCTTATACTCAATGAAAATCAAAGAGCAAACTAGGAAGCTAGCCACAGGTTGCTCAAAACACCGTTTTGAGGTTGTGGATAGAACTGACGAAGTTAGCTCAAAACACTGTTTTGAGGTTGTAGATGGAACTGACGAAGTCAGTAACACATATACGGCAAGGTGAAGCTGACGTGGTTTGAATTTTATTTTCGAAGAGTATTAGCTTTTCTTCAACCCACTACAGTTGATAAAGAGCTGAAAAAGAATCACAAATGTGATCCTTCTTCTCTTGTATTTCGTTTTAATGAAAAGTAGTCTGGTACTGGATCTTTACCCGTTTCAGACCAAGGATGGCAACGTAATATCCTAGCCAAGCCCATCAAAACTCCCTTGAATCCATGCTTTTCAATAGCCTGAATCATATAGTTTGAACAGCTGGGCTCAAATCTGCAAGAAGGTGGAAAGGCTGGCGAGATAAAGCGTTGGTAAAAGCGCACTGGCGCAATTAAAATTTTTTTCATTATTTATTATTTGTTACAGCCATGGTGTGTAGTTGGCTGATTTCTTTTTTATTGAGACGGCGTGATTCTCCTGGACGAAGTCCTGTCAAGTCTAGATGACCAAAACGAGTTCGAGAGAGTTTATCTACTTGGAGACCAACAGCTTCAAACATTTTTTTGACCTGGTGATTGCGTCCCTCATGGATTGTCAACTGTACAACTGAACGGTTTTTAACTGGATCTACTTTAAGAATCTCATAAACAGCTGGCTTGGTCTTCTTGCCATCAATTTCTACTCCTCGAGTCAAGGGACGGAGATTTTCTTTGTTGGCAATCCCTTTCACACGCGCAACATAGACCTTGTCAATCTCATTACGAGGGTGAATCATCTCATCTGTAAAATCCCCATCATTGGTCAAAATCAAGACTCCAGACGTATCCCAGTCCAAACGCCCCACAGGGTAAATACGTTCTTTCACATTGGGTAAGAGATCTACAACAGTCTTACGACCCTTGTCATCTGTCACACTGGAAATCACACCGCGTGGTTTATTGAGCAGATAGTAGACCTTTTCTTCGTTATAGATGGGTTGGCCTTCAACTTCGACCTTGTCGCCTGACTTGATAGTCGTTGCTAGTTCACGAACCACTTGGCCGTTAACCGTCACCAATCCTTGCTTGATCAACTCTTCTGCTTTTCTCCTACTGGCCACACCTGCGTGGGCAATATATTTATTGATTCTCATCTTCTTCTATCCTTTCACCAAATAATTGGCTTTCTTGTGCTTGAATGTCAAGCTCATCAATCACGGGCAACTCTTCCAAATGGTTAATACCCATGTAATCTAGAAAATAATCCGTCGTTACATAGAGATTAGGTCGTCCAAGAACTTCTTTTTTCCCGTCTTCTTTTATCAAGTCAAAGGCTTGCAACTTAGCTAGCGCTCCACTTGAATTAACCCCCCGAATAGCATCGATCTCTATCCGTGTGATAGGCTGCTTGTAAGCAATGATGGACAAGGTTTCAAGGGCAGCCCGAGACAGGCTCTGATTGATAGGTGCCTTAGAGTATTCTTTCAAAATGGCTGCAAATTGAGGTTTGGTTACCAATCTGTAGGCACCACCTGTCTCAATCAAGTCTAAACTGGAATCCTGGTCTTTTTCATACTTTTGGGCTAATTTTTCTAGACTCTGCTGAATCCCAGTCGGTGGCAAAGAGAGGAGCTCAGCCAACTGGCGAATCCTTATCCCCTCTTCACCTGCTACAAACAAGAGCGCTTCTATTTCTGCTAAAGTACTCATATTTCCTCTCTATCAAGATCGACTCTGCTCTACTTGATTTTCCTCATTCTTTTTCAGGAGATAGATATCTCCAAAGCTCTCTTTTTGAATTAAGAGAATTTCTTGGGTTTTAATCAACTCCAAGGTTGCTAAAAAGAGTGTGATGACCTCTTGTAAATCCTTGGTTTCTTTAAACAAATCCTGCAAGCGCAATTGTTGACCTTCAACCAAGGCTTCTCGGACGATAACCATCATATCCTCAATCTTATACTCATCTCGCAAGATCGTTGTGTGACTTTTCGAAAATTCTTCCTTTTTCTTGGAAAGCAAGTTTGAAAAGGCTAAGAAAAGATCAATCGTCGTCTTATCATGCACAAGTTCAGCATCCTCATAAATCAACTCTGTCGGTGCTTTTGAGTAATATTGAGCTCGTTCCTGATGCTTCACTTCCAACTGCTCTCCCAAAAGTTTAAACTTACGGTATTCTTCGATTTGAGAAAGGAGGTCCTGCTCAAGGTCATCCTCTAGATCTGTCACTTCTGCAACCTTCGGCAAGAGCTTACGACTCTTGATTAGCATGAGTTGACTAGCCATGACCATGTATTCGCCTGCCACTTCTAAACGCATGGCTTGTAAGGTCGAGATATAGGCTAGATATTGCTCGATAACCTCTGTGATTGGCACATCATAGATATCCATCTGATACTTTGAAACCAAGTGTAGGAGCAAGTCCAAAGGCCCTTCAAAATCTTTTAATTTAATATCCATTATCTATATTTTTCTAAGGTCATGACTGTCTTTAATCCTAATTTTTTAGCAATTTCGTACAAGTCAACCTTTTCTTCGATTTGTCTTAATATAAACTGTTCTCTCAATCCTTGGGCAGATAAGTCTGAAAAACCTTTTTCCTTTAGAAAGGCTTCTAACTGACGAAAGGCCCACTGACGGGAGTAGGGCTTACCAGCCTTTTCAAAGAGGTAGGTCTGTCCCATCAAGGGTTCTAACTCCGCAAGCAAATTTGTGGGAAGGCTCAAGATTCTTTGTTGAGAAGCTTTATTGACTCTCAAAACTTGAAAATCTAGGTTCACATCACTTGTTTTTAAGGCTAGAATTTCACTTGGTAAGAGGCCCAATTCAACTATCAGTAAGGCCAACAAGCGTCCCTCTGGATAGGCACTTTCTTGCCAGAAAGAACTGAGATCTAAAAGTTCTGACTGAACTTGCTTTTTCTCAGCCTGTTTCGACAATTCTAAACGATAAAAGGTGTCAATTTTCCCCTTCTGGTATAAAAAGTAAAGAAATTGATTGCAAGCAGAAACCTTACGCTTTTGGGCACTGATTTTAAACTGAGATAGTTGAGCTTGGTAGATTTTTAAACTTGTCTCAGAGATTCGTTCTCCCACAAGATCTAAAAACTGCTCCAAGTCATACTTATAGGATTGCTTAGAATTTACAGACAAACCTTGTTTTTCTTCTAAAAATGCTGAAATTCCTTCTCTCATTTGCTTCGAATCTCATATTCCTTACTAAAATCATGCAAGAGAGCATTGACAGCCTTAAGGATAGACTTCCGTGTGATAATGCCTTGGAAGATACCATCCTTGTCAACGACTGGTAGGAAAGACTCATCCACTAACTTATGTAAAACATCCGTCAGTGTATAGTCTGGACTGACAACTGCCACGTCCTTCTTGGTCATATGTACGATATCCGTATCTGCCATGGCTTCCTGACTCAAGCCCTGCTCCATCTGGTAGGCCAGAATGTCTCTAAGTCCAATGGTTCCGACAAATTCTTTCTCATCAGTCACTACTGGCACTCTGGTATAGGTCATCTGGCTAAGGAGGAGAATTGCATGATCTGCATTGTGGCTATCAATGAGTACAGCCAAATTTTCAGCAGGAGTTAAAAAGGTTTCCTCTTGCTCCAGTAAAAACTGTTCAAATTCTTTGGCAATCATCGAGCAAACTCCTTGGATAAGCCTGGATAGATCTCATGGTTCCGTGTCAAAAAGTCCACTTTAAAGTAGCTATCATCAATCTCTACACGGGCATAGAGACATTCTCTGATGGTCCCACGCGGCTGACTGATAGAACCAGGATTTAGGAAAAGGGTCTTCCCTTCCATCCAAGCATTTGGAACATGCAAGTGCCCATAAAGACAGATATCTGCATCTTCCTCTTGAGCCCAAAAATCAAGCTTTTGGAAATTGAAGTTAATATCAAACAAATGTCCATGAGTCTGGATAATCTTGGTAGGACCCAGTTGAGTCACCAAACGTTCTGGATAGTCTGAATAAAAGTCCATGTTTCCTCTGACTACCTGGATTCCTTCCCAGAGTGGTGAATCTGGGCGAAGTTCCGAGTCACCATCGTGAAAAATAGCATCAACTTTCCCAAGATAGCGGTCACGGATTTCTTCTACAATTAAGCTATCTCCGTGGGAGTCGCTCATTACAATGATGGTTTGCTTTGCCATGATGGAAATACCTCCAAAAGTTTCTTAACGGCTAAGGCACGGTGGGATTGACTATTTTTTTCTTCAAGGGTTAATTCGGCTGATGATTTACCAGTTTCTCCTACTAAGAAGAGTGGATCATAACCAAAACCATTTTCACCCTTAGGTTCAAAGTTAATGTAGCCTGGCCAGTCAGCTTCGACAACCAAGCTTTCCTTACCTGGGCTAGCTACGACCAGGGTGGTGTGGAATTGTGCCGAACGGTCCTTGAGTTCAAAGACCATAGCCAACTCGTGCAAGAGTTTAGCATTATTTTCTTGGTCAGTAGCCCCTACTCCTGCGAAACGAGCTGACCAGACACCTGGTAATCCACCGAGGACATCAACTTTAAGACCAGAGTCATCAGCTAAAACCATCTTGCCTGTTAATTTAGAGATAGTTTCAGCCTTGAGGCGAGCATTTTCTTCAAAGGTCATACCAGTTTCAGCAACTTCAGGTAGGTATGGATAATCATTTAGATTTTCTACGTCATAGCCCAGTTTGTCAAAGATCGCACGAAATTCCTTGGTTTTACCCTCGTTACGAGTTGCAATCAACAAGGTTTCTCTGACTTTATTTGTCTCGAAAAAGTCTTGAACATTTACTCCTTCTTTTGGCAATTCGACATGCAGAAGTTGTCCATTTTCAACTAAGAGCAAGGCACCCTGACGTTGAATAACTTCCAAGTTTCGATTCGCTTCTTGGTTGAGGATATCTATCACAAAAGAGAGTAAACGGTAGGCTGAACCATATCGTAAAACAGTGATTGAAAGTGGAAATCCTCGCTCCTCATCTCGAAAGATTTTGGCCAAATCAAATAGCGGAAACTCTAAATCATCATCCGTCAAAGTCCGAATGCCACCAAAAACACTGTAGGATCCAACATACCAGTCATGGTCGTCCTTGTATTCATAAATTTTGTTTGTCATAATGTTACATGCTCCACATGAATCTCTTTTTCCAGCCACTCTGCTCCTATCTGGGCAAAACTTTGGCTATTTGCAGTTGTGTAAAAACGGTGTTGAAGGGGCGCTGCATCTCGGCTACGGTTAATCTCAAAGTAATTGAGCAAGACTGAAATATCACGCACACACTCAGCGCCACTATCGATCAGCTGAACCTTAGGCCCCATGACATTTTGGATGATAGGTCTGAGGAGCGGATAATGAGTACAGCCTAAAATCAAGCTATCCACTTTTCCGACCAAGGGACGCAGGGTTTCATAAACCACTTTCTTGGTTACACTGGTTGAAAGTGCACCTGACTCAACCAAAGGAGCAAACTTAGGGCAGGCCAAGCTTTCCACTTGTAAATCTGGGTCTAGATCATGAATCTTTTGTCGATAAATATCTGATTTTACCGTCATAGGGGTTCCAATGACACCGATTTTCCCACCTTGACTTGCTTTGATAGCTGCTGATGCACCAGGCAAAATCACACCCAGCACCGGAATATCCAACTTAGCTTTAATCTCTTCCCAGACGACTGCCGTTGCTGTATTACAAGCAATGACAATCATCTTAACATCCTTGGTCAAAAGAAAGTTGACCAGTTGCCAAGTATATTCATTAATCTGCTCAGCAGGACGGGGACCATAGGGAGCCCGTGCCGAATCTCCAATATAGACGATTTCTTCATGAGGAAGCTGGCGCATGAGTTCACGCACAACCGTCAAGCCCCCGACACCCGAATCCAAAAAACCAATTGGTCGATTATCCATACAGTCTTCTTTCTAGTATTTTTTCTGATTGATAGTTCATTATCATTACATTTCTTCCTGAAATTTCTGACAGTCTGGGTAGCTCCCGACTGTCTCCCTCTTAATCATAATCAAATATCAATAGAATGCAAGGAAAAAGTCTTGTCTCTAAATATCAGTCAAACATAGTGAGAAGTCTGGAATTTTCATCCCAGACTTTTCCTATTTATTTCTTTTTATTGTTAGCAAGGGCTGCTTTTTGTTGGCGAATGATTTGGTGGTAAACTTGTTGTACTTTAGCTTCGCTTGGCTTTTGACCGTTTGCACTCAAGAGAGTACGAACTGCTTCTGCGTTCAAACGTGGGTTATCCGCAAATTCTTTTTCGATTTGCTTGCGCACCAAGTACATACCTCCAAGAGCTCCTCCTAGAAAAGCTAAAAGAATCAATACAATTGCTAAAATAAGGTTCATAACATTTCTCCTGTTTCTTTTTGAATCTTCTATATTATACCATAAAGTCCTACGCCTGACTAGTTTGAGTTACGCTTTCAAAAAAATGAATGCTAGCTAAAAAAGAGCCCTTTTATTCCTTAGAAGAAGGCTCTTTCTTGATTTTAATCTACATAAATCGCTAGCGTTTGATATGGTTTAAGAATTACTTTTTCAGCAAGTTCAACATTCTCATAGTTTGATAAAAGCACTTGCCCTGCTTGATATTCTGCCGGAATTGCTACTTCAGCTTCGTTTCCATAGAAATGATTGAGCACCAAGAGTTTTTGACCGTCTAAGTGGCGTTCAAAGGCGTAGACCTGCTTGCTATCTTCAAGTGCTGGCTGGTAGCTTCCTTCTGAAATGATGGGCATTGCTTTACGCAAGCGAATCAATTCTTTATAGAATGTAAAGATTGGGCCGTCAATTTCATTTTCAACGTTGATCTCTTTGTAGGACTTCCCGACTTTCAACCATGGAGTGCCTGTTGAAAAACCTGCATTTTTCGAAGCATTCCATTGCATTGGCGTACGAGAATTATCACGTGACTTAGCTTGGATAATCTTAAAGGCTTGCTCAGGTGACTTGCCTTGATCCAAAAGCATCTGGTAGGCATTGATGGATTCCACATCTACATAGTCTTCCATAGAATCATAGTCTGGATCAATCATGCCAATTTCTTCGCCCATGTAGATGTAAGGTGTTCCGCGTGAAAGGTGAATGCTGGCTGCCAGCATGGTCGCTCCTTCATTGCGGAAGTTCTTGATATCCACAAAGCGATTCAGAGCACGAGGTTGGTCATGGTTATTCCAGAAAAGGGCGCTCCAACCACCACGTTCACTCATTTCCTTGCCCCATGTATGATAGAGACCTTTGAGCTCTTCAAAATCAAAGGGAGCAATGGTCCATTTTTGACCATCTTCATAGTCGACTTTTAGATGATGGAAGTTAAAGGTCATAGACAACTCGTGACGCTCTGGCGCTGAATAAAGAACACAGTTATCAATCGTTGTGGACGACATCTCTCCAACTGTCATAAAACTATCATCAGAACCGAAGGTCGCTTCATTCATCATGTGAAGATAGTCATGGACAATTGGTTTATCCGTATAAGCTGGTTTTCCTTCGTTTTCAGGGCAATCCACCAAGACTTCATCTTTGCCAATCAAATTAATCACGTCAAAACGGAATCCTTTGACTCCCTTGTCACGCCAGAAGTTGACCACCTGGAACAATTCCTTGCGGACATTGGGATTACGCCAATTGAGATCCGCCTGCGTTTCATCAAAGAGGTGAAGATAGTATTTCCCTGTATCTCCAAAAGGTGACCAGGCAGAACCACCAAATTTAGACAACCAATCGGTTGGTTGGTCCTGAATGAAGAAGAAATCTTGATAGTACTTATCTCCAGCAAGAGCCTTTTGGAACCACTCATGCTCCGTTGAGCAGTGGTTAAGCACCATATCTAGCATGAAGTCAATCTTGTGCTCTTTTCCGACACGTACCATCTCTTCAAAATCAGCCATGTCCCCAAAGATAGGGTTAACGGCTGTATAGTCTGAAATATCATAGCCATTATCTCGCTGAGGGCTTGGGTAGAAAGGATTGAGCCAAACCATATCCACGCCCAACTCTGCTAGATAAGGTATTTTTTCAATGATGCCTCTGAAATCACCGATTCCATTTCCTGTCGTGTCCTTATATGATTTTGGATAAATTTGATAGACAACTTTTCTTTTATCAAGAGCCATAGTTTCTCCTTTTTGATAAAAGGGAGGGAGCTATATCCCAACCCTATACATTTTAAAACTTATACTCTTCGAAAATCTCTTCAAACCACGTCAGCGTCGCCTTACCGTATATGTAGGATACTGACTACGTCAGTTCCATCTACAACCTCAAAACAGTGTTTTAAGCTAACTTCGTCAGTTCTATCCACAACCTCAAAACGGTGTTTTGAGCAACCTGCGGCTAGCTTCCTAGTTTGCTTTTTGATTTTCAGTGAGTATTGACGGTTTCCCTCAGATGAGAACTTGCTCTTTTCAAAAATTTCCTTTAAAACGAGTCCCTATCGGATTTCAAATAGGACTTGTATTCTAGTAAAATTTGGTAAAAAAAGCCCATTTACCTTGTAAGCCCTTGCAATAGTTTTGTTTATTTGTTATATTAAGATTATCTGAAAAAATCACACATATTTCTGCAAGACTTATTTTTTTTAAAAGAGAATGTATGCGCTTACAGATTTAAGAAAGGAGAATTTTGTGGATAAGAGATATTGGGAAAAATCCTGTAAGTATAGCATCCGCAAGCTAAGTGTCGGAGCTGCATCTGTCTTACTTGGAGCTGTGTTTTTAGCAGCACAGGGTGTGGCTGCTGATGGTGTCGAGATTACGGAAAGTGAGGCAACAATTACTGAAACCTCTGCTAAACCGGATACAAAACTAGAGGAAGTTCTTGCTTCTAACACAGAGACTCAGCCTGTAGCTAAATCAACTGAAAAGCAAACAACCCCAGAGGCAGAACTACCTCAAACTAGTAGTCAGTCAGAGACAAGTGCTACTACCGCCCCTGCTGACAATAAGGAGAGTGAGAAACCAGAACTTCCTGTGAACAAGCAAGAACATTACGAATTACATTACAACCAACCAACTGCTCCTTCCTATGATGGATGGGAAAAACAAGCCCTCCCAGTCGGAAATGGGGAAATGGGTGCCAAGGTTTTCGGACTCATCGGTGAAGAAAGAATCCAGTACAACGAAAAAACACTTTGGTCTGGAGGCCCACAGCCAGATAGTCAAGACTACAACGGAGGGAACTACAAGGACCGCTACAAAGTCTTAGCCGAAATCCGTAAGGCCTTAGAAGACGGCGACCGTCAAAAAGCCAAACAACTAGCAGAGAGAAATTTGATTGGGCCAAACAATGCCCAATACGGTCGCTACCTAGCCTTCGGTGATATCTTCATGGTCTTTAATAACCAAAAGAAGGGCTTGGAAAATGTTACTGACTATCATCGTGGCTTAGATATTTCTGAAGCTATCACAACTACCTCCTATACTCAAGACGGGACAAGTTTCAAACGAGAAACTTTCTCTAGTTATCCAGATGACGTCACTGTTACCCATTTGACCAAAAAGGGAGATAAGACGCTTGATTTTACCCTTTGGAACAGCTTGACTGAAGATTTGATTGCTAATGGAGATTATTCTTGGGAGAATTCTAAATACAAACAAGGGACTGTTAGCGTTGATTCTAATGGTATTTTACTCAAGGGAACTGTCAAAGACAACGGTCTTAAATTTGCCTCTTATCTTGGTATCAAGACAGATGGACAAGTCACTGCTCAAGATGGTTATTTGACAGTTACAGGAGCAAGTTATGCAACACTGCTACTCAGTGCCAAGACCAATTTTGCTCAAAATCCGAAAACCAACTACCGCAAGGATATTGATGTAGAAAAGACTGTCAAATCTATCGTCGAAGCTGCTAAAGCCAAAGACTATGAGACTCTGAAAAATGACCACATCAAGGATTACCAAAGTCTTTTCAATCGTGTTCAATTAAACCTAGGTGGTAGCAAGTCTAATCAAACTACAAAAGAAGCTCTCCAAACCTATAATCCAACAAAAGGACAAAAACTAGAAGAACTCTTCTTCCAATACGGACGTTACCTACTGATCAGTTCTTCTCGTAACCGGACAGATGCCCTCCCTGCCAACTTGCAAGGGGTCTGGAATGCTGTAGATAATCCACCTTGGAACTCAGACTACCACCTCAATGTCAACCTACAAATGAACTATTGGCCTGCCTACATGAGTAATCTCGCAGAAACAGCTAAGCCAATGATTAATTATATTGATGACATGCGTTACTATGGCCGTATCGCTGCTAAAGAATATGCAGGTATCGAATCCAAAGAAGGTCAAGAAAACGGTTGGTTGGTTCATACTCAGGCGACACCATTTGGCTGGACTACTCCTGGCTGGAACTACTATTGGGGTTGGTCTCCTGCTGCCAATGCTTGGATGATGCAGAACGTCTATGACTACTACAAATTCACCAAGGATGAGACCTATCTCAAAGAAAAGATTTATCCAATGCTCAAGGAAACTGCTAAGTTCTGGAATTCCTTCTTGCACTACGACAAGGCTAGTGACCGTTGGGTTTCTTCTCCATCCTACTCGCCAGAACATGGAACTATCACGATTGGGAATACCTTTGACCAATCTCTAGTTTGGCAGTTATTCCACGACTATATGGAAGCAGCCAATCATCTGAAGGTCGACCAAGATTTGGTGACAGAAGTGAAGGCTAAATTTGACAAGCTCAAACCACTTCACATCAACCAAGACGGCCGTATCAAGGAATGGTACGAAGAAGACAGCCCACAATTCACCAACGAAGGCATTGAAAACCATCACCGCCACGTTTCTCATTTGGTTGGACTCTTCCCAGGTACTCTATTTGGCAAGGATCAACCTGAATATCTAGAAGCTGCACGCGCAACCCTAAACCACCGTGGAGATGGTGGAACTGGTTGGTCTAAGGCCAATAAAATCAACCTCTGGGCTCGTCTCTTAGATGGAAATCGTGCCCACCGTTTGTTGGCAGAACAGCTCAGATCCTCAACTTTAGAAAACCTCTGGGATACCCACGCACCTTTCCAAATCGATGGAAACTTTGGTGCAACCAGTGGTATGGCAGAAATGCTCCTTCAGTCTCACACAGGCTACATTGCCCCATTACCAGCCCTTCCAGATGCATGGAAGGATGGACAAGTTTCAGGTCTTGTAGCTCGTGGCAATTTTGAAGTCAGCATGAAATGGAAAGAGAAAAATCTTGAAACGCTATCTTTCCTTTCTAATGTTGGTGGAGACTTAGTCGTAGACTATCCAAATATCGAATCTAGTATCATCAAGATTAATGGCAAGGAAGTTCAAGCTAGTCGCCTCAAAGATAACCGTATCCAACTTGCGACTCAAAAGGGTGATGTCATTACCTTTGAAAACTTCCCTGGACGAGTGACTCGCTTATCAGCCCTTCGAAAAGATTCCGTCACAGCTGAACTCGACTTTAACACAGTTGAGGGAGCAAGTCATTATGTCATCCGACGAGAAAGCAAGGATGAAAACAGCCAAACTCCTAGCGTTCGTGAGTTTATCACCAACCAAACTCACTTTGTCGATCGCTCGATTGATTCTAGTCATGCCTATACTTATAGCGTTAAGGCTATGCTAGGGGACCGTACAACACCAGTTTCAGATCCTGCTTCTATCGATGCCTTCAGTGAGTTGATGGATGACCGTGACAAGCGCATCCAGTACGGCTCTGCTTATGGAAACTGGGCTGATTCAGAACTCTTTGGTGGAACAGAGAAATACGCCGATATCTCAAATGGAAATTATTCCGATAAGGATGCGACTGCAACTATTCCATTCAATGGACCAGGTATTGAAATTTACGGACTCAAGTCATCTCAATTGGGACTTGCTGACGTTAAAATCGATGGTAAATCTGTTGGAGAACTTGACTTCTATACAGCAGGAGCCACTGAAAAAGGTGTCTTGATCGGTCGTTATACAAATCTTTCTTCAGGCCCTCACCTCATGACCATCACTGTTAAACGCGAGCATAAGGGACGAGGAAGTGAACGCTCAAAAATTTCCTTAGATTACTTCAAGGTTTTCCCAGGACAAGGAGAAACAGTTGAGAAGATAGACGATCGTGATTCACGTATCCAGTATGGTTCCATGTTTAAGGATTGGAGCGATGCAGAACTCTATGCTTCTACAGAAAAATACGCTGACATCAACGCTGATGCTAGCCTCGCTTCTGAAGCCACTGCAACCATTCCATTCTCTGGAACAGGTATCCGAATTTACGGACTTAAAACAGCATCACTAGGCAAGGCACTTGTCACACTGGATGGCAAAGAGATGCCAGCCCTTGACTTCTTCACTCCAGGAGCAACAGAAAAAGGTGCTTTGATTGGCGAATTCACCAATCTAGCTGATGGTAATCATGTCCTAACTTTGAAAGTAGATCCAGATTCTCCAGAAGGGCGAAAGAAAATCTCTCTTGATTCCTTTGATATCTTAAAGGCACCATCTGTGTCTCTCGATAGTCCAAGCCTTGATCCTATTAAGTCCAAAGATAAGACTGTTACCTTAACCCTACCAACTGGCAATTGGGATGGAGTCGCTGTCACCTTCCCTGGTATCAAAGATCCTCTTCTACTCAGAAAAGTCGATGATGACCATCTTGTCACATCAGGTGAACAAACTGTTCTAACCATTAAGGATAACAAGGTCCAACTAGACATTCCTGAAACTACAGATCGTAAAGCTGGCAATCCGATAGAAGCTTATGCCATCCAAGGAAAAACAATAAGCAGCTCTGTTGTAACAGTCTTTCCTAAGGATGAAACTAGTCCAGTGGAAGAAAAAATCCAAACAAGTAAAGGGGATGAGCCTGCTCCAGTAGTAACCATTCCTGAGTACACAGATCCTATTGGTACAGCTGGCGAGCAGGAGGCACCTACTGTGGAAAGGCCTGAATACACTGGTCCTATCGGAACTGCTGGGGATCAAGAAGCACCTACTGTGGAAATTCCTGAATACACTGATCCTATCGGAACTGCTGGAGACCAGGAAGCACCTACTGTGGAAAGACCTGAATACACTGGTCCTATAGGAACAGTTGGGGATCAGGAAGCGCCTACTGTAGAAAAACCTGAATACACTGGCCCTGTCGGAACAGTTGGGGACCAGACAGCACCTACTGTGGAAAGACCTGAATACACTGGCCCTATCGGGACAGGTAGTGGTCAAGCCGCGCCAAGTAACACAGTTCCTGAGTTTAAACTCAAAGTATTGAAAGACAAGACTACAAGAGTTCAAGTTATTAGTGGAACAACTGAACTAGGAGGCGCAAGCTACCTCGATAGTCAAAAAGTTGAAAACAAAGAACTCTTGGGCAAGAAATACGATGCTTACACTCTTCAACTCAAGGATAAAGATGGACAGCCAGTTCAACCAAAAGGTGCTGTACTCGTTCGACTACCAATTTCAGGTGATGTTCAAGAACTCTATCAATTAACTTTAACAAGTGAATTAAAACCACAAGAATTCACCATTCGAGACGGTATGATTGAGTTTATTACTTTTGACGTGAGCACTTACGCTATTGTTTACAAGACAGAAGGCTCAACTGTTAAACCTGTACCAGCTCATACGGAAGAAAGAAATCTAGAAACTACAAAACCATTGGTTGAAAGTAATGAAGCCAATGATCAGGTCTCTACGAATGACAAACAACTCCCAGCCACAGGTGAACAAGCTAGCCCTCTCCTCTTTATGGCAAGTCTCAGCCTAGCCCTCTCGGCTACCTTCTTACTAAAAGGTAAGAAAGATTAATACTCTTCGAAAATCTCTTCAAACCACGTCAGCTTCGTCTTGCCGTACTCAAGTACAGCCTGCGGCTCGCTTCCTAGTTTGCTCTTTGATTTTCATTGAGTATAAACATTGTCCCCCTAGGAATATTGATTTATTCCGCTATAAAAAGGATGGAAAATCATTCCATCCTTTTTCAATTTCAATAATATACTTCAAACCAAATCCTGTTCACATCTTTTGCAAATGATTTGATGGGGTAGATTGTCGATATAGTCAACTGAAACAAGAATAAGACAAAAGAGCCTCGAAAAAAGTATTACAACTTGGTAATACCTTTTTGAGGTGCTTTTTGATATGAGCCCATGTTTTCTCAATAGGATTGTACTCAGGTGAGT
>NZ_JASHFO010000024.1:0-28957 GCF_047460825.1 Streptococcus infantis | reverse complement strand
GTTTACCGCTCCTTTTTCAAAAAAGGTTGTACAGTTACTTAAATCTTGAGAGTACAAAAACATAAGTGAAACCATTTTGTCCTGCTGTTCGGTTGTACAGTTACTTAAATCTTGAGAGTACAAAAACTGTCGGTTTACCGCTCCTTTTTCAAAAAAGGTTGTACAGTTACTTAAATCTTGAGAGTACAAAAACATAAGTGAAACCATTTTGTCCTGCTGTTCGGTTGTACAGTTACTTAAATCTTGAGAGTACAAAAACGGCTTGCCCGTCTGCTTTCTGATTTCCAACGTTGTACAGTTACTTAAATCTTGAGAGTACAAAAACTGAACTTTGATATCACCATTTAGTTCCTCTGTTGTACAGTTACTTAAATCTTGAGAGTACAAAAACTTTATTAGTAGTTATTATTAGTTAGTGCCGGTTGTACAGTTACTTAAATCTTGAGAGTACAAAAACGCGTTGCTTCAAGCTTCGCATTCGCATCTGGTTGTACAGTTACTTAAATCTTGAGAGTACAAAAACTCGTTGTATCGCCATTTGTAGTTCAGTATGGTTGTACAGTTACTTAAATCTTGAGAGTACAAAAACAGAATACTTGAAATCTCAACCATTTTTTTAGTTGTACAGTTACTTAAATCTTGAGAGTACAAAAACATAAGGCTTTAGAAAGGTAGTAAATGAACAGTTGTACAGTTACTTAAATCTTGAGAGTACAAAAACCGCCTATTATCCAATCAGTTGTTGACTTTAGTTGTACAGTTACTTAAATCTTGAGAGTACAAAAACATAACCTCTGAGAAGCCAGTGTGAATCCCTGTTGTACAGTTACTTAAATCTTGAGAGTACAAAAACTAGAGGTTATTGAGTATCTTGAGAGTTTCCGTTGTACAGTTACTTAAATCTTGAGAGTACAAAAACTTGTAGGCAGCAAGCTCCTGCTTCAAATTGGTTGTACAGTTACTTAAATCTTGAGAGTACAAAAACCCCGTGGAGACGAAGACGAAGGGCTTGTAAGTTGTACAGTTACTTAAATCTTGAGAGTACAAAAACACCTGAACGTTACGGATGCTGACAAGGTTGGTTGTACAGTTACTTAAATCTTGAGAGTACAAAAACGATGCTTGAGTGCTTACGCTTTCAATTTGGTTGTACAGTTACTTAAATCTTGAGAGTACAAAAACCCCATAAGAGCCATTTTTTGTAAGTAGTTCGTTGTACAGTTACTTAAATCTTGAGAGTACAAAAACAATCTTACTAGCAAGGTTGTCTTGCATAGTGTTGTACAGTTACTTAAATCTTGAGAGTACAAAAACGCGATACTGAACCTCTGCTGGGATCATCCCGTTGTACAGTTACTTAAATCTTGAGAGTACAAAAACAGGGTGGCGACAATGGAAACGACTTTTTCCGTTGTACAGTTACTTAAATCTTGAGAGTACAAAAACTTATTCTAATAGTGATGTTTTGAAAGCTCGGTTGTACAGTTACTTAAATCTTGAGAGTACAAAAACTAGGGGCAACGTTTGAGGGTAAGCGTGCAAGTTGTACAGTTACTTAAATCTTGAGAGTACAAAAACTAAGGCTTACCGTGGGGGCTGGACGTTTGCGTTGTACAGTTACTTAAATCTTGAGAGTACAAAAACCTCAAATTCGTCAATTTTGATTTTTGTGCCCTCAAAGATATTATAAATTCTTAAATCCCACTCGTCAATACTATTCTTCCAAATATTTCAATAACATAGGATTGATTGATCCAATTCGGAATTTTGTTTTCATTTCATACTGATACAAATTATTTAAAATCTTTAATACTACTTGATCCTCTATGGATAAACTCATGTGAAGAATATCTGCACTAAATAAATACGAACCAATCTTTCTTAAAGAATTTAAAAATTCTTTCTCATCAGGTATTTGATTTATTGGGTATTGATTGCTAAATCGTTCGTACATAAATGCTAAAGAATATAAATGATCAACGTAATCAGAAACGATATTAATCTCCTCCATTACTTCTTTAGTGACATGAAGATAACCTTCATTTGAAGGAAACGAAATAATATGAAGCAAGTTGCTATGATTTGTTAAAAGTTCCATTTTCTCGCAACACTCAACAAATTCCTTGTAAGATAGATAATCATCTAAATTTCGTAAGACAAGTAAGATCTTTTCAGAACTATTCGTAACTACAACTTCTAACATGGAAAGAAATAATAAAAACTTTGTCTTATTATCTACAAATTCAAAGGATATATTTTTATCGTTTTGTCCAAAATAGGGCAAAAAATTTTTTTGAATCAATTGGTCTGTATTAAAATATTTCGCTTCTGTATGATAATTAATTTCATCTAGTTGAAGATTCAAATTTTGATTTAATAGCAATGAAATCCTATCGAGATTATCATTGATATTTTCAATTTGCTCTATTATTTTTGTAGAATTAATCTTTTTCTTTAAATAATCATAAGCTACTGATCCTTTTTTATATTCCATTTGTTCAATTAGATCGTTAATGTTCGATAGTTGAATCACTCTGAATTCCGAACGTGAAACCACCGTATCGTCTATTAAGATTTTAGGTTCATTTTGTTCGAATAGGACTAAATCTTCCTCACTATATTTTTTACCTCCAAAATACCATAACAGAATCTGCCAAATATAGTACTTTACTTGTTGATTTTGACCTACAACTTGGGTAAATTGTCCAAAACTCAATGTAATATTATCCTTGTATGGATGACTGACGTTCATTTTCATATAACTACCAACTTATGATCACTGACTACTTCTTCTTGTTTTGTTTTCCCACCTATAATCAAAACCATTTCAGAAAATTGTTTCTCTGTCACTGCTAACAAACGAACATTCCCACTTGGTAAATTACTCTGACTTAATTTTTTATAGAATTTACTAGCAAAACTTCGATTCGGACAGGTTCTATAATAAACAGAAAACTGTAACATCTCAAAACCATTGGCAATTAAATCTTTCCGAAAATTACGATAAACTCTTTTTTCTTGATTTGTTTCCATTGGTAGATCAAAAAAACACAATAATCTCAATGCTTCGTACCTCATTTCTTTAACTCCATTCTACACTCGAAACCATTGGGCAGTAAAATTTACTTGTATCCTTATCAGAAATACATTTTAAAAAACCTTTGACATATTTATCCATTGCTACTGTTACTGAGCAAATTTCTTTCCCATAACGAATTCTTGCATTCAATGTATCTGTTAAGGCTAATCTGAACTCATATTTTAAATATTCTTCATCTCGTAAATTTTGATAGACCCAAACATCGACAATCTGCCGAAAAGGTTCCATTAAGTCATCAACCAAGTTAAATTGGTTATATTCATTCTTATGGAAAATCCCGATTAAGGGATTTAAACCGTAACCCGCAACAATCCGTGCCATCTGCGCTCTCATAATTGCGTAGCCGTAATTTAGTCCTGCATTGATGACATCAGTTTCCTGTTGAGTAAGGCGAACAAATTTCTTTCCAAAGAGTTCATTAAAATAAACTTTGGCCGCATGTCCTTCGCGATTAGTTTTATCACCAAACTCAATATGATCTTTATAATCTGCCAATAATTGGATACAATCAAGGTTTTTCTCAAACATTGCAAGAACATCTTGCTGATTATTTATTTTGAAATAGGTTACTATCTGCCATAATTTATCTTTTTGTTCTTGCGTCCACAATAATTGCTCTTGTAATTTTTTATAAGCTCTGAAATGACCATTTTGTGAATGGTAAATCCCTGTAGGTAAGTGCTCATTATCACAGACAATCAAGGCAATATTATACTTACTTAAAGCACTTAATAACCTCAGAGTTACAACAGTCTCCCCTCCTTCTGCTACGATTATCGAAATATCACTCAGTGGGATCACATAGTCTTGACCCATTTTCTTGATTAAAATATTATCCAACTTTAATTGCATTTTTTCACTCTGGCAAACATGTACAATTCTCCAAGTCATAATTTTATCCTCTTTACAAAACGAAAACACCCCGCCATAATTGACAGGGTGTTGAATTCGGCATGAAGCCTTATCTTTGTAGCTTCTGCAAGATTTAAGTAACTGTGTAAGGCGTCCCTTACAGTTACTATTATAATACATTGCAAAAGCGTTTGCAACTCTATTTTAAAATTTTTTAAAATTTGAGTTTTGGTTCGTCACCCTCTTTTTTGATGAAATGTTTATTACCTAAAACATCTGTTTTGACTTTAAAAATGGAGATATTTGATTTATTTAATCCTTTCAAACACTGTCCTCCTTTTGCAACATTTCCAAAGATTGTTATCAATGGTTGGTTACCATCAAATTTGGCTTTATCATAAGGTTTTAGTTCTACATAATGTTTCACATTTGGCATTGTTCTAGATAAGAATCTAAAAATCTGTTTCTCGTTATTTTTCGTATCCTTAATTAAAAGCAAGTCATTTTTATATAAGGTGAATTTGAATTCTGACTGCTCGCCCACTCCTTCTTTTTCTTTAATTTCATTATATTTATCAATAGTTATAGAATAAGTCCCAGTCTTCTTTTCAAATTGTAAATCTGCATATTTTAATCCAAGCAACTCATACTTCTCCGTCTGATGATTAAAATAGACATCTGTTCTCCAAGGATTTAATTGACGTAGGATTACTTTATTTTTACTATTAGAAGGAGTTATGTTAATAAATGATTCAGGAATATTTTTATCATAGTATTTCAGACTTTTAATTTCTGGACCATTGCCTTTTTTACTGTACTTACGGATAGGTCCATTTTCTTGTCTATATTTCTCAAAAGGATTACAAGGAACCTCTTTATTCTTATCATTAAATTCTTTAGAAGGATAGGTTCTTAAAATCTCTTCAATTACCTTCTCAAATGTTTGTGAATCTTTGTGATACATCAAGAATTTACTCTTATCTTTGTTGTAAATTTTAATGAAAGCATCATAACCTGCTTGGCTATAAATATCTTTAATCTTACCTAGAACATAAGTTTCTTCAGATTTATCCTTATCCAATTTTGCTTTTCTTGTTGAGTAAATGGTAGCGTCTGAAATTTTTCGATTATATTTTGAATCTACTTGATAAGAAAACAAAATGCTATTCTCAAATGTCTTGCTACGTAATGTATCAACGAAATGGTCATATGGCGCTTTAAATACTAATTCTTTATATTCATCGTCACTTAATGAAAGAATTTCTCCAGTCTCTGAGTCAACGAATTGTCCTGCTTTATAAGAAATCAGAGGATTATTCTGTTTCTTCCATAATCTTAATTGGCTAGAAGCAGCAATAATTAAGGCATCTCCAGCATGATGGTGGTAAGTCTCACGAGATTTTTCAAGTCCCCACTTTCTTCTTACCTGAGAGGTAAATTGCCCACGTACCACAGAAATTGTTGTATCGAAATGATGATTTTTATAAAAATCTTGTAGAGCATTTAAAACAACTCGAGAAGAATACCGAGTATCTACTAAATTTCGTTCGATAAACTTCTGTTTAACCTCTATCTTACTAATATCTTCTTCCGTTAATAGATAATCTTTCTTTTTATTACCTAATAATTTTGAATCTTTTACATATGATTTAAACTCACGGTAAGACCAAGCATCATCCATACTATCTAAAGCCTGAAATGGTGTACGTTGCCCTTTTTCTTGGTTTGCCGTAGCAAGTACTAATACCTTATTAGATAAACTATCATCAAAAGATAAAGATAGAGGCAGAATATGATCAATTTCATACTTGTATTGATTTTGAATCAAATCTGAAATTGGGATATTCTTCCCAGTGTAAAGACACTTTTCTCCTTGTTGATGCCATAAACGAATCTTAGTAGCTAATTCCTTATGTCCATGAAAAATACTATCCGGTAACTCTTTTTTCCCATTGTATTGGAAAGCCGCTTTTTCCATTGCGGCATTTTTTTCATCTAGGTTTGCTTTTTGTCGCTTAATATAGTCCTTCTTAGCTTCTTCTTCATTATTTTCACGCGCCATTTCAATAACGATATTATCAAAGATTCCATACTGTTTAGTCGCTTCGTTGATTATCTTTATGGCTTGTCTGACAGATTTTGCTACTACAGGATTATAAATTTCCTCTGTTATTTCTTTTTCATCAATATACTTGGTTCGTTTTGATGTCTCTTTAGATTTTTGTTTACCTAATCGAGTAAGAATTGTCATTTGCTCTTCTGAAGTTGCATAGAGTTCTGGCATCAATTCCAACATGAGTTTAAGAGAGAAATTATGCCATCCCTTACTAAAAAGACTGCTATTATTTTTTCTAAATTGAACCAATTCAAGTACTTGATCCTGACTAAATGTATCTTTTAGCTTCGCGCTAATTGCTTCTTCTATACCTTCTCGCTCTGTATTTAAAGTTAGAATATGAGCAAGTTCATCTAGAACTTCTCTAGGCATTTCATTAACATTAAAAGTCTCTAAAGATTGCATTTTCCGATAAACATCAAAGGTGTGCATTTCAGGTTTTTTATTGGGATCAATACGAAATCCATGTATCTGATCAACTGAAGCATCAACCATCTTAGCAATGTACTTCAATAGGGTTGAAGCTCCTAATGTTTTAGCCGACTTGGCATATTCAATAATAGTTTTCTTTTGTTCCTCACTTAGTTTCTTGGTTTCTGTTGGAACAGTTAAATTATTTAAATCATTAAGTAAATTAAACTCTTGAGCAGTATAGGAAGCTTTTGAAGCACGATATTCATCAGGATAAAAGGTACATTTACCAATTAAAATACCAAAAATATTATCGAGGGTAGTTCCGTCTGTTCTGAAACGTCCATAATCTGTTCGTGACTTTTCATTACCTGGTCCATGGTAGTATTTTCTTTTACCTGTAAGGATTATCAAATAATCCTCTATAAAGTCATCAGTAATCTTATTATTGAATTCTTGTTGTTTTCTAAGAATTCTTTCAGCTTCTTTTCTATAAGCAGATGTTGAAAAAACATTGATCAAACGACGTTTTTCACCATTTTCTACAACAGTGAAATCTCCTCTAACCTGACCATATTTTTCGAATCGTTCTAGTTGAATTTGGCCTGGTGTCTGTTCCGAAAGTAATTTTCTATTTTCTTCAACTGCCTTACCGTAATCAGACGATACTGTACCACCATCCTCAGAAGCATCATCTAAGTAGCTAATTCCCCTTCTCTTAATAATATTCTTGAGGGCGATAAATAACTCTTCGGTTGTCAGTTGTATATTCATTCCTTCTACACGAAGTTTATAAGGATTTAAATTAATAGAAACCTTTGAAAAATCAGTTAACAAAGCATAGTCTTCAAATAAATCATGAAGACGAACAGCACGATGTCTTTTTCGACGAGTTAATCGTCTAGCCTGTCTAATGCTCCTTCTTACAACGTTATTATCAGCTGTTGCAGCTGGAAAAAGACGAGAATTCGCATGGATAATCTCACCAGTATCTTTTTTTAGAACACCCACTCCAACTGAAGATATACCAATATCTAAACCTAAAACTAAACCATTCATCATGACACTCCTAAGAAATTGTTATATTAATCAAATTTTACTCTTTCCTTCCTAAAAAATCAAATCATTATCTGCAATTATCGAGAATATTTTTCTTTAGTAAACTTATATTCAAATCCCTCTCATTGTCATCATTTAGCATAAATCGAGTAGAGGCTAATTTCTAACCTATCTAACACCACCTCACGTGCCGTTCAGCATCGGCGGTTCAACTAAACTTTAAAGAGAGTTTATCCCCTATCATTTCTCATTCTGCAGGATCGTTCCATCAGGGATTTTCTATTTTTATGCACAATAGCAATCATTTTAGTTTTCAAGCCACAGTCTTATCAGTCCAAAAGTCAGAATAGATAATTCTAATTCGAGAGAAACTCTTTCAATTGTTCAATCCTTAGTTCCACTTCCATTACAGGAGTTTCATCACTATATTGGATTGAAATAAGATATGAACAAAGAGATTAGGAAAGTCAAATTAATTTCTAAAAACGCTTTAGAATCCTTGGTGTACTATTCCAGATTCAATACATTATACTATGGGCTTGGCTGACTTCTTACGATTCATGGTTACTACGCTTTGAGATTTCATGAGACATCACGGGACAAGTCGTACCAAAAGAGTTTGGCAAAAAACTTAAAAAATAAGAAAAACGCACAATATCAGGTGTTCACAAAAACTTGCTTGATACTATGCGTTTTATAGTGGAAAGATTTGCTCAATTTTATTTTCAAATTGAGTTTTTGCCCATTCTCTTTCTATATCTCAAAATTATGAATTTGGATCGTCAAGACTTCGACCATGTAAGCCTTTTTCCCGTTGTACCTGACGAAGTTTTTCAGGAGTCACATCATTTCCATCTTCATCTACGATTTTGATTCCTTCAATGTGATGACGAACAGAACGACGATAGCCTTCGATATATTCCTCACGAAGTTTAGCTTGTTCTACTTTTTCTTCTGCAGTCAAGCCTTCAGTTTTTTTCTTTTTCGCAAGCTCATTAATACGAGCGATTTTTTCTGGTGTCATATTTGAACCTCCAATCTACTTTTTAATTTCTATTTTGTATTAAGAAGATTAAAAGCAGCGACAGTTTTTGCTTTATTCACAAGTTCAGTTAGAATAGCTAGGCGATTATTCTTAACATCAACATCCTCTGCCATAACCATTGTATTGTCAAAGAATGCATCAATAACAGGACTAAGAGCAAATAACTGCGTTAATTTATCACTAGCTGAACCTTTCAATTCTAGATTTTCTACTGCTTGAGCTAGTTCTTTTTCCTGTTCATTTTCAAAGAGGCTAGTATCAACTTTGACTGAACCTTCTGCTTTTTCCGCTAGGTTAAAGGCACGAGATAAGGATTCAACAGCTGGTTTGTAGTCACTATTTAGAGATGCTTCTTTCAGTGCTTCTGCTGCTTCAATCATATCTGCAACAACAAAGTTTGAGCTTGCTAGAACAGCTTCCTTAATATCTTTTGCAGTAGACCCCATCATCTTATCCACACGAGCTTTAATGAAGTTAAGCACTTCTTCTTGATTATCGTAAGTTAGGCTATCAAATGATAAAGCATAAAGGCTCGCAATCAATTCGTCCATTGGAATATTCCAGCCAAAGTCTTCCAAGATACGGACAATCCCTTGTGTTGCTCGACGAAGAGCATAAGGGTCATTTGAACCAGATGGAATCAAGCCAACAGAGAAGAAGGACAAGAGAGTATCCAATTTATCAGCTAGTGCAAGGATAGCTCCGACTTTAGACTCAGGAAGAGCACCATCTGCAGAATCTGGAAGGTAGTGTTCACGGATAGCTTGTGCTACTGCCGCATTTTCACCAGCGAGAAGAGCATATTTCTCACCCATGATCCCTTGAAGCTCATCAAATTCACCAACCATACCAGTCAAGAGGTCAAACTTATAAATGGCTGCAGCACGAGCAAGGTCAACAGTTTCATCAACTGATAAACCTGCTTTTTCTGCCAAAAGGATAGCAATTTGCCCTGTACGAATCATGTGCTCACGAAGTGAACCAATCTTTTCATGGAAGGTTACGTGTGATAATTTAGCTACAAGATCTTCAATCTTGAGTTTTTGGTCTTCACGCCAGAAGAATTCACCATCTTCCAGACGTGCCACCAAGACTTTCTCATTTCCTCGGATGACATTATCCAGATACTCTGCATTTCCGTTACGAACAGAAATAAAGTTTGGTTTTAGATTTCCGTCAAGGTCACGTACTACAAAGTAGCGTTGGTGAGTTTCCATTGAAGTGACCAAGACTTCTTCTGGAACCTCTAGGTACTTAGGATCAAAATTCCCCATAAAGGCAGTTGGGTATTCAACCAAATTCAAAACTTCATTCAAGAGTCCTTCATCAATTTGAACCTGAACACCTTCTGCAGCTTCGATAGCCTTAATTTGCTCACGAATCATATTTTCGCGTTCAATGCTATCTGCAATAACATAAACCTTGCGCAGGTCTTCTTCATAGCTGTCAGCATGCTGAATTTCTACTTCGTGACCAAGGAAACGATGTCCACGGCTAACTCTTCCTGAATGAATATCTAAGAAATCCATATCGAGTGCCACATCATCCAAAAGAACTGTCAACGTATGGACTGGACGGATATATTCAAAGGTATTGTTTGCCCAGTGCATACTTACTGGGAAGCTTAAGCTAGCCAATACTTCTGGAATTCCAGCCAAAACTTCCTCAGCTGGTTTTCCAGCTTCATGCTTAGTTACGTAGACATATTCTTCACCTTTGATTTCACGGAATTCGATATCATCTACAGTCAATCCTTTACCACGGACAAACCCTTGCGCTGCTTTAGAGAAATTTCCTTCTGCATCCAAAGCAATTTTTTTAGAAGGTCCTTTAAAATCTTCAGTCAAATCCGTTTGTTGGTCTGCCAAGCCAAGTACGCGAACAGCCAAACGACGTGGAGTTGAAAAAGTTTGAATTCCTTCGTATGAAAGGCGGTTATTATCCAAAAAGGCTGCCATTTTTTCACCTAGTTGTTTTTCACTTGGTGTGACAACGTAGGCTGGTAACTCTTCGAGTCCTAGTTCTACTAATAAGTTTTTTGTCATGTTTTATTCCTCTCCAGATCTTTTAAAACAAAATTTTTGAATTACTAAAAGTGCATCAGTAAGACTCAGATCATCATGTCCAATAATTAAATTCTCATTCTCAAAATTTTTTTTGATAATCTCATATAGTGATTCTTTTAACTTTTGACTAATATTCTCTGTTTTATCAAATATTGTGAAATATAATTGAATAAACAATTCATTGTATTCTCCATCACCATTCGGTTCTATAACATCAAAAGAATACGTGCCTTTTTTTTTGATATTTTCATATTGATTTTCACTTTTAATATCAAATTGCATATCAGTTTGTTTTTCAAATTCGAAACCAATATTATTAAAACCTTCATTTAATTTTCTATCACGAAAAATAGCTTCAGCTAAATCATCCTTGGTGAAATCAAAATCTCTCGACTTCTTTACCTCTAAATTTAAAACAAATGGAATAATTTGATTATCGTTAGTACTTTTTACCAATTGTTATTCTTCCTCTTCTGCTAGGAGTTGAGCGCGTGTAGCTTCGTCAAGAAGTGGGTAACCAAGTTTCTTGCGTTCAGCTACGAATGTTTTAGCTACAACACGAGCCAAGTTACGGATGCGAGCAATGTAACCTGCACGTTCTGTAACGGATACTGCTCCACGAGCATCAAGCAAGTTGAAAGTGTGTGAACATTTCAAAACGTAGTCATAGGCAGGGTGAACTAGGCCCAATTCCAAAGCACGCCCAGCTTCTTTTTCAAATTTTTCGAAGTTTTCAAGAAGCATATCTTGGTCAGAAACTTCAAAGCTGTATTTTGAATGCTCATATTCTGGTTGAAGGAAGATTTCTCCGTATTTAACACCAGGAGCCCACTCGATATCGTAAACTGAGTCTACCTCTTGAATGTAAGAAGCCAAACGTTCCAATCCGTAAGTAACCTCAGCTGTAACAGGACCAGTTGCCAAGCCACCGACTTGTTGGAAGTAAGTGAATTGAGTGATTTCCATACCATCAAGCCAAACTTCCCAACCAAGACCTGCTGATCCAGTTGATGGGTTTTCCCAGTTATCTTCAACGAAACGAATATCGTGTTCCAAAGGATTGATACCCAATTTTTCCAATGACTCAAGGTAGAGTTCTTGGATGTTTGATGGTGATGGTTTCATAACCACTTGGAATTGATGGTGTTGGTAAAGACGGTTTGGATTTTCCCCGTAACGACCGTCTGCTGGACGACGTGATGGCTCTACATAAGCCGCATTCCATGGCTCAGGACCAATAGCACGAAGGAAAGTATAAGGGCTCATAGTTCCCGCACCCTTTTCATTATCATAAGCCTGCATGAGCATACAACCCTGATCATTCCAGTATTGTTGCAAAGTAAGGATAATTTCTTGAAAGGTTAATTTTTTAGACATTATTAACTCCTTTTTCTATAATTTCTTGCGACCTAGAATACAAAAAGAACCGTGTCTTTGCTCCTAAGTCAAGTGACCTAGGGGCGTCAGAAACGCGGTTCCACCCTAATTTATTACTTCATTATTTTTTAAAATTTACCAAAAGCGCCACACTCATCTCTCAATCACCTGACTCTCACTACCACAGGCTCGCTTGGGATTTACTGATAAGATATTCTTTCTTGTCGTCTATTATAACAAAAAGGAATGAAAAAGTAAAATTATTTTATCATCACTCTTGTATTTTTCTCGGTATTAAATCTTAGAGATCTTTGCAATTCTTTAGAATATTAAAAATAGCATTATTCAATAATATTCCTAAAACTAAAAATACAGACCGCAATGACACTAAACAAACAGTTACTACAAGAAGGGCTGATAAAAAAACACGATGATCGCTTATAGACGAGAAGGTCTTCTACTTTCTGGAAGCAATTCTAAATGCTTCTTCGTTATTTCAAAAAGATTATTAAATTGATAAAAGAAGTGATATCTTGTTGCTAAAGGATCAATATCTAAAAAGTCACCCCCCTAATATTATAGTTTGAATAAAACAGCAGTAATCTATCGATTTCATCAGTATTTCCAGTGTAGAGGGAAATATTTCTCTTTCTTGCGACTGAAAAATTACTTACAGAATAGACAACAATTGGAAATCTATCTTTTGCTATCGTTTTTTTCAATAACAAAATTTCTTCATCCCTTGTACGCAGATGATAAGCTCCATTTTCTTGAACGATTTTAATTCTATTCATCCAGTTTTCTTCATATACCGATTTTGACTGAAGGGCCAGTCTTAATGATTTCTGCAAAAAGTTTTTAACTTAGAGTTTTTCTAGTCTAAACATTTATCATTAGCAAAACTAAACCTTCCAAAAGAAGTTATGTTCACTCACCAAAACTTTAGAGACTTGAATATCTTGGCATACAATGTCAATTAACATACTTGATAAAGTAATTGTAGCTTGTATCATATTGTTTTTCTCGACAATAAGTCTAATATCATGCACAGTGTGAGACATGAGATTTTCAAAAGGAATATCTTTCATATTGAAATTTCTTGTGCCAGTCTCACTTTCAAAACATGTCCAACCAGCATCTGTCTCATAGTTAACCTTAAAACAACGGTAGAAAACTATCTCCCAGCAATACTGATCCGATTTACCATTTTCAACTTCAATATAGAGTCTACATTCATCTCCAAAAAATGAAGCTCTAAAGTCTAATGCATAGGCGTCCCAGTAATTCGTACCATCAATCTCTTCCTCTAGCTTTAAAATGTCCACAAGTCCCTCCCCTTCAATTTTTTTAATTATAATCTAATTAAAAATGCATACATCTATAGAATAAACGAGAAACGCTTGCTAAATCATTACATTTCTAGTTTGTTCATCGTGTAATGTTACTGCCCTTTTATAGTCTTTTGAAAAAATTCTAGGCAAATGATTTCTAAAATGCTTTAGATTTTCTAATTGAGTTTTGACATAGAATTGACATCGATGGAGCCCCTCGTCATTATCTGCTACTTCCATATCCACTTCAATATTTAACTCTTCTCTTACATTAATAGGTGCAAAAGTAAAAACAAAATAACCACTTCCACCAACCCTATCATCTCCAAAAATGATCTTTCTTGCTAGATTAGGATTTTCTATATAATCATCCATGTCCAGTAATACCTTCGTCATCTCATCCTCAAAGAGATAGCATACTTGATAAATTGTTAGAAACTTTGTTTCACAAGTAAGCCTAACTTCGCAAAACTTTTCCGATTCATCGAACCACTCACTTCGTAGTACTATATTATCCAGTTTTTTCCCTCCTCTACACAATGACATATAACACATCACTCTATATTATAAAATTTAACAATAAAAACATGACCATAGATAGGTGACTCAGCGTTTAGCATTTAAACAAATAGTTTCCATGATAGTTTAATAAGTCAGATTTTATTTACGGCTGTATTCAAAATGATGACATTTCAAAAATCTACAAAATCAGTTTATTTTTTACACCTTAAAGTTATATGAAATAATAAAAATCGGTGTTTCAATAATTTTAATGGCTCATTGGATTTAAAAAATTTTTAGAAAATCCATCTTCAGATACTTTTTACAACTACATTTTGACCTTCCTCGAGTGCGAATCTAAAACAAGTTAACATAACTTCAAATAAATCACTGCCTGAACTAGTTATGAAATATTGTGATAAATTTGTGATATGGGAAGCAATATGATTACCCCAAGGAGGAGTGACTGACAAATCTTCAAAATCCCATATGATGTCGTGAGGTGGAAATTTTTTCAACTCTTCTTGGATAGATAACAACTCTGCAATTCCACTCTCAATATCTTCCAAAGGAATATCGCCAAAATAAAGTTTATTCATGATAACGGGGTACTTACTTCCCCAGTCTTTATTCTCCAGCTGAACATATATAGTCGAAAAGAATGAATTAAAAAAGCTCCCTTCTCCTACTGTCCACCAATTATAACCTACCATTAAGCCTACAGACATAAAATCCACCTCCAAATTATTCTTAAATATTACTTCTACATCAACAGATGTCCTATTATTGTTAATAAAATCATCTGTCTACTGAAGATTAGCAAATGCTATCCCCTTTTTTCTATCTATTATGCACTATCTCTAGCAAATTGTCTTTCCAATCTTTATGGTCGAGATCAAACTTTTATACATCTATGCTTTAATTGTCAATATCCTATTCAATCTTTAATTTCCTTTGATTTCCTACAGGAGCATTTTCACAGATAAGTAAGATTGTTGATTACTTTGGTCGTGTCTGATTAATTTATCTCTTAAACTTCCTCTAATATTCTTAACTATAACCAATGGCATCGTACTAGTAATTTTAAAGATTAGATGGAATTTTTACTTAGATTTTAAAACTATCTGATATTCCTTTAAATCCCATAATGAGATATTGGCGAACATCACTAAAAATAATAAAAACGACTATCACTCTATCTTCCTATCTATCATTACTGAACATAATCCCTACTTTTTTAGCTCAATAGATTCACTAGCCGTCTATTCTTTTTATGAGAAATTCTATAAAATTGCTAGCATAGTATTCTCCATCTCTAAAAACTGCTAACTCATTGGTCAAACTTTCCTGTTTTTGAAAATAAAACATGCCGTCTTCCCCTTCACAAATGACTAATTGTTCAGAGTTACTAAACCCTTCTTTTCGGTTCAGTTCATTTATGTAAACAATATCCCCACCTACAACTCTATCAAAATCTAATCCATAGATACTGAAAATTTCTTCTCCGTAAATTTCTCCACCCATGTAGTTTTTAAGCCACCATTTATAGCTTTCAGGAAAAATAAAATGTAATCTTTCCTCAGCTTTTGTAATCCATTCATCAGAAATCCCCTCTCCAAATGGCCCAAAGTCCACACCATCAGTAGAAGCAATCTTCTTTTTCAATTCATCAATCATAATCCACCTTTATTTATTAAAAATTTATAACTATTAGTATTTGTCCAACCTGTCTAGCAATCATCTAGTCCTTAGATATGCTTGTATTTATATCATATCAAACAATTAGTATTAATCTAGCAGATATACATTGAATGTTTTTCTTTTTCCATCAACTATGTATCTTTCAACATCTTCTTTCCACCATGAAACTGTGTCAGATAATATTTCTAAAAAAATATTTTTAGAGTTTTCATCCTTGATAAAAAGATCATTTAAATTGTTTATAAAAATATTAATCCTCTCTGGATGTATATAATTAGAACGCTGGAGTCGATCAGATAATGCATCCCAATTACCATCTTGGAGATCATCAATATTAAAACTTTTGGCTAATATCTCTATCGCATCTCTTTCACTTTGTACTTTTTTTCCATCAATATTTAGATTGAAATCATTCAAGCACTTAACCATTAAATAGTTTTTCTCTAACTTTGTTATTCTTCTATAAACATTCACTTAAAGTTCTTCTCCTAAACTGTTTAAAAAAATTTTTAAAGTTCGTACTAGTATCACTTTTTTATCCAGCACTTCGCAACTCTAGTAGTTCTTATTGGTCTTTCTCCATCCCCATCCAAGCATTACTTTATACATTTTTGGGCATAATCTAATGGTTTACATTTGATAAACGAAAGAGGCCTCTAGGAATCCATTAGTCATTCTACAATCTTGATATGCTTATTAATATGTATATCGATAAAGTTTTTGGCTGTTAGGATTTGTTGGGGTATTGGATGTATTTTCTAAAGTAGGCAAGTCCTTTACTAGGATCATCACTCTTTTACAATTTTTACAGTCTTAAGTAGCGCCCTCATAAACTAATAAATAGGCATTGTAATTCAAAGTATTTATAACCTTATAACTCGATAAAATAGATTGGGCAAGTCCCATAAATCCACAATTTAAAACTTGATAAACAAAATGATTTTCGGGATGAATAGTAGCTATATCTAACTCATATTCCGATTCAATTGAACGTAAATCCAGTCCTTCATCAATCAATCTAAAAGCAATATAATTGTCACATTTTATAAGTTTATCACTGATTTTCAAATAGAGTTCACCATCATTGGTTAAACTAGCTTCTACATAATATAAACCTTCCTCGATGTTCCCTACTTCACTTATTTTTAAGGGGACACCCGATATTTTTTGCAGTTCAGTAGCTGTTTTTTCAAATTTAAATGTCAAGGAAACATTTATGAGTATTTCCATCATGCCTTTATTAGAAAGGAAAACATAATGATTAAAATCATCAGCTGACCATATACCACAAGATCGATAACTAACTTCTTTCGATAACTTACTATCAAAAACTTGATAGATTCCATATCCATCAAGTTCATATTCTTTATTATATAGTTCGCTAAACGTTTGATTGATAAAAGATAGATACCTAACATAATTAACTGATAAATCGAATATCTGGGTTCCATCATATACCTGAACTATATCTCCGTCTTGAGTTTCATGAGCAATCTGAAAGGCAAAATCCATGTCCTCTGAAGAAATTATATCTGTAAATAATTTAATAACCCTACACACTATCATACCCCAATATTTAATTTTTATATCTCAATCGTCAATTTTGCTAGATTATCTGAATCTAAAAACGTAAATCAGTTCTCTGACTATCATAATAACTTGTACATAAATTGTCAAGTTTATTTCGCTTTCAGACTTCTTCTTTATGAAAAAATTTTAAGCTATAATTAATCTAGAGTTGTGGAATACTGGCATTGCTTTAGAAAACTCATAATTATATGAAGGATGAGTAAATGAAGTAAACTTTAACATCCTACTGAGATAATTTCTGACCAGTATTTGTATCTAAGAAATACAGTCTCTCATCTTCGTAAATAATTGTAAGTTCTGTTCCAATAGGCATATTAAAAATTGATAATACTGCAGGTTCTAATTCAACAATTGTACTCCAGTCACATATTGACATATTTTCAGCATGTGATAGATATTCTTCTGTATCTATTTCGGATAAAAAACGCCATCCGTTATCTAACTCATTAACACTGCTCTCGCGTAATATCCATTTTATATTCGCCTTATTTTCTAAAATATTATTCGATACTATTGAAGCACCTAAACCCATTCCTATTTTACTCACATTTGTCACCTCTATTTGTTCTAGTTAGTTCTCCACTTGAATTAGATAAGGTAAACAACTCAGATCCAAACCCCTATATATTCTATATATGATAAAAAAACCGAAGCGCAAGCTCCGGTTTTCATTTTTTATGGAAACTCTATTATTTAAGAGTAACTGAAGCTCCAGCTTCTTCCAATTTAGCTTTGATTTCTTCAGCTTCTGCAGCTGCAACGCCTTCTTTGATGACACCTGGTGCACCATCAACAAGTTCTTTAGCTTCTTTAAGACCAAGACCTGTGATTTCACGTACAACTTTGATAACGCCGACTTTCTTGTCGCCTGCAGCTGTCAATTCAACGTCAAATGAATCTTTAGCAGCTTCTTCAGCACCACCAGCAGCAGCTACAGCTACAGGAGCAGCTGCAGTTACACCAAATTCTTCTTCGATAGCTTTTACAAGGTCGTTCAATTCAAGGATTGAAGCTTCTTTAATTTCAGCAATAATGTTTTCAATGTTCAATGCCATTGTTATTTCCTCCAAATAAGTTTATATTTTATGTTTATATTTTTGTAGCTAGGCTACGCTGCGTAGCTTAAGATTAAGCTGCGTCTTCTTTGTTGTCTGCAACCGCTTTGACTGCAAGAGCAACGTTGCGCACTGGCGCTTGAAGTACAGAAAGGAGCATAGAAAGAAGTCCTTCGCGGTTTGGAAGAGTTGCAAGAGCAACGATTTCTTCTTTTGATGCGACAGCGCCTTCGATTGCACCACCTTTGATTTCAAGTGCGTCAGCGTTTTTAGCAAAGTCGTTCAAGATTTTCGCTGGAGCGATAACATCTTCGTTAGAAAATGCTACAGCAGATGGTCCAACAAATACAGATGCAAGTTCTGCAAGGCCAGCTTTTTCAGCTGCACGACGTAAGATTGAGTTTTTAATAACTTTATACTCAACTTCGCTTCCACGAAGCTCACGACGAAGAACTGTATCTTGTTCAACTGTCAAACCACGAGCGTCTACAACGACGATTGATGCAGCAGCTTTCATTTTTTCAGCTACTACGTCAACTAGTTCCGCTTTTTTAGCAATAATTGCTTCACTCATTAGTGTGTTCACCTCCGTAATTATTTTGCTTGGGGAATTTTTCCAAAAGAAAAACGCGCCCAAACCTAGACACGAAAGTACAATACGCTTCTTTTTACATGATACGTTTTGTCCTCGGTAGGATATTTATGAGTCGAGCTCCCCTACTGTCTTAGGCAGTTTTTTCAAACCGTATATAAGTATACCATACTACTTTGTTTAGTGCAAGAGTTTTTTCTTATTTTTTAAAAATTTTATTTATTTTTTAACCTTATTTCAAGATAATCTCATCAAAAATCAATTTTAGTTCTTGACTTGTTTGATTTTTTATTGTACTATACAACTGTATATACAGAAAAAGGAGTTATTATGAATACACAAAAGAAAACACAATTCATGACCTTGACCGCATTGCTGACAGCTATCGCTATTTTGATTCCTTTGGTGATGCCCTTTAAAATTGTCATTCCTCCCGCTTCCTACACTCTAGGAAGTCACGTTGCTATTTTTATCGCCATGTTTCTCTCTCCATGGATGACTATCTTTGTTATTATAGCTTCTAGTTTAGGATTTCTCATGGCTGGGTATCCGATTGTCATTGTACTTCGCGCATTTTCCCATATCTTTTTTGGAAGTCTGGGTGCTTTCTATCTTCAAAAACATCCTCAAACCTTGGACAATAAGAAATCTTCATTGATTTTTAACTTTGTACTTGGATTGGTTCATGCTATTGCGGAAGTTTTGGCTTGTATGATCTTTTATGCTAGTACTGGAACTGACTTAAAAAATATGTTCTATGTCTTGTTTGTATTAGTTGGATTTGGTACTATTATCCATAGTATGGTAGACTATTACTTAGCCTTGGCTGTTTACAAAGCATTGAGAAAACGCCGTTAAGCGTTAATAGAGAAGAACATGACAAAAAATCGAAAAGAAGCACTTTTACAACTGTTAAAGGAGTCCCAAAAACCTCTAAATGGTCAAACTTTAGCAGATCGTTTTCATGTAACCCGTCAGATTATCGTTCAGGACATTGCTGTTTTACGTGCTGATGGTGCTCCTATCTTATCAACCAATCGTGGCTATATTTATAAAGAAAGCAAGACTAATCCGTATGTTCACAAACTGTTTAAAGTTAAGCACGAGATGGAAGAAATTGGTCAAGAACTTCTAGCTATCGTCGATAATGGGGGACGTGTTCAGAATACCTTGATTGATCATCCTGTCTACGGAGAGATTGAAACCTTGCTCAAACTCTCTTGTCGCCGGGACGTTCAGCATTTTTTAGAGCAAGTCGAACGGTCTGACTTTAGACCACTTTCTGAATTAACAGATGGCGTCCATTATCACCTAGTCGAAGCTGAAAATGAACAAGACCTCCTCTATATCGAGAAGGCCTTGGATAAGTTTGGTTATTTAGTAAAGGATTAGAAAGTTTTCTTTTCCCATCCATCTTCTGTACGGTGACGGTAAAAAAATTCTGATTTATCAGGAGCTTCCATCATCTCCATCAAGGGTAACATATCATAGGCCAGATCCAAATTTGGAATCTGGTCTTTTTGCACCCAGGACACTTCTCCTTCTTCAGATGATTGGAGAGTACCGGTGAACTCAGTCGCTTTATAACAAAAGACTATATAGCGTTCACCGGAATCTAAAGGCCAATTTTTTATACCGACCAGTTGAGGATTTTTAATCGTCAGACCTGTTTCCTCGTATATCTCACGAATAACAGATTCTGCAAAGGCCTCACCATCTTCCACATGACCTCCTGGAAAAGCATAGCCAGACCAGCGGTTGGTTTCAGGCGATCGATACTGCATAACCACGCGCTGATTTTCAAGGTCTTCAATCAGGCAAATATTAGTTAAAATGGTTAATTGTGCTCTAGACATAGGACTCACTTTCTAATGTTTAATTTTTTTCTACATACTTAACTTTAGATTTCATAATCAAAGGATTAATTAAGTCATGATATTCATGAATTTCATGGAGTAAGAATCCTCTGATGATTCTGATTTCATTTTTTTCCTTAATCACATAGTAGTCTAAATTGATAGGCATAGATGAATCTGGAACCGTGGAAAAGAAGAAAAATGTCATGAACCAGATCAAGAGAGCAATGAAACCGCTGAGAGTCTGAAAAATTAGATGATGCCACTGAAAAATTCTCGTTTTATAAAAGATGGTCCATGGTTGGATAAATAAGGTCAAGCAAAGACCAAAGAACCAGAGATTCCACAAGACTGGTGTAAAGGCTAAACCAAAAAGCCCTAAGATAAAATGAATCAGTACAAATACTAGGCACAAAAGATAAATAAACCTAAATACAGTTAGATGTTTCATCGTGATTGACTCCTTTTCTTTTCAATATATTTCATTACTAGAGTTATAATAGATGCCAAACTGAAAAAGATCAGATAAGTTGCAATAGGAAACCAGATGTAGCGGTGATCTAGGGATAAGAGAGAAGGCAGAAGGCCCTTACTATTTTTCCCACCAACTCCTAAAAATAGATGAACTATCAATCCAATACTATTAAGATAGATAAATAATTCTGCATATCTTTTTATTGTCATTCTTGTCCTTGACAAGTCTAAGAACCAATAGTCAAATAATCGATACACTAGACAAAAAAGGTTTATATATATTGGAAAACTATAGTTGATATCTCTGTATGGCGACGGAATAGGAAGGAGTTTAAAAAAAAAGATTGACACCTAGCCCTATTCCTAAGATTAGACCAAGGATCAGGAAAAAGCCTATAATTTTATGAGAATCTAGCCAAGATTTGAGCTTTTCTAAACTGGATAAATCTTTTTTTCTACATATTTTTATTTTACTCTTATTCATTGTTATACCAAAGAGTAGAATCACTCGTCTTTCATAAAAAATTTTAAATTAACGATAAGGGATTTTCGAACTTTCAATCTCAATTTCAGGATTAGCAAGTTTTAGATAAGGAGCAATATAGTCTGCATCTGTAACCTTTGGACCTAGGATAACCTTCGAATATTTTAAAGGAGCCAGATTGATGTATACAAATAAATCATATCTGCCATTATCTTTCGAGCTTAATACAATATACTTTCTAAAATCTTTATAGTTAACTTTATCAAAAACTTCTAACCCAATTTCTTCTTTCTTAAAGTACTTCTCATTTGATGAATCATTAGCATCTCTTTTAATAATATTTTGTATAGCTGTATCATCTAAATTAATTAAAATACGATACTCCATTTCATATTCATAGTCTTTAACTTTGAAAAGGTAAGAAATCTTCTTCAATTTCTCAGCAAAACTTATCAGTTCTTTTTCAGCTTCCAGCTCTTGCAATTTTTCAAATAGCTGTTTTAAATCATCAAGATATTTACCAACATCTGTTTCATCTTTATTCTCTGACATTAAATCTAAATAATGAACTTTAACAAACTCTATCGATTTATGAGCAACTATATCTTCAAGATAAGACAGATCATATTCAAGAAATGCTCCCTGAGATGAATCTGCGTATTCTTTCCACATTGGTAAACTATCAGATACCGTGGTTAGAGAAGATATAAAAACATTGGAAGTTTGATATTGTTTGAAAAACGTATTATCTATACCCAAATAATCATATATTACTCTTCCTTCCATCGGATCGTTTAACTGTTTTAGATTAGTAAGTCGTAAAAATGGAGGTTGAATTTCAGAATTATTTTCATTTTTCCAGTCTGCTTTTATAAGATAATTTGTTAATGTGTCAATCTTAGTATAATGTCCAAAGGAACCTATTTCTTTCAACTCATTTGAATCAACAGTCAATTTAGAACGAATATTGGTGATAATTTTATCTGCTTGTTCTAAAAGTTGAGTCGCATCTAATGACGGAATAGATTCTAAATCACTTGTTTCATTAAGGTAATCATTATCATACTTCTCAATTAACTTAATAGCTTGGTTGCGAATGATATCCGAATCATTTTCTTCTGCTATCTTTCGAACAACATTAATCGAATTTTTAATTACGTCTTCAGAGTGTCTTAACACAAAATCCAAGTATTGCCCAACAAAAAGAGATTGAGGATTATTGATATAAAAGTTATTAATAGTTTCGAGATGTTGAATTTTAAAAATTAAAAGTAACTCATCTAATTGAAAATACCAAAAATTTATGAATTCAAATGATTCAAAATTAAACTTTTTATATACAACATCAATAAGTTCTTGTAATTTCTTTTCTAAATTTCCTATTTTTGTATTATCAGATCTTATATATCCAAATACACGCCAAAAAACTGATAACATCCCAGAGATGACGTAAGAAATTCTGTCATCTTCTTCAATATTCTCCGTAATTACTTGATGACATAAGTGTAAAAATAAACTATTATTATCAATGAATATTGAATAATCTTCATAATTATGAGCTTTAGAAATGTAATAATATAAAAAATCTAAATATAATCTGATTGAAAAACTTGAAACTTGTAAAAATTCACTTAAAAAGAATTTATTGAAAAACTCTAATAAGCGTTCTTTTGAAGAACTGTCAATTTGTTCTTTAAATTCATTACAAATATCTAAAACATATTCAGAAAATTCTAATTGTTCTTATTCAGATAAATCTAGATATTGATCTATAAAATTATCAAGTTCGTATTTCAGTTTTTCTTCATTTAAGGAATCAAAATGATTCTTTAATTCTGATTCACTAAATTTACCAGTAAAATAATTTAACTTTTCCATTTCATCTCCTTCCAAAACCTACCCCAACGCCTTGACTTCCAACATCATGTCACGGATTTGAGCAGCTAACTCGAAATCAAGCACTTCGACGGCTTCTTGCATTTGTTTTTCCAGTTTCTTGACTAGTTCTTTGCGTTCTTGTTTATTGAGGCTATTGATATCAACTTCCTTGTCCTCTTCTTTAGCCACAGTTTTTGTGACAGAGATAAGGTCACGGATTTCCTTCTTAATAGTTTGTGGGACAATGCCGTGTTCTTCATTATAGGCCATCTGAATTTTACGACGACGAGCTGTTTCATCGATGGCTTTTTGCATAGACTGAGTCATAGTATCAGCATACATGATGACATGCCCTTCACTATTACGGGCTGCACGACCGATGGTTTGGATAAGACCACGTTCGTTACGGAGAAAGCCTTCCTTGTCAGCATCGAGAATGGCAACCAAACTTACTTCAGGTACGTCAATCCCTTCACGAAGGAGGTTAATCCCGACTAAGACATCAAAAACTCCTAATCGTAAATCTCGGATAATCTCTGTCCTCTCTAAAGTCTTGATATCCGAGTGCATGTACTTGACCTTGATCCCCATTTCCTTGAAGTAATCGGTCAAATCTTCTGCCATTTTCTTGGTCAAGGTTGTAATAAAGGTACGCTCGTTCTTTTCAACACGGGCATTGATTTCACCTAAGAGGTCATCAATCTGTCCCATGGTTGGGCGGACTTCCACTTCTGGGTCCAAAAGACCAGTTGGACGGATGATTTGCTCAATGACAGTATCGGTTTGTTCCATCTCATAATCACCTGGCGTCGCTGAAACGTAGACAATCTGATGAACATGACTTTCAAATTCTTCACGACGAAGAGGACGGTTGTCCAATGCAGACGGCAAACGGAAACCGTAGTTAACCAACATTTCCTTACGAGAACGGTCACCATTGTACATGCCCTTAATCTGTCCCATAGTCATATGGCTCTCATCTATCATAATCAAAAAATCATCTGGGAAGAAATCAAGAAGTGTATAAGGAGGCTCTCCTTCGCTTCGTCCATCCATGTGACGTGAGTAGTTTTCGACACCATTTGTATAGCCCATCTCACGTAGCATTTCGATATCGTACTCTGTCCGTTGTTTCAAGCGTTGCGCTTCGAGGAGTTTACCCTCTTTTTCAAAAACAGCTAATTGTTCCTCCAACTCGGCCTGAATTTTAGCAATAGCTACTTCCATGTGGTCGTCATTGGTCACAAAGTGAGTGGCTGGGAAAATCGCCAAATGGTCCACTTCGCCCAGAACTTGCCCCGTAAGAGCTTCGACTTCACGAATACGATCAATCTCATCTCCAAAGAACTCAACACGAAAGGCATGCTCATCACGAGAGGCTGGGAAAATCTCCACCACATCCCCACGTACGCGAAATCTTCCCCGCTGAAAATCAATGTCGTTGCGTTCGAACTGAATATCAACCAATTCATTAAGCAGTTTGTCACGAGAAATCTCAAGTCCTGGTCGGAGACTTACTACACTATCAGCATATTCTTTAGGGGAACCCAAACCATAAATACAAGATACAGATGCTACAACGATGACATCGTTACGCTCCAAGAGCGCTGATGTAGCGGAGTGACGAAGTTTATCAATCTCATCGTTGACTGAACTATCTTTTTCGATATAAGTATCACTAGAGGGAACATAAGCTTCAGGTTGATAGTAATCATAGTAGGATACGAAGTATTCGACCGCATTCTCTGGGAAAAATTCTTTGAACTCCCCATAGAGCTGGCCTGCTAGGGTCTTATTGTGGGCGATGACTAGAGTTGGTTTATTAACTTTGGAAATCACCTGACTCATGGTATAGGTTTTCCCTGTACCAGTCGCCCCCATCAAGATTTGAGCTTTTTCACCACCCTCGATGTTATCTACCAACTGCTCAATGGCCTGCGGTTGATCCCCAGATGGTTGGTATTTGGATACAAGTTTAAATTTATTGTCTGTAATTCTATTGATCATAATTGCCTCATACACATTTTCTATCCTTCTATTTTACCATAAAAAGGATCGACTTACTGATTCTCAACTTCTTGCCACTTAGCATCCTATGTCACATCTTCTTACATCGAAACACTAAATATTTGCCAACTTTTTTATTTTCTGCTATAATGGGTAAATATTCTAAAAAGGAGACTAAACATGAAGAAAAAAATCCTTGCATTTTTATTATTTTTATTTCCCTTATTCTCTTTAGGCTATGTTAATGCGGACACTATCAAGATTGTTAGTGATACCGCTTATGCACCCTTTGAGTTTAAAGATACAGACCAGACTTATAAAGGAATTGATGTCGACATCATCAATAAAGTCGCTGAGATAAAAGGATGGAATATCCAAATGTCTTATCCAGGCTTTGATGCTGCTGTCAATGCGGTCCAAGCAGGGCAAGCAGATGCGATCATGGCTGGTATGACAAAAACCAAAGAACGTGAAAACGTCTTTACCATGTCTGATACATACTATGATACAAAAGTTGTCATCGCAACGACTAAGTCTAACAAAATCACTAAGTATGAAGAACTCAGTGGTAAAACTGTTGGTGTTAAAAACGGTACTGCCGCACAACGTTTCCTAGAAAGTATCAAAGATAAATATGGTTTCACTATCAAAACCTTTGATACTGGTGATTTGATGAATAACAGTCTCAGTACAGGGGCTGTAAATGCCATCATGGATGACAAACCAGTCATCGAGTACGCTATTAACCAAGGGCAAGATCTCAGTATCAACATGGACGGAGAAGCCGTTGGAAGCTTTGCTTTTGGAGTTAAAAAAGGTAGCAAGTACGAATACCTGGTTACAGAATTTAACGAAGCTTTAGCTCAGATGAAAAAAGATGGTAGCTTGGACAAAATTATCAATAAATGGACAAATTCTTCTAAAACTAGTTCACAAGTAACTTCTCTCACTTCTACTACAAGCGCAGGGCAAAAAGCTACTCCAGTCAAATCAAAATACGTTATCGCAAGTGATTCTTCATTTGCACCATTCGTTTTCCAAAACTCAAGCAACCAGTACACTGGTATTGATATGGACTTAATCAAGGCTATTGCCGAAGACCAAGGTTTTGAAATTGAAATCACCAACCCAGGTTTTGACGCTGCTATTAACGCAGTTCAATCTGGTCAAGCTGATGGTATGATTGCTGGTATGTCTGTTACAGACGCTCGTAAAGAAACCTTTGATTTCTCTGATTCTTACTATACAGCTAATACTATTCTTGGAGTTAAGGAATCAAGTACCATTTCTTCTTATGAAGATTTGAAGGGTAAAACCGTTGGTGTTAAAAACGGTACTGCTTCTCAAACCTTCCTAACTGAAAATCAAAGCAAATATGGTTATAAAATTAAAACCTTTGCAGACGGTTCCTCTATGTATGATAGCTTGAACACAGGTTCAATTGACGCCGTAATGGATGACGAACCAGTTCTTAAATACTCTATCAGTCAAGGCCAAAAATTAAAAACACCAATCGAAGGTACTCCAATTGGTGAAACTGCTTTTGCAGTAAAAAAGGGAAGCAATCCTGAATTGATTGAAATGTTCAACAACGGTCTCGCAAATCTTAAAGCAAGTGGTGAATTCCAAAAGATTCTTGATAAATATCTTGCAACTGATTCAACAAGTGAATCATCAACTGTTGACGAAACTACTATCTTGGGCTTGTTGAAAAACAACTACAAACAACTCCTAAGTGGACTTGGAATTACCCTTTCTCTAGCTTTGATTTCCTTTGCAATTGCGATTGTTATCGGGATTATCTTTGGTATGTTTAGCGTTAGTCCTTATAAATCACTTCGTCTTATTTCAGAAATCTTTGTCGATGTGATTCGTGGTATTCCATTGATGATTCTTGCTGCCTTTATCTTCTGGGGAGTTCCTAACTTTATCGAATCCCTTACAGGCCAACAGAGTCCAATCAATGACTTTGTCGCTGGTACAATCGCCCTTTCCCTAAACTCAGCCGCTTATATCGCTGAAATTGTACGTGGTGGTATTAAGGCTGTTCCTATCGGACAAATGGAAGCTAGTCGAAGCCTTGGTATCTCATACAGTAAAACCATGCGTAAGATTGTCTTGCCACAAGCAACCAAACTTATGCTTCCAAACTTCGTCAACCAATTTGTTATCGCACTTAAAGATACAACTATCGTATCTGCAATCGGTTTGGTCGAACTCTTCCAGACTGGTAAGATTATCATTGCTCGTAACTACCAAAGTTTCAAAATGTATGCAATTCTCGCAGTCTTCTATCTTGTGATTATCACTCTTCTTACTAGACTTGCAAAACGCTTAGAAAAGAGGATTCAATAATGGCTAAATTAAAAATCGATGTCGATAATTTACATAAACAATATGGTAAAAACAAAGTCCTCAAAGGAATCTCAGCAAAATTCTATGAAGGAGATGTTGTTTGTATCATTGGACCTTCTGGTTCAGGTAAATCAACTTTCTTGCGTAGCTTGAATCTCCTTGAAGAAGGTACAAAAGGTCATATCACAGTTAATGGTTATGATTTGACGGATAAAGCAACCAACGTGGACCACGTTCGTGAAAATATCGGAATGGTGTTCCAGCACTTCAATCTTTTCCCACACATGACGGTATTGGAAAATATCACTTTCGCACCAGTAGAGCATAAGTTGATGACTAAGGCCGAAGCTGAAAAATTGGGAATGGAACTTCTTGAAAAAGTTGGACTCGCTGATAAGGCTAATGCAAATCCTGAAAGCCTATCAGGTGGTCAAAAACAGCGTGTGGCTATCGCTCGCGGTCTAGCCATGAACCCTGACATCATGCTCTTTGACGAACCAACTTCTGCCCTTGACCCTGAGATGGTCGGTGACGTTCTTAACGTTATGAAGGAATTGGCTGAACAAGGTATGACTATGATCATCGTAACCCACGAAATGGGGTTCGCCCGCAAGGTTGCCAATCGAGTTATCTTTACTGCTGATGGTGAATTCCTTGAGGACGGTACACCTGATCAAATCTTTGACAACCCACAACATCCGCGTCTTAAAGAATTTTTAGACAAGGTTCTAAACGCCTAGAAGAAGTTAGGCAAAAAGTCTTTATAATCAAAAAACGCATTGTATCAGGTATAAAAAAACTTGATATTTTGCGTTTTATTGTGGGAAAATTTACTTCGGTTGCTCCTGATACTCAATGAAAATCAAAGAGCAAACTAGGAAGCTAGCCGCAGGTTGCTCAAAGCACTGCTTTGAGGTTGTGGATAGAACTGATGAAGTCAGCTCAAAACACTGTTTTGAGGTTGTAGATGGAACTGACGTAGTCAGCTCAAAACACTGTTTTGAGGTTGTAGATGGAACTGACGTAGTCAGCTCAAAACACTGTTTTGAGGTTGTAGATGGAACTGACGTAGTCAGCTCAAAACACTGTTTTGAGGTTGTAGATGGA
>NZ_JASHFO010000023.1:0-30702 GCF_047460825.1 Streptococcus infantis | reverse complement strand
CTCAGACAGGAGATTCCTTCTTCCTTATTGCTGGAGGATGTAATACTGAGTGGACGAATGAATTTCTACGGCAAGTCTCACAAGCTTATCCAGATGACTATATTTTACTTGTCATGGATAATGCTATATGGCATAAATCAAGTACCTTAGAGATTCCAAGTAATATTGAATTGGCTTTTATCCCACCTTATACACCAGAAATGAACCCTATTGAACAAGTCTGGAAAGAAATTCGAAAACGAGGTTTTAAAAATAAGGCTTTCCAAACATTGGAAGCCGTCATTGATAAGCTTCAAGAAGTTATTTAAGGACTGGAAAAAAGCGTTTTAAAGTCTACTGTCAGCAGACAATGGATAAGGTTGCTTTTTGAAATTGATTGAGTATAACTTGTGTTTGAGATAAGGTTGCGATTGAGATAACTTTGACAGTTTTTTAGTCTGTTAAGTCGTTTCGTTTCCTATTTTTAAAAAGTTTGACCTAGTAGAAGTTAAGATTCCACTATAAAAACTACATACAAAAAACTGAGGATTTATTCTCAGTTTTTTTATATATTTTATTGTTGTCTTCGTGGATTTTGTTGGGGTTGATTTTGTTGTTGAGAATTTGCAGATGAGTTTGGTTGCGTTGCATTTGGATTAGTAGTACCATTCGTATTTTCGTTTGAAGAGCTTTCACTTTCAGTTGTTGAAGTTGAACTTGAGCTAGAGCTCTCTATTGTCGAACTTGCTTGAGTTGACTGTGGAATCCAGTTGCTACGTGTTCCATTTTTGAAGATGTAATCACCGCTTCTATAAAGACCTTCTGGCATTGTCCAATCACCAGGATGATCTCCCTCTGCTAGATACTGCATCATAGAACGATAGATACTAGTGGCAACAGTAAAGCCATCGCCAACGATTGGAGTAAGACGGTTTGAGTAACCGGTCCAGACTGCCATTGAATATTTACGGGTATAACCAACAAACATTTCATCTGGAGCAACAAATTGACTTGTTTTGATGTAGTTTTCAATCTCTTCATCAGTATAGTTTGATGTACCAGTTTTACCTGCTTGTGGAAGCCATGATATATAAGCGTCTCGGCCTGTACCAGAATATAATACAGTTTTCATCATTTCTGTCATCATATAGGCGGTTGTTTCTTTCATAGCACGAGTCCCTTGGTCAGAAAACTCTTTGGAACTACCGTCACTAAAAACAACTTTATTGATATACATTGGTTTGTGATAGATACCACCGTTAGCAAAAGCAGCATAGGCAGCAGCCATTTTTTCACTACTTGCACCGTACTGTTTACCTGATTCAGTCGTATTACTTGAAATTGCGTTTGCATATACCATGGTTGGATAATCAATGCCAAGCCCATTTAAGAATTTTTTGGCGTTTTCGAATCCAACTCTATCTAGTGTTTCAACTGCAGGTACGTTACGAGATTGTTGGATAGCAGTTTGAAGAGTGATGTTACCATAATAGCCACGATCCCAGTTGTAGACTGGAGTATTTGTACCTGGGAAGTTATATGGTACATCCTTAAGCATATAAGCAGTTGAGTCATAAATGTCGTATTCAAGTGCAGGTGCATAGTCCGTAATTGGTTTCATAGTTGAACCCCAGTCACGGTTTGTTTCCACTGCTTGGTTAGTGCCAAAGGATACATTGCTAGCTTGGTGACGAGATCCGAGTTGGGCGATAACTTTACCATTTGATACATCAATGATAGTAGAAGCTGCTTGGATATCATCATCAGGATAGTTTACGTATTGATCAGTATTATAGACGTCCCAAAGGTGTTTTTGTACCTCTTGGTCAACATTGGTATAGACTTCCATACCTGTTGTTAATAGATTATACCCTGTTTCTTGCTCCACTTGATCAATAACCTCTTTAAGATAGTTATCCATGTACTGTGGATAGTTATTAACAGATTTTAGGCTTTGGAGCCCATCTGTAATTGGAGTATTGATTGCTGTTTCATATTGTTCGGCTGTAAGGTATCCTTGTCTTTGCATTTCTGACAAAACGAGGTTTCGTCTTTCAAGGGCTACTTCAGGATGAGAATAAGGATCGTATTGGTTTGGAGCCTGCGGCATACCTGCTAAGAGTGCTAGCTGTGGAATGGACAAGTCTTTGAGTTCCTTACCATAATAGTTTTCCGCAGCTGTCTGCATACCATAGTTACCATTTGACATGTAGACCTTATTGACGTAATAGGTCAAGATTTCTTGTTTAGTTGCAGTTCGCTCCAGTTGAATAGCTAACCAAGCTTCTTGAACTTTACGGGATAGGGTTTGATCAGCTGTCGATGTTGAGAAGTAGGTCAATTTTATCAACTGCTGAGTCAAAGTCGATCCACCTTGAAGACCACTATTGCTTCGAAGGTTACGAAGGAATGCTCCTGCTATACGAATGCTGTCAATTCCTCTATGGTTAAAGAAACGGTGATCCTCGATAGAGACAATCGCATTGACAAGATCAGTAGGAATGTCGCTACTTTGAGCATTAACACGACGTTCGGCGCCTAAATCTGCGATGAGTTCATTTTTGCTATCATAAATTTTACTTGATGTAGTTGCAACAAGCTTGCTCTCAGAGAGTTCAGGAGCCTTGTTTGCATAGTAAAGAAATACACCACCACCAAGTAAGAAAGCTGCGATAAATAGGCTAATCACACCAATGCCGAGGTATTTAGCGATGCGTAAGATAGTTTGTTTGTTCATATTGTTTTACCACCTAGTAAATGTTGTTTGACTGTATCAAGGTAAGGAATTTGTGGGAAAGTGGACTGCTCAATCACATAACCGAATTCTTTGATATAGTCAAGCGGCATTGACTTTTTCCCCATATCCTGATGATAAAAACGGATGAGGTCAAGTGCCGGTAATAAATACGTTTCTTGATAAGAAGAAAAATGAAGAAGGACAAAGCAAATTCCTTTTTGTTCAAGGACTTGTTCCATATGCCTAATCTGATGAGGATGGAAGTTCTTCATAGGAATTGCATGTTTTTGCTTTGTTTCCTTAGCTTCGAAATCGATGTAAAACCCTTCATAAACTCCAGAATAATCGGTGGTTGATGCTTGTCTAAAATAAGCTTCAACAATCTTAGCTCGACTACGCTGAGGATAGTCTACGCGGACAATCTGAACAGGAGTTGGCTTCTTGTGGATAACAGCTAAACCGTGTGTCAGATAATAATCGTTTGTAGCATTGATCATCTTCTCAAAGGTCATCCCACGATTTGCGAAATTTTTAGTTTGAGGTAGGGAAGTTTTGCTTGATTTAGATGAAAGTTTATGTGGATAGTTGACCATAGTTCTCCTTATTGGTACAATAACATCACTTTATTATACCATAAAGGTGCACAGAAAGGGTGAAAAAATGCATACAGCCTTGATTTTAGGCTATTCTAGCTTTGATTTAGGATTGTTTAATGAAAAAGATGTTCGTTTAAAAATTATTAAAAAAGCCATTCGTAGAGATCTGGAAAAAATGGCAGACGAAGGGTTGAAATGGTTGGTATTTACGGGAACACTGGGATTTGAATACTGGGTTTTCGAGGTGGCCAGAGATATGAAAGATGACTTTGGTTTCCAACTTGCGACTATCTTTGATTTTGAGACTCATGGAGAAAACTGGAATGAGGGGAATCAGGTCAAACTTAGTGAATTTAAACAAGTTGATTTTGTTAAGTACGCCTATCCAAACTACGAGCACAAGGGTCAATTACGAGATTATCAACTTTTCTTACTTGAAAATACAGATGGAGCCTATCTTTTTTATGATGAAGAAAATGAAACAAAACTGAAAATTTTTTACGAACTGATGAAAAAGAAAGACAACTATATTACAAAAAGATTAACATTTGAGGAATTAAACGAAGTAGCCGAAAATTTTTCCGAAAATTGAGCCTTTGACCTTGCTTTTTGTTTGCCTTTTTTTATATAATAATACTAGCAACTGAGAATGGAGAGAGACATGGCAAGTATTATTTTTACAGCAAAAGATATTTTTGAGCAGGATTTTGGAAGAGAAGTACGTGGATATAGTAAAGCAGAGGTTGATGAATTCTTAGATGATGTCATCAAGGATTATGAAACTTATGCGGCGTTAGTAAAGTCACTCCGTTTAGAAATTTCAGCGCTGAAAGAAGAATTGGCTAAAAAACCTCAATTGACACCAGTAGCTTCAGAATCAGCAGAGCTTGGAAGTACAACTTCTATGACAAACTTTGATATTTTGAAACGTTTGAATCGTCTTGAAAAAGAAGTATTTGGCAAACAAATCATGGATAATTCTGATTTCTAAGAATACTTCTGTTGTGCAATTTTTGGATAATCGCGTGAAGAGAGTTTCTTTTCATGAGGAAAGTCCATGCTAGCACAGGCTGTGATGCCTGTAGTGTTTGTGCTAGGCGAAACCATAAGCCTAGGGACGAGAAATCGTTACGGCAGTTGAAATGACTAAGTCTTTGGATATGTCAGAGTAGACTTGAAAGTGCCACAGTGACGGAGTCTCTCTGGAAACAGAGAGAGTGGAACGCGGTAAACCCCTCAAGCTAGCAACCCAAATTTTGGTCGGGGCATGGAGTGCGCGGAAACGAACGTAGTACTCTGACTGCTAGCAGCTAGAGCTGCTAGTGGTAGACAGATGATTATCGAAGGAAGTGGTCCTAGTCACTTCTGGAACAAAACATGGCTTATAGAAAATTGCATATAGGTTGGGGCTGAGATATATTTCTCAACCTCATTTTTTAAAGTGAATAAAGAAAGGTCTATAAAAGACTGAAATGAAAACAACATTTAATTTAATTGCGACTGCTGCGGCGGGTTTGGAAGCTGTAGTTGGACGTGAAGTAAGAGATTTGGGTTATGATTGTCAAGTTGAAAATGGGCGTGTTCGTTTTCAAGGTGATGTTAAAGCAATCATCCAAACCAACCTGTGGCTAAGAGCTGCAGATAGAATCAAAATTGTTGTGGGAACTTTTCCTGCAAAAACATTTGAAGAACTCTTCCAAGGTGTTTTTGCTCTAGATTGGGAGAACTATCTCCCACTTGGAGCCCGTTTCCCAATTGCCAAGGCTAAGTGTGTCAAGTCAAAATTACACAATGAGCCAAGTGTGCAGGCGATTTCTAAGAAGGCAGTTGTTAAGAAACTCCAAAAACACTATGCCCGACCAGAAGGTGTTCCCCTGATGGAGAATGGTCCAGAGTTCAAGATTGAAGTTTCCATTTTGAAAGATATAGCGACTGTTATGATTGATACAAGTGGTTCAAGTCTCTTTAAACGTGGTTACCGTACTGAAAAAGGTGGAGCTCCGATCAAAGAAAATATGGCAGCTGCGATTTTGCAACTGTCAAACTGGTACCCTGATAAACCTTTGATTGATCCAACCTGTGGTTCGGGAACATTCTGTATTGAGGCGGCTATGATTGCGCGCAAGATGGCACCAGGTTTGCGTCGTTCCTTTGCCTTTGAAGAGTGGAACTGGGTCAGTGATCGATTGATTCAAGAAGTCAGAACTGAGGCAAGCAAGCAGATAAATCGAGAGATTGAACTGGATATTATGGGTTGTGATATCGATGGTCGTATGGTGGAAATTGCCAAAGCAAATGCCCAGGCAGCAGGAGTATCTGGAGATATTCTCTTTAAACAGATGCGCGTACAGGATTTGCGTACGGATAAGATTAATGGAGTCATTATCTCTAACCCACCATATGGTGAACGTCTGTCAGACGATGCAGGAGTAACTAAACTTTATGCTGAAATGGGTGAGGTTTTTGAGCCTCTCAAGACTTGGAGTAAGTTTATCCTGACAAGTGATGAAGCCTTTGAAAGCAAATATGGTAGTCAGGCGGATAAAAAACGAAAACTCTATAATGGTACTTTGAAAGTTGATTTATATCAATATTTTGGTCAACGAGTGAAAAGACAAGATGTAAAAACAGAAAGGAATACAAATGAGTAAGAAAAAACGCAAACGTCGTCAAAAGAATGAACAAGAATCAAAATTTGATTTTGAAGAAGCTAAGGATCTAACGGTTGGACAAGTTATTCGAAAAAATGAAGAAATCGAAGCAGGAGTAACTCCTGATGATACGATTTTGGATAAATACATTAAACAACACCGTGAAGAAATTGAAGCTGATAAATTTACAAACATTCAGGCGAAGAAAGAGGAACTTCAAAGTCTCGATGATTTGATCCAAGAAGCTAAAGAAACGATTGAAGAAGAGGTGGAACCAGTAGAAGAAGTCTCTGAATCAGAAAAGTTTGCTGAAGAAGAGGGAGTAGCAACTGAAGAAGTTCTCCTTTCGCCACTAGAAGAAACTTTAGTTATGGACAAAAATCTTGTAGAGGAAGTATTTGAACCAGAGCAGGTAGAAAATGAGGAAACTTCACAAGAAGAAACCCCAATTCTAGCTCGCTCTCTTCAAGAAGAGGATGAGCCACGACGCAAAAAACTGTGGGTCATCTTGTCAGCTCTTTTAGCGATTATTGTCTTGATTATTGGGGGTAGCTACTACGTTTATCGTCAAATTACGCGTTCTTCACAAGAAATTCAGTCTCAGTCATCTGATGCAGGTTTAGTAAGCAATCAAGCAATACTCGATCAATTTAACAGTCTCTATGACACTTTTTATACTGATGAGAATAAAACTGCCCTAAAAAATAGTCAGTTTAGTCAATTGAATCAGCTCAAAGAACTGTTAGATAAACTTGAGGGAGCTAGAGAGCATACTCTTGCTAAATCAAAATACGATAGTCTTGAAACACAAATCAAGGCAATTCAAGACGTTAATGCTCAATTTGAAACGCCAGCTATTACAGATGGTGTTCTAGATACAAATGCTAAAGTAAAGGCAGATGCTAAATTTACCGAAGTTAAGACTGGGAATACTGAAATTGATAAACTGCTAGATAAGGCTATTAGTCTCGGTAAGAGTCAACTTTCAAGTTCTACAAGCTCAAGCAGTAGTCAGTCAAGTTCATCAAGCCAAACAGAGTCAAGCTCAGCAACTGAAAGCAATGCTAGCAGTTCTGCTAATGCATCAACTTCAGCGGGTGAAACAGCCTCAGCAAATAATATCCTAAATAGTGGACTAGCAAGCAATGGTGTGAACCTACAAAGAAGTGTCAGTCGAGTACCGTATAATCAAGCTGCTGTTAGTGATAGTAGTAATCCTGCTTGGACTTTTGCAGATGGTGTCCTTGAACGCATTCTTGAGACTTCGCGTGCGCGTGGCTATATCACGGGTAATCAATACATTTTAGAACCTGTGAATATTGTTAATGGCAATGGTTATTACAACCTTTATAAACCAGATGGTACCTATCTCTTTACCCTTAATTGTAAGACAGGTTACTTTGTAGGGAATGGTTCTGGACATGCGGATGATTTAGACTACTAGTCAAATTGTTACAAAATTCTTTCTTTTCACAGATAAACATGATAAAATAAAACATATTAAACAAGAGGAGTGTCACATGACAAAAGCTAACTTTGGTGTTGTTGGTATGGCCGTAATGGGTCGTAACCTTGCCCTTAATATTGAATCTCGTGGTTATACAGTTGCTATTTATAACCGTAGTAAAGAAAAAACTGAAGATGTGATTGCTTGCCATCCTGATAAAAACTTCGTGCCAAGCTATGATATTGAAAGCTTCGTAAATTCAATTGAAAAACCACGTCGTATCATGCTTATGGTACAAGCAGGACCTGGTACAGATGCGACAATTCAAGCCCTTCTTCCACACTTGGATAAAGGTGATATCTTGATCGACGGAGGAAACACTTTCTATAAAGATACCATCCGTCGTAATGAAGAGTTGGCTAACTCAGGTATCAACTTTATCGGTACAGGTGTTTCTGGTGGTGAAAAAGGTGCCCTTGAAGGTCCTTCTATCATGCCTGGTGGACAAAAAGAAGCTTATGACTTGGTAGCAGATGTTCTTGAAGAAATCTCTGCAAAAGCTCCAGAAGATGGTAAACCATGTGTAACTTACATCGGTCCTGATGGAGCTGGTCACTATGTAAAAATGGTCCACAATGGGATCGAGTACGGTGATATGCAATTGATCGCAGAAAGCTACGATCTTATGCAACACTTGCTTGGCCTCTCTGCAGAAGACATGGCTGAAATCTTTACTGAGTGGAACAAGGGTGAATTGGACAGCTACTTGATTGAAATCACAGCTGATATTTTGGGCCGTAAAGATGACGAAGGTCAAGACGGACCAATCGTAGACTATATCTTGGATGCTGCAGGAAACAAAGGAACTGGTAAATGGACTAGTCAATCAGCTCTTGACCTTGGTGTGCCATTGTCACTCATTACTGAGTCAGTATTTGCACGTTACATCTCAACTTACAAAGAAGAACGTGTTCATGCAAGCAAGGTGCTTCCAAAACCAGCTGCTTTCAAATTTGAAGGCGACAAGGCTGAGTTGATTGAAAAAATCCGTCAAGCCCTTTACTTCTCAAAAATCATCTCATACGCACAAGGTTTTGCGCAATTGCGTGTAGCTTCTAAAGAAAATAATTGGAACTTGCCATTTGCAGATATCGCTTCTATCTGGCGTGATGGATGTATCATCCGTTCTCGTTTCTTGCAAAAGATCACAGATGCATACAACCGTGATGCAGATCTTGCTAACCTTCTTTTGGATGAGTACTTCTTGGACGTAACTGCTAAGTACCAACAATCTGTTCGTGATATCGTAGCTCTTGCTGTTCAAGCTGGTGTACCAGTACCAACATTCTCAGCAGCTATCACTTACTTTGACAGCTACCGTTCAGCTGATCTTCCAGCGAACTTGATCCAAGCACAACGTGACTACTTTGGTGCCCACACTTACCAACGTAAGGATAAAGAAGGAACATTCCACTACTCTTGGTATGACGAAAAATAAGTAGGTCAGCCATGGGGAAACGGATTTTATTACTTGAGAAAGAAAGAAATCTAGCTCATTTTTTAAGTCTGGAACTCCAAAAAGAGCAATACCGAGTTGATCAGGTAGAAGAGGGACAAAAAGCCCTCTCCATGGCTCTTCAGACAGACTATGACTTGATTTTACTGAATGCTCATCTAGGGGATATGACAGCCCAGGATTTTGCAGATAAGTTGAGTCGAACCAAGCCAGCTGCGGTGATCATGGTCTTGGACCATCGAGAAGAATTGCAAGACCAACTTGAAACAATCCAGCGTTTCGCTGTTTCATACATCTATAAACCAATCATTATCGATGATTTGGTCAGTCGTATTTCAGCTATCTTCCGAGGTCGAGATTTCATCGACCAACACTGTAGTCAGATGAAAATTCCGACAGCTTATCGCAATCTGCGTATGGATGTAGAACATCATACCGTCTATCGTGGCGAGGAGATGATTGCTCTGACACGTCGTGAATATGACCTCTTAGCTACCCTTATGGGAAGTAAGAAGGTTTTAACTCGTGAGCAATTGCTGGAAAGTGTTTGGAAGTATGAAAGTGCGACCGAAACCAATATTGTGGATGTTTATATCCGTTATCTACGTAGTAAACTTGACGTGAAAGGTCAAAAGAGCTACATTAAAACCGTGCGTGGTGTTGGTTACACCATGCAAGAATAGAAAAGCAGTTGCAGTTTTGTAACTGCTTTTTTTGAAGTCGTTGAAATGTTGACATATGATTTGATTTTTGCTACAATCATTTTGGAGGAAACAAGAATGAAATTTTTGAAAAAAATGATGCAAGCTGGACTTGCAGTCTTCTTCTTAAGTCTGTTAGCAACCAGTACAGTATTTGCGGATGATGCTGATTCAGAAGGCTGGCAATTTGTCCAAGAAAATGGTAGAACCTACTACAAGAAGGGTGAACTCAAAGAAACCTACTGGCGAGTGATTGATGGTAAGTACTATTATTTTGATCCTTTATCTGGAGAGATGGTTGTCGGCTGGCAATATATACCTGCTCCACACGAAGGGGTTACGATTGGTTCTTCTATAAGGCGAGATGTTGCTTTTAGACCAGATTGGTTTTACTTTGGTCAAGATGGGGTACTACAAGAATTTGTTGGTAAGCAAGTTTTAGAAGCAAAAACTGCTACAAATACCAACAAACATCATGGGGAACAATATGATAGCCCAGCAGAGAAACGAGTCTACTATTTTAAAGACCAAAGAAGTTATCACACCTTAAAAACCGGTTGGGTTCATGATGAGGGGCACTGGTATTATTTACAGAAGGATGGTGGCTTTGATTCTCGCATCAACAGATTGACTGTTGGGGAGCTCGCACGTGGCTGGATAAACGATGATTCAACTTGGTACTATCTAGATCCAACAACTGCTACAATGCAAACTGGTTGGCAATATCTTGGTAATAAGTGGTACTATCTCCGTTCATCAGGAGCAATGGCGACAAGTTGGTATCTAGATGGTTCAACTTGGTATTATTTAGATGCTCAAAACGGTGATATGAAAACTGGCTGGATTTATGTCGGTAATACTTGGTATTATCTTCGTTCGTCAGGAGCTATGGTGACAGGCTGGTTCCAAGTTAATGGTAAATGGTACTATGCCTATAGTTCAGGTGCCTTAGCTGTAAATACCACAGTAGGTGGCTACCAGGTCAACTATAATGGTGAGTGGGTACAATAATGAAAACAAGCGATTGTGAAAGGAAACAATCGCTTTTTTTGTGAAAATATAATAAAATAGAAAGGAATAAAGTTCTAAAATTTTATCTAGAAACAGATGATTTTCATCTGATAGTAGGATTAAATGACAAAAGAAGTTGGTGTCGGTCAGGCACATAGTAAAATTATTTTAATAGGAGAGCATGCGGTGGTTTATGGCTACCCAGCCATCTCTTTACCTCTTTTAGAGGTAGAGGTGACTTGTCGGGTGGTTCCAGCAGCGACACCATGGCGTCTTTTTGAAGAGGATACCTTGTCCATGGCAGTTTATGCTTCTCTCGAGTATTTAAATATCCAGGATGCTTGCATCCGTTGTCAAATTGACTCGGCTATTCCTGAAAAACGTGGGATGGGTTCTTCAGCAGCCATAAGTATTGCGGCCATTCGAGCGGTATTTGATTATTACCAAGCAGAACTTCCACATGACGTGTTAGAGATTTTGGTCAATCGGGCGGAGATGATTGCCCATATGAATCCTAGTGGTTTAGATGCCAAGACCTGTCTTAGTGACCAGCCTATTCGTTTTATCAAGAATGTTGGTTTTGAAGAATTAACCATGGATTTATCAGCTTATCTGGTCATTGCAGATACTGGAGTTTATGGACATACTCGTGAAGCTATCCAAGTCGTGCAGAGCAAGGGCAAGGATGCCTTACCTTTCTTGCATGCGCTAGGAGAGTTGACCCAAGAAGCAGAAAAAGCTATTCAAACAAAAGATGCCATGAAGTTGGGAGAAATTCTAACCAAAGCTCATGGAAATCTAAAAGAAATCGGAGTTAGTAGCCCTGAGACAGATGCCTTGGTTGAAACTGCCCTTGAACAGGGTGCCCTAGGTGCCAAGATGAGTGGTGGAGGTCTAGGAGGCTGCATCATCGCCTTGGTTGCTAATGTCAGTCAAGCACAAGAACTCGCAGAAAGATTAGAAGAGAAAGGAGCTGTTCAGACATGGATCGAAAGCCTGTAACAGTACGTTCCTATGCCAATATTGCTATTATCAAATATTGGGGTAAGAAAGCAGAAAAAGAGATGGTTCCTGCGACTAGCAGTATCTCTCTAACCTTAGAAAATATGTATACGGAGACGACACTTTCCCCTTTGTCAGCAGATGCTAGGGCAGATGAGTTTTACATCAATGGTCAGTTGCAAAACGAGGCAGAGCATGCCAAGATGGGTAAAATCATTGACCGCTACCGTCCTGAAGGGGCAGGTTTTGTTCGTATCGATACCAAGAACAATATGCCGACAGCAGCAGGTCTTTCTTCAAGTTCTAGTGGTTTGTCTGCTCTAGTCAAAGCCTGCAATGCTTACTTCCAATTAGGGCTAGATCGTAAAGAATTAGCTTTGGAAGCTAAGTTCGCATCTGGTTCTTCATCTCGTAGTTTTTATGGACCCTTAGCAGCTTGGGATAAGGATAGTGGAGAGATTTATCCAGTTGAAACTGACTTGAAACTAGCTATGATTATGTTGGTCTTGGAAGACCAGAAAAAACCAATCTCTAGTCGGGATGGCATGAAACTCTGTGTGGAAACTTCGACAACATTTGATGAGTGGATTCGTCAGTCTGAACAAGACTACAAGGATATGCTGGTCTATCTCAAGGAAAATAACTTTGAGAAGGTTGGAGCTTTAACAGAAAAGAACGCTCTTGCAATGCATGCTACGACAAAAACTGCAAATCCGCCGTTCTCATATCTGACAGATGCTAGTTATGAAGCTATGGATTTCGTTCGTCAGCTTAGAGAACAAGGAGAATCTTGTTACTTCACCATGGACGCGGGGCCTAATGTAAAGGTTCTTTGTTTAGAAAAAGACTTGGAACATCTATCAGAACTCTTAGGTCAACGCTATCGCTTAATCGTTTCAAAAACAAAGGATTTGAGCCAAGATGACGATTGTTAAAACTTGTGGGAAGCTCTATTGGGCTGGGGAATATGCCATTTTAGAACCAGGACAGTTGGCGCTAATAAAGGCTATTCCCATCTATATGACGGCTGAGATTGGGTCTTCAGAAGTTTATCGACTCTACTCCGATATGTTTACTTATAGTGTAGATATGCGCCCAGATTCTTCCTATGCTTTGATCCAAGAAACAGTTACTTTGGTGGAGGACTATCTGACTGCCCAAGGAGTTGACTTGCGTCCTTTTTCTATAGATATTCGCGGGAAAATGGAGCGTGAAGGTAAGAAGTTTGGTCTGGGTTCTAGTGGTAGTGTCGTTGTTTTGGTTATCAAGGCTATGCTTGCTTTCTATGAAAGATTAGCTGACAGAGACCTCTTGTTTAAATTGGCGAGTGCTGTCCTTCTCAAACGTGGGGACAATGGCTCCATGGGGGACATTGCCTGTATCGTTTCAGAAGACCTAGTCCTCTATCAGTCATTTGACCGTGAGAAAGTGGCACAATGGCTAGAAAAAGTAGACTTGCAAGATGTATTAGCACGTGATTGGGACTTTTCTATTTCTAGTGTTGAACCTGCCTTGAAATTTGATTTTCTGGTGGGTTGGACCAAGGAAGTAGCTGTGTCTAGTCATATGGTCAAGCAAATCAAGGATAATATGAACGCTAGCTTCTTGCAAGCTTCAAAAGAAACAGTAGCTAACTTGGTAAAGGCTTTGCAGAAAGATCAAGAAGAAACCATTATTGACTTGCTAGAACAAGCCAGCCAACTTTTAGAAGGCTTGAGTTCAGATATTTACACACCTTCGCTCAGACAATTAAAAGATGCCAGCCGAGACTTAAAAGCTGTTGCAAAAAGTAGTGGTGCTGGTGGTGGAGACTGTGGGATTGCTCTCAGTTTTGACCAAGATTCGACCACATTACTGAAAAAACGCTGGGCTGATCTAGGGATTGAGCTCTTGTATCAAGAAAGGATAGGACATGACGACAAATCGGAAGGATGAGCACATCCGCTATGCCCTTGAACAAAAAAGTTCTTATAATAGTTTTGATGAAGTTGAATTGATTCATTCTTCTCTACCCTTATATGACTTAGATGAGATTGATCTTTCGACAGAATTTGCAGGGTGCAAATGGGATTTTCCTTTTTATATTAACGCCATGACAGGTGGGAGTGACAAGGGCAGAGAAATCAATCAAAAATTGGCTCAGGTGGCAGAGGCTTGTGGAATTTTATTTGTGACAGGTTCTTACAGTGCGGCACTTAAGGATCCATCGGATGACTCTTTCTCTGTCAAGTTAAATCATCCTGACCTACTTCTTGGAACCAATATTGGCTTGGATAAACCTGTTGAACTGGGGCTACAAACGGTCCAAGAGATGAATCCTCTTCTCTTGCAAGTCCATGTCAATGTTATGCAGGAATTACTCATGCCAGAAGGTGAGCGTCAATTTAGATTGTGGCAAAGCAATCTGAAAGATTATGCTGAACAAATCTCTGTGCCACTTGTTTTAAAAGAAGTCGGCTTTGGCATGGATGTGAAGACTATTGCTAAGGCGTACGAGATGGGGATACGTACGGTTGATTTGTCTGGCCGTGGGGGAACTAGCTTTGCCTATATCGAAAATCGTCGTAGCGGTCAACGGGACTACCTCAATGATTGGGGGCAATCGACCATGCAAACCCTTCTAAATGCCCAAGACTGGAAAGATAAGATGGAACTTTTGGTAAGTGGAGGAGTGCGCAATCCACTAGATATCATCAAATGCCTGGTCTTTGGAGCAAAAGCAGTTGGGCTATCACGCACCATGTTAGAGTTGGTTGAAAACTACTCAGTGGATGTCGTTATCTCTATTGTTGAAGGTTGGAAGGAAGACCTACGTCTAATCATGTGTGCCCTTAATTGTTCAAAAATTGAGGATTTACAAGAGGTCGACTATCTCCTGTATGGAAAATTAAAAGAAGCAAAAGACCAAATGTGAGGAGGTCGGGATTTTGGTCCCGGTCTCTTTATCATTCCTCAGACTGATGTGACTTTTTGGTTTTGTGATACAATAAAATAGAGAGGACGGTTACATGCGAAAATTTCAAATTTTTCTATTTATTGAAGCTTGTTTATTGACAGGAGCTCTGATTATGATGGTATCAGAGCATTTTTCCCGTTTTCTGCTGATCTTGCTCTTGTTTTTACTGCTGATTCGATACTATACTGGAAGACAGGGAAATAACCTCATATTAGTGGCAGTGAGCATTCTATTTTTCTTTATCATCATGCTCAATCCCTTTGTCATTATGGCTATCTTCGTGGCCTTGATATATAGCCTGTTCTTACTTTATCCTATGATGAACCAGGAAAGAGAAGATACAAATCTGATTTTTGAAGAAGTAGTGACGGTGAAGAGGGAGAAAAATCGCTGGTTTGGGAATCTCCACCACTTTTCAAGCTACCAGACTTGCCGCTTTGATGATATCAATCTTTTTCGTCTCATGGGGAAGGATACCATTCATCTAGAGCACGTGATTTTGAGCAATCATGATAATGTCATCATTTTGAGAAAACTAGTCGGCACGACTAGAATTATCGTACCAGTGGATGTAGAAGTCAGTCTTAGTGTTAATTCTCTGTACGGAGACTTAACCTTCTTTGACCAACCTAAGCGTTCTTTACGCAATGAACAATTCCATCAAGAAACCAGAGATTATCTCAAGAGTCCAAAGAGTGTTAAGATTCTTTTGACAACTATGGTTGGAGATGTTGAGGTGGTGCGAGGATGAAAAAACAGCCCTATATTTTAATCGGTCTCACCTCATTTCTCTTTGTTGCCTTTCTCTTTCGAAGCATTTTTAAAGTTCTGGATTTAGAGTGGACTTCTCTCTTTCAAGATTTAGAAAAGACAGAAAAAGTCTTATTTCTGGCTTTAATGTTTAGTCTTGCTCTAGCTTTTTTATTAGTCCTGTTTTGGACAATGGTTGATGAAATTTCTAAAAGAAGAATCCAAGCAAATCTTAAACGTCTGCTAGCTGGCAAAGATATTGAAAGTCTGGGAGATGCTGACTTAGACGCAAGTTTTAGAAACTTGTCAGGAAAGCTCGGTTTGTTAACAGAAGCTATTCAAAAAGTAGACAATCAGGCCTTGGTCAAAGAAGAAGAAATTATTGAAAAGGAGCGCAAGCGAATCGCACGTGACTTGCATGATACGGTCAGCCAAGAAATTTTTGCTGCCCATATGATTTTATCGGGACTTAGTCAACAAGCTTCCAAATTAGACAGAGAGAAGATGCAAACACAACTCCAAAGTGTGACTGCCATTTTAGAGACAGCTCAAAGAGATTTGCGCATTCTTCTTTTGCATTTACGACCAATTGAACTGGAACAAAAAAGCTTGGTGGAGGGGATTCAGCTACTCCTCAAAGAGCTAGAAGAAAAAAGTGAGCTGAAGGTAAGCTTTAAATATCAGGTAACTGCACTACCTAAAAAGATTGAAGAGCATGTCTTCCGTATTGTCCAAGAATTGATTAGTAATACCCTTCGGCATGCACAAGCTTCATGTTTAGATGTTTACCTTTATCAAACGGAAACAGAATTACAGTTGAAGGTAGCAGACAATGGTCGTGGTTTTCAGCTAGATGATGTTGATGAATTAAGCTATGGTTTACGCAATATCAAAGAACGAGTGGAAGATATGGCTGGGACTATACAATTATTAACAGCTCCCAAGCAAGGTTTGGCAGTGGATATTCGTATTCCCTTGCTTGATTTGGATAGATAAGAGGAAGTAAGATGAAACTATTATTGGTAGATGACCACCAAATGGTGCGTCTGGGTTTAAAAAGTTATTTTGAATTACAAGATGATGTAGAGGTTGTAGGAGAAGCAACCAATGGTGCGGAAGGAATTTCCATGGCCTTGGAGCTTCGTCCAGATGTGATTGTCATGGATATTGTCATGCCTGAAGTCAATGGGATTGATGCGACACTAGCTATTCTCAAAGAATGGCCAGAGGCTAAAATCTTGATTGTGACATCTTACCTAGATAATGAAAAAATCATGCCGGTTTTGAATGCTGGAGCTAGAGGATATATGCTTAAGACTTCGAGCGCAGATGAATTGTTACACGCTGTTCGTAAGGTGGCGGCTGGAGAGCTCGCTATTGAACAAGAGGTGAGTAAGAAGGTAGAATACAACCGTAATCATATTGAACTTCATGAGGACTTGACTGCGCGTGAACGGGATGTCCTTCAACTAATTGCTAAGGGTTATGAAAATCAGCGGATCGCAGATGAATTGTTTATCTCCCTCAAAACTGTAAAAACTCATGTTTCAAACATCCTTGCTAAACTTCAGGTTAGCGACCGCACCCAGGCAGCAGTCTATGCCTTTCAGCATCACTTGGTAGGCCATGAGGACTTCTAGATGAATTTTTTGGAGTGAAATCAAAACTCTCTGTTTCAGAGGTAATTTTTTCTTTGAAATAAGTTTTTAATGTTTTTTCTTGATAAATTGGATACGTTAAGCAAAAAACAGTAATCTAGGATTAACAAGTATCTCAAGCAGTTCTGAAAAGTCGGTTCTGACTTGAAAAAAGTTACTAGTATATGATATAATAGACTGTATTTAAAAAAATTTTAAGGAGAAATGACAGAATGTCTGTATCATTTGAAAACAAAGAAACAAACCGTGGTGTCTTGACTTTCACTATCTCTCAAGATCAAATCAAACCAGAATTGGATCGTGTATTTAACTCAGTAAAGAAATCTCTTAACGTTCCTGGTTTCCGCAAGGGTCATCTTCCACGTCCTATCTTCGACCAAAAATTTGGTGAAGAGTCACTTTACCAAGACGTTATGAACGCTCTTTTGCCAAACGCTTATGAAGCAGCTGTAAAAGAAGCTGGTCTTGAAGTCGTTGCACAACCAAAAATTGACGTAACTTCTATGGAAAAAGGTCAAGACTGGGTTATCACTGCTGAAGTTGTTACAAAACCTGAAGTTAAATTGGGTGACTACAAAAACCTTGAAGTATCAGTTGATGTAGAAAAAGAAGTAACTGATGCTGATGTTGAAGAACGTATCGAACGTGAACGCAACAACTTGGCTGAATTGGTGATCAAAGAAGGTGCTGCTGAAAACGGCGACACTGTTGTTATCGACTTTGTTGGTTCTATTGACGGTGTTGAATTTGACGGTGGAAAAGGTGAAAACTTCTCACTTGGACTTGGTTCAGGTCAATTCATTCCTGGATTTGAAGACCAATTGGTAGGTCACTCAGCTGGTGAAACTGTAGACGTTATCGTAACATTCCCAGAAGACTACCAAGCAGAAGATCTTGCAGGTAAAGAAGCTAAATTCGTAACAACTATCCACGAAGTAAAAGCTAAAGAAGTTCCAGCTCTTGACGATGAACTTGCAAAAGACATCGATGAAGAAGTTGAAACTCTTGACGAATTGAAAGAAAAATACCGCAAAGAATTGGCTGCTGCTAAAGAAGAAGCATACAAAGATGCTGTTGAAGGTGCAGCAATCGATAAAGCTGTAGAAAACGCTGAAATCGTTGATCTTCCAGAAGAAATGATCCACGAAGAAGTTCACCGTTCAGTAAATGAATTCCTTGGCAACTTGCAACGTCAAGGTATCAACCCTGACATGTACTTCCAAATCACGGGAACTACTCAAGAAGACCTTCACAAACAATACGAAGCAGAAGCTGAGTCACGTACTAAGACTAACCTTGTTATCGAAGCAGTTGCGAAAGCTGAAGGATTTGACGCTTCAGAAGAAGAAATCCAAAAAGAAATCGAGCAATTGGCTGCAGATTACAACATGGAAGTTGCACAAGTACAAAGCTTGCTTTCAGCTGAAATGTTGAAACACGATATTGCAGTGAAAAAAGCTGTTGAATTGATCACAAGCACTGCAACAGTAAAATAATCTTTACAAGATAAAAGCCCACCGAATCGGTGGGTTTTCTTATGCTTTATTTTCCGAAAAATTCTTGCAGGTCTTCTTCAGTAATCCCAATCATGGCTGGGATACTAGACCAGTTGTCTTCGGTTAGAATGTAGGATTGTTCAGAATCTGTTGAAGTTGTAATATCGGTAGCAAGTTGGTTTGTTTCCTCGGGGTTCTGCATTAGGTCAGCGAAACGTTCAATCAGATAGGTCTTACGAGCTGTTCCGATATGTTGAGTTGCATAGTCAAAGGCCTGTATTTCGCCTAGTAGGATCAGCTTGCTTTTGGCCCGAGTGATAGCAGTGTAGATGAGATTACGCTCTAACATGCGCTTGCTTACACTAGTGATAGGTAGAATCACAACTGGAAACTCGCTCCCCTGAGACTTATGGATACTCATGGCATAGGCTAAGCGAATCTTGTACCATTCATTTCGAGGATAGGAGGCCTCATTGCCGTCAAAATCAATCATAATTTCATCTTGCTTGGATTCAGTGTATTTTCCTGGAATCAAGTCTGTAATATAACCTAAGTCTCCGTTAAAGACATTGACCTCTGCATCGTTGACTAGGTGAATGACCTTATCTCCTGTTCGATAGTGACACTGAGGAGCTTCAAAGCTAAGCTGGTCTTTTTGTGGAGGATTGAGTAGGTCTTGCATGAGCTGGTTGATGGCATCAATACCAGCAGTTCCACGGTACATAGGGGCAAGAACTTGAATATCACGAGCAGGGATGCCATTTCTGATAGCAGCACCTAGGATTTTTTCAATGCTAGCAGGGATATGGTTACTAGCGATTTCAAAGTAGGAGCGATCTGCTTTTTTCTGGGTAAAATCTGCAGGCAATATTCCCTGACGAATCTGACTTGCAAGAGTGACGATGGTCGATTCTTCGCTCTGACGGTAGATTCTTTCCAAACGTGTTTTAGGGATGGTTGGTATCTGGAGTAAATCTGCTAGGACTTGACCAGGACTGACAGAAGGCAGCTGGTCACTATCACCAACGATGAGGATTTTACTGTTAGAGGAGATATTGGAGAAGAGCTGGTTAGCTAGCCAAGTATCTACCATGGAAAACTCGTCAACAATGATAAAATCAGCATCCAGATAATCTTCCAGATGGCTGGTATCGTCGTCTCCAGTCATACCCAAGTGGCGGTGAATAGTTGCACTTGGTAGTCCTGTCAGCTCATTCATACGACGGGCTGCGCGACCGGTGGGAGCGGCTAGGAGAATGGGCAGATTGCTCTTTTTCTTGAGATCCAGTCCTTCTAAGAGAGCATAGACAGCGATAATGCCGTTGATAACAGTAGTCTTACCTGTACCAGGTCCACCTGTAAGGATAAAGACCTTGTTCTGGATAGCATCGCAGATGGCCTGTTTTTGAATACTATCATACTCAATCCCCAGTTCTTTCTCAACAGTTGCGATATGTTCTTGAATGGTTTCTAGATCCTGTTTTTTACTCTGCCCTTTTTCGAGGATTCTGATGAGATGGCTGCGAATCCCTTCTTCTGCAAAAAAGAGGCTATTATCAAAGATTTTGGTATCAATCTGCTGGACCTTATCTTCTTCAATCAGATAAGCAAGCTCTTGGGCAACTTGACTCGGCTCTAGTTCGACTGGACGGGAGGATTCAAGAAGGTTGAGGGTTTGCTCCAACAAGTCTCTAGCTTCCATATAGGTATCTCCCGTTTCCATGCAACCTTGAAAGAGACTATGGACGAGACCAGCACGGAAGCGCTCGGGAGCCTGACTCTCAATCCCCAATTCTTGGGCCAATTGGTCAGCGATGGTAAATCCCAAGCCCTTGATATCCTCGACCAGTTGATAGGGATAATTCTCGACAATCTCTAGCGTTTCTTCCTTGTAAAAGTCTTGAATCTGAAAGGCTAGTTTATTTGGGATGCCGTAATTAGCCAGTTTGGCTAAGACCATCTCTGTTCCGTAATTAAGACGAAGGGTTGAGACGAAGGCTTCACGGTTTTTAGCAGAGAGTCCAGAGATAGACTGGAGTTTGTCTGGATTTTCTAAGATTTTGTCAATAGTGTTATCTCCGTAAATATCCACAATTTTCTGGGCTGTTTTGAGTCCAATTCCCTTAAAATGGCTACTGGAGAAATACTTGACCAAACCCTTACTAGTCGGCTTGGCTCTCTCATAGTGAGTCATTTGTAGCTGTTCCCCATACTTGGAGTGTTGGACTATCTGCCCCCAAAAAGTGTATTCTTCTCCTTCAATGATATCAGCCATAGTACCTGTGACAATGATTTCATAATCATCAAAGTCTTCAGCATTGGTATCCTCAATATCTAGGAGTAAAATACGGAAAAAATTGCTGACATTTTCAAAAATAATGCGTTCAATGGTGCCTGAAAAATAAACTTCCATAAAATTCCTTACAATAGTGTCTGAGAAAATTTATCCCAGATTTAGTCAAAATAGAATGAGAAGAGGCTGAGATAGAAAATTCTCGGCCTCTTCCTAGTTTTTAAAATGTTCCGATACGCTTGAGTGGCCAGAAGCGGAATTTGGCTTCTCCGGTGATATCTTTTGCCTTAAAGGTACCAACATGTCGACTGTCGCTAGATACCAGACGGTCATCACCCAGTAGGAGGTATTCACCCTCTGGTACAGTGAAGGTAAAGCTAGTGTTGTAATTAACATCTAGGGTAAAGGCCTGAGCCTTTTGAGCTAAAGTTCTAAAGTATTCTCCCTTTTTACCATCCCAACCAGTTCCAGTATAAGTGCTTTGGAGTTTATCTTCCTTGAAACGCTTAAGGTATTCTGCTAAATAAGGTTCATCAGTTTCTTGACCGTTAATATAGAGTTTATCGTTGTCATAACGAATGGTATCTCCTGGCATACCGATGACCCGTTTAACGATATCCTTGTTCCCATCGTCTTCATGAGCAACCACAATATCAAAACGATTGATTGGGAGATGTTTAACGACAAAGAGGACTTCCCCATCTGCCAGGGTAGGATCCATGGAATGTCCTTCTACACTGACATTCCTCCAGAGAAAGAGACGGCTAAGACCTACTAGTGTAATAAGTAGGAAGATAACTCCCCACTCTTTTAAAAATGATTTTAAATATTTCATAATTTACCTTTCTAGCATTTTTTTTGCTTTTTCAGTATTTTTAAAGTGTAGTTTGGCGCAGAAGTTGAGTCCCTGCATACCATAAGCACGAAGGATTTGGCTAGCTACCTTATCAGAAGCTGTTCCAGCCCCGCTTGGAAGTTGATAACCAAGTTCTCTACCCAGATTTTCGAGATTTTCTAGAAAGAGATCACGCGCAATGATAGAACTTACTGCGACAGCCAAGTACTTACCTTCGGCTTTTTCCTCCAGACTGACTGGATTAGAAAAATGATTGGCTTCATTTTTTAAGTACTTCTCATAGTTTTGAGCACTCGTAAAAGCATCGATCACAATCTTTTCTGGCTGGATTCCCTTTTGGAGGAGGAGAAAAATCGCTTGATTATGCAGAGCTACTTTTACGGAAACGGCATTGTAGCGCTCACCGATGACTTCATTATACTTGCTTGGAGAAAGCAGTAGAGCTTGGTGCTGGATTTTTTCCTTAAGCAGAGGAGCAAGCTGACGAATCTTTTGGTCTGTCAGAGTCTTAGAATCCCCTACACCTAATTTTCGCAGAAAGTCATGCTGGTCAGGAGTCACAAAGGATGCTACTACAGCCAGACCACCGAAGTAGGAACCATTCCCAACCTCATCTGTACCAAGCAAAGGGAAATTTTGTCCGCTAGTTCCTTGACTGAGCTGATAACCAAAAGAACTGGCATAGTTTTCAGCCATTTCTCCCTGAAGCAAGACTTTTCCAGAAGTGTAGATGGAAACACTAGCTTGGGGAAGCTTCAAAAAGTAGCGAATATAAGGATTTTTACTAGGAGTCAGTGCCTGTTCATATTGCTGAACAAAGGCTTGGATTTCCTTTTCACTCGGGGTTAATGTAATACTTGCCATAGTTCTTATTGTACCATAAAAGCTGTAGAATTGGTAAAAACTGACAAACTTAGTGAAATTTGGTATAATATCGTGAGGTGAATTTTATGGCAAATTTAAATCGATACAAGTTTACATTCGGCAAAAAAACATTGACCCTAACAACTGAGCATGACAACCTCTTTATGGAGGAAATTGCCAAGGTCGCAACAGAAAAATATGAAGCAATCAAAGAACAAATGCCTGGAGCGGATGATGAGACAATCGCTATTTTATTAGCAGTCAATAGCTTGTCAACTCAACTCAGTCGTGAGATTGAATTTGATGATAAGGAGCAAGAATTAGAAGCTCTCCGTCATCAGGTTGTAGCAGCAAAACAAGAACAGAGCAAGATAGAGGATTCCCTATGATTTCCGTCCTTCTCCTATTGGTTCTTGCATGGAGCTTTTATATCGGTTATCGTAGAGGATTAGTTCTCCAGATTTATTATTTTGTAGCAACTGTGATTTCAGCTCTTCTTGCAGGAAATTTTTATCAATCTTTAGGAAAACAATTTGATTTGTTGATCCCATATGCAAGTCCACAGGAAGGACAGGGAACCTTCTTTTTCCCGCCGAATCAACTTTTCCAGCTGGACAAAGTCTTTTATGCAGGGATTGGTTATCTCTTAGCCTTTACGGTGTTTTACTGCTTCGGTCGATTGCTGGGTCTCTTTCTTAATCTTCTACCGACTAAAAAGCTAGCGGGTCAATATTTCCGTATAGGCGCAGGAGTTTTATCAGTGGCTGTGACCTTATTTGTCCTCCAGATGATACTGACTATTCTTGCAACTGTTCCTTTACAAATTGTTCAAAATTCACTTGAAAACAGTTTTGTAGCTAAACATATTATCCAGAGTGTCCCCATCACTAGTCATGTGATTAAACAACTCTGGGTAACCAAAATAATCGGATAAAAAGGGCGGGAACTATTCCTAGCCTTTTGTTTACAATTTCATACTCTTCGGAAATCTCTTCAAACCACGTCAGCTTCGCCTTGGATTATATATGTGACTGACTTCGTCAGTCTTATCTACAACCTCAAAGCAGTGCTTTGAGCAACCTACGGGTCGCTTCCTAGTTTGCTCTCTGATTTTCATTGAGTATCAATAGTTTAGGAGCCTTTTTGAAAAGAGTGAGAATTTGAAAAATTCGTTCGCTCATTACGAAGGAAAATAAAATGAATAAAAAAATACTAGAAACGTTAGAATTTAATAAGGTCAAGGCTTTATTTGAGCCTCATCTTTTGACCGAGCAAGGATTAGAGCAGTTGAAAGAACTTGCTCCGACTGATAAAGGAGACAAGATTAAGCAAGCTTTTGCAGAGATGAAGGAAATGCAAGAACTCTTTGTCGAGCATCCTCATTTCAGCATTTCTGCAACAAAAGATATTGCAGCGACCTCCAAACGTTTGGAGATGGGTGCTGACCTCAATATCGAGGAATTTCTCCTTCTCAAACGTGTCATCTTTGCCAGTCGTGAATTGCAGAATTTTTATGACAATCTTGAAAATGTACGTTTAGACCACCTAGCTAACTGGTTTGAGAAACTTCATGACTTCCCACATTTACAGGGAAATCTACAAGCCATCAACGAAGCTGGATTTATTGAGAACTTTGCTAGTGAGGATTTGGCACGAATCCGTCGAAAAATCCATGATAGTGAAAGTCAAGTCCGTGATGTCCTGCAAGACCTTCTCAAACAAAAAGCTCAGATGCTGACAGAAGGTATCATCGCAAGTAGAAATGGTCGCCAAGTTCTTCCAGTTAAGAATACCTATCGTAACAAGATTGCTGGTGTGGTTCATGATATCTCTGCCAGTGGGAACACTGTTTATATCGAACCACGTGAAGTGGTCAAGCTAAGTGAAGAAATCGCAAGTCTTCGTGCAGACGAACGCTATGAGATGATGCGTATCCTCCAAGAACTCTCTGAAAGAGTAAGACCTCATGCAGCTGAAATCGCCAATGATGCTTGGATTATTGGACATTTGGACCTGATTCGTGCTAAGGTTCGCTTTATCCAAGAGACGGAGGCAGTAGTACCTCAAGTGTCTGAGGGACAGGAGATTCAACTACTTCACGTTCGTCATCCCTTGGTTAAAAACGCTGTTGCCAATGATGTGCACTTTGGCAAAGAATTAACAGCTATCGTCATCACGGGTCCTAATACAGGTGGTAAGACCATTATGCTCAAGACCTTAGGTTTGACTCAGTTGATGGCCCAGTCTGGTCTACCAATTTTAGCTGATAAGGGTAGTCGTGTAGGGATTTTCGAGGAGATATTCGCAGATATCGGAGACGAGCAGTCCATTGAGCAAAGTCTTTCAACCTTCTCTAGTCATATGACCAACATCGTCGATATTCTGGGTAAGGTCAACCAAAAATCGCTCTTGTTACTAGATGAGCTTGGTGCTGGTACAGATCCCCAAGAAGGTGCAGCCCTTGCCATGTCTATCCTAGAAGACTTACGCCTGCGTCAGGTCAAGACCATGGCAACCACTCACTATCCTGAACTTAAAGCCTATGGTATTGAAACTGCCTATGTTCAGAATGCTAGTATGGAATTTGATACAGCTAGCCTGCGCCCAACCTATCGCTTTATGCAGGGAGTTCCAGGTCGAAGCAATGCCTTTGAAATTGCCAAACGTCTAGGCTTGTCAGATGTCATCGTAGGTGATGCCAGCAAGCAGATTAATCAAGACAATGATGTCAATCGCATCATTGAGCAATTGGAAGCACAAACACTTGAAAGTCGGAAACGTCTTGAGAATATTCGCCAAGTCGAGCAAGAAAACCTCAAGATGAATCGTGCCCTTAAAAAACTTTATAACGAGCTCAATCGTGAGAAAGAAACTGAACTCAATAAGGCGCGTGAGCAAGCTGCTGAAATTGTTGACTTAGCACTAGCTGAGAGTGATGATATACTTAAAAATCTTCACAGTAAATCTCAACTAAAGCCACATGAGATTATTGAAGCCAAAGCTAAGCTCAAAAAATTAGCTCCTGAAAAAGTTGACCTTTCTAAAAATAAGGTTCTCCAAAAAGCTAAGAAAAAACGAGCTCCAAAAGTTGGAGATGATATTATCGTTTTAAGCTATGGTCAACGTGGTACCTTGACCAATCAACTCAAGGATGGACGTTGGGAAGCACAGGTTGGCTTGATTAAGATGACCCTTGAGGAAAAAGAGTTTGATTTGGTTCAAGCCCAGAAAGAAGCGCCAGTCAAGAAGAAACAAGTCAACGTCGTCAAACGTGCAGCAGGCAAAGGCCCACAGGCTCGACTAGACCTTCGTGGCAAACGCTACGAGGAAGCTATGGAAGCCTTGGATGCCTTTATAGACCAAGCCCTACTCAACAATATGGCCCAAGTCGACATCATCCATGGTATCGGTACAGGAGTCATCCGTGAAGGGGTAACTAAGTACCTACAAAGAAATAAACAGGTCAAGAGCTTTGGCTATGCACCACAAAATGCAGGCGGATCTGGCGCAACCATTGTAACCTTTAAGGGATAAAGCGAAATGAATGAAAATTATAATAAAATTTTCTGAAAATAATTGACAAGAGCTAAATTTTCTTGTAAAATAAATAAAAATTAAATACAACACCGAATGAAGTTTAATAGAAGTGGAAAATCGTTTGATTTTTCATGACTGTAAATGGACGGAACTCTGGAGAGACCGTAAAGGCACCGAAGGGGCAAGGCAGGCAACTGCTCAAACTCTCAGGTAAAAGGACAGAGCAATGATAGAGCGCTTTTTGGCATTTATCGATGCATTCCAGAGTACATGTTTTTAACATGTGCTCTTTCTTTTGGGGTTGAATAGATAGGAGAAAAGGATGTTAAATTTGCTAAAAGAGCTGGATGCTCTGGTATGGGGCCCACCCCTTTTAATTTTATTGGTTGGTACAGGGATTTACTTGACTCTTCGTTTAGGGCTTTTACAAATCTTGCGTCTCCCTAAGGCCTTCCAGCTTATTTTTACCAAGGATAAGGGGCATGGAGATGTATCTAGCTTTGCTGCACTATGTACAGCCCTAGCAGCAACTGTTGGTACAGGAAATATTATCGGGGTTGCAACGGCTATCAAGGTTGGTGGACCAGGCGCTCTTTTTTGGATGTGGGTGGCTGCTTTCTTTGGAATGGCAACCAAGTATGCAGAAGGACTACTTGCTATCAAATATCGAACCAAGGATGATCATGGTGCGGTGGCAGGAGGACCGATGCATTATATCCTTCTAGGGATGGGCGAAAAATGGCGCCCTCTTGCAATCTTCTTTGCTGTAGCTGGAGTACTAGTTGCACTTTTAGGAATCGGTACTTTTACCCAGGTGAATTCCATTACAGAATCCGTTCAAAATACAGCTAGTATTGATCCGACAATTACTGCACTTGTTTTATCTATTTTTGTAGGGATTGCGGTCTTTGGTGGACTCAAGTCCATTTCTAAGGTATCAACTACAGTTGTTTCCTTTATGGCTATTATCTATATCTTGGGAACCTTGACAGTTATTTTCTTTAATATCGATAAAGTACCGGCAACAATTTCACTGGTTCTCACATCAGCTTTTAGTCCCATAGCTGCAGTGGGAGGATTTGCAGGAGCTAGTGTTCGGATGGCTATTCAAAATGGTGTGGCGCGTGGTGTCTTCTCGAATGAATCTGGCTTGGGTTCAGCACCCATTGCGGCTGCGGCAGCTAAGACCAACGAACCGGTGGAGCAAGGTTTAATTTCCATGACAGGAACCTTTATTGATACCTTGATTATCTGTACCTTGACTGGTTTGACAATCTTGGTGACTGGGGTTTGGAATGGTAATTTAGATGGTGTTGCTCTAACTCAGTCAGCTTTTTCTACAGTATTTTCTTTCTTTGGACCTGCTCTTTTAACGGTCTTCTTGGTACTCTTTGCCTTTACTACGATTTTGGGATGGAACTATTACGGAGAGCGTTGTTTTGAATTTCTCTTTGGCGTTCGCTTTATCTGGCTTTATCGTGTGGTCTTTGTACTCATGGTCTTGCTGGGAGGATTTATCGAGCTGGATATGGTCTGGGTCATTGCGGATATTGTTAATGCCCTCATGGCTCTACCAAACTTGATTGCACTCTTAGCCTTATCACCAGTCGTTATCGCTGAGACGAAGAAGTATTTTGATAAATAAGCTAATCACACATCTGGTGTGATTTTTTTGTTTTCATAAAAATTTTTTATCAGTGCAATTTAAAATATATATTATGCAAGGTATAGATTCTGTGTTAGACTTATTGTCAACGAAAAGCTAATGAGTCATCAATCAAGGCAAGGATTTGTTCAATAGGCTGATGAGATTTCGTAAGATTTTCGCAGAAACCATTTAATTACAAAACGAAAAGAGGTCCCCTTATGACAACATTTACTATCCACACAGTAGAATCAGCGCCAGCAGAAGTGAAAGAAGTTCTTGAAACGGTACAAAAGGACAACAATGGCTATATCCCAAATCTTATCGGTCTTTTGGCCAATGCCCCTACAGCCCTAGAGGCTTATCGCACTGTTGGAGCTATTAACCGTCGCAATAGTCTAACACCTGTAGAACGAGAAGTGGTGCAAATCACTGCAGCTGTAACCAACGGTTGTGCCTTCTGCGTCGCTGGCCATACAGCTTTTTCTATCAAGCAAATCCAGATGAATGATGACCTACTTCAAGCCCTTCGCAATCGTACTCCAATCGAAAGCGATCCTAAGCTGGATACCCTGGCTAAGTTTACCTTGGCAGTTATCAATACCAAAGGGCGCGTAGGAGATGAAGCTCTTGGAGAATTTCTTGAAGCAGGCTATACACAAGAAAATGCCTTGGATGTTGTTCTCGGTGTCAGTCTAGCAAGTCTTTGTAACTATGCCAACAACCTAGCTAACACACCGATTAATCCAGAATTACAACCTTATGCATAAGAGGAGGGCAGAGTATGGGATTTTTTTCAGAAGAATTTTTAAGTTGGTTAGACCAGCACGCTGATGAAATTGACAAAAAATCATGTCAAGCTGGAGAAGAGTTGATTGAGAAAATTGCTGCAGAAGGTGCCTTTCGTGTAGGAGTACCAAAAGTTCTTGGAGGGCTAGGTGGAAGTGATCAAGATGTTATCGATATCCTTGCAGAACTCGCTCAACATTCCTTAACAGCCTCCTTTATCTCATGGGGGCAACGAACTTTAATAGACAATATTCTACATACTGACAATACTTATTTCAAAGAAGTTTACTTGGAAAAACTCTTATCGGGAGAATATGCAGGTGCTACGGCCTTGTCTAATGCGGTCAAGTATCTATCTGACTTAGAGGAACTAAATGTTCGAATCCTTGAAGAAAATGAGAATTATTACCTAAAAGGCCGACTTCCTTGGGTGACCAATGCTCGTAAGGATCGCTTCCTCACTATTTTTGTAGCAGGATTTGCAGATGATCCGAGTACAAGTTATGTAGTAGCCGTACCATCAGACGCAGAAAACTTTAGTCGTTCCGAAGATTTGGAATTTGTCTCTCTTCAAGGAGGTAATACAGCAGCTCTGACTTTTAACAAGGTCCCTTTAAAGGAAGAGTGGATTCTATCCAAGGATGCTCATCAATTTTTAGCGCAAAATCGTCCAGCCTTTTTAGGCTACCAATTTGGCCTAGCCTTTGGTTTGGCTGAACGTTCACTCTCAGAAGTCGAAAAAGAATTGGGGAAACGAGGTGTCTTGAAGGAAGAATGGCAGCATCAGGTCGAACAGTTAGATGATATTCGACATTCTCTCTATCAAGGACTATCTGAGGAGTCCTATTTCGTTAAAAATCCGCGTGAGCTATTCCAGTTACGGATTGATATTGTTGATGTCGTTGCCCAAAGTCTCTTATTAGAACTACAAGCTGGTGGCGGTAGAGGATACTTTAGTAAATCGACATCCGGTTTCATACGTCGTTGGAATGAAGGTGCCTTTTTGCCAATTGTTTCTCCTAGTGCTGTGCAATTGCGACATATTTTAGCGACAAACTAAAAATAAAGAAAATAAAAACGAGGTTTATCTTTTTAAACTTCGTTTTTTAATACTTCATTTAAGCGCTTTTATGCTATACTGATAATAACATGATTATTGGAGGTTCACATGAAAAAACTCCCCTTGGCCTTTTCAGGGTGCTTATTGGGATTGGCTGGAGCAGGCAATCTCATATTGGATATTTTTCCACTATTATCGCACGTCTTTAGTTTGTCAGGCTTGATTTTATGGTTTTATTTTTTAGTGAGTCATCTTAGTGATTGGCAAGAAAGCCAGCAAGAACTTAAGAAAGCTCCTCTATTATCGGGAATGGCGACCTTTCCCATGGCAGGGATGATTTTATCAACCTACTTACTGCGAATCTTACCCACGAGTATGGGTATCATAGCGCAAGCTCTTTGGTGGTTTGCCTTTCTACTGGATGTAGGTTTAATCATTTACTTCACTAAAAATTATGTGCAGACTAAACCAAGAACGAGTGCAACGCCAAGTTGGACAGTTCTTTATGTGGGAATTGCAGTAGCAAGCTTGACCTACCCAGTGGTGGGTATAGTCGAGATTGCCTATGGCGCTTGGATTTTTGGCTTTACCTTAACCCTTTTCCTTTATCCTCTGATTTATCAAGATTTGAAAAGTAATCCATTGCCACGGGCTTTACTGGGGCAAGAAGGAATCTATTGTGCTCCCTTTTCTCTACTGTTAGCAGCACTCGTTCGGATCGAAGGTTCAGGACTTCATGGCTGGATTTTGCTAGTCATGATCCTTGCTTCACAGACTTTCTTTTTCTTTGTCCTCAGTCGCTTACCAATGATTTTAAAACAGGGATTTCAACCAGCTTTTTCAGCCCTAACCTTCCCAACTATCATCACAGCAACTTCATTAAAAATGGCCCAAGGCATTCTGCAGATTCCAGTCCTTAATCTTCTCGTTTGGTTAGAGATTATCATTTGTTTAACAATCCTTGTCTATGTATTAGTAGAGTATATGCGGTATTTAAGAAACTAAAAAAGCCCCTAGCACTGAGAAGTGTTGGCTCTATAATATTTGTAGTGGGTAAATCCCCTATGGATATTATGGAGCCTATTTTTGTGTAGAAAAAAAGTCCCATATGACCTATAATGAAAAGCGATCAAACAACTCATTAGAAAGAATCATATG
>NZ_JASHFO010000022.1:0-34962 GCF_047460825.1 Streptococcus infantis | reverse complement strand
AAGCTGATGTGCTTGCTGAAGCTGATGTGCTTGCTGAAGCTGACGTGCTTGCTGATGCTGATGTGCTTGCTGAAGCTGATGTGCTTGCTGAAGCTGATGTGCTTGCTGAAGCTGATGTACTTGCTGATGCTGATGTGCTTGCTGATGCTGATGTTGATTCAGAAGCTGATGTTGATTCAGAAGTTGATGTGCTTGCTGATGCTGATGTGCTTGCTGAAGCTGATGTGCTTGCTGAAGCTGATGTTGATTCAGAAGCTGATGTTGATTCAGAAGCTGATGTGCTTGCTGAAGCTGATGTGCTTGCTGAAGCTGATGTTGATTCAGAAGCTGATGTGCTTGCTGAAGCTGATGTTGATTCAGAAGCTGATGTGCTTGCTGAAGCTGATGTTGATTCAGAAGCTGATGTGCTTGCTGAAGCTGACGTGCTTGCTGATGCTGATGTTGATTCAGAAGCTGACGTGCTTGCTGATGCTGATGTGCTTGCTGAAGCTGACGTGCTTGCTGATGCTGACGTGCTTGCTGAAGCTGATGTTGATTCAGAAGCTGATGTTGATTCAGAAGCTGACGTGCTTGCTGATGCTGACGTGCTTGCTGAAGCTGATGTGCTTGCTGAAGCTGACGTGCTTGCTGATGCTGATGTGCTTGCTGAAGCTGATGTGCTTGCTGAAGCCGATGTGCTTGCTGATGCTGATGTGCTTGCTGATGCTGATGTTGATTCAGAAGCTGATGTTGATTCAGAAGTTGATCTTGATTCTGAAGCCGATGTGCTTGCTGAAGCTGACGTGCTTGCTGAAGCCGATGTGCTTGCTGAAGCCGATGTGCTTGCTGAAGCCGATGTGCTTGCTGATGCTGATGTTGATTCAGAAGCTGACGTGCTTGCTGATGCTGACGTGCTTGCTGAAGCTGACTTAGATGCACTTGTTGAGGCAGATTCTGAGGCGCTCGTTGATGCTGACTTAGATGCACTTGTTGAGGCACTTTGGCTTGCACTTGTCGACGCTAACTTAGACGCACTCGTTGAAGCACTTTGGCTCGCACTTGTCGACGCTGACTTAGACGCGCTTGTTGAGGCACTTTGGATTGCACTTGTCGACGCTGACTTAGACGCGCTTGTTGAGGCACTTTGGATTGCACTTGTCGACGCTGACTTAGACGCGCTTGTTGAGGCTGACTTAGATGCACTTGTTAAGGCTGACGCTGATGCACTTGTGCTTGCTGATGTGCTTGCACTTGTCGACGCTGACTTAGATGCACTTGTTGAGGCACTTTGGATTGCACTTGTCGACGCTGACTTAGATACGCTTGTTGAAGCACTTTGGCTCGCACTTGTCGACGCTGACTTAGACGCGCTTGTTGAGGCACTTTGGCTTGCACTTGTCGACGCTGACTTAGATGCGCTTGTTGATACTGACTTAGATGCACTTGTTGATGCAGATTCTGAGGCGCTTGTTGAGGCTGACTTAGATGCACTTGTTGAGGCAGATTCTGAGGCGCTTGTTGAGGCACTTTGGATTGCACTTGTCGACGCTGACTTAGATGCGCTTGTTGAGGCTGACTTAGACGCGCTTGTTGAGGCACTTTGGATTGCACTTGTCGACGCTGACTTAGATGCGCTTGTTGAGGCTGACTTAGATGCACTTGTTGAGGCAGATTCTGAGGCGCTCGTTGATGCTGACTTAGATGCACTTGTTGAGGCAGATTCTGAGGCGCTTGTTGAGGCACTTTGGATTGCACTTGTCGACGCTGACTTAGACGCGCTTGTTGAGGCACTTTGGCTTGCACTTGTCGACGCTGACTTAGATGCACTTGTTGAGGCAGATTCTGAGGCGCTTGTTGAGGCACTTTGACTCGCACTTGTTAAGGCTGACGCTGATGCACTTGTGCTTGCTGATGTGCTTGCACTTGTCGACGCTGACTTAGACGCACTCGTTGAGGCACTTTGGCTCACAGCTGTAGAAATAGAGTTGCTAAGCGATATGCTTTCAGATGTTAAATCCTTCAGGCTACTTTGGACAGTATCCACTGTCTTATCTCGATAAGTAATTGTAATTACACCACTATCAGATATAGCAAGCGAACCAATTTCGTTACCTTTTTTATAGTCTGTGTTAGAAAGGATGCTTGCATTGGCCTGTTTAAAGTTTTCAAGAACTTGATTCTTTTCTTCTTGTGTTAGTGATGAAGGGTTTTTAACACCTACTGTCGCACCACTAACAGGATCTTGACGTTCATTAAATCCTTTAATAACAAATGTTGTAGTTGCTTTCCCCCACTGAATTCCAGGATAATCACTAGCTTGGTATTCAACAGTATATTCACCAGGTGTCACAGGTTTCCAAGTGTTCCCACTTCTTCCAACAGTTCCATAAACATTTGTAGTCCATGTTTTATTATTAAAAACGACCCCAACCGTTTGACCTTTATTATTCTTTTGCGCTGTACCGAAACCATAGTCCCCTGGGAAATTTGTTCCCGTCAATCCTGTAATAATTGGATTGTTTGGATTGGCCCAAAAATCTCGTAAGCCTTTGTCGTCATTGAAGACAATATTATAGTTTACTGCATCATCATTGTATACCTCAATGCGTGATGGCATGGTAACAGTTGGTTTTTCATCCGTTTGTGTAGAATTACCTGGAACACTTGGATTCACTGGTTTTTCAGGCGTTGTAGTCTTCGGTCCTGTCTTAACGGGACTACTTACAGCTTTAGAAAAATTCCCCGATGTGCCACTTCCATCAACTGGCCAACTACTTGTACCGACCTGGGCTTGCAGCGTAGCTGTCTTTGAGCTATCGCTTACAGTAGCATAAACAAGAATTGTACCTTCAAGGTTTCTATTTTGATCATGTCTAAAGGTAAAAACATACTCATTGTTTGAGTTATTGCGTAGCTCCATTTCTTGGCCATTGTATGTAGCTCTTGTGATTTTAGTGTTAGCATCAACTTGAGCAATAAGACCCGCATAGTTCAATGGCGCACGTGATGTCATATTGATATGCCAAACGACTTCACGCGTGTCAGAGTTAAAAGTACCTGATTCAATCGCTGAACTAGTAACCTGACCTAAATTTGTTCTGTTAACAAACCCTCTTAGATCTACTCCTGTCGGCATAGCTTGGCCATTACGGCTATCACGTTGACCTGAATTTGCTCTTATAACAGCATTAACAATCGAATTGCGTGCTGATGTTGCTGTTTTAATAACTTCAGTAAGGTCTGCACTTGGATCTTTCAGTGCATTTTCAATTTCAATAGTCGCATTCTGAACTTTGAGAATCACAGAGTCCGTATCTGGCAAGTCTACGGCTTTTGCAAGATATTCTCCCATCTCAGCGGAAAGCTTCGCTAGTTTTTTGCGTTCTTCTTCTGTCTTTTTAGCTGTCGCTTCCGAATCAACTGTAGCAGCAATAGCTGCAGTCGCAGTAGTTGTCACCTCACCTTGCTTAAGGTTTACATTTTCAACTTTAGAAAGAGTATTAGCAAGCGCTACTTTACCATCAAGTGTTGGAGTGACTACTTCCCTCTGAACATCCGTTTGTTGGTCATTATTTTCGCTAGCTTCTACTTGACTTTCCGTTTGTGGTGTATCCACATTTGCAGTCTGCGAATTACTTACCGTTGAACTTGCAGATGTCGATGTACTTGTAGAAGCTGATACACTAGTAGATGTTGAGGTGCTTACTGATTCAGATGCACTCGTCGATGCCGATGTTGAGACACTCGTTGAAACTGATGCAGAGATACTTGTTGAAACACTAGTAGAAACTGATGTTGAAACACTCTCACTAATAGAAGTAGATGTTGAAACTGAAGCTTGTTGTTCACCATCCTTATCTACAGTTCCTAAAACAACCTGATCCGAATTGACTAGGGTATCAGTTCCATCAACCACCTTCTCTACAGCAACTTGTTCATTGGCATAGACATGAGATTGAGTTGCAATCCCTCCACCTATGACCGTTCCTGCAGCAGCTATCCCCTTGAGGATATCAAGCCCAGTTAGGGATGTTGAAACACGATCTTCAACGACTTCTGTTGTAACTTGTGCTGTGTCAATACCACCACGAAGAACCTTGAACAAACCAAAAAGAGAGGTAGATGCTCGAAGCCAATGTTTCCCTGCCTTGATCAATTTATACCTCGTTACTCGGTCTGTTTCTCTATATCGTCCTTCCTGACGTCTAAAAAGCATATTTTTCTCCTTTAGTTCATTTTTTCTAAAAAACAAACCATCAAAACAATCAAACTATAAATCCGTCTTCTATTTGAGATTCCGTCTCTTTTACTAAATATATTAACAGATGTTATTTTGTTTGAAAATTCAGATATGATTGTTCTTTAAAATACTTTATTATAGCACACTTTCACCCCTCTTGTCCAAACATTTTAACAAAAATATATATTAATACTAGCAACCAGACTCTCTTTCTATATATGTAGAACAAAACATATTATAAGATTCTTGTTTTTTAGAAATATGTGATTACACCTGTTTTTACAGACGTAAATAATATAGACGAGAGAATTGTACACAAATATAGCGTTTTTACGACCCAACAAAAAAGCCGCCTGATTGGGCGACTTCATTTTTTATAGGGAGATTAATCTGAAAAAGTTTTAGGAGTATAAGTTATGTTTTTCGTAACCTACGAGATAAGTATACAGCTCCTATCTTAAAGTTTCCTTAAGTATTTTTAAATGTGAGATTTTTCCATTTTTCTCGCCAATTTTTCTTGGATAAACGCTTTTGATAGAGCTTCATTCGGTCTTGATTTTCTAAAAAATGAGGAGTTGGACGAACCTGAAAGTTCAAAATATCCTCCAAACCATAAGGCGCAAAGAATTCCAAAGTTGCGTCAGCTTGCAAGCGAAGTCCTACTGCCGTACAACGCTCTGGATACTTACTCATGGCATCGCAGGAATTTCTATACGGAGGCGTATGGGGACTGTGTTGGTGCATATAGACCTGATTTTTTAATTCCCATTGGTACTGGGGAAAATCTTCTCTCAACTTGTTCTCTATAGCCAGCGTTTCTTCATAACTCACATCTGGGTCAAAGAAAATCACATCCACATCCGTTTCACGATCAAAAACTGGCTTATCTGACAAGAGATTCCAGATAAAATTTCGGACCGAACCTGCTGCCAACCAGGAATCATTTAATTCCAAGTCACGGATGATAGTCAGAATAGCCATCATATCAGGATTTTCTCTGAAAGAATCTAAAATTTCAGCCTTATTTTTCAATGTATTCATACCCCAAATGTTCATATGCCTTAGCTGTCGCGACCCGACCTGAACGAGTTCGCATGATAAAGCCTTTCTGGATTAGGTAAGGTTCGTACATATCCTCAACCGTCTCACGTTCTTCCGCGATATTAACAGAAAGTGTTCCTAGACCGACAGGACCTCCACCGTACATCTCAATCATGGTGCGAAGAATTTTCTGGTCCACATAGTCCAAACCTTCATGGTCTACATCCAGCATGGTCAAAGCCTTATCCGTAATCACATCATCAATCAAGCCATCGCCCATAATCTGCGCAAAGTCGCGCACGCGCTTGAGAAGACGATTGGCGATACGAGGAGTCCCGCGGCTACGTAAAGCTAACTCCGAAGCTGCTTCATGAGTGATTTCCATCTCAAAAATATCTGCCGTCCGCTCGACAATCTCTGTCAAGTCATCATAGGTATAGTATTCCATGTGACCAGTGATCCCAAAACGTGCACGAAGAGGATTTGACAGCATTCCTGCTCGTGTCGTCGCACCAATCAAGGTAAAAGGTGGCAAGTCTAGATGAACACTACGGCTAGCTTCCCCTGCGCCAATCATGATGTCGATGTAGAAATCTTCCATAGCACTGTAAAGCACCTCTTCTACTGACATAGGCAAGCGATGAATCTCGTCGATAAAGAGCACATCTCCTGGCTCCAAGTCATTCAAAATCGCTACCAGATCACCAGCTTTTTCGATAACAGGACCTGACGTTTGTTTGAGATTGACTCCCAATTCATTGGCAATGACAAAAGCCATGGTTGTTTTCCCGAGACCTGGAGGACCAAACAAAAGAACATGGTCCAGTGCCTCATCACGCATTTTTGCTGCCTCGATAAAGATTTGAAGCTGATCTTTGACCTTGTCCTGACCGATATATTCACGTAAATATTGGGGACGGAGGGTACGTTCTACCAACTCCTCATCGCCCATGATTTCATTATCTAAAATTCTACTCATGTTCCTATTATAGCAAAAATCCAGCCTACAAACAAAAAAGCCACCGAATTTGGTGGCTTCATTAGGGAGATTATTATGAAAAAGAAAAGTTTAGGATTTCTATTAAATAAAGTTAGGAGGTCTTTATTTAATGATTACATGATACATGAGTAAACTTAAAGTTAACTTAAGATAAAAAAATTATTTTAATTTTTTTCGATCCACCCAAATCATTCCTGTACAATCATAAGTAGATAAGTTTTCAAACCCCAGAGAACGGTAAAAACCCAAGGTTTTTTCTGTCTGTTCAGTCGCTAGTTGTATTTGGTAGGCATCCTTATAGTCAGCCAAGGCTTCTTTCATCAAGTTACTACCAATTCCTTGGCGCTGATAGCTAGGCAAAACAATCAAATCCTGGACAAAAACGGATGAAAATCCGTCTCCAACCAAACGCACTAAACCAACGATTTTCTCACCATCACGGGCAAGATAAGTCGCTAGCGAATGAGACAAGGCCTGCTCCAACATCTGTGGCTGATTGGTATAGTTTGTCCAACCAACTGCCTGATAGAGATGTAAAACGTCATCTAAAGCAACTAACTGTTGATTTCTAATACAAATCATTTTCTTACCTCCACCAGAATTCTCATTTACTGATAATAGCATAAAAGTAAATAAGAATCAAAAAATGCATAAAATCAATGTAACAAAATTGAACTTATGCATTTTTTACTATTTTATCAATCTAGACTGATTTTCCCTTTTTGAGTTCCCCAAATACCTGTTTGTACTTGTAACTGTAAACCTGAAGCATTTGCAGTCTCATTACTTAAGTCAAATACTACATTTCCTGTGATACTGTTTTCAGGATTTAATTCTGATAAGAAGAATTTTGCTTCTTCATTTGCATACAAACCAGCTGCACCATCTGTTGCATACTCCGTATCACCTTTTAAAAGTTTAAAGAAATCATCAGTAACTGTTATAGATTTTTTACCAGTATTTTTTACTGTTACATTCACAATTAAATAAATACCGTTGGCAGTTTTTCCATATTCTCCGCCAACATTTTGAGATAAGGATTTCGAATTCACAATATATTCAACATCCCCAACTTTGACAATTTCTCCAATCTTATGCTCTGCCTTAGTTGCATCTTCTGTATTTTTAGTTTCTTCTGATGCCTTTTTCTCAACTGTTTCTTCTGATGTTGTTACTTGAGTACTTGAATTGGATGAAGTTGACTGTTTCGATGAATTGGTGCCACTTCCTCCCTTAATAGCACCAAATGCAATAAGCACAATTATTAATATGAACCACCATTTTTTATAAAAAGGCGTTTTTTTCACATAAACGTTCCCATTTTCATCTTTGATTTTCTTAGCCATAAGAAATCTCCTTTAATGTTTTTATTTTAAACTATTATAATATATTTCCTAAAAAAAAAAAGCATTTTTGAATAAAATGTAATTTTTAATTTTTATTAACAGTATCATTTTTTATATATTTCTTACCTAAATATTTTAAAAAGCAAGCTTGCATAAAAATAATATTTTTTTCAAAATAAGGTTTACTCTAGGCTAATTATTCTACTCTAAATATTAAACTTAAAAAGTCTCCAAAGTAAAACTTTGAAGACTTATCATTTTTTATTTCACAACAATATTAACCAATTTAGTTGGCTTCAATAGTCCAGTGGACTATTGAAGGTGGCAGATAGGGGTAATAAACTCGTTATTTAACGACAATATTCACGAATTTAGTTGGCTCAAACAGTTTGGGGAACTGTTTGAGGTTGCAAATAAGCAAATAAATTCCTTATTTCACAACAATGTTAACCAATTTATTTGGTACCGCAATCACCTTCACAATTTCCTTGCCATCGATCTCTGCCTTAACTTTTTCGTTAGCCAGAGCCACTTCTTGCAATTCTTCGCGTGAAAGGTCCTTCGCAACCATGAGTTTGGCACGGACTTTTCCTTTGATTTGGACGACGATTTCAATTTCATCTTCAACCAATTTGCTTTCGTCCCATGTTGGCCAAGCTACGTAAGAGATAGACTCACCTGTTGCTGCCACTGTTTGCCAGAGTTCTTCTGCCAAGTGAGGCGCAAATGGAGCGATCAATTGGATAAAGCCTTTGGCGTAATCCACATAGAGTTTGTCTTCCTTGTTAGCTGCGTTGACAAAGACCATGAGCTGGGCAATGGCTGTGTTGAATTTCATAGACTCGATTTGCTCAGTAACAGATTTAACGGTTTCATTGTATACCTTATCAAGAGCGCCATTGTTTTCCGCAACGATTTCTTTACTTGTAATCAAACGGTAAACACGGTCAAGGAATTTACGGCTTCCTTCCAGACCTTCTTCTGACCAAGCGATCGAAGCATCGAGTGGTCCCATGAACATTTCATAGACACGAAGAGTATCAGCACCGTATTGTTCCACCACATCGTCTGGGTTGACCACGTTCTTGAGGGATTTCGACATCTTGGCTGGTGCTTGTTCCAACTCTTCTCCTGTTTCCACGTGGAAGAAGGAACCGTCACGTTTTTCAACCTTGTCAGTCGCTACAAGAGCCCCACGGTGGTCACGGTAGCTAGTCCCCAAGATCATACCTTGGTTAAAGAGTTTTTGGAATGGTTCTTTGGTTGGAACGACACCGATATCATAGAGGAATTTATGCCAGAAACGAGCGTAAAGCAAGTGAAGCACGGCATGCTCTGCACCACCCACGTAGATATCGACTGGCAACCATTGTTTGAGGAGGTCCTCATCAGCCAATTTATCTGTGTTATGTGGGTCGATATAGCGAAGGTAGTACCAGCTTGAACCCGCCCATTGTGGCATAGTATTCGTCTCACGACGACCTTTAACGCCATCTTCACGAGTCACTTCAAGCCAGTCTGTCAAGTTAGCCAGTGGGCTTTCACCAGTACCTGAAGGGCGGATGTCCTTGGTCACTGGCAAGACAAGTGGCAATTCATTTTCAGGAACAGCTGTTGAAGTTCCATCTTCCCAATGAATGATTGGGATTGGTTCACCCCAATAACGTTGACGGCTAAAGAGCCAGTCGCGGAGACGGTAAGTCACCTTCTCTTGACCACAACCTTTTTCTTCCAACCAAGCTACAATCTTGGCAATAGCATCTTCTTTGTTAAGACCGTTCAAGAATTCAGAGTTGACATGAAGACCGTCTTCTGTGTAGGCAGCTTCTGCTACGTTTCCACCTTCCAGTACTTCTACGATTGGAAGGCCAAACTGTTTGGCAAATTCCCAGTCACGTTGGTCATGGGCAGGCACAGCCATAACAGCACCTGTTCCGTAACTAGAAAGAACATAGTCGGCAATCCAGATTGGAATTTCTTTGCCGTTTACAGGGTTGATAGCATAAGCACCCGTCCAAACTCCTGTTTTTTCCTTGGCAAGGTCTGTACGAGCCAAGTCTGACTTGAGGCTAGCTTGATGTTTGTAGTCTGCTACGGCTTCAGCTTGTTCCGCACTTACGATGGCATCTACCAGTTCATGCTCAGGAGCTAAAACAGTGAAGGTCGCTCCAAAAAGAGTATCAGGACGAGTGGTAAAGACGGTGAATTCCTTGTCAGTTCCTTTCACTTTGAAGGTGACATTGGCACCTGTTGATTTACCGATCCAGTTGCGTTGCATGTCCTTGATAGACTCTGGCCAGTCAAGGTCATCCAAGTCAGTCAGCAAGCGCTCTGCATAGGCCGTGATTTTAAGCATCCATTGGCGCATTGGTTTGCGGACAACTGGATAGCCACCACGCTCAGATGTTCCATCTGGAAGAACTTCTTCGTTGGCGATGGCTGTTCCCAATTCTTCAACCCAGTTTACTGGCACTTCAGCTTCATAGGCTAAGCCTTTTTCGTAAAGCTTGGTGAAAATCCATTGCGTCCACTTGTAGTAGTTCGGATCTGTAGTATTGACTTCACGGTCCCAGTCGTAAGAGAATCCAAGCGCATTGATTTGGCGTTTGAAGTTGGCAATGTTTTCTGCTGTGAATTCCGCTGGGTCATTCCCTGTATCCATAGCGTATTGCTCAGCAGGCAAACCAAAGGCATCCCATCCCATTGGGTGAAGGACATTGTAGCCTTGCGCACGTTTAAAACGGCTGAGGATATCAGTCGCTGTGTAGCCTTCTGGGTGTCCTACGTGAAGACCCGCTCCAGATGGGTAAGGGAACATATCAAGCGCATAAAACTTAGGTTTTGAAGCGTCTGTTCCTGTCTTAAAAGTGTGATGGTCAGCCCAGTATTTTTGCCACTTAGGCTCGATTTCTTTATGATTGTAAAAACTCATAGCGTCTCTCCAATTTTCGTGATGCTCCTATTATACCATTTTTTAGAAGAATAGTGCTCTTCTTTTATTGGTTTTGAATGATATCCACTTTGAAAATTAAGTGCTTTATTTGCTTTTTCTTGAAAATCTATCTAAAAATTTTATCCAATGAATACAAAATCCTAATAATAGTAGAATTCTTAGCTAGTTATATAGATGCAAGATAGGGCTTTTTATGGTAGAATATAGGAAAGTGCTTTCTCAGAAGGAGGAAAATATGGACAAACAAACCATCGCTGTTTTAGGGCCTGGTTCTTGGGGTACTGCGCTGTCACAAGTTCTTAATGACAACGGACACCAAGTGCGTATCTGGGGAAATATTCCTGACCAAATTGATGAAATCAATACACAACATACTAACAAACGCTATTTTAAGGATACTGTATTAGACGAAAAAATTGTAGCCTATCATGATTTGGCAGAAGCCTTGAAGGGTGTTGATGCTGTCTTATTTGTGGTGCCAACCAAGGTGACCAGATTGGTAGCTCAACAAGTGGCTGCTGTTTTGGATCATAAAGTGGTGGTCATGCATGCTTCAAAAGGTCTCGAGCCCAATAGCCACAAACGTCTTTCAACCATTCTTGAAGAAGAAATCCCTCAAGAGTTACGTAGTGAGATTGTGGTTGTATCTGGTCCTAGCCATGCGGAAGAAACGATTGTACGCGACATTACCTTGATTACGGCTGCATCCAAGGATTTACAAACTGCTCAATATGTTCAGACACTCTTTAGTAACCACTACTTCCGCCTTTATACCAATACAGATGTTATCGGAGTGGAAACAGCTGGTGCTCTTAAAAATATTATTGCTGTTGGTGCAGGTGCCCTTCATGGACTTGGATTCGGGGATAATGCAAAAGCTGCTATTATCACGCGCGGTCTGGCAGAAATTACCCGTCTGGGGGTTAAACTTGGAGCAAATCCATTAACTTACAGTGGACTTTCTGGGGTTGGAGATTTAATCGTCACCGGAACTTCTGTCCACTCACGTAACTGGCGTGCAGGAGATGCTCTTGGGCGTGGCGAAGCCTTGGCAGATATTGAAGCAAATATGGGAATGGTCATTGAAGGAATTTCAACAACCAAAGCTGCTTACGAATTAGCACAAGAGCTAGGAGTTTATATGCCTATCACCCAAGCCATTTACCAAGTTATTTATGAAAATGTTAATATTAAGGATGCCGTTTCTGAACTCATGAGCAATGAGTTCAAGGCAGAGAACGAATGGTCTTAGTCACCGTTAGAAAGGATGCTCATGAAGCAAAAAGTTAGAAAAGCCGTTATCCCTGCTGCAGGACTTGGAACTCGTTTCCTACCAGCAACCAAAGCCTTGGCCAAAGAAATGTTGCCAATCGTCGATAAACCAACCATCCAGTTCATCGTTGAAGAAGCTCTTAAGTCTGGAATTGAGGACATTCTTGTGGTAACAGGAAAGTCAAAACGCTCTATCGAAGACCATTTCGACTCAAACTTTGAACTAGAATACAACCTCAAGGAAAAAGGAAAAACCGACCTTTTGAAACTAGTTGACGAAACAACTGGTATGCGTCTTCACTTCATCCGTCAAACACACCCACGTGGACTCGGAGATGCCGTCTTACAAGCCAAAGCTTTCGTTGGAAACGAACCCTTTGTGGTTATGCTTGGAGATGACCTCATGGATATCACTGATGACAAAGCTGTTCCATTGACCAAGCAGCTCATGAATGATTATGAGAAGACTCACGCTTCTACTATCGCCGTAATGCCTGTCCCACACGAAGAAGTTTCTTCATACGGTGTTATCGCTCCTCAGGGTGAAGGAAATGACGGTCTTTACAGTGTTGAAACCTTCGTTGAAAAACCAGCACCTGAAGACGCACCAAGTGATTTAGCTATTATCGGTCGTTACCTTCTCACACCTGAGATTTTCGGTATCCTCGAAAGTCAAAAACCTGGTGCAGGAAATGAAATTCAACTAACAGACGCTATCGATACACTTAACAAAACCCAACGAGTATTTGCTCGTGAGTTTAAAGGTTCACGTTACGATGTCGGAGACAAGTTTGGATTTATGAAGACATCCATCGAGTACGCTCTTAAACATCCACAAGTCAAAGACCACTTGAAGGACTACTTGATTGATCTTGGAAAAGAACTTTCAGGAGAAAAATAAACAATTTATCAAACAGTCAGATTTAGCTTAAATCTGGCTTTTTTGATGTCTAAATCTCAAGACCCAAGCCCTATCCAAAGCCCTGTTCTAAGCCTAATTTTTTGCAAGAGATGCTTTTATGGTATAATAATAAAGAGTGAGGAATTCTATGAACAAACATGTAACAAGAATCAAACAAAAAGGACTGGCCTTACTTGGGTCTCTAAAATTAACAATTTCTAAAATGAATACAAAGAAAAAGAGTGGAAAAAATTCTAAGAAGAAAAAGCAAACGCAAGCACCATTCGATATTTGGACTTTATTTGCCAAGATTTTACTTGGAATAAAAGCAACTTTTAACACACTTTTCATCCTAGCTTTTATTGGCGGTCTCCTTGGAACAGGGATTGCCTTGGGTTATGCTGTTTCTCTCTTTGACCAGGTTAGTGTCCCTCAAACAGAAGATTTAATCAAGCAGGTCAATAATGTTTCATCCATCTCTGAAATCCGCTATGCAGATGGTTCCATGATTAGCGCTATCGAAAATGACCTCCTTCGGACATCTGTGTCATCAGACGCTATTTCAGATAATCTCAAGCAAGCTATCGTTGCAACTGAGGATGAGCATTTTGAAGAGCACAATGGTATTGTCCCCAAAGCTATTATCCGTGCTAGTCTAGGAAATTTCATCGGACTTGGTTCTTCCAGTGGGGGATCTACCCTAACACAACAGCTCATCAAACAACAAGTAGTTGGGGATGCTCCTACGCTTGCTCGTAAAGCCAGTGAAATCGTGTATGCCTTAGCCTTGGAAAGAGCCATGAGCAAGGACGAAATCCTAACCACCTACCTCAACGTTGCACCTTTTGGACGCAATAACAAGGGACAAAATATTGCAGGTGTTGAACAAGCTGCCAAAGGGATTTTTGGGGTGGATGCAAGCAAACTAACCATTCCTCAAGCGGCTTTCCTAGCAGGTTTACCACAGAGCCCTATTTCCTACTCACCTTATGAATCTACTGGTGAGATGAAGAGCGAAGAAGATATTGAACTCGGTATTAAGCGCTCCAAAGATGTTCTCTACAATATGTATCGAACAGGAGTCCTCAGCCAGGAAGACTATGAAACCTACAAGGCTTATGACATTAAGCAAGATTTCTTGCCATCAGAAAATGCTAGCGTTACCTCTAAAGGCTTCCTCTACTTCACTGCGCTCGATGAGGCTACCAAGATTATGTATGATTATCTGGTACAAAAGGACAATGTTTCTGACCAAGAACTACAGAACGAATCTATCCGAAAATCTTATCAAGAATTGGCCGAAAAAGAAATCCAAAACGGTGGTTACCGTATTACAACTACCATCGATAAAACGATTCATACTGCTATGCAAAATGCCGTAACTAACTACGGATACCTTCTAAATGATAGCTCGGGTCAACCTGAAGTTGGGAATGTCTTGATGGACAATCAAACTGGGGCGATTTTAGGGTTTGTAGGTGGACGAGATTATCAGACCAATCAAAACAATCACGCCTTTGATACCAAGCGTTCTCCTGCCTCTACTACTAAGCCACTCTTGGCCTACGGTATTGCTATCGACCAAGGGCTTATGGGAAGTGCTAGCATCCTCTCTAACTATCCAACAAACTTCTCTAACGGAACTCCGATCATGCATGTCAACAGTCCTGGAACAGCCATGATAGATCTTAAAGAAGCTCTGAACTATTCTTGGAACATCCCAGCCTACTGGACCTACCGAATGCTCCGTGAAAAAGGGGTTGATGTCCGTTCTTATATGGAAAAAATGGGCTATGAAATCCCAGAATATGGCATTGAAAGTCTTCCTATGGGAGGAGGAATTGAAGTTACTGTAGCCCAGCATACCAATGGTTACCAAACGCTCGCTAACAATGGTACCTATCATAAGAAATACATGATCTCTAAAATTGAGAAAACGAGTGGTGAGGTTTTCTATGAACATCAAGCTAAACCCATTCAAGTTTACTCTAAAGCCACTGCAACCATTATGCAGAGTCTATTAAGAGATGTACTTTCATCCCGAGTCACTACAAGCTTCCAAACGGATCTGGCTTCTATCAATTCCAGTCTAGCAGGTGCTGACTGGATCGGAAAAACTGGTACAACCAATGAAGAAGGGGATATGTGGCTAATGGTCTCTACTCCAAGATTAACCCTTGGAGGCTGGGTCGGACATGATGACAACAGCTCTCTAGCCAAGGGAGCTTACTACCGCAATGCAAAATACATGGCTCATCTGGTAAATGCCATTCAGAAAGCAGCTCCTTCTGCTTGGGGGACAGAACGATTCAACCTTGATTCAAGTGTCACTTCATCTCAAGTCCTCAAATCAACTGGTCAAAAGCCAGGAAAGGTGACTATCAATGGGAAAGAAATTAATCTAAACGGAGAAACGGTGACTAGCTACTGGGCAAACCAAGCTGGCGCGCCAACTACCACTTATAAATTCGCTATTGGTGGAAGCGATTCAGACTACCAAAGTGCTTGGAGCACCATTTTAGGAAGTCTGCCTAAAGCATCTTCTTCCTCATCAAACAATAACAATCGTAATAATAACGGGAACAGTAATAATAGCTCAAGTTCCAATAACAGAAGCAGCAATCAACGGCGCTAACTAATACTCTTCGAAAATCAAATTCAAACCACGTCAGCTTCACCTTGCCGTACTCAAGTACAGCCTGCGGCTAGCTTCCTAGTTTGCTCTTTGATTTTCATTGAGTATAAACGTCACAATTATTGAGAGTAGGAAAGAAATGATTTTTCTCCACTCTCTTTTTTCTTTTTTCATTTCATGGTACAATAGCAACATGAATCACTATCAAAAAAATATTTTTAAGGGAACCATTTATTCTCTCCTATCTGGCTTGATCTGGGGGATCTGTGGAATCTTAGGAGAGTACTTTTTTTCACATTATCAAGTCTCTTCAGGGTGGATTACTTCTATGCGTCTACTCGTCGCAGGTAGTTTCGTAATCATCTTATCTAGTATAAAAATCCGGTTCCAGCTCTTCGAGATCTGGAAAAATCGAAACAACTACCTTCCTTTTCTCGCCTATGCTATCTTAGGGATCTTCTCCGTACAATTTTTCTTTTATCTCTGTGTGGAGTACTCCAACGCTACAACTGCAACCATCCTCCAATTTATCAGTCCTGTCTTCATTCTTATCTACAACCGCATTATCTACAAGAAAAAAGCTTCTAAAAAAGCGATCTTCTATGTTCTGACTGCTATGCTTGGGGTCTTTTTGATGGCTACCAAAGGCGATTTGTCTAAGCTATCCATCACTCCTCTTGCTTTACTGACTGGACTTCTCAGTGCCCTAGGCGTCATGTTCAATGTCATCTTACCCCAACGTTTCGCTAAAAAATACGGTTTTGTGCCAACTGTTGGCTGGGGAATGATTATCGCTGGACTTTTTAGTAATTTTCTCTACCCCGTTTATAAGATTAGCTTCCAGGTTGATGCCATCAGTATCTGTATTTGTTTGACTATTGCCTTTTTGGGAACTGCCTTTGCCTTTTTCCTATCGATGAAGGCTGTCTCTCTCGTTTCCCCATTGGTGGTGTCGGTCGTTAGCGCAAGCGAACCTCTATCTTCTGCTATCCTCAGTGTCCTTTTCCTTGGCATGGTTCTGGATGTTTTCTTGGTACTAGCCATGATTTTGATTATCGTTCCTATGATTTTCTTGTCCATTGAAGAATCTAAATCCAAGAATTAAACACCTTCTTTTAACACTTAAGGCTTCAAAATTGAAGCCTTTTTTGGTAGAATAGTAAGCATTACAAAGAGTGAGGAGACACCTATGACTGCTACAAAAATGAATGCGCAAGAAATTATCCAATTTATCGCAAATGCTGAGAAAAAGACAAGTGTAAAAGTGACCTTTGAGGGGCAACTTGCTGGAACTATCCCTGCTTCTGTTATCAAGCTTGGAAATGTTCTCTTTGGAGACTGGAAAAATATCGCTCCACTTCTTGAAGGACTTACAGAAAACAAAGACTATGTTGTTGAACAAGACGCTCGCAACTCTGCTGTACCTCTTCTTGATAAACGTGATATCAATGCTCGTATTGAGCCAGGCGCTATCATCCGTGACCAAGTTGAGATTGGTGACAACGCTGTTATCATGATGGGTGCTGTTATCAATATCGGTGCTGAAATCGGTGCTGGCACTATGATTGATATGGGAGCTATCCTTGGCGGACGTGCTATTGTCGGTAAAAATAGCCACGTTGGTGCAGGTGCTGTTCTTGCAGGCGTTATCGAGCCAGCTAGTGCTGAGCCTGTTCGTGTCGGTGACAATGTTCTCATCGGTGCTAACGCTGTGGTTATCGAAGGTGTTCAAATCGGTAGTGGTTCTGTTGTTGCAGCAGGAGCCATCGTCACTCAAGATGTTCCAGAAAATGTTGTGGTAGCAGGCGTTCCAGCTCGTGTTATCAAAGAAATCGATAGCCAAACCCAACAAAAAACAGCGCTAGAAGATGCGCTTCGCACCTTGTAATTAGTAACAGAGGCGGAAATATTTCCAGCCTCTTTATCGTATCAATAGAAGGAAATTAACTATGTTAGATTTGATTCAAACTCGACGCGATCTTCACCAAATTCCTGAGATTGGTTTAGAAGAATTCAAGACTCACGCTTATTTACTCAATGTTATTGAGAAATTAACAGCTGGTAAGGATTTTGTTCAGATTCGTACCTGGCGAACAGGTATTTTAGTTTACTTGCAGGGAAGTCACCCAGAACGTACCATCGGTTGGCGAACAGACATCGACGGACTCCCAATTGTTGAACAAACTGGTCTTCCTTTTGCCTCTCAACATCCAGATCGCATGCATGCTTGTGGGCACGACTTTCACATGACCATTGCACTTGGAAGTCTTGAACGTGCTTTAGAAAACCAACCAAAAAACAACCTCCTCTTTCTCTTCCAACCTGCGGAAGAAAATGAAGCAGGTGGTATGCTCATGTATGAAGATAATGCTTTTGGCGACTGGTTGCCTGACCAATTCTATGGACTTCATGTTCGTCCGGACTTAAAAGTTGGACAAATTGCGACCAATACCCATACACTCTTTGCAGGAACATGCGAAGTTAAGATTCGCTTTAAGGGTAAAGGAGGACACGCTGCCTTTCCACATGAAGCAAACGATGCTCTGGTTGCAGCTAGCTATTTTGTGACTCAAGTTCAGTCTGTTGTCAGCCGTAATGTCGATCCTATCGAGGGAGCTGTTGTCACTTTCGGTGTTTTTCAAGCAGGTACAACCAATAATGTCATCGCTGATACAGCTTTCTTGCATGGAACCATTCGAGCTCTCACACACAGCATGAGCCTCTTGGTTCAAAAACGTATCAAAGCTATCGCTGAAGGTGTCGCAGCTGCTTTTGATATGGATGTGGAAGTTGAACTCAAGCAGGGAGGTTATTTACCAGTCGAAAACAACCCTGAACTAGCCTGTGAATTGATGACCTTCTTTGATGAAAAAGAGGGAATTGAACTAATCGACATCGAACCTGCCATGACAGGAGAAGACTTTGGGTATCTTCTATCAAAGGTTCCTGGTGTCATGTTCTGGCTTGGAATTGATAGTCCCTATGCTCTTCACCATCCACAGATGAGTCCTAAGGAAGAAGCTCTGGCTGTCGGTGTTGAGGCTGTATCAAGCTTTTTAGCCAAGAAAGCTGCGGAGTAAACAATGAAAAAAGCCCTACGCAAGCAGGTCTTGCAAGAACTTAAGTCTCTATCCAAGGAAGAAAAGCAGAGCATGAACGATTGGCTCACAGAGCGGCTCCTTCAACATCCTTTTTATAAGGAAGCAAAAACCATCGCTACTTACCTGTCTTTTCCTCATGAATTTCAGACAGCTGAACTCATCGAACAAGCTCAAAAAGATGGGAAGACTATCCTCGTTCCCAAAACCTATCCACATGGGAAAATGGACTTGGTGCTCTATGAACCAGAGAAACTCGAAAGAAATTCTTTTGGACTTCTTGAACCACAGGGGGAAGCTATTGTCTTTGAGCCGTCTCAGATTGACTTGATCCATGTTCCTGGTTTAGCTTTCAATCCTTCTGGCTATCGGGTTGGCTATGGTGGTGGCTACTACGACCGCTACTTAGAGCAATTCTCAGGCCACAGCATTAGCACCATCTTCCCTTGTCAGATTCAAGACTTTCATCCTGATCCACACGATATTCCCGTTGAGGAGGTACTCATCTATGAAAGAAATTTTTGATCGTCGGTATCCTGCCACGAGCTTCTTTCTACTCGTGACAACCCTGGTTTTTATACTCATGTTTCTAACTAGTGGTTTCAATTACACAAGCGCAGCCACCTTGTATAAATTCGGAGCTGTTTATCCCCCAGCAATCAAGGCCATGCCTGAACAAATCTGGCGCCTATTCTCAGCAACCTTTGTCCACATTGGCTTGGAGCACTTTTTAGTCAATATGCTATCCCTTTACTTCTTGGGACGTCAGATGGAGCAAATCTTTGGCTCTAAACAGTTTTTCTTTATCTACCTTCTATCAGGTATGATGGGAAATCTCTTTGTCCTCGTTTTTAGTCCCAATGCCATTACTGTTGGTGCTTCAACTGCCCTCTATGGTATGTTCGCTTCTATTGTCGTTCTCCGTTATGCCTCACGCAATCCCTATCTTCAACAGCTCGGTCAATCCTACCTCTCCCTCTTGGTCATCAACCTAGTAGGAAGTATTTTAATGCCTGGCATCAGCCTTGCTGGACACGTAGGTGGAGCTGTCGGTGGTGCATTACTAGCTGTCGTCTTCCCAGTCCGAGGCGAACGGAAGATTTACAGCCCAGGCCAACGTGGTCTAGCAACCCTAGCCTTTATTGCTTTATCAGCCTTGATGCTTCTTGTGGGCTTGTTATAAGCTAGTCTCATTTAGGGAGTATCTTTATTTTCAAACAAAGATTAATTCACTAATCTCATATATAAAAGAAACTCTGAAAAGCTTGTTTTTATTAGCTTTCCAGAGTTTCTTTTATTTCTAGTTTTTTAAAGATCAGACGGGTATATAGATTTTTTATCAATTTGATTAGATTTTTTTATAACCCTTTTTTCATGGCAAAGTAAGCACGCATTTTTGGTGCCACTTGCGTTCCAAAGAGTTCAATGGCTTTGAGAACTTGATCATGCGGCATAGAAACAATTGGTAGGTGCAACATAAAGCGATCCAAGTCTAAATCTTCAATCATGCGGATCAACTTTTCTGCTACCTGGTCTGGATTTCCCACAAACATAGCGCCATTTGAACCAACTTGTTCCAAATATTGCTCATAGGTCATCTCCTGCCAGTGTGGACGGTCTTGGGAAATAGCATCCACCACTTGCTTGGTCGGATGGAAATAATCTTTCACTGCCTGATCGCCATCTTCAGCTATCCATCCCCAAGAATGTGCTCCCACTTTCAAGTCTTTATCAGCATGACCAGATTCACTTCCAATCTCACGATAAGCCTGAATCAATTTTTTAAAATAGCGAGGATTCCCACCGATAATCGCATAGACAATCGGTAAACCAGCCTGAGCAATCTTCACTGTTGACTCTACATGACCACCTGTCGCCACCCACAATGGCAATTTTTCCTGAACTGGACGTGGATATACTTCTTTTCCAGCAATGCTTTGTGTCAATTCTCCACGCCAGTTCACCTTGGTGTTTTCATTTGCCAGCTGAAGCAGGTCCAATTTTTCATCAAAGAGAGCTTCATAGTCTTTCAAGTCATAGCCAAACAGAGGAAAAGACTCGGTGAATGAACCACGCCCAGCCATAATCTCCGCACGACCGTTTGAAAGGGCATCGATGGTGGCATATTGTTGGAACAAACGGATGGGATCCATACTCGAGAGGATGCTGACAGCACTGGTCAAACGAATCTTCTTGGTATTCACCGCACCAGCTGCAAGAACAATCTCTGGCGCTGATACCGCAAAGTCCTCCCGATGATGCTCCCCAATGCCATACACATCCAAACCAACCTTATCAGCCAACTCTATCTCTGCCACCAACTGACGGATTCGTTCATCATGACTGTATACTTGTCCAGTCCCATTTAAGGCTGTTGTTTCACCAAATGTTGAAATTCCTAATTCTACCATACTGATTTCCTCGTTTCATTATTAGTTATTTTGGAATTTTATCACTAATTAGTTATAATAACAACGAATTTGCTTATTAAAAAAAAGTCTAGATTAACTAGACTTTCTCAGATTATTCTACTGTTACGGATTTAGCAAGGTTCCGTGGTTTGTCTACATCAAGTCCACGGTGGAGAGTTGCAAAGTAAGCGATCAATTGGGTTGGTACCACCATTGAGATTGGTGAGAGGTAAGGGTGGACCGTTGTAAGGACGATATCGTCTGTCTCTTTGGCAACATTTTCTTCTGCGATAGTAAGGACCTTAGCTCCACGCGCTGCCACTTCTTGGATATTTCCGCGAGTGTGGTTGGCAAGAATTGGGTCAGACAAGAGGGCCAAAACAGGTGTTCCATCCTCAATCAAGGCAATGGTTCCGTGCTTGAGCTCTCCAGCCGCAAAACCTTCACATTGGATGTAAGAAATCTCTTTGAGCTTGAGACTGGCTTCCATGGCTACATAGTAATCTTGACCACGTCCGATATAAAAGGCGTTGCGTGTTGTTTCAAGAAGATCACGAACCTTATTTTCAATCAGTTCTTTCTCTGAAAGGGTTGATTCGATAGACTGAGCTACGATAGACAATTCATGAACCAAGTCAAAAGCCTTGGTTTTTTCATTGCCATTTGCTTCACCGACTGCTTTTGCAAGGAAGGCAAGGGCTGCGATTTGCGCAGTATAAGCTTTGGTTGAAGCTACAGCAATTTCAGGACCTGCATGAAGCAACATAGTATGGTTGGCTTCACGTGAAAGGGTTGATCCTGGCACGTTTGTCACTGTCAAGCTTGGGATTCCCATTTCATTGGCCTTAACCAAAACCTGACGGCTGTCAGCTGTTTCACCAGATTGACTGATAAAGATGAAGAGTGGTTTCTGGCTGAGAAGTGGCATCCCATAACCCCACTCAGAGGAGATGCCCAGTTCAACTGGTGTATCCGTCAATTCTTCCAACATCTTCTTAGAAGCAAATCCAGCATGGTAAGAGGTTCCAGCTGCAAGAATGTAGATGCGGTCTGCGTCTTGAACAGCCTTGATGATAGCTGAGTCTAGGACTACTTGACCAGCTTCATCTGTGTAGGCTTGGATCAGCTTACGCATCACCGTTGGTTGCTCATCGATTTCCTTGATCATGTAGTAAGGATAAGTTCCCTTTCCGATATCAGACAAGTCAAGCTCAGCAGTATAGCTAGCACGCTCACGGCTGTTGCCATCGTAGTCTTGCACTTCAACGCTATCAGCTTTCACAATTACCAACTCTTGGTCATGGATTTCCATATATTGGTTGGTCTCACGAATCATGGCCATAGCATCTGAGCAGACCATGTTGTAGCCATCACCAAGACCAATCAAAAGTGGTGATTTGTTCTTAGCTACATAGATGACATCTGGATTTTCAGAGTCAATCAAGGCAAAGGCATAAGATCCACGGATGATGTGAAGGGATTTTTTGAAGGCTTCAAGTACTGACAAGCCGTCTTCTTCCGCAAATTTACCAATCAAGTGAACAGCGATTTCTGTATCTGTTTGTCCCTTGAAGTGGTGACCTGCCAGGTATTCTTCTTTGATTTCGAGATAGTTTTCAATCACACCATTGTGCACCAAGACAAAACGTCCTGTCTCAGAGCGGTGTGGGTGAGCATTGTCCTCCGTTGGTTTCCCGTGAGTGGCCCAACGAGTATGTCCGATACCAGTTGTTCCCTCAACACCAGCCGTTTTAGCAGACAATTCCGCAATACGACCAACCGCTTTCACCAAATGGTTCTCAGCACCACCTAGGACAAAAATCCCCGCAGAATCATAACCACGGTATTCGAGCTTTTCAAGCCCTTGAATCAAAATATCCGTTGCATTTGTATTTCCAACAACACCAACAATTCCACACATAGTATATACGGCACAGACAAGCTGTGCTTTCTCCTTCTATAAAAATGAAAGAAAATAGGTATCTGTACTTGAGTTCCCTTATTTTCTTAGCCAATTTATAAAATTGGTCTAGTCTGATTCGATAGAAAAATTATCAGCGGAGTCAGTATACAATGCTTTTTTCTGTTTATCAACCTTCAAAATATCAAAAATTGGTCTAGTTAAGAAAGGATTAAGAAAAACCTACCAACTTTTTTAGTGATAGGTTAGGATGATTGGCTTATTTTTGGATCGTCATTAATTCCAACTTATTTAAATTTGTATCCAATAATTGCATAAGTTTCACTTCATTTTTATTATTAAATGCATAACCACATATATAATTTTCCAAAGCGAAATAGTTAATATCATTGATTTTAGATTGCTTATATTTGATTTCTTTTTCTAACCATTTTTGATAAAAACAATCTTTCAAGTTTTCTTTCTCTTCATTGATTGTTTTCAAGAATTTTCGATAAGTGCTCTCAGGTCTATCTAAGCAGACTTCAATATCTACTCCAGTTACATCACCAACCGAGTATGTCAACACATGATAATCACCCGAATTTGAATAGCTGATATTACCTTCTGGCAACTCAATCAAATAACAACTTTTTTCAGAAAATGCCTTCTGAGCAATTTCCTCCGAATAGCCCAACAGCTTTAAACATCTGTAAACAAAGTAGCTTCCAGATAACAACTTTACCTTTGTTTCATCCCTACTTGCCTGATGATATCTTGCAAGTCTGTCACCAGATAAGATATTTTTGAAATTGAAATTTTTGTTTTTATATACAATGACATAATTATAGTTCTCTGTTTCTAACAAATTTCTCAATTTCAACCTCAGCTTTTTTCAATGATTCTTCTGATTCACATTTAATATTACGACTTAATTGTACTATATTATCTTTGAACATGGAATAGTGCTGTTCAAAATAATTCATAACTTCTTGAATGTTTACACTATTTGAATCTTTAACTAAGTAGGCACATTTTTTTTCACTAAATTTCTTGATATTCCAAAATTGTTCATTGAAGAACGGAATACCAATAAAAGGAATCCCCTGCGAAGCCATCGCATAGACTGTTCCTTGTCCCCCATGAATTATTGCAAACTTAATATCTTGACTTATTGTTTCAAAATCAACAAAGTCTACTACTTCAATGTGAGATCCTGGAATTTTAAGTTGCTCACCACAAGTTGTTAATACATACTGATAGTTTGTTGGTAAGGTTTGTAAAAATTCTTCTACCCACGAAGTTTTAAATGATGTTCCAAAACTAAGCAAGATTTTTTCATTTCCTTTTTCAGTATGGTTACAAAAGCCCACTCGGTCTATCAAAATAGGTCCAATACTTTTATAACAAGAATCATCCGCAAAATCATAAAATAGAGAATAATCAGCAACTAAATTCAAGTCACCTGAAAACAATTCCAAAGCATTGTTGAAAGGAGATCCTTGATACTTTTTCAAGTAGTTATTCCAACTCTTAACATTATCAGAATATGAAGTAATCAACTTTTCAACAAATTTAGCAGATAATTGACTATTCCCTCGCTTCATTTTTCCTTTAGGAAGAAGACCTTCTGCATTTTGTACAATTTCATTAATGTGTGTAGCTCCTGAAATGATCCAAATTAGGGGTGTCTTTTCTAATCTACAACTAGTAATTATGCTCAAACGGTATCCCGTTATAACAGCATCAAATTTTTCTTTACGAAGTATTTCTCTTTCGATTGAACATACACTCTCGATTTCTTCTTCAGATAAAAAATTGAAATCCGTCGAAAGCGAAAAGAAGGAAGCATAGCGACTTTTACTATAAATTTTTTTATCTTCCGAACAGTGATGTTCTACATAAGCATCGTTATCAAATAGGAACGAATAATAACGTTCTCCTATAACATGAATTTCATGACCTTGTTCAAACAGAAACTTTGCTAGTTTTGATAATCGTTGACTTTCTCCTAAATTCATCATAAAAGGCGCAAATAAAAATTTACTCATAACATCACCTATTTTTCAATCACTGCAAATGATATGCCTCCAAATTTTGAATAAGAGAGAGCCAGATAATAGCCTGGTGATAGATTGGCATTCGTAATAAAGTCCAATTCTTCACCAGCCCCATTTGATGAGAAATTAAACTGACCCTGACCAAGATTTGGAAACTGGTATTGTTCAGAAATTTTCTGTAAGAAATCATAATCTAAGCTATCGATCTTCTTACGTTCATTCCAAACAATCCCTTTAATATCTTTTGGTGATAAATGTAAGTTTGAAATAAGTTCCTTAAAAGAGCGATCAAAGATAGATGAAATTTCATGTAAAGTTTTATTACTATATTTTAATTGTTTACTACCTAGCAAAATAGGATTGTCCCCTGTTTTGTGGCGAGATAACACTTGAACTGAACAGTAATCAGCACCCACATAATCTGTACTGTTATAACCTAGTTGCTCCCACCACATTAAGCTCATATCCGTCCATTGATGTGCAGATACTAACAATACATAGTCCAATCCATCATTTTTCATCATCTCTTTGCTATATTGAATACCATCAATAGCACCAGCGTTTGTGGAAATTACAGATAATGGGCCTTTAATTTTGAACATAATAGATAACATTCCAGCGGCTGCATTCATAACTGTATAAGGGAAGCGTGATGCTGACACATGTGCATAACCCTCTGTAGTTATCTGTTTTTCAATCCCCTCTACAACATCCACCGGTCCTGATGGAGTAGTGAAAACAATCCCTACTTTTGATGTATCGATTTTCTTCATATTAATCTGGCTCGTTTCCAAGGCTTTAGCTGTTGTCACAGCCACTAATTTAGATAAATCGTCCATCTTTCTAAATTGAGCTGGATTGATTGCTTTTGGAGGAACTGCACTCTTGAAACGCAAAGCTTTAAAATCATTAAAATCACTTGCTACTTCCTCATATTGTACAAATGAACTATGATCTTTTTGAAGGGAACTTGCAGACCCTAATATGGCTAACTTCAAGTCTTTCTCAGGTGCGAAAGTTTCTAACGATGAATCCAATGAAGCTAGCAATACTCCACTATTATTGCCACCAAAAGCAAAAGAGAAATTTAAGACATTTTTAATGTTGTGTTTCTTCTTTTTGTTGTAAACAAAATTTTGAGGAAAATCGTCAGTTCCAATAACGTTCCTTGTTGCTGGCACGTACTGTTCTTCAATAGCAGCTATACAATTAATTAACTCAATAATCCCTGCAGCCCCTAAAGTATGACCAGTCTGACCTTTGGTACTGCTAATTAAAGTTGTTTGAGGGAAAAGTTTTGTATACATATTCTTCTCCATCTTATCATTAGCTTGTGTCCCAGTTCCATGTCCATTGATATAATCAATATCTTTGAATTCAATCCCAGCTTTAGCAACCAATTGCTTGGCAATTTGCGCAGCTCCTTCACCTGTCGGCTTTGGCGCGGTAATATGATAAGCGTCGGAAGTAATTAAACCTCCAATAATTTTCCCGTATTTAGCTAAGGCCTTTTCTTTTACAAGTACAACAAATCCTGCTCCTTCACCAAGATTGATTCCTTTACCAGAGGAATACGGTTGACAAGGCATTTCTACATTGATAGCTCCCAAAGATGTAAACCCTGCTAAAGAAATATCACTTAATTCATCACATCCCCCACAAATTGCCAGATCACATTCCCCATCTTGTAATAATTGTGTCCCTAAGATGACAGCATTATTACTAGCAGAACATGCTGTAGAAATTACATATGATGCACCCACAATTCCATGATAAGCCATCAGCTCATCAGCAATATGATGAACAGAAGTTTTTTCTAAGAGTTCAGCTTCTACTTGGAGATCCCCAGATTCAAAGCGGTAGAGTGCTTCTTGTCCGGCAACTTTCCCACCTAATGAAGTTCCTAAACAAACCGCAATATTTTTATAGTTCTCTAAATTAACACCTGAAGAAGCTAATGCTTCTTCAAATGCCTTGAATGCAAATTTAAAATTTCTAGTTTCGTCTTGGTATTGTTTCGGAACTTTCGGATCGTATTGCACTTTTCCTGTATAAGATTCTAAAACAAATCCATGATTTTCATAAGAATTTCTGGAAATCCCTTCTTTTAATTCAAATAGGTTTTCCTTGTGTTCCTCATAGTTTTTCCCAAGAGAAGAAACAATTCCAACTCCACTAATGTATACACTCATTCTTTTGTCCAACTTTCTGGGATTTTATACGGACTCGAAATGGTTTGTAATAGCTCCCCATTTTCCGTAACAAATGTAACTCCTGCGTGAGCATATTCTTTGTCGATAATCATTAATCCAAGATAATTATTTAATGAATTACACTGATCCGCAGACCAACAAACTTTACCTACAATCTCGTTATCGAAAATTACCTGTGTTCCTGCCGCTACTGATTTATCTGTTTTAAAACCAATGCTCTTAAAATTTGTGGCATTAATACTTTCTAATAAATTTTCACGCCCTTTAAATTCTTCTTTGGTAAAATCTAAATTCCAAGAATAACCTAATTCATATAACGAATAATTTTCTTGCTGATAAATGGCTTGAATCGGCTGCCCCACCTCAAATCGTAGATAAGCATCTAACTCTTTTCCATACTTAGGAATACCCTTACAAACTTTTTCAACAAATTCATCAAATACTTCTGTTGGCAAGAAAAATTGATAACCAAACTCTCCTGAAAAACCAAATCGAACTAAATATCCACTCTGATTTTCAAAGGTCATTTCTACTCCTGATCGAAAATTCAATGTAGAGATATCATACTCATAGAATTTTTGAGCAATTTCACCGGATTTTTTTCCTTCTACTTGAAGCATCTTGTAATCTGCAGAAATTTCGGTGAGCGTGTAATCAAAATTAGAATTATCAAAGTAACTTTCTAGTTCTTTATGACTGGCAAGCCAATATTTATCATCAAACTTATAGTAAGTCACTTCGTCATATACTGTTCCATCCTCATTCAGTAAAAAAGTATAACCACAGGTATCTGTGTCTACAAATACGATATTTTTAGGTAAGAAAGTATCTAAAACTTCTTCATATTCCTCACCAGCAATTTCATAAAGGAAACCATCATAAATTTTATATGCTTTGTCTGTTCTTAATGTATCATAAATTGTATTCATTTTCTTCACTCCTTTTATATTCTGTGATACTTATATTAGTAGGATAAGATGATCTTGTTGTAAATATACATCTTACTTTTAAATTGTTATTTTCTCTGTAGGAATAAAATATTCCTTTCTTTGCAAAAAACTCTAAGTATCTATCTTGGTGTCTATCATACACCAGCAACCTTTCTATATTTTCTAAAATATGTGATTTATTTTCATAGGCAAAACGCCTACCACAACTAACCTGTTCAATCCCTCCTCTAATCTTGTAATCAAACGAAATCGAATACAAGTCACTACCTAATGGAACATTATCTTTTGGTAAAGTAATTTGATTATGGGATAAGACTAAATTTGTTGCAGGATATATTTCCCTATTAGCTATTACCCTTTTCCCCCCATAATTACGCTCTTCTTCTATGCCTGCATGGAGAACACAATTTAGCAATTCGCTTGTTGTTTTTTGATAATTTAGAGGAGGACCGTACTCTTCTGAATTAATCCCACTTTCTATTCGGGAAACTCGAGATATGGTGAAATGATAAACTAAATCAGTTAAATCAGTGCTCTCTATAACAGAAAGAGGCCTAAATTGCATTTGATTACTACCTTTTCCAAATGGAGTATAACGAATTTCCTTCTCCTCATCTGGAATATAGTAGCTAAATGTCTTTTCTTCAAAATCATCCGCTCTAATAAAATCATCATGCTCTATTGGATTACTCCCCGGTGTATAAGCTTGATAAACTCCTGCGTTCTCAATCAAGTACTCTTGGCAATGTATTTTGAAGCCTTGCTTCAGTAGTTCTGGGAAAAACTTCCTAGCCTTAGTATTAAACAGATAAGAACAAAATACCCTTTCGTTATCAATAAATTCAATATTTTTAGTGATAGAAAGCCCTTGATGCTTTAACTGAATCTTAATATTATCCACTCCTTCTTTCACCCTTATACGAGCTTCTGGCGGACGACTAAATAGTAGAAAACTGTCTTCAAAAATAATTCTACCTTCTCTACTAAAAATAAGATTGCCATCAGGTGTGACTGATAAATCATATCCTTGAAAAGTATTTTTTAGAATGATATTCTTGTGTGAACTCTGATTTTTTAACCTTTCTAGTTGAACGTCAATATTACCGTCCTCAGTAACTATACTAGCTTGAATAGAACATTTATTGCTTCGTTTTCTAATTTTAACACTAGATTTCTCTCTAGTTAAAATTACAAAACCATATTTTACAAATTTAACTCGAACCTCTCTCACTCTATCTGACAGAAAATCTACCCGTAAGATATACTGATCATCTATACTCATAATTTCAAGTTTAAATAAATCCATTTTCAAGTAATATGGTAAAGTAGCAGTATCTTGCACCCTAAATACTATCTCTTCTTCAGAAATAATTGTTTTAATTTCAGTTTCTTTCTGAGAAAAATTTTCCACTTCATCTAGAATCTTGAATGTAGACAGATCATACTCTTTCCCATGATATTTTGAGATTCGAAACGTCCTCATTAGCTTAGGTAAATTACTACGCAAGGAACGATGATGTAAAAAATCTTCATAAGTTTCATGATATTCTTTGAATCCATTTAACTTTGATAAAGATAATGATGGCTTATTATATTTACTGATTTCTGTATAAAGATTTGAAAACCCTAGCTGAGTTATCCTCTCTAAAATATTTTTGTAGAGAAAAGATATTGCTTGTCCACTACGATTTTTTGAATCAATTAGAAGGTATCCACTAAAACTACTATCTTTGTCCAGACACTCATGTGTTATAAATTTGAAGAAGGCTGACGTCCCTATCAATTTATCATGATCCTTTAACAAAAATAAATTTGAAACTTCCTTGATTTTCATAGTCAAATCTAAATCACGTACTGATAATGGAACCCCATTTGAAAATTGATAAACCTGATTTTTATTATACAGTTCAACTATTTCTTCATAGTCTTTTAAAGTAGCTTCCGAAATCTTCAATTTACTATCTTTATTCATTTCTTAACCTTTTTAATAAAAAAGCGGAGCGTGAATAGTGCAACAATAATAATTGAAATATAAACTAACATAAATTGATTAGAGAGATGATTCCCGCTTGCATTTTGCAATATTACTCCATAAGATTCCTTGTATTCATTTATCACCGAACTTGGGGCATCATTAAATACTTGAGCGATTGAATTTTTCATCAAAACTTGTTTTAAAAGTGCATTCACTTGTGTCATAGGAAACCAAGTCATAACTTGTTGCAAAGTTTCTCCAACCGATCCGATAGAAAGATAAACTCCTGAAATAAATCCGATAAAGGTTCCAACTATTGTACTTAAAGTGGTAAACGCTGAACTTGTTTGAATAAAAGTTAAGATAGGAAGAATAATAGAAGCTGACAATACTGTTGATAAACTAATAATTCCAAAAATCGTTAGATAGTCTTTAGCTGAATAATCCAGCAAGGAAGCAAAACCATTGAAAATCCCAATCGCAAAAACACAAGAGAACATGGTAAGAATAATCCCAAACAGTATTGCAAAAATAGCATATGATAGTTCAACTTTGAAATTAGAAATGGGACTAACCTTGAAATCTTCACTTAGTTTCTTCTCTTTATCTGAAACCATTACTCCAAATGCTCCTAAAGTACTGGTCATAGAAATAATAGTCGTCAAACCTGATATCAACCAATAGTTTACCATCTTAATAGTATCACTCGAAGCAGTATCGCTACCTAACGCCTCTTTAACTGCATCAATCTGGATTTGTCCTAGAAAGACTTGATAAACTAAAATTAAGATAATAACTGATAAGAATGACATAAAAAATGCTAGACGATCTCGTGTATATACTTTCCTATTTCTAGAAATTAGCTCAAACATTCATTTCTCCTCCCGTTTCTTTTAATAAATTCAAATAAGCCGCCTCCAAGTTTGAATATTCAACATTAAATGCTTCAATAATAGACTTATCTTGGTTTTCAGAAATAATTTCCATCATTTCTTCAACAGAAACATTTTTAAAAACAATTTCTCTTTCTGACAAAACTTGACATTTGTTCACAAATTGTGATACTGACAGTGATTTTACAGACTGTCCTTCTTTTAAGAGCAAATTTAAGTTAGTTGTCGAATGCTTTTCGATAAAAGTGGCAATATCTCCCGAATAATAAAGATTACCAGAAATCAAAACATAAAGAATATCACATCCGGCCATTTCTTCAAGGTAATGAGTAATTAGAACTACCGTCATATTATCTTTCTTATTCAACCGATTAATGGCATCCCATAAATCATGTCGAGATTGTGGATCTAAACCAGTAGTCGGCTCGTCCAGCAGTAAAAGTGATGGTTTAGGCAGTAAAGCACGAGCGATATCTACTTTGCGTTTCTGACCACCCGATAAACTCCCGTATCTCTTGTTTTTAATAGATGCAACATCTAGATAGTTTTGTAATTCCCTAATCCTCTCCATGACCTTAGCCTCTGATAAACCATACAAGGCACCTCTAGATACCAAGTTTTCTTCTACCGTTAAATTGTCATCCAAACGATTGCTTTGAAAAACGATTCCGATATGGCGATAAAAGTCTTTCACGGATAGAGGACGTCCATTAATTTCCCAGCTAATATCTCCTGAGCTCTGTTTAAAATTTTGAATTAGGAGATTAAAGAGAGTTGTTTTTCCAGCACCATTTGGCCCAAGAAGACCATAGAACTTACCTTCTTCTAAAATTAAATCAATTCCCTTTAAAGCTTCAAAAGAGCCATAGTTTTTCTTAATATTTTTTAATCTAATTTCCATTTTCTGATACTAACATCCTTCCTGAAGCGACCTCTTTTTTATTTTCATCCTGAATAACAACATGAATCTCTAAAAGTTGCCCTAATTTTGATTGAGATTTACAAATGATATTGAGCTGATCTCCTGGAGTCACTATTTTTTTAAATTTAAAATTCTTTACACTTGCTAAGTATCCTACTTTTTCCGCAATATCTTCTCCTGACAAATCTTTCATAACAACTCCATCATTTCCAAGTGAGTCTAAAATATATAGCAAAGCAGATGACTGCGCCGCCATTTCAATCATTAATACTCCTGGAACAATTGGACGACCAGGGAAGTGACCTTGAAAATATGGTTCATTGATAGTAATATTTTTACGGCACTCAATAATACCCTTTTTATACTTTTGAACTCTGTCCACTAATAAAAACGGATAGCGATGAGGCAACATTCGAATAATTTCTTCGCTATTAATTTTCACAAATAATATCCTCACTATTTTCGATCACAAAATCTGCAAGTTTGTTAATAGATGATAAAACAGCCATATCATCATCATTCAATTCCACCCCAAAAGTTGTTGAAATACCAATAGATAGTTCCAAAGCATCAATAGAATCTAGTTCTAATCCTCTACCAAACAAAGGCTGATCGTTCATAATAAGTTCTTTATCAATATCCAACATCAAAGAATCTATTAAGATTTCTTTAATCTCATCTACAACTTCCTGGCGTGTTTTAATTACTTTGCGTTCTTCATTCCAATTAATCATTAATCATTCCTCCATCAATTACAAAATTTTTTCCTGTGATATAATCTGCTTTTTCGCTGGCTAAAAATGCCACTACCCATGCAACCTCTTCTGGTCGACCAAATCTTTTCAATGGGATAATATGTTCTTTAATTTCCTCTTTATTTTGTAGTTCACTTGTCATATCTGTTTCAATAAATCCTGGGCTCACGCAATTAATATTTATTCTATCTTGAGCAAACTCTTTTGCCAGAGTTTTCGTAACAGAAACAATTGCTCCTTTTGTCGCTGAATAATTAGCCTGTCCCACCTGGCCAGCTACACCGCTAGTTGAAGATATATTAATAACCTTACCTTGTATCCGCTTAGCCTTCATAATTTTAAGAACAGCTTTACTCATATTAACTAATCCCATTAGATTAATATTGACGACATCCATCCATTTTTCTTCTGACATCATTAAGAAATACCCATCCCTAATAATACCGGCGTTATTTACTAAACAATCAATACGACCATAGGTACGGTATATTTTGCTCACCATTCGTTGAACAGCTTTAGAATCTGAAATATCACACTTACAGACATCTAAACCGGGTAACTGTTGAGTTAATTCAAGCGCTTTCGCATCATTGCTATTATATACAGCTATTACTTGATATCCCTCATTATATAGTTCCTCAGTTATTGACTTTCCAATACCACGAGTCCCTCCAGTGACAATTGCAACTTTCATCCAAATCCCTTCTCTCTTTTTCTCAATTTTTGCATCTGTTTCGTAATAAATTTATTTGGTGAAACGTCTTTAACTTCCTTGCTTTCCCCTAAAATTTTCTCCATAATTTTTTTCCAATTAAAAGTATTATTCCATTGATACAAAAGTTCTTCATTCAGATTTTCACAATGAAAAATATATTCATAAGAATCATTTTGTACGATATTTAATTCCTCTACTAACTTTGCATATTGATCAGTAAATGGATTTAAAAATTCCGTATGATATGGTGCTTTTACACCTAATTTTCTCAGTTTATATAATTGTTTTTCCGAAGTAGCAATACTCTCCAAAAGATCACTATCTTCCTCATTCATTGCAATCACACCTGAGTTCTCATCAGTTATAATAGCCAATTTTACTTTTTTATAACACTGATCTAGTACTTTTTGGTAAAAATAATCTAAATTTTCTGTCATTAATAACCAAAGTTCTTCTTTATATTGTAAATCTTTAATCAGTTGAGCCCGTTTCTTGATAAAATACACAATATCTGGGAAGCTTGCACTTCTACTAGCTAATAATACATTAAAAATACCTGCACTATGAGCAGAAAATACAGTACCTGGTACTAATTCTTCATGATTTGTTGACCATTCATTATAAAGAAAGTTCGCAAGCATCGATGCATGAACATCATTTAGTTCTACTGTTTTACTTAAAATTCCCTGCATCAACATATAGGATTCTTCATCATTTTTTTTCAAGCTCAATAAGATTTTTTGACCTTTTTCTGTTTTTATCATCTGATATAGATGCTTCAACTGGACATTTCCTTGCCCACCATATATAACTACTGAAGTCATATCTCCATCCTTTCCATCAATAATATCGGTTTATTGTAATCGACAATGCTTCCATTTTTGCAATAGGTTTTTACAACTCTCACATCTCCAAAGCAACTATATTCATACGAGATCCCTAAAAATAAAATCTTCAACAAGATATCACCTTTATGGTAGATTCCTCCTTCAACAAGTTCATCGGAATACTCTATTCTTCCAACTAAATATGTTGACAATAAATTTCGATTTTTAATTCGTGTATCGTACAAACCATACTGTTCATCAGAAAGCTTCTCGTTTTTGCATAAAATATTTGATTGTACCATATACATGCCTCAACATTTTATTGTTGTTCTTTTATCACTATTTGTGCATTTTCATGAATCGTTCCCAATAAAATCTGCTTTTCACTTTTACTACTAATCATTGTTAATGTTATTAATCCCCCATCCACCCATACAGATACCAATCGATCCTGCTCGGTTGGATTTTTTAAAGTGAGATAAGAGACTCGCTCTGATTTTTTTTCAATACTACTTTCAATCACCTTATCCACCACCTAAAAAACTTGTTTTTAACATTGCTTCTTCCTTTCTTTGTACTATTAGTTTATGTAGTTTCTATACATTAATTTAAGGACTCATGTCCAAATTATTATTTCCAAAATGTGAATAAACTTAGAAAATAAAACATTGTTTCTTCCTTTCTTCTACTGTGTTAACAGTATATCTAATTACTAGACTTTAGCGTGAGGACATTCATGTCTAAAAATCTATTTCCAAAATGTGAATAAACTTAGAAAATAAAACATTGTTTCTTCCTTTCTTCTACTGTGTTAACAGTATATCTAATTACTAGACTTTAGCGTGAGGACATTCATGTCTAAAAATCTATTTCCAA
>NZ_JASHFO010000021.1:0-37707 GCF_047460825.1 Streptococcus infantis | reverse complement strand
TCAAAAAATAGGGTGAAAAAACCTTTATTTGTCATGCAAAAAAATAGAAGATAGGATAGAGAATCACTTTGATGATCTCAATCCTATCTCCTATTCAAATAGTTAGATTACTAACTTAATGACATTGTGGAAAACCAAGGCTTTTTTAATGCTATAAACTCATTAAAAGAACCCCCAGTTAGATTTGGAATATTTTTTATTCTGTGTCACATAAAAATAAATAAAATGAATGGCTATAGCTAGAGTAAAAATGGTTGCAATACTCAACACTGTTATAGGATTAGAAGCGAAAAGCAAAGAGAGAATCAAGGCAGCCAGATAGAGTGTCGCTTGAGCACAGTAGTAACTTCTCGGATAGCGAAGATAGTTTTTGTTATAGGGCCCATTTGCTAGGACAGCAGCTTGGAAGAGGCCAATTCCGATATAAAAGAAGCTGATTGCAACGAGAAGATTAGCCTCGGGATTCAGGAGATAACCCATCGAAACTGTCATCAACATAAGCCCGATGAAAATAGGATAGTGACTATAAATTACAAATAATCCCTTTTGACTAGATCCTTCATCAATAGCATGGTCAAATTCGCCAAAATAAAACAAGAACAGGGAAAGCATGATAACGAAATTGAGAACCGAATAAATCGAGAAATTCTCGACTGTAAAGAAGCTAGCTAGCCCAACAACCATCTCTCCAAACGTAATAATGACAAGAAGGGAGACGCGCTCGATTAAATGGGGAAGATTTACCTGGAAATGCTCATCTTTAGTAATCAAGAAAATTGGCACAATAAATGTTAGCAGAATACTAGCAATAAAGATATAGACTCCAACGTAAATAGGAAAAAGAGCTGCCAGATAGACTCCTAAACTTCCTAGACCTGTTAACCATAGAAAACCTTTGATACTTTCCCGATCAGTATTATCGGTTGATTTTCTAAAAAATTCAACCAAATATTGAAAAAATAAGGTAAGGGTCAATGTACCAACAGCCCAACAGGTATAATAGAACCATTGTTGCCAATTGTATCCAATCATATTGGACATAAAGAGCATAAGTCCCATGTTGATAAACATGATTACCATGTTAAATAACGAGTTTGTTCCATAGCGATTGGTATAAATGGTTTGAATCATCCAGGAATTGATGATAACCATGACAGAGATGAAGAAATCAAGTAAAGAATCCCAAGCCACAACACCGCTATGAAGAGGGTGAATTAAAGCAGTTGCTTTTGAAATTGCAAAAACAAACACTAGGTCATAAAATAGTTCTGAAAATTCTACACGTTTATGCTTAATAAGAGTTGTCATATTAATACCTTTCTACTTTAGAAATACAATACATTATAACAGAAAATGGTAATGAAAGAAAAGGATATGCTTAAATAATTTCATGTGGCGCGAATTGTCAAAACCTTGACTTCTTTTGTCATTTACTTGAAAAAGCAACCCTGACGAGTTGCTTAAAATCCTATTAAAAATTAACTGTGTCAGGATCATTCTGAGTTTTGATGCCTTGAATCTTATCCAAGACTGCCATATCTTCCTCTGATAAGTCGAAGTCGAAGATATCCAAGTTGGCTTCAATATTTTTAGGTGTCACAGACTTAGGTAGTGGCAAGAAACCTTTTTGAAGGCTCCAACGCAGAGCAACTTGTGCTACAGATTTACCGTTACGTTCAGCCACTGCTTCAACATCTTCATTTCCAAAAATGCTACCTGTACCTAGTGGACTATAGGCTTCAAGAAGGATATCGCGCTCTTGGCAATAGGCAACTAAGTCTTTTTGGTCACAACCTGGAGCCAAGAGGATTTGATTGACATGTGGCACAATTTCAGCCGTTTCAAGAAGAGCTTCTAGGTGATGTTGCATAAAGTTAGACACACCGATAGCACGCACCTTACCTTCTTTGTAGGCTTCTTCCATTGCCTTCCAAGCGCCTGCATTACCAGACTTCCAAGCATCATTCTCACGAAGTGCCTTTGGATTTGGCCAATGGATAAGCAAAAGATCCAAATAATCCACACCGAGTCTTTCGAGAGACTCATCGATAGAAGTCTTAGCCAACTCGTAATCGTGCTTATCATTCCAAAGTTTGGTAGTTAGGAAAATATCCTCACGTGCCAAATTACTATCAGCAATCGCCTTACCTACAGAAACCTCGTTACCGTAAATTTGTGCGGTATCAATATGTGTGTAACCAGCCTTAAGTGCGAAGCTAACGCTGTTATAGGCTTCTTCGCCTTCAGCAATTTGCCAAGTTCCAAAACCAATTTTAGGAATAGCAACCCCATTTGCAAGCGTATATGTTTCCATGATTTTCACCTTTTCTTTTTTTAATAGTACTATCTTAAAAAAGATAAGACAAAAATGCAAAGATTTGCTACGGCTATTATTATGAATAGTTCCTTACTTCTTTTTCCGATGTTCGTAACAGCCTTTGGAGATATTATTACTTGGGAAGAGAATGAATTTGTTGGTATTGTAAAATAAAATCTTCAAGACTGCGACATTATTATCAAGAGCCTGAAATATTTTCTTCAGTATTTAGATAACTCATATGTGACTGATAACTTTGAATTGGATTTATATAGACAGGCTGTGTTAAAAGATGGTCCCTTGTCTTATAACCAATGTTTCGGTTTTGTTCCTTTACTAGCATTAGGTGCCTTTAAAGATGTGGAACATATGGATAAGCTAAAAACCTTGGAGCACATTTATCTCATGTACCAACTTACAGGCGGAGTAATGGACGATTGATAATAAGTAATCACCGTGAGGTGTTTTTTTCTATTAAATCGAGGTGTTAGATAAATAGCGAGTCTTTGATGAGAGTCGCTTATTTTGTGAATATAAACTTTTTGGTACAAAAAACAAAATGACAAGCAAAAAAGCCTTTAATCAAGGCTTTTTCCTGTTGTTTAGATGCCCCCTACATGGATTTGTAAGAACTTTTCATATTGAAAATAAACAAAAATGTTGAAATATAGCTGATTTTAGGGAAATACTTTTAGGTATTTTCAATGTCAGGATTTAAAAATGGGGCAAAAGTGGGGCAAAAACGAATGACTCGTATTTTGTTTGAAAACCTATAATACCTAATGATTATGCTATTCTAGATATATAGTTTTGTTATAAATAAATGTCAGTGCGAGATCAAATTGGAGAATAAAATGGAAAAACAAATTTCTACGCAGAATGGAATGCGAAAAAGTGATAATTAAAGAGACAAAAAAGCTGAGAATATGATTTCCCAGCTTTTTTGAATGCGATAGAAATAGCAACTAGACTATTTACGAAAGACCTCAATAATGTAGGTGAAGCCAGTAACTAAAAATGCAAAGGCAATGACATAAACGACAAAGACACCTGTAGCCACTGGATTGAACAGAATCACTAGACCTAGTAAAAATTCAAGCAAGGCTACCCACGTGATATTGCTACCAATAATAGGGAAAATCAATCCTAGACGATTGCCTTTAAAGAAAGCAATAATGGCTTCTACAATTAACCAAATTCCTACAATGGTCGGAATGACGACCGGCAGGGTCAAAAAGCCATAAGCAACGAGGTAAAGAGCTAAGAGAAGACTAACAAATCCTTGGAAAAGATAAACAGGTGAGCGAAGCTCTTTTGGTGCAGAGAAATAGCCTAAAATAGCTGCTATAGAAGAAACCAGTAAATCAAATGCAATCCACCAGCTGTAAGCAACAAGATTAGCTACTGGGTTTGTAAATAGGAAAAGTCCTAAAAGGACAAAAACAACTCCTGCAAGGAATAGCAGTAAACGATTAGAAAATTTCATTTCAATACCCCCTATATAGTATAGTTTTCTAATAAAACTATTGTACTTATTTTTATAGAAAATGTCAATAAAATAAATAAACAATTTGGAAGTTTCAGTCTGACTTACAAAAAGAAAAGGAGTTTTCACTCCTTTTCACAGATTGAAGACAAAGTCCTTATAAAAGTGTCTTCTAAAGATTTTAACTTCAATCTGAAGCGAGGTTATCCTCGCTTTTTCTATTTATCAAACAATTCCTTATTTTCAATTAAGAGCTCTAGTGGAGATTTATCTCTTGCTTCAATAAAACCAGGTTCATATTGGGTATGAAGTGTTCTTTTCTGAGAAGTTGGATCAATATACAACTCTTTTCCATCTTCTGTGTATAGTTGGTTGCCTCTTGTTAGGTAAAGTAAATCCTCTAAGTACTGTCCATCAGTATGTAGGAAATGCTCGATGTATTTGACAGCTTTTAAGATTTCACTTACTTTATCAGAGTATTCATTAGATTCAAGAACACTCTTTTCTAACTCAATCTCTTTACTCGTTCCAAAGAGTTGGGTTGGAGTTGCATTAAAATATTCCGCTATCTTATCCAAATTTGCAAAGGTAGGATAGCTTTTTTGTTTTTCATAATCAGAGATGTCTGGAAAGATTGCTCATAAAAAAAATGTGGGGCAAATGATGGGGCAAATCAGTTATAGACAAGCAAAAAAGCCTTATAAATAAAGGCTTTTTCCTGTTGATTTAGATGCCCCCTACAGTCGATTTGGAGTTAAAATAAGTAAAAATGAGTAACAAAAATATTGATAAATCAAGGCTTTGCCACTCTCTAAATCGTATGTAAAAATAAAAGGTAGAACAAAAGTAGAACAGATTATTATTTTTCTTCTTTATCACAAAATCTCCCTACGGTAGTAAGGAGATTTATTTTTTATTGTGATTTTTTGCGTTTACGGTATACAAGACCGATAGAAGATAAAGCTGTGATAATCGCAAGAGTAGCAGTATTAGTACGCTTTTCTCCTGTATTTGGAAGTTGTTTCTTAGGTTCTGCTTTTACATTTGTAGCTTGTGCAGGAGCTTGATATGTTTTATCGTCTTTAGTTCCTACTGTCGCAACTACAGCCCTATTTTGTGCCTTCCCATCCACAACATCAACCACTTTACCAGTTGCGTCAGTAACTTCCTTAGGCTGTCCACCTGCATTACGGATTTCTTCTGCTCTGTCTTTCAAAGCCTGCAAGCGTTGTTGTTCAGCAAGGTATGCGTCATGGTCGGCTTTAAGTTGCTTAAAGTTCTCATACCCACGAGCCTTAGCTTCAGCGATACCCTCTAGACGAGCCAACTCGTCCTTAGCAGTCTCCAACTCAGCACGGAGTACACCAAGCTTAGATTTAGCATCAGTAAGCTCTTTGTCCAAAGACTTAAGGACTTCATCACGATTAGTAAGAGCAAGTTCAAGAACTGTATGAGTGTCAGTAGCCTCTTTAGACGCTTCACGTTTACGAGCAAGGTCTTGACCAGCTGACTTACGAGCCAATACTGCTACATCATGAGCTTTAGTAAGTACTTCCAACTCACCCTTAGCAGTAGCAAGAGCCTTATCTGCATCTGATTGTTCTTCCTTAGCAGTCTCAAGAGCTGACTTAGCATCAGTAAGAGCCTTAGCTTTGTCAGTAGCGTTTGATTTAGCTAGAGCAAGCGATTCCTTAGCAGTTTGCAAAGCTTGAGTGTCCTGCGCTAGTTTATCTTTAGCATCAGCAAGAGCCTTTTCAAGTGACGGAACATCAATCTTGTTACCTACCAAATCAGAGAGCTGTTTACGAGCATTAGCAAGAGCTGTCTCAGCGTCAGTGTAGTCAGTTTGTGCAGTTGCTACAGTTGATTTAGCTTCTTCAGATGCTTTGAGTGCATCGTTGTAGGCAGTTTGAGCAGTTTCTACTGCCTTAGTGTCTACCTTCTGGGTAGTTGTAGTTACCTCTTTAGTAGGAGAGAGAGTGAAACTAGTCTCATATTTTACCCCAAGCTGACTATAACCAAAACCTAGACCTACACCAAGATTGGTTTTATCGGTATCACGGAAACCTAGAAGTGACAAAGCACCACTATATAGATCTTCGCTAGAACTTGTACTTGTTGCAGACATAACTGTCTGAACAATACCCTCATAAACAACTTGCTTGATTTGAGCCATAGTTGAAAGAGTACCTTTGCCTGCGTAATCTGGGATATTCTCTGCTCGAATACCTAGTGCATCCAAGTCAAAGTTAGCTGATTCTTTACCCATAGCTAACTTCTCAGCTAGAGTTTTTGTATAGTTTGGACTTGTCTTACCGTCTGTCACCTTTTCAAAAGGATTTGCATAATGGTTAAACTGAGTTGCCAATTCAACAGAACTTTCACTAACCTTAAGAGGTGCAGTGCCAACCTTAGCACGCAAATCGTTAATGATAGATGCTGCATACAAACTCAATTTAGTTGCTTGCTCTTTTGTTAGGTGTTGGAAATCAACAATCTCTGTTTTATCTGTGTCTTCACTACCATAAGCAATATCTTTACCTTTATAGAAATACTTACCTGTAAAGTTATACCCACCTAGAGTATTGGCACTTACACCTGTCTTCTCGTCAGTATAAGGCTTATTGATTGCCTTCATAACATCAAGAACATTGCCTGTACCATTAGCTAGGGCTTTAATTGCCTTAATATACTCATCAGACAAGGCTGGAGAGTAAGTTGCTTTAGGAACATCGTACATTGTTTCAGAAGTTACAGTTGTTTCAGTAACACCCTGTTTAGCTACATCAAGAGCTGATTTAGCAGAAGTAACTGCCTTATCTTTGTTAGATTGGTCAGCCTTAGCATTAGCAAGGGCTGTAGTGGCTTGAGTAAGATTAGCTTCAGCACTAGATACCCCACTTTGAGCATCTTCAATAGCTTGGTCTTTGTCGGATTGAGCTTTTTTAGCGTTATCAAGGTTAGTCTGAGCAGTTTCTACTTCCTGAGTGTCAGAACTAACTTGGTTAGTAAGCGTAGCTACCTCTTTTTCAAGTGGAGCAACATCAGTAGTAGATGAAAGAGAATCTACTTTCTTCTGAGCGTCAGCAACCTTATTAGCAGTATCAGTGGCAGTTTTCTCAGCATTAGATACTACCTTAGTTTGGTCAGCAACCTTTTCAGCAGTCGCAGAAACAGACTTATCCGCATCAGCTACAGTCTTTTCAGCCGTAGCAAGCTCACTGGCTTTCTTGTCAGCGTCAGCCTTAGCCTTCGCCACACGTTCTGGGGTAACAGAACTAGCTTCTTCTTTCTTCTTAGTAGTATCAGCGATGGTCTTTTCAGCAGTTGCAATGTTTGATTCAGTAGTTGAAACAACTTCTTTTTGCTTAGCTACATCCTGATTAGCCTTGTCCGATTCAGCCTTAGCCTTGTCAACATCAGCTTGACTAGGAACTTTAGGGACAACCTCATCCTTAGCAACTACCCTAGTTGCAGGCTCATTAACCGCTACCTCAGTCTCGCTAGCCGATACCCCAGTAGATACCCCGAAGGCTGTAAGTGCTAAAGTAGAAACGACAGCGCCTGTGCGCAATTTCTTGATGGTTCCGTGACCTTGAGTGTTTGATTCCATCATATAAACTCCTTTTGATAGTTTTATAATGCTATTTTATCACATTGTTTCGCTTTTTAAAACTATATAACTGTTTTTTTCTCTTTTTAAGTAGTTTTTAAAGGACATAAATTTCAGTATGATAGGATTTAAAGAGGTACTGAGATGACAAAAACGAACCTACAATCCTATATCAGCAAGCGAATCCGCCTACTGAGATTGCAAAAAAATATCACCCAACAGCAACTAGAGGAGCTGGCGGACTTACCATTAAAATATACTTATAAATTAGAAAACCTTGAACCAAATATCAAAATCAAGACCCTTGAAAAAATCATGGATGCTCTGGACACAGATATAGAAAGTTTCTTTGATATTTCTCTGACCGAAAGTAATCCACTGATAAATCAATTATTGTTTAAGCTGGAAAAATTAGCACCTAGTAAGCAAGAGAGGGTCACAAAACTTCTAATTGATTTTCTAGATGAGATAGAAAAATAAACCAAGTCACATATAGCATGACTTGGCTTTTTTATATTCTATTTCAAGTAGTTATCAAATCCATTTTGCTCTCGTACGTCCTTGATAAAGCTCTCTATATTATCCCAATCCTCGTACTCATCAGCAATCCTAAATGTGTCAAGACGATTAGCTACTTGAGAAAATATTTCAATGTTTTCTTCGGATTCAAAGATTTTTTCAACTAAAGGTAGATATTCGAGAACTTTCGTTAATAAGCTCTTATTTTTTAATAGCGTAGGTAAAGCAAAATGACGACTGCTATCTTTTTTCATGCTTTCTAGCAGTTTAGGAAATTCTTTATTTTCAATACGCTTTTCAATGATGTTTGTAACTTTATCCATTGTTTTAGAATCATTTTCTTGAATAGCTTGACAGGTATTTTCAGCTAATTCATAAAATTCTTCATTTTTCATGATAGCATTATAAGATTTTTGACTGATATATGCTGTAGTAGATGTTGGCATACCAAAGTAAATTTTTTCAAGAGTTTTGAAACCTACTTCACCATACAATTCATCTTCTACATATCTTAAGACAGCTTGGTAAGTATCTGTTTCTCCCTCTAACTCTTGATATTCTTTAAAGCTATCTAGTTCTTCTACAAGATTCAAGACAACACATGCGATTAATAATTCTTCTTTATTCTTCATATTGAACTCCTTAATAATTAAGATTGTACACATGATAACATTTTTGAGAGACAACTTCAATAGCAGTTAGGGTAAGCCTTGAAAAGCCTATTAAATCAAGTTTTTTTGTTAGGGGTGACGATACGGGTTATATGATTTACTATGATACTGTAAGCTAGTTCTTACAAAAAATCTTGTAATAAATTAAATTTGTCACACAGTAGCATTTTTGAAAGGAAATGTCAATAGCGATTAGGGAAGCTTTGAAAAGCCTATTAAATCAAGCTTTTTTGTTAGGGGTGACGATACGGGTTATATGATTTACTATAATACTGTAAGCTAGTTCTTACAAAAAATCTTGCTCAATTCTTAACAAGTAAGAAAGTAGGTGATTATCATGTACTAAGAAATAGGTAGCAAAGATATTGACAAAAATTATTTCGCTTTGTCATCTAACTATAGAAATTTTGAGGATTTTTAAAAATGGAAATTTCGAAAATGGTAATTAAAGGTCAATGTCTAGGTGTCGGAGAATGGAAAGACTATACTACACAAGAGATATTTGGTTCTACTCTCGACCTAGGTTTTCGAACTGCAAACGGTAGATTTGCAATGCAATCTATTAAGGTTCAGAACATTGATTCACGAGATTTCGAATCTTATGTTGATTCTATTATTGAACTAGATCTGACAGATTGCACAGTATCAGCTTACAGTCAGGGTTCACGCTCTGTATTGTCTATTAGAGCAAAGGATGCAGAAGTGCAAGGGGTCATTGATTTATAGTATAACAGAGGAAGTTTTCACTTCCTCTGTCAGAAAGAAGGTAAACCATGTATACAATTTTATTCACCATCATTCTCAGTCTGTTATGGCTTTTTTATAAATACGCTGAAGTACAGCAAAGGAATATACAAGAAAAGATTCTCAATCTGTATATAGGTAACATCGAAACTGACATAGAGCAGGTTATAGAAAAGACAGCTTCTTTATCAGGGCAGAAGTTACTGCTTAATAATCGCTATATTCGGAATATTGGAAGTTCTGCAACACAAGATTCTCATGTTTGGAGCTTTCCCATTATGCTAGCTAGTAAGCCTGATAACGAAGAAGAAGGCTACATTCAGCAGGTGTTTTTAGTTCAACTTGACAAGTATATAAGGGGAACAAACTGCATGGCTCAATGGTCAGACAAGAACCACCGCCTGATAGTCAATCCAACTTTTGGAGATATTTTACGATATAACAATCAGTATCATATCAATCTGCAACTAGAGTTCTTATACAATTAAAAGGTGGTATAAAAGTGAAGTGTTTTAAAGACAAGAGACTATTTGACGAGGGATATTCATTTGATTGGGATATTCCTGTAGAGAGAGCCCCTCATGCATTGATAGTTGGTGCGAGTGGAGCTGGCAAGACATTTGCTACAAAGCTTTTTCTCGCCAGCTTTGCTTATTCCTACCCAGATAGTCAATTTTTAATAGCTGATTACAAGGCAGATTCAGATTTTGCGTTCTTAGAAAATTCTCTAGCTTTTAAGAAGTTTGAGACTGTTTCAGAAATCCTATTTAAGGGTTTAGAGATTCTTGAGAAACGACAAAGAGGTCAAGACATTTCTCGTAATTTTATTTTGATTTGTTTTGATGAATTTAATGCTTGGCAGAATAGTCTGGACAGAAAAGCTCGTGAACAAGCAATTAAAGATTATACTCGTCTGATACAGTTAGGTCGCTCGTTTAAAATTTATGTAGTCGTTGCCCAACAAGATGCACATAAAAACTCTCTGAGCTTGTCCAGAGATTCTATAGGTACAGTTATAGCTTTAGGGAAACTATCTAAAGAAACTATATCCATGCTTTTTTCAGATGAGAAAGAGAGCATAATCTCTAATAATCCTAGAGGAGTAGGATATATGAAAATAGGTGGGAAAAGTAGTCGTCTTATAGTAGTGCCTAGTTATAAGATAATACCTATAGAGAGATTAATAAAAAAGGCAGTTGAACGTTCCAATTGTTACTTTGAATAAAAAATTCCAGTTGTCTCACTGTAGCCGTGAGGCGAAGGTGGGGACAACTGGATAAATATCTTTAATGTGGGTAGTGTAATCACCCACGTTCCGTATAAAAATAGAAAGTAGAATAACTATGTACACAAGTTATGAAATTAAAAAAATTTTATCCGACAATGCAAAACGAAATGTCATTATGACCAGTATTGATGAAGTTACCTTTGTAATCAAACCAACAGAGGATACAATAGGTGAATATCCAGAAAGATGGAATCAAACAGCTCCACAGATTGCTGAGATAATCGCTGAAAAGCTGAAATTGCCATTACTTCTAGGAGATTATTCACTTCCAGAACAAAGACTACCTGCAGGTTATACAGATGGTTTTGCTTTTAAAAATATGCCGTATTACTTTTCTATAGCTTGGCATTATAGAAATTATACAATGGGTATTATAGTAAAATTTTCTGCGTCTGCCTTATCTCACTACAAGCAAGTGTATAAGGAATATTATAATGAGGCTATTGATGTCAATATTATGGCTAAATTACTAAATGAAGAGTATTGGGAACTTAGATTAAGTCGTATAGACTTAGCAATAGATTATTTCAATTACGATATGACAGTAAATGAGCTTTATCAAGGAATAAAAAATAAACAAATTCTAATTTTAAATCATAATGGTAGAAAAAACATCTCTAATATTTCTGCACAAGAAGTTAATGGTGTAGCTCAGACTATCTATATAGGAAGTAAGAAAAAAAATATACAAACTCTATTGCGCATTTACAATAAATACCAGGAACAACTTGACAATCGTGGACGCTATGTTCACGTTGTGAACCTGTGTGATTCTTGGATACGTATGGAAGCTTCCTATAAAGGAACATATAGTAATCAAATTTTGGCATTGTTATTAACTATTAGTAACGCAAATGAACTTAGTCAATTGATAGTAAATAAGATGATTGATAAATATGGTTTTTACAATTCAGAAGATGGTTTACCTATTCCTTTTACAAAAGATTTGTTTGTAGGTTCAGGTCATTTCCCTGAATTAGAATCTCTTTCTTCAAGAAATAATTATTTATTAGCTACTATTTCTTATATTATGAAAGGTAGTGGTCTCTTTCCATTGTTAAAAAAGATTGAGGAAATTTGGGGAGTAGAGGCTCGTAATTATTTTATTATTCGTTTAATTCAAGAGTATGAGTGGAACTACATACCAAACCAAGATGTTGAGCTATGGCTTAACAAATTTGGTTCAGAACTCTCTCAATTAAATTATAAAGAGTATTTTGAAGATAGTTTTAAGCTATTCTATCAAAAAAACAATATCACTCCGAAACGACCTAAAAACAAAGAGTAATATTGCTTGAAAAATAGTATAGGGATGATTTTCACCATCTCTAGCTATTATCTCATAAAAAAGGAGAATTTTCTATGACTGAGATAAATAAAATTACTGTTGATTTAATCAATGTAGAGATACAATTGCCAGAAGATAAAATTATTGTCGATAGAAAAGAATATGATAATTTACAACATAATTCTTCTCAAGGTAGATATATGACCTTATCTGATGTTCTACAACTTCTATCAGTTTCAAGACCGTGGTTACTTGATAATGTATTGTATAACCCAAAAATCCGTAGAGAAATTGATGTTGAATTAAATCCAAATGGGTTTGTTAAATATCCTGAGAATCAAGGTGGACGCTATTTCTTTTTGGCGAGTAAAACCAAACAATGGTTTGAAGATAACTTCAGAGAAATTATGGTATAATAGCCTTGGCAAAACCTTGGTTATCTAATGAAAGAGGTAACTAGTGGCAACTTTTAGACAACGTACAAAAGGTGGTACATGGGATTATAGAATTGTAGATAATAACAAAAAACTGCTTGCATCTAGAGGTGGATTTAGAACGAAGAAGGAAGCTGAAAAAGAAGCTTTAGCCATCGAATTAAAATTAATGTCAGGAGCAAAAATTAATTCGCAAGCTAGTTTATATGAGTTATGGGAAGAGTGGTTTGATGTTGTTGTAAGACCACTTGGAAAAAGTGAATCAACGCTTTTTAAGCATAAGAAGCGAGGAGACTTGATAAAGGAGCTTTTTCAAGATAGACCGGCAACTTCTATTCGTTTTAGCCAATATCAACGAGCTTTAAATTCGTATGCTGAGAGGGTTACAAAAGATACTGTAGCACGACTAAACTCAGAAATCCGAAAAGTCATTCAGTTTGCTCAACGTGACCAATTAGATATAGTTGATTTTACTGATGGTGCGATTATTTCAGGGATGAAGAAAAGCAAGACAACAGACGAAAAATATATTGACAATATTGAAGACTATTATAAGATTTTAGTTCATTTAAAAAGTCATCTTAATTACAGTAAATCTGTGATTCCTTATCTTTTGTTTGTTTCCTTTAAAACAGGGATGCGTTTCGGAGAGATTTTAGGTTTAACTTGGGATTGCATTGATTTTGAAAATCAAGTCATTCACACTTATAGGCGGTACTATAATTATAAATGGAGACCACCCAAAACGGGCACATCTGTTAGAGATGTACCCGTAGATGAAGAAACATCTGATGTTTTGAAATTATTAAAGAAAGAACAAAAGATTGTCTATAGAAATCAAGGTATTAAGGAAAAAGAAAATTTCCTCTTCTATGATACTGTGTATGGAGTTCCTAGTAACAATGCTGTAAATCAAAGCTTACAATCGATACTAAAAAAACTAGAAATTTTTCCATATAATTTAACTGCTACGGGTATAAGGCATACTTATGCGAGCATGTTGCTTGCAAAGGGAATTGATATCTGGGTGGTTGCTCATGTAATGGGACATAAAAATATAAAACAGGTAACAGAAACATATGGTCATCTTTTAAAAGAGAAGAAAGAAAAAGAACATCAGATTATTCGAAACCTTTTAAGTGAGTATTCGTTGGTAGAACAAAAGTAGAACAGATACGAAAAAAAGCCTTTAGAATAAGGCTTTTAGACACTAAATTATGCCCCCTACAGGGCTCGAACCTGTGACCCATAGATTAAGAGTCTACTGCTCTACCAACTGAGCTAAGGAGGCAAATAAAAAGCTGTATTGGTGCCGAAACTTCACGGTTTGTATTGAACCCGCGCAATTAAGCAGGTGGGCAACTCGCTCTAACTGAAGCTGTTTCCGTGTGAGACGGCCTACATGCTGTTAGAAGACTTTTGTTTCCCTAATAATACAAAAAATAGTCGGTCAACACTTAAGTGTGAGGTCGTACACCACAGCGTTTCTATGTTTATATAATACCACTTTTTCAAAAAAAATCAAGGGGTAAATGTAATTATTTGGATAGGATTTCACAAATTTCGTAATTTATCTATGGTTTCCTTGCGTTGAGCTAGGGCACGTTCGTATTTCCCAGTATCTTCTGGTGAGAAGTAGCTATGGTCGCGAATTTTTTCTGGTAAATAATCTTGTTTGACCCAGTGGCCTGGATAACTATGTGGATAGAGGTAGTTTTGCGCATTGCCCAGTTCCTTGCTACCGCTATAGTGACCATCTCGCAGGTGTCTTGGAATTGGTAAGTGACCAGATGTTTTAAGATCAGCCAGGGCCTTATCCATAGCCACATAGGCTGTGTTTGACTTGGGCGAGAGTGCCAAATCAATGACGACATTGGCAATGAGAATGCGAGCCTCTGGGAAACCAATCCTTTGTGCAGCATCTAAGGCAGTCACAGTATGGATCTGGGCTTCAGGATTGGCCAAGCCAATATCCTCATAAGCAATCACAGTTAAACGACGTGCCAGGCTAGGTAGGTCACCAGCCTCTATCAGGCGAGCAGCATAGTGAAGACTGGCATCGACATCTGAACCTCGAATGGATTTCTGCAGAGCAGAGAGAACGTCGTAATGTCCATCTCCATCCTTGTCCATAGTAATGTAGCTTCTCTGGAGACTATTTTCCATGATATCCAGCGTGATATGGCGGATGCCTTCATCATTTGCCGGAGTAGAAAGAATTGCCAAATCCAGTGAGTTGAAGGCAGAGCGGAGGTCTCCATTGGTAGATGTTGCGATAAAATCAAGGGCATCAGCATCTAGCTCAACTGGGAAATCAAATCCTCGTTCAGGATCAGTCAGGGCGATTTGAATGGCCTCTTTGACATCTTGGTTAGATAGAGGTTCCAACTCAAAAATCTGAACACGACTACGGATGGCTGGAGTGACAGAAAAGAAAGGATTTTCAGTAGTAGCCCCAATCATGATAACCAATCCACTTTCCAAGAGAGGAAGGAGGAAGTCTTGCTTAGTCTTGTCGAGACGGTGGATTTCGTCTAATAGCAATACAAGCCCTCCTGAGAATTTAGCTTCCTCGGCGATTTCTTGGAGACGTTTTTTGCTATCAACTGTCGCATTAAAGGTCCGAAAGGCATACTTGGTCGTTCCAGCGATGGCCGAAGCGATACTGGTTTTTCCGATGCCTGGAGGTCCATAAAGAATCATGGATGACAGGCGGTTAGCTTCCACCATGCGACGGATGATTTTTCCTGGGCCCACCAGATGCTCTTGACCGATGACCTGGTCGATGGTTTTGGGGCGCATACGAAGCGCGAGATTGTCTGGCATAGCAGTCCTTTCTAACATGGATTTTCTGATACTAATGTGGTAATATGGTAGTATCTATTTTAGCATATTTCCGAGTATTCGGGGCGATTTAAGAGTCGTATAGAAAGAGGACAAAATGGCAACATACGGATTTTTAGATGTTTTACAAGAAGAGTTGGACAAGAACTTTCCTTTTGATTATGAGATTAGCTGGGACAAGCGCAATCATGCGGTAGAAGTGAGTTTTCTGCTAGAGGCGCAAAATGCCGCAGGAGTGGAGATGCTGGATGAGGACGGAGAGGTGTCGTCAGACGATATCCTTTTTGAAGAAGCGGTGCTCTTTTACAATCCTGCTAAGTCAACAGTCAATGCAGAAGACTATTTGGCAGTTATCCCTTACCTACCTAAAAAAGGTTTTTCTCGTGAATTCTTAGCTTATTTTGCGCTATTTCTTAAGGATACTGCCGAGGTCGGACTAGATGCTCTCATGGACTTTTTGGAAGACCCAGAAGCAGAAGAATTCGTCATGGAATGGAACCAAGAAGTCTTTGAAGAAGGAAAAGCAGGCTTGGAAGAGGGAGAATTTTACCCTTATCCGAGATACTAGGAGTTGGTTGGAGATTTTATGAAGAAAATTGGGATTTATTTGGTTTATGTGCTAGCTTTTGCCTTTATTATGCTAGCTTTTGCTTGTGGAACCATCGCATTTGCAGAGTTGGGATATTCCGCAGTTTTAGCCTTTACTTTTGGTTATGCCTTCGCTCTTCTAAGCATGTATGTGATCTTTATTCTTCATGAGCTGGGACATGCCTTTTGTGGTTACTTGACAGGCTATAGGCTAGTAGCTTTTGGATTAGGCAACTTTCTTTTGGTTAAAAAGTCAGGCAAGTTTTATCTTAGCCGAACAGCTGTTCTCAAAAATGTTGGCGCTCAATACATTGGTTTAAAAGAGGATGAAAACGATCAAAGAATCATCCTGATGCTTTCAGGAGGCTTGATGGTTCATCTCAGCTTGATATTATTGGCGATAGTGTTTGGATTTTTGACAAGAAGCTGGTATTTTGCAGGGACTTGGATTTTTCTTAATTTGTCTTTCTTCCTAAATAACATTTTGTCAGTCGGCATCACCGATGGAGCAAAAATAGTAGAAATGATGCGGCATCCTGAGAATGTGACTTATGCTTATGTGATGTTGAGGCATTCTGCTCAAACTTTGCTGGCTCCTCAAGAATATGATTTGAAAGATTTTGTTCAACCAGTTCCTGAGGATGCAAAAGGGAGCTTTGTTGGTAGTGTATCAGCACTACAGGGATTAGTTTTTATCATGGAGGGTAAGCTTGAGTCAGCTAAAAAGCACTTGCAAACTTTACTTGAAAATACAGATAACTCAATGATTAGAACAATTTCTCAGTTATACCTTCTTCAAGTAACCTTGCTAGAAGGAGATAATAAGAAAGCGGAAGAATATGCGAGCATTCGAGGAGTCAAATCCTTTTTATCTCTAAAAACAGCAGATATGCAGGTCATTCAAGCTTGGTATCAATTTAAGGTAAAGAAAGATGTAATTCAAACTCACAAGGCTATGAAGATTACTAGACAGAAAATGAATAGCAGCCGAATGCTGCGGGATGAGAAAGCCTACTACCAGCAGTGGTTAGATGAGTTGGAACAAGCCATACAGGAAGAAGAGACTCAGGTTAGCTGAGAAATAGAAAAGGGAGCTGTCCGATGCTTCAGAAATTTAAGCGGTTATTTAGTAAGAAATCCCAAGAATCTCAAGAACGTGAGTCGTCTCTTCCCCGAAATCGCTTTGCGGATCTAGATTTCGAGCGAGTATTGAAGTCAGGAACTCGTCGCCTTGTTAATGAGGAAGGACGCTATGCTGAGGATGGGAAAATCACAGAACTTGAATTTCCTGAAGATTTTGCGGAATTTGAATTTCTAGTTGGTTTTAAGACGGAAGAGGAAGAGCAGTTTCAGCAACTATTAGCTCGTTTAAATAGTATTGATAATGCCATTCAGTCCCATTTGGAAAGCGAGTTGCAACAACCCATCCCTCAGTATGCTAAGGATCTAGGCTATACTCAGAAGAGGTGGGAGAAAACCTTTTACTTCCATCCTTGGATATTAAGTTTTGAGGAAAACCCGCCTAATCTTCGCTATGTTGCAGATTATGTAAATGATGAGTTTACGGTTTATTTTGCTAAAAAACATGGCAGATGGCAGGCGTACTGGGATGCAGAGTGCCAAAAGGAAATAGCAGAAGGCTAGTTCGGTCTTTTACAGACTCTAGTTGTTATCATAGGAAAGAGTAAACATCATGGAATTCTTGAATAAAAAGTTCGATTTCACAGGTTGCAAAATTGCTCTATTTTGTGGAGATAAGCTACTGATGATTTTGCGTGATGACAAGGAAAATATCCCTTGGCCCAATATGTGGGAGTTGCCAGGTGGTGGTCGTGAAGGGGATGAAAGTCCTTTTGAGTGCGTAGCGCGTGAAGTTTATGAAGAATTGGGAATTCATTTAAATGAGGATTGCCTGCTCTGGAGCAAGGTCTATCCCAGCATGCTCTACGAAGGCAGACAGTCGGTCTTTATGGTTAGTCAGATAAGTCAAGAACAATTTGACAATATCACCTTTGGAGATGAGGGTCAGGCTTATAAGCTGATGCCCGTTGAAGAATTTCTCACTTCTAAACAGGCAGTACCTCAGCTCCAAGGGAGATTGAGGGATTATTTGGAGGAAAGTTTATGATAAGACTTGAACGAGCAGGAGCAGAGGATTTAGAAACCGTTATTGAAATTCAAAGAGCTAGTTTTAAGTTTGTCTATGAGAAATACCAAGATGAATATGATCCCTATCTAGAAGATCACGAGCGAATCAAATGGAAATTAGTGGAGCGTCCCAATAGCTATTACTACTTTGTGAAAGAAAACGAAGAGAAGATTGGTTTTTTACGAATTCAGACTAATGAAGAGTTAACGAAAGCTTGGTTGGGAACGGCAGCGATTTTACCTCCGTATCAGGGAAAAGGGTATGGCTCTGAGGGATTGCGCTTGCTGGAAAAGGAATTTCCAACGATTAAACAGTGGGATTTGTGTACGGTATTACAGGATGCGGGGATGGTTGCCTTTTACGAGAAGAATGGCTACCAACAAACCCATATCGAACCTGAAAAAGAAGGTATGGATATGGTCTACATGAAAAAATTGATAGAGAAATAGAAAGGATGGTTCGGTTAAATTTCTAAACTGAACCCGCCCTAAACACGGTGCTAAAAAGATAAACTTCTCATAGACACAAGCGTCTTCAGAGAGTTTCCTATTTTGGCTTTGTGTTTTAAGGGCTTGGTATCTTAATAATGGAAACATGGCAAGAGTTAAAAGTTACAGTGAAGCGTGAGGGTGAGGAGTTGGTTTCCAATCTCTTGATCGAGTTAGGCGCCCAAGGGGTTGCAATTGAAGATAGCATGGACTATGTGGGGAATGTGGACCGCTTCGGTGAGATTTTCCCAGAAGTCGAGCAACAAGAGGAAATCGTGGTGACCGCCTACTACCCTGATACGGTTGATGTGGCAGTGGTGGAAGCGGACTTGCAAACTCGTCTGGCAGAATTGACAGACTTTATGGATCTGGGTGAGGTTAAGATTGGCACGACTGCCTTGGCTGAGGAAGACTGGGCCGACAACTGGAAGAAATACTATGAACCGGCACGCATCACCCATGACCTGACCATCGTACCGTCATGGACGGATTATGAAGCGACTGCTGGCGAGAAAATTATCAAGCTAGATCCAGGGATGGCCTTTGGGACAGGAACCCACCCAACAACCAAGATGAGCCTTTTTGCTTTGGAGCAGGTTCTTCGTGGTGGGGAAACGGTGCTAGACGTGGGGACTGGTTCAGGGGTCCTTTCCATTGCTAGCTCACTTCTTGGCGCTAAGGAAATCTTTGCCTATGACCTAGATGACGTGGCGGTTCGCGTCGCTCAGGAAAATATTGAGCTCAATCCAGGTATGGAAAACATCCATGTAGCCCCAGGCGATTTGCTCAAGGGCGTGGAGATTGAGGCAGATGTTATCGTGGCTAATATCTTGGCGGATATCCTCATTCATCTGACAGATGATGCTTATCGTTTAGTTAAGGATGAAGGCTACCTCATCATGAGTGGCATTATCAAGGACAAGTGGGACATGGTGCGCGAGTCGGCTGAGTCAGCTGGATTTTTCCTTGAAACCCACATGATCCAAGGGGAGTGGAATGCCTGTGTTTTCAAGAAGACCAAGGATATCTCCGGTGTGATTGGAGGCTAGCATGCAACAGTATTTTGTTAAAGGCAGTGCAATCTCTCCTGTCACCATCGAGGACAAGGAAACCAGCAAGCACATGTTTCAGGTTATGCGCTTGAAGGAGGATGACGAAGTTACTCTAGTCTTTGATGATGGGATCAAACGTTTGGCGCGCGTGATAAATGTGGAGGCGCGTCAGTTTGAATTAGTGGAAGAATTAGCTGACAATGTGGAACTGCCAGTCCAAGTGACCATCGCATCAGGCTTTCCCAAGGGAGATAAGCTGGAGTTTATCACTCAAAAAGTGACAGAGCTAGGTGCTAGCCAGATATGGGCTTTCCCTGCTGACTGGTCCGTTGCCAAGTGGGACGGCAAAAAATTGGGCAAAAAGGTTGAAAAACTAGAAAAAATCGCCCTTGGAGCAGCCGAGCAAAGCAAGCGTAATCTGATCCCAAGTATCACCCTTTTTGAGAAAAAATCAGACTTTCTAGCACAACTGAACCAGTTTGACCGCATCGTGGTGGCCTATGAAGAGTCGGCTAAAGAAGGAGAGGCAGCTGTCCTCATCCAAGCTGTTGCTGGACTGGAAAAAGGAGCAAAACTTCTCTTCGTCTTTGGTCCAGAAGGAGGTCTATCACCTGCTGAGATTGAAAGTTTTGAGACTAAAGGAGCTGTTCTAGCAGGACTTGGCCCTCGGATTCTAAGAGCAGAGACAGCGCCGCTTTATGCTTTATCAGCCATCAGTGTATTACTAGAATTAGAGAAATAAGAGGAAGAAGATGGAACAAAAACACCGTTCAGAATTTCCTGAAAAGGAACTTTGGGACTTAACTGCCCTATATCAAGACCGTGAGGATTTCTTGCGTGCGATAGAAAAGGCGCGTGAAGACATCAATCAATTTAGCCGTGACTACAAGGGCAATCTTCACACTTTTGAAGATTTCGAGAAGGCCTTTGCGGAATTGGAACAAATCTACATTCAGATGAGTCATATTGGTAATTACAGCTTTATGCCTCAGACGACAGACTATGGTAATGAAGATTTTGCCAATATCGCCCAGGCTGGGATGGACTTTGAGACAGATGCCAGCGTAGCTTTGACCTTCTTTGATGACGCCTTGGTGGCAGCAGACGAAGAAGTCTTGGACCGTTTGGGTGACTTGCCACATTTGACTGCAGCCATTCGTCAGGCCAAAATCAAAAAAGCCCACTATCTTGGGGCTGATGTGGAGAAGGCCTTGACCAATCTGGGTGAAGTTTTCTACAGTCCACAGGATATCTATACTAAAATGCGAGCTGGGGACTTTGAAATGGCTGATTTTGAAGCTCATGGCAAAACCTACAAAAACAGCTTTGTTACTTATGAGAATTTCTATCAAAATCACGAGGATGCCGAGGTTCGTGAGAAATCCTTCCGTTCCTTCTCAGAAGGACTTCGTAAGCACCAAAATACGGCTGCGGCAGCCTATTTAGCCCAAGTCAAATCTGAAAAACTATTGGCAGATATGAAGGGATACGGCTCAGTTTTTGATTATCTTCTGGCTGAACAAGAAGTAGACCGTGCCATGTTTGATCGTCAGATTGACCTCATCATGAAGGGCTTTGCGCCAGTTGCTCAGAGATATCTCAAGCATGTTGCCAAGGTGAATGGTCTTGAGAAGATGACCTTTGCTGATTGGAAGCTAGACTTGGACAGCGCCCTTAATCCTGAAGTGACCATTGACGATGCCTATGATTTGGTCATGAAGTCGGTAGAACCTTTGGGACAAGAATATTGTCAAGAAGTTGCTCGCTATCAAGAAGAGCGCTGGGTGGACTTTGCTGCCAATAGTGGAAAGGATTCTGGTGGCTATGCAGCTGATCCATATCGCGTGCACCCTTATGTCCTCATGAGCTGGACAGGTCGTTTGAGTGATGTCTATACCTTGATTCATGAAATCGGGCATTCTGGTCAATTCATCTTTTCAGACAATCACCAAAGCTATTTTAACGCCCACATGTCGACCTACTATGTTGAAGCACCGTCAACCTTCAATGAATTGCTTTTAAGTGGTTACTTGGAGCATCAGTCTGATGATCCGCGTCAAAAACGCTTCGCTCTTGCTCACCGCTTGACAGATACCTACTTCCATAATTTCATCACCCACCTTTTGGAAGCAGCATTTCAGCGTAAGGTATATACATTGATTGAAGAAGGAGAAACCTTTGGAGCAAGCAAGCTCAACAGCATTATGAAGGAAGTTTTGACAGATTTCTGGGGAGATGCTATTGAAATTGATGACGATGCGGTCTTGACTTGGATGCGCCAAGTTCACTATTACATGGGCTTGTATAGTTACACTTACTCTGCTGGTCTTGTAATTTCAACTGCTGGCTATCTCCATCTGAAACAATCAGAAACTGGAGCTGAAGACTGGCTCAATCTCCTCAAGTCAGGAGGTAGCAAAACACCACTTGAGTCAGCTATGATTATCGGAGCCGATATTTCAACAGATAAACCACTCCGTGATACCATTCAATTCTTGTCTGATACGGTTGACCAAATTATTGCCTATAGTGCCCAGTTGGGAGAGTAATACTCAATGAAAATCAAAGAGCAAACTAGGAAACTAGCCGCAGGCTGTACTTGAGTACGGAAAGGCGACGTTGACGCGGTTTGAATTTGATTTTCGAAGAGTATAAAATTAAAAAAGTGCAACAATAGAATTATATTGTTGAGATTTTAGAATGACATTTATTTCATAAAGTTTGCCGAAGACTTTGTCTTCAGACTCTGCATCATTACAGATCTATCGATTGGATTTTATATCTTGTCGTGGGCGATTAGACTAGGGAAAATACTTAGAAAAGGATGGAGATGCTAGTGCGTGTCAATAAAAAATTTAGCTTGCTTATCATTGGAATTGCTATGCCGATTTTGTTTATGATTTGGAAATTCAGTCAACCTGTTCTTCCAAAAACTTATCAGGAAGCTGTTCAGTATACTAAAGCAATCAATATGAAAGAAATGCGTTCCAAACTTGCAAATGGTGACGAGTTTGTTGTCTATATTGGAAGAGAATCTTGTCCCTACTGTCAAAAGTTTGTGCCCAATTTGGCTCTAGCGATTCAAAAAAGTCACCAGACTGTCTATTATTTGGATAGTGCTTCTGATGAAAAGGATGAGATTACAGCCTTTGCAAAAGAAATGGATATCCAAACAGTTCCGAATCTTTCAGTCTATCAAAATGGTAGTAAATCACGCTATTTAGAGCATGGAAGTTCCGCTAGTCTTGAAGAAATCCTTTCATTTTTAAAGAATGAATAGTGCTGAAGAATTATTATAAATGGCAAAAAACGACTCCGAAAATTGGAGTCGTAGAGATGATCAAAGAGGTTGGATTTTTTCCAACCTCACTTTTTTAATCTTAATGGAATTGCATACCACCATCAACGATAATGGTTTGACCTGTAATGTAGTTTGAATCTGGTCCAGCAAGGAAGCTAACTGCTGCAGCTACATCTTCTGGTTCAGATAGGCGTTTCAATGTAATATCTTTTGCGAATGTTTGCATACCCCACTCGTCGTCTTTTCCTGCATTTTTTCCAACTTCATGAGCGATATCATACATCATTGGTGTTTTAACGATACCTGGAGCATAGGCGTTGACAGTGATACCTGACTCTGCTAAATCACGCGCCAATGTTTGAGTAATACCACGAACAGCGAATTTTGTACCGCCGTAAACAGTCAAGTTTGGATTTCCGACAACACCTGCTTGAGAAGTAGCATTGATGATTTTACCACCGTGACCAAGTGATTTGAACTGAGCTTGAGCAGCTTGTGCTCCCCAAATCACACCACCGACGTTAATAGCAAATGTGCGAGCGAATTGTTCCTCTGTAATTGTATCCAGAGGTGTAGTAGGAGCGACACCAGCATTGTTTACAACAACGTTCAAGTCTCCGAAATGATCGACAACTTTTTGGAAAGCTGCAGCAACTTCTGCTTGTTTAGACACATCAGCTACAATAGCAAAAGCTTTATCTGCTGACAATTCAGCAACTGCTTTCTCAGCTGTTTCAGCGTTGTAGTCTAAAACTCCAACCTTAAAACCATCTTGAACCAAGCGTTTTGCGATTGCAAAACCGATCCCTTGACCTGCACCTGTAACGATAGCTACTTTAGACATATGATTCCTCCTCGGTATCCGTGATACCATTCAAACGTTCATAAAAGAACAGCAAAAGGTTTATAAGTGAGTCGTGATAGGTTTCTAAAAGAAGTCCTATCACGTTTTAGTATACACCTTTGTGAAATTTGTGTCAAATAAATACTTGGTTTTTGGAAAAAATTAACCCTCTAAGAGTGAAAAAATATCTGAGACTAACATATTTATCTCTTATAATGAAGATAGCTAGAAAAGAATGTTGTATAATAAATGTGTATGATTGGAGGTAGGCAGATGTATCCAGAATTGAAAAGAAAAGTAATAGAAGAAAAACCGAACTATCATCAAGAAGAAATCCTGTGGTTGCTTGAGCACTTAGGGGATACTAGTCCGGAGATTCGCGATGAATTGGTTTTTACCAGTCTGGCTAGAGGGATTCAAGAAGAGTTATTTACCAAGGAGCAATTTCAGTTGATTGCTGCTATGATTGTTTCTGATGGTGGCCTAGATAAAGAGATTGATAAGGCAGGAGCTTCAACGCTTGAACGTTCTTTTAGGGCACTTATTTATGCCAATCTCTTATCTGCCGATGGCAATCAACAGTCTCTTTTTTATCAAGTGCTTAAAACTGATATCAGAAATACGTTGCTCGATCAAGGCTTGCATTACCTTGAAAAAGAAGAGGATACGACAGGTTTTTCAAGTCAATATGGTTGGGTGCATGCTTTTGCTCATGGGGCTGATCTTTTGACTGAAGTTGTTTGTCATCCAGACTTTTCTAAAAATAGAGTTCATGAAGTATTTGACATACTTAGCCAACTATTTAAAAGAATTTCGGTTCGATTTATAGATGATGAGGACTGGCGCTTGGCCAGAGTCCTTTACGAACCTATTTTGCAAGGAAAGGTGGAGCAAGCGACACTGGCTTCTTGGATAAAATCACTTGATTTCCCGATAGAAGAGAGGGAAGATTTTTATAAATTTTCCAATTTCAGATCCTGTCTCTTAGAAGTTTATGTTCAACTCGACCAGAGAAATAATTTACAAGATGACTTGAAAAAAGCTATTCTATCTTACCAATATTAGATTTTGATTATCAAATGTGAAAACTTGCACAAAAGTTCTAAGCACATTTCTTGAAACCCTTTCCTTCTTCTGATAGACTAATACATAGTTTGAAAAAAGGAGACTTATCATGAAAAAATTTGTTGCTGAATTAATCGGTACTTTTATGCTTGTGTTCATCGGAACAGGAGCTGTTGTTTTTGGAAATGGTGTTGAAGGCCTTGGACACCTTGGAATTGCTCTTGCTTTTGGTTTGGCAATCGTAGTCGCAGCCTTCTCAATCGGAACTGTTTCAGGTGCTCACTTGAACCCAGCTGTTTCTATCGCTATGTTTGTAAACAAACGTTTGTCATCTTCAGAGCTTGTAAACTACATTCTTGGTCAAGTGGTTGGTGCTTTCCTTGCGTCAGGATCTGTATTCTTCCTCTTGGCAAATTCAGGTATGTCAACTGCAAGTCTTGGTGAAAATGCCTTGGCAAATGGAGTAACTGTCTTTGGTGGTTTCTTGTTTGAAACAATCGCAACCTTCTTGTTTGTTTTGGTCATCATGACTGTAACATCAGCAAGTAAAGGTAATGGTGCAATCGCTGGTTTGGTCATCGGTTTGTCATTGACAGCTTTGATTCTAGCTGGCTTGAACATCACTGGACTTTCAGTAAACCCAGCTCGTAGCTTGGCTCCTGCTGTCTTGGTAGGTGGTGCAGCTCTTCAACAAGTTTGGATTTTCATCCTTGCACCAATCGTTGGTGGAGTTCTTGCAGCCCTTGTTGCTAAAAACTTCCTTGGAACTGAAGAATAATTGAAACTCAAAAAGCCTTGCTCCTCATGATGAGGAACAGGGCTTTTTTTGTATTATACTCTTCGAAAATCTCTTCAAACCACGTCAGCGTCCATCTGCAACCTCAAAACAGTGTTTTGAGCTGACTTCATCAGTTCTATCTACAACCTCAAAGCAGTGCTTTGAGCAACCTACGGCTAGTTTCCTAGTTTGCTCTTTGATTTTCATTGAGTATGAGTTTAGCGGTTGTCAATTTTCTCTGGATAGAGGTCATGTTGGAAGAGGCGTTGTTCTGCCAAGCCTTCATACTTGGTTCCAGGTCTACCGTAGTTGTAGTAAGGGTCAATTGAAATACCACCGCGAGGTGTAAATTTCCCCCACACCTCTAAATAGCGAGGGTCTAGCAAGTTGACCAAGTCTTTTCCGATGGTGTTGATACAGTTTTCGTGAAAATCCCCATGATTTCGGTAACTAAAGAGGTAGAGTTTAAGGGATTTTGACTCGACACAGAGCTTGTCAGGAATGTAGGAAATATAAATCGTTGCAAAGTCTGGCTGCGCAGTGATTGGGCACAGTGAGGTAAATTCAGGGCAGTTGAATTTGATGAAATAGTCATTTTCTACATGACGATTGTCAAAGGATTCGAGGACTTCTGGTTGATAGTCAAAGATGTAGGTAGTTTCTTTATTGCCCAGTAGGCTTAAGTTTTTCATTTCTTCTTGTTGTGACATGTTTTTTTCTTTCTAATCTTAAACACCACGTTGGTTATCGTAGAGGAGGGTATGGAGTTGTGGAAGGACGCGGACATTGCCCCAGCTATCATCAGCAGCAACGCGTTCCCATAGTTCTTTGAGGCGATCTAGTTGGTCTTGGACAATATTGCCTGTAGCCTTGGGCTCAGGATTTCCAGCCGATAAGAAGAGGACATCTGGTTGGTAGCGTTCTTGAATGTCTTTGGCAAAGGTTAGATCTGCATCATCAAAAACAGGGATTTTAAAGGTGACCTTGTCTGGATCCAATTGAGAAACGATAAAGTCCAAGGTCTCGAAGTTGACTTCCATCTTAGATGAAGGAGGCTTGGGACTCAGAGTCACCTGGTCGATATCTTTCAACCAATGTTGCCAGCGGGAGCCTTGGGTTTCAACAGCCAGAGTAACACCACGTTGCTTGAGTTTGGTGACCAGTTCGGCCATGTTGGCAGCTAGGATGGCTGGATTTCCACCAGATAGGGTTACATAGTCGTAGCTTCCTAGTTTGTCTAACTCAGCGATCACTTCATCAGCTGTCATGCGAGTAGGTTTTTCAGAACCATCCCAAGTAAAGGCAGAATCGCACCAGTTGCAGTGATAGTCGCAACCTGCAGTGCGGACAAACATGGTTTTCTGGCCGATAGCACGACCTTCACCTTGAAAGGTTGGGCCAAAAATTTCTAGAACTGGTAGTTTAAGTACACGTTCACTAGTCATCTAACCACTCCCGTCTAAACTCTGCAAAGGCAGTCGGAGTTTCATAGAGGCGAACATATTCCATACGAAGACCACGCTCATCTGGCAACTCTTGGCTCATAGTTTGGAAAATCCAGTAAACCATATTTTCAGCAGTCGTATTCATGTAGGGCAGGGTCTCGTTGAGATAGCGATGATCCAAGTGGGGTTCTAAGTAGTCCTTGTAGATTTGTTTGATATCCCCAAAATCGTAGGTCATGCCACGTTCATCTAAAAATCCACTGACAGCGATTTGCAGATGATAGGTATGGCCGTGCAGGGATTTGCATTTTCCCTCATAGTGAAAGAGGTGGTGGGCAGCATCAAAGGTAAATTCTTTGGAGACTAAGGTTCTGTGAGGATTGTAGACAAGAGATTCCCCAGTTTCTCGTTTGATTTCTTTGGGGGCAAAAAACATCAGGCCTCTCCTTTCTGAGAGAGATAAACCTCTAAACCATGTTGGCGTAGATGGCAGGCAGGACAATCTCCACAACCAGTACCAATAATCCCATTGTAGCAGGTCAAGGTCTTTTCACGAACATAGTCAAAGGCACCAAGTTGGTCGGCTAATTTCCAAGTTTCAGCCTTGTCTAGCCACATGAGAGGTGTTTGGATAACGAAGTCGTAATCCATGGCAAGGTTGAGCGTGACATTGAGTGATTTGACAAAGACATCCCGACAGTCAGGATAACCTGAGAAGTCTGTTTCACATACTCCTGTCACAATATCCGTAATTCCACGCTGCTTGGCAAGGACTGCAGCAAAGGACAGAAAGAGGTGATTGCGACCGTCAACGAAGGTATTAGGCACCTCTCCTTCTTTTTGCTCAATTTCTAGATCGGAAGTCAAGGCATTTTCAGTAATTTGTCCTAGCAGAGACATATCTAGGATATGATGGCGAATTCCTTGTTCCTCAGCGATTTCTTTGGCCACTTGAATTTCGAGATGGTGACGTTGGCCATAGGCAAAGGTAACAGCTTCGATCTTTTCATAGTGTTGCTTGGCCCAGAAAAGGCAGGTTGTTGAATCTTGCCCGCCACTAAAGACGACCAAGGCTGATTGACGTTTCATAGTACTCCTTCCAAAATGGGAAATGTTCAGAGCACGCAAAAAGCTCCCTAGAGGGAGCTAAAAAATACCAAGTAGAGGTTTTTTTTAGCGATGGCATGTCCCAAACATCGTGATATTCTAATTACAGTCTAGCATATTTTTTGAAAAATGGCAAAGGGGAAGAAAAAAGAGACCAAATGAATGCACTTGGTCTCTAGTATGATTAACTCAATTCAGCAACGATAGCTTTGATTTGTTCTGCTGTATGAACACCAGCAACTTGTTTAACCACTTGTCCATCTTTTTTGAAAAGAAGAGTAGGGATAGACATGATACCGAATGAACGAGCTGTGTTTGGGTTTTCATCAACGTCCATTTTAACGATCTTCAAGACATCTTCTGAAAGTTCTTCAGACAATTTATCCAAGATTGGACCTTGCATACGACATGGACCACACCAAGTTGCCCAGAAGTCAACCAAGACCAATCCGTCTTTAGTTTCTTGTTCGAATGTTGCATCTGTAATTGCTTTTGCCATAGTATTTCTCCTTTTTAATTATATTGGCTTAAATCTTGTTTCATGAGATAGAAGAAGACATCTCCATAAGTCCCATGGTAGTCCAAATCATGCCCCTTGTAGGTTACTTTTTGGACAGGGTAGTAGTCTGCGACACCAATCAGGCAGGCATGTTGAGAACGTTCAAATTCTTCGTATGACTCGAAGGTCATGGTTCTCTCTTGCTTGCTGGCATCAAGATAAGTGATTTCAATCATAAGATTCTCCTTTGCTAAATCATATCTTCATTTTACTCCTTGGAAAAAGGAATGTCAAGAAAATTGCTTGCGCACGCAAGTTTTTTTGTAAAAATTTTAGGAAAGCCAACTTGCTTTTGTTTCAAGGCTCTCTTCTACAGCTTTTTGTAGATAGGCAAGAGTTGTCTGACCCTCCTTAGTCAGGCAGATAAAACTAGCTCGCTTATCCTGGTCACAACATCTCCGACTAAGTAAACCGCAGTTTTTGGCTTCTAGGCGTGCCACCATTCGTGATACTGCGCTTGGACTCAGATGGAGTTTGTCCGGCAGGTCAATCTGTCTCAAAGATTTTTCTTGAGCCTGATTTAAAAAGTGCAAGAGATAGAATTCTTTGAGCGTTAGGCTTTGGTCACTCTGCTCAGCAATCGTTTGCTCTAAAAGTGCTTCTAGCTCTACTTGTCGGCGGTTGAAGTCAAACCATTTTTCTAAGTAAGTCATATCAATCTCCTTTCTATATGCTAGTTATAAACAGATTTGCCTATCTGAGATGCTTGCGCACGCAATTAGTATACAACTTTTTGGAATAGATAGCAAGAAGGATGTTTCTTATATATTTCCTTGAAATTTTCTGAAAAAAGAGTAAACTGGTATGCAGAAAGTCTATTTGTGGAGTTTACAATGAAGTTATATGTTCAGTTAATGATTCTCTTTGTGATTTCTTTAATCGGTGAAGGAATCTCCAGATTTTTTCATTTGTCCATCCCTGGAAGTATCATCGGCTTGATTATTCTTTTTCTAGCCTTGCAGTTCAAATGGCTGCGCATTCGCCATGTCAACATGGTTGGAAATTTTCTCCTAGCCAACATGACCATCCTCTTTCTACCTCCTGCGGTTGGAATTATGGAAAAATTTGATGTGATTGCTCCCTATCTTCTGCCGATTGTCTTGATTGTCTTTTTTGCAGCAGTGATTAATATCATCTTGATTGCGCTTGTGGTTCAATTTATCAAAAAACGCTATGAAGGTGACTACGAAGAAAGAGGTGCTAAATGAGCGAATTTGTATCCAATCCCCTATTTGGGATTGCTTTGTCAATCTTAGCCTATCTTGGGGGAATGATGATTTTCAGACGCTATCCTCATCCCTTAACGACTCCCTTGTTGCTGTCAGCTATTTTTATTATCATCTTTCTAAAGGTAACTGGCATTTCCTATCAAGATTACTACCAAGGTGGGGTTTATCTTAATAACTTGATTGTTCCTTCAACAGTGGCTCTAGGAATTCCCCTCTATAAGAGTTTCCACTTGATGAAGCATCATGTTAGGAGTATTTTGCTGGGGAGCTTCCTAGCTGTCATCGTCAATACCACTTTTACAGCCCTAGTCGCAAAAATCTTTGGCATGGACTTTTTCCTAGCCATTTCCCTCTTTCCTAAGTCAGTAACGACCGCTATGGCAGTAGGGATTACAGAAAAGTTGCAGGGCTTGACTACCGTGACCCTAGTAGTTGTAGTAGCGACGGGGATTTTGACCAGCGTTATCGGACCAACACTTCTAAAATGGCTAAAAATAGACGATCCAGTAGCGGCTGGACTAGCCCTGGGTGGAACAGGTCACGCCGTTGGAACTGGAACGGCCTTTCGCTATGGACCAGTTGCAGGTGCTATGGGAGGACTAGCCATCGGTGTTACAGGGATTCTCTACGTATTTGTCAGTCCGATCGTAGCTAATTTGATCTTGAGTTAACGCAAAAACCCAGCTCTAGTAGCTGGGCATTTTTTATTGCAAATTAACTTTATTTTTCAAGATATAGTAGGTTCCGAGATAGAAGGCTACGCTGAGGATGAGGTCTTTAACGATTTCAAAGGAGATCATCCAATTGTAGTCGATATCTATGCGAAGGTTGAGACCAACAAAGCCGAGAATGGTTTGGATAACAATATAGGCTAAAACGGCAAGAGCTGTACGGTATTCATTAAAGAGTTGTCCGATAGAGATTGCCAAGTAGATGCAAAGGATGCCTGCTACAGTGCTAAGGATGAATGAAATCACAGAAAGCCAGAAACTATCCATGTAAAATTTAAAGAGGTATTCGAGAGAAAAGATATCAAGGAAGTTTGCACCAGTCAGAACTAAAATGATATAAATACTCAAGATAAAGACTAATGAGCTCGCCAGAGACCAGATGAAAGCACCCAAAAGTTTGGATAAAATGATTTGGTGCTCAGATACGGGGAGTGTGAGAGTTAAGTATCCCTGACGATCGTAGACACTACCCTTGAAGCGACGGATGATCAAAATCAAGGTTGAAATACTTAAGGTAATGATTAGTCCACCAAAAACCAGACCTAGAAATACTAACATAATCATTTGTTGATCGGGAGTATCGATGGATTTTAGGGAACTAGTTTGAACCCCGATAAGGGTAGAAAGAGCCAACACAGCACCATAGAGGGCTAAATACCATTTGTTAACATTTTTAAATTCATAACGAACTAAATTCCAAAACATAATAATCTCCTTTAACTAGGCTTTGAACTCATGACGGAAGAGTTGGTCGATAGACTCTCCAGACTCATAGCGAATATCATCCACATTTCCTTGACGGACGACTTTTCCATCCTTGAGGAAGATAATCTCATCCAAGATTGGTTCGATGTCTGAAATCAAGTGAGTTGAAATCAAGACAGTCGAAGTTGGAGAGTAGTTGTTGATGATGGTGTTCAAGATATAGTCACGAGCTGCGGGGTCGACACCACCGATTGGTTCATCAAGAACGTATAGACGAGCATCACGACTCATGACAAGGATCAACTGAACCTTTTCTTTGTTCCCTTTTGAGAGTTTCTTGAAACGACTGTTCTCATCGATGCCAAGGTCACGAAGGAGACCTTGAGCACGTTCCAGATTAAAATCTTGGTAGAAGGTCTTGAAATAAGTGAGAGCTTCCTTGACCTTCATCTGTTCGTTGAGGTAGGTCGTATCAGGGAGATAAGAAACAATCACCTTAGTTGCAGGGCTTGGTTCCATACCGTTGATAAGGATACGCCCTTCCTCTGGCTGTAGCAAGCCGTTGATTAGTTTAATCAAGGTTGTCTTTCCAGAACCGTTTGGACCAAGGAGGCCAACGATTTTTCCAGCTGGAATTTCAAGGGAAACATTTGTAAGAGCAGGACTTGCTCCATAGGATTTTGATACATTTTCAAATGCTAACAAGGTCATAGTTTAAACTCCTTCAATATAATCTCTCAAAACAGTCGGTAGTTCTTCTTTTTCATAACCAAATTCTACCATGCCTGTTACAAACTGTTGTAACTGTTCTTCTGACAGTTGCTTACGGGATTGGAGGATCAAGTCCAAGTCCTCTGTGACAAAGCGTCCAGATGTCCGCTTGGTATAAACGAAGCCTTCTCTCTCCAAGTCCGATAGGGCACGCTGGATGGTGTTGGGATTGACCCCTGCCTCGCTTGCCAATTCTCTAACGGTTGGAAGCTGTTGATTGGGCTCGAGTTTATGGGAAATAATCTGCAATTTGATTTTCTCCATAATCTGCAAATAAATGGGTTTATTGTTATCAAATGTCCAAGACATCACGATCTCCTTTCTATTTACCTTTGTGTTAATTCAATAATACAACAAAACAAAAAACTTGTCAAGCCAAAAGGAGAATTATTTTGGGAATCTCTTAAAAAATGGTATAATGAAAAGAAAACGACAAGGAGGGAAAGGCATGCGTTGTCCAAAATGTGGCGCTACAAAATCAAGTGTGATCGATAGTCGCCAGGCTGAAGAAGGAAATACAATCAGAAGAAGACGTGAGTGTGAAGAGTGTCAGCATCGTTTTACAACCTATGAACGTGTTGAAGAGAGAACACTAGTTGTGGTCAAAAAAGATGGTACACGGGAACAATTTTCAAGAGATAAAATCTTTAACGGGATTATTCGTTCAGCCCAGAAACGTCCAGTGTCTAGTGATGAAATTGGCATGGTGGTCAATCGCATCGAACAAAAACTCCGTAGTCGCAATGAAAATGAAATTCAGAGTGAGGTTATTGGTTCCTTGGTTATGGAAGAGTTGGCAGAGTTAGATGAGATTACTTATGTACGTTTTGCCAGTGTTTACCGTAGCTTTAAGGATGTGAGTGAGCTTGAAAGCCTACTCCAGCAGATCACACAATCCTCTAAAAAGAAAAAGGAAAAATAAATGAAGCCAAATGACCGTTTTTCTTTTGTAAAGAATAATCGGGTGTCGCAAGATACCTCATCAATGGTGCAGTGCTACCTCCCGATTATCGGTCAGGAGGCGCTGAGCCTCTATCTTTATGCTGTGACTTTTTGGGATGGTAGTCAAAAGGAACATCTCTTTGCAGCCATACTCAATCATCTGAATTTTGGGATGGATAGTCTTTTAAAGGCTTTTAAAACTCTGACAGCCATGAAATTGGTGACCCTCTATCAGCAGGGGGAGACCTATAACTTGTTACTCCATTCTCCCTTATCAACTCAAGAATTTTTACAACATACAGTTTATCGGACCTTATTAGAAAAAATGATTGGAGATAGTGCGGTTGCAGCCATGAGACAGGAAAGTGTTGAAGGGGAACCGATCTCGGTGTCCTTGAGTCAAATCTTTCCTCAGTTATCTGAGTCTGCGAGTCAAGAAACCTCTAGCAGTCAGCCTCTAGCAGATGATTTTGATTTGGAGCATTTCCGTCAGCTCATGGCTCGTGACGGTCTTCGTTTTCAAGATGAGACTTCGGATGTTTTGGCCTTGTTTGCAATAGCAGACGAGCAGAAGTGGACCTGGTTTGAGACTTATCAAGTAGCCAAAGCGACAGCAGTGTCGCAAGTGATTTCTGTCAAACGCATCCGTGAAAAGATAGCGCAACAGCCTGTGACTTCTGACTTTAGTCCCAAGGAAGCAACTATTATTCGAGAGGCTAAGAGAAAGACAGCCTTACAGTTCCTTGCTGAAATCAAGCAGACCCGCAAAGGAAGTATTACCCAGACTGAACGGGGCCTGCTCCAGCAGATGGCAGCCTTGGGTTTGCTGGATGAAGTGATCAATGTTATCCTGCTCCTGACCTTTAATAAGGTTGATTCAGCCAATATCAATGAAAAATACGCCATGAAGGTGGCTAATGACTACGCCTATCAAAATATTCGTAGTGCCGAGGAGGCTGTCCTCCGTATTCGTGAACGTGGCCAAAAAGCAAAAACGCAAAAGCAGAATCAGACTGCCCCAGCAAAAACCAATGTGCCTAAATGGAGCAATCCTGAATATAAGAATGAAACTAGCGAAGAAACTCGCTTAGAACTAGAACGTAAGAAAAAAGAAATGTTAGCTCGATTAGAAAAAGGAGGAGACTAGATGGAAAGTGTCGGAGACGTACTCAAGCGTCAACCAAGCCGATTTCAGTATCAGGATTTGGTCCAGCAAATTGTGAAAGACCCTGATGTTGCGGCCTTTATCCAGAAAGAATCTCTCAGTCAGGAGGAGTTGAACCGAAGTATTTCCAAGTTTAACCAATATATCACTGAGAGAGATAAGTTCCTCCAAGGAGATACAGACTATATCGCGCGTGGCTACAAGCCTATCCTAGTCATGAACCATGGCTATGCAGATGTCTCTTATGAGGAAACTCCGGAGCTAATCGCGGCAGAAAAAGAAGCGGCGATTAAAAATCGTCTCAAGCTAATCAATCTTCCAGCTAGCCTCAAAAAAGCCAGTCTAGCTCAAGTTGATTTGGACGACCTTGGACGCTTGCCTGTTTTTGAAAAGCTCCTAGCTTTTGTGGAACAATATCCAACTATCCGAAAAGGTCTTTATTTATATGGGGATTTTGGAGTTGGTAAGAGTTTTATGGCAGCAGCCCTGGCTCATGATTTATCTGAAAAACGTGGAGTATCTACAACTCTGCTCCACTATCCGAGCTTTGTCATTGATGTCAAAAATGCTATTGGGGATGGCTCTGTCAAAACCTTGGTAGATGAAATCAAGCTGGCAGAAGTTCTGATTTTGGATGATATCGGTGCTGAGCAATCAACACCGTGGGTCCGTGATGAAATCTTGCAGGTGATTCTTCAGTATCGCATGCAGGAAGATTTACCGACTTTCTTTACTTCAAACTTCAATTTTGAAGATTTGGAAAAACATTTTGCAAAAGGCAAGAACGGAAATGACGAAACTTGGGAAGCCAGACGTGTCATGGAACGTATCCGTTACCTTGCTGAAGAAACACAACTAAAAGGAGAAAACCGTCGATGACAGAAACTACAACATTAATGAAGTCCCACTCTTCAGTACGTCGCTTTAAGGAACAAGAAATTCCTCAAGCTGACCTAACTGAAATTTTAACTGCCGCACAAATGGCCTCTTCTTGGAAAAACTTCCAATCTTATTCTGTGATTGTTGTAAGAAGCCAAGAAAAGAAGGATGCCTTATTTGAGCTAGTTCCTCAGGAAGCGATTCGCCAGTCTGCAGCCTTTCTCCTCTTTGTCGGTGACCTAAACCGTGCAGAAAAAGGGGCTCGTCTCCATACGGATGTTTTCCAACCTCAAGGGGTGGAAGGACTCCTCATCACTTCAGTAGATGCTGCGCTTGCTGGGCAAAATACCTTGCTTGCGGCAGAAAGCCTAGGCTACGGTGGAGTGATTATCGGTTTGGTGCGTTACAAGTCTGTTGAATTAGCAGAATTGTTTAAGCTTCCTGACTATACCTATCCAGTCTTTGGGATTGCACTAGGTGTTCCAAATCAAAAGCATGATGTAAAACCAAGATTGCCACTAGAGAATGTTGTCTTTGAGGAAGAATACCAAGAACAGTCAACTGAGGCTATTGAAGCCTATGACCGTGTACAGACTGAATATGCAGGTGCGCGTGCGACTACAACTTGGAGTCAACGTTTGGCAGAGCAATTCGGCAATCCAGAACCAAGCTCGACTCGAGAAAATCTTGAGCAGAAGAAGTTATTGTAGAAAGTGAGAAAACATGGCCTTACCAACTGTTGCCATTGTAGGGCGTCCCAATGTTGGGAAATCAACCCTATTTAACCGTATCGCGGGAGAGCGCATCTCAATCGTAGAAGATGTTGAAGGTGTAACGCGAGATCGTATCTATGCCACGGGTGAGTGGCTTAACCGTTCTTTTAGTATGATTGATACTGGGGGTATCGATGATGTCGATGCGCCTTTCATGGAACAAATCAAGCACCAGGCAGAAATTGCCATGGAAGAAGCAGATGTTATCGTCTTTGTCGTGTCTGGAAAAGAGGGAATTACAGATGCGGACGAATACGTTGCCCGTAAACTTTATAAAACTCATAAACCAGTTATCCTAGCCGTTAACAAGGTTGACAATCCAGAGATGCGAAATGATATCTATGATTTCTATGCTCTGGGCTTGGGCGAACCACTACCAATCTCATCTGTGCACGGGATTGGTACAGGGGATGTATTAGACGCCATCGTCGAAAATCTCCCACATGAAGTTGAAGAAGAAAATCCAGATGTCATTAAATTCAGCTTGATTGGACGTCCAAATGTCGGAAAATCTAGCTTGATCAATGCTATTTTGGGAGAAGACCGCGTGATTGCTAGCCCTGTAGCTGGTACCACTCGTGACGCCATTGATACCCATTTTACAGATGCTGACGGTCAAGAATTTACCATGATTGATACTGCTGGTATGCGTAAGTCAGGTAAAGTCTATGAAAATACTGAGAAATACTCTGTCATGCGTGCCATGCGTGCTATTGACCGTTCAGATGTAGTCTTGATGGTGCTCAATGCCGAAGAAGGCATTCGTGAGTATGACAAGCGTATCGCTGGATTTGCCCACGAAGCTGGTAAAGGGATGATTATCGTGGTCAATAAGTGGGATACTCTTGAAAAAGACAACCACACCATGAAAAACTGGGAGGAAGATATCCGTGAGCAGTTCCAATACCTGCCTTACGCACCGATTATCTTTGTGTCAGCTTTGACCAAGCAACGTCTCCACAAGTTGCCTGAGATGATTAAGCAAATCAGCGAGAGCCAAAATACCCGTATCCCATCAGCAGTCTTGAATGATGTGATTATGGATGCTATTGCCATCAATCCAACACCGACAGACAAAGGGAAACGCCTCAAGATTTTCTATGCGACACAAGTGGCAACCAAACCACCGACCTTTGTCATCTTTGTCAACGAAGAAGAGCTCATGCACTTCTCTTACTTGCGTTTCTTGGAAAATCAAATCCGCAAGGCCTTTGTCTTTGAAGGAACACCGATTCACCTGATCGCGAGAAAACGTAAATAAAAAAGTAGAATCTGGAATGATATTTCCAGATTTTTTTGATAGAATGAAGCTAAAGAAAACGCTATCGAAAAGAGGTGTCGATAATGAAACTGTCGTTTAATCAATTGATACTCTTATTTCCTTGCTTTTGCTTTTTCTATTGGATAGACAATGCTGATAGAAACAGTAACTTTTTCCCCATCATCTACTATTTCTACTGGATTTATTTTTCCCTTTTAGCTCTGTTTAGTCTGAATCTGACAATTTTTTCATTCTTATTTTTCCCTCTTGTTCTCAAACATGTATCAGATATGAGTGCTTGGGGTGTTTGGTTGCTGTTGATAGTCCTATCTCTAGGCAGTGACTGGCTAGACTACATCTTCTTCAAAAAAATGTTTCGTTTGAGACGGGAGTTAGGGAAATCTAAAGGCGGAAGGCATTGATTTATACTCTTCGAAAATCAAATTCGCAAGGCCTTTGTCTTTGAAGGAACACCGATTCACCTAATCGCGAGAAAACGGAAGTAGTGATTGTAAAAAAAACGATAGAACATCAAGACTTGTTCTATAGTCAATTGAACCCAAAATAGTACATAATGTGGTATAATCTTCTTATGGCATATTCATTAGATTTTCGTAAAAAAGTTCTCACTTATTGTGAGCGAACAGGCAGTATAACAGAAGCATCACACG
>NZ_JASHFO010000020.1:0-38707 GCF_047460825.1 Streptococcus infantis | reverse complement strand
TTTATGTTTGGTCATAGTAGGCCTCATTTCTACCACAAACGTCTCACACTTAATTCCACCATAAAAATCCGTTTTAGACTAATTTCCACTTCGGTCAGGAAAGTGGAAGTTACTTTGAGAAATTACCAAGTTAGGTTATGAAGGAAAAACTAGCAAAATTACTTGAAAAAAAGGCTTAACTATGATACAATGTAACTTGTCGTGTAAACGATAATACTCATTCTTGATGAATTGTGAAGCTGTTGCCTTCGGGTCGTTTTGCAAGCTGAAATCAAGAAGAGGAAAAAAACAAAAAGGAGAAATACTCATGGCAGTAATTTCAATGAAACAACTTCTTGAGGCTGGTGTGCACTTTGGTCACCAAACTCGTCGCTGGAACCCTAAGATGGCTAAGTACATCTTCACTGAGCGTAACGGAATCCACGTTATCGACTTGCAACAAACTGTAAAATACGCTGACCAAGCATACGACTTCATGCGTGATGCTGCAGCTAACGATGCAGTTGTATTGTTTGTTGGTACTAAGAAACAAGCAGCTGACGCAGTTGCTGAAGAAGCAGTACGTTCAGGTCAATACTTCATCAACCACCGTTGGTTGGGTGGAACTCTTACAAACTGGGGAACAATCCAAAAACGTATCGCTCGTTTGAAAGAAATCAAACGTATGGAAGAAGATGGAACTTTTGAAGTTCTTCCTAAGAAAGAAGTTGCACTTCTTAACAAACAACGTGCACGTCTTGAAAAATTCTTGGGTGGTATCGAAGATATGCCTCGTATCCCAGATGTAATGTACGTAGTTGACCCACATAAAGAGCAAATCGCTGTTAAAGAAGCTAAAAAATTGGGAATCCCAGTTGTAGCGATGGTTGACACAAACACTGATCCAGACGATATCGATGTAATCATCCCAGCTAACGATGACGCTATCCGCGCAGTTAAGTTAATCACAGCTAAATTGGCAGACGCTATCATCGAAGGTCGCCAAGGTGAAGATGCTGTTGCAGCAGTTGAAGCAGAATTTGCAGCTTCAGAAGCTCAAGCAGACTCAATCGAAGAAATCGTTGAAGTTGTAGAAGGCGACAACGCTTAATTCATAATAAATAGTAATTACCTAGGAGGGCGGGGCTTAGCCCGGCTCTCCTATTTTTAAAAAATATAGGAGAATCAAAATGGCAGAAATTACAGCTAAACTTGTTAAAGAGTTGCGTGAAAAATCTGGTGCTGGTGTTATGGACGCTAAAAAAGCATTGGTTGAAGTGGAAGGCGATATCGAAAAAGCGATTGAATTGCTTCGTGAAAAAGGTATGGCAAAAGCAGCTAAGAAAGCTGACCGTGTTGCTGCAGAAGGTTTGACTGGTGTTTATGTTGACGGTAACGTTGCAGCAGTTGTTGAAGTAAATGCTGAAACTGACTTCGTTGCGAAAAACGCTCAATTTGTTGAGTTGGTAAACGCAACAGCTAAAGCAATCGCTGAAGGAAAACCAGCTAACAACGAAGAAGCTCTTGCTTTGACAATGCCTTCAGGTGAAACTCTTGAAGCAGCTTATGTGTCTGCAACAGCAACTATCGGAGAAAAAATTTCATTCCGTCGCTTTGCTTTGATTGAAAAAACAGATGCACAACACTTCGGAGCATACCAACACAACGGTGGACGTATCGGTGTTATCTCTGTAATCGAAGGTGGAGACGAAGCACTTGCTAAACAAATTTCAATGCACATCGCTGCTATGAAACCAACAGTTCTTTCATACAAAGAATTGGATGAGCAATTTGTTAAAGATGAGTTGGCACAATTGAACCACGTTATCGACCAAGATAATGAAAGCCGTGCTATGGTTGGTAAACCAGCTCTTCCACACTTGAAATATGGATCAAAAGCTCAATTGACTGATGAAGTGATTGCTCAAGCTGAAGCTGATATTAAAGCTGAGTTGGCTGCAGAAGGCAAACCAGAAAAAATCTGGGATAAAATCATCCCAGGTAAAATGGATCGTTTCTTGCTTGACAACACTAAAGTTGACCAAGCATACACACTTCTTGCACAAGTTTACATCATGGATGACAGCAAGACAGTTGAAGCTTACCTTCAATCAGTTAACGCTTCAGTAGTTGAATTCGCTCGTTTTGAAGTTGGTGAAGGTATCGAAAAAGCTGCAAACGACTTTGAAGCAGAAGTTGCAGCTACAATGGCAGCAGCCTTGAATAACTAATAAAAAAGTAAGGAAGCTAATTTGCTTCCTTTTCTTTTGTTAGAGGGGATTCATAGGAATCCTTTTTTTATTTTAAACGGTAAACAAAAAGCCCTATACAAGGGCTTAGTGTATTTAGGAGACTACACTTCGAATTCATAGAGTGCTGTAGATAGGTAACGTTCTCCGTTATCTGGTGCAAGCGCAAGGACTTTTTTACCTGCTCCAAGTTTTTTAGCGACTTCAATTGCTGCATAGATAGCTGCTGCAGAAGAAATACCGACTAAGAATCCTTCTTTTCCACCGATTTCACGGCCAAGTGCTAGAGCATTATCTGATGTTACACGAACGATACCATCGTAAGCTTTTGTATCAAGTGTATCTGGAATGAATCCAGCAGAGATACCTTGAATTTTGTGAGGACCTGGCTTTTCACCAGACAAGATAGCTGACTCGTCTGCCTCAACAGCAAAAACTTGAATATTTGAGTTAGCAGTTTTAAGAGCATGAGAAACACCAGAAATAGTTCCTCCAGTACCAACACCGGCAACAAAGGCGTCTAAACCATCAGCTCCGAAATCAGCTAGAATTTCAGCTCCTGTTGTTCTTTCGTGAACCTCTGGGTTAGCTTGGTTATTAAACTGTAATGGTAGGAAACCATCACGCTCAGCAGCAATTTCCTGCGCTTTTGCAATCGCACCTTTCATTCCTTCGCTACCAGGAGTGAGGACTAGTTCAGCTCCATAAGCTTGGATAATTTTACGACGTTCCACGCTCATTGTTTCAGGCATAACGATAACAACTTTGTAACCTTTAGCGGCACCAACCCATGAGAGACCAATACCAGTGTTCCCACTAGTTGCTTCTACAATGGTAGAACCTGGTTTCAATTTACCTTCTTGTTCTGCTTTTTCAATCATGCTTAGGGCGATACGGTCCTTAACTGACGATCCTGGGTTAAAAGCTTCAAGTTTTACATAAACATCTGCTGCACCTTCTGGTACAATGTTATTCAATTTAACAATCGGTGTTCTACCGATGAGTTCTGTGATATTGTTATAAATTGCCATATTAGCACCTCTTTATATAAGATGCTACTAGTATAACTCTAACTTTAACTTTTGTAAAATATAGAAATCCTATCGGAGTGATAGGATTTTTTTATATCAGTGATTCAAACCATTCATATTCAAACGATTATGATAAGCTAAGTCAAATAGATAGGTGTAAAGAGGTACAATATCAGTTTTCTTTGGAAATTCAAATTTGTGAGAATTAAAATGCTCATTGTGAGATTTTAAAAAGGCATTTTCTAAATAAGTAATCGTAATCTCACTATCATCAATCCCAAGTCCAGCAGTTTCCATTTCAACATTGACAATGTTCATGAGGAAAATTGATTTGATAGATATCTTCCGTCCGGTTGCCCCTTGTTTATCTGTAAAGATGATACGGATATTAGTAAAGATAATTGAGTCACGAATGAGTTTATATCCGCTTTGAATTTCTTCATTTTCTAATAAATATTGTCCAAACTCCTTGGTAAGAGCTTCTTTACTTTGCTCACTGAAGTTTCCAGCGAGTCCCTGAATTAATCTTCCAAAAGCCATATGATATTTCCTTTCTTTACGATAGGTTTACAGGTACTTCAACTTCACGTAAACCTTTGTCGGTTAGAGTAACTTTTCCATTGAAAAATTCAATGAGATCAGCCTTGATACCGTCTTTCTTTTCTTTATCAATGAAAATCATAGTGTCAACTTGATCTGTAAAGTTTGTCTCTAATTCAATGAGATTATGCTCTTTAAGAAAATTCCCATATTCTTGATACTGGGCATAGGTCATGTGAATCTGTATCCCTGCTTGCTCTTTGATTTCAATAATGCCAATTTCCTTAACTGCTAGGGCAACACTACCAGCATAAGCGCGAATCAAACCACCAGCCCCTAGTTTGATACCACCAAAATAACGAGTAACTACAACACAGACATTAGTAAGGTTGTGATTCTCCAGAACTCCTAGCATAGGAACGCCAGCAGTCCCACTAGGTTCTCCATCATCACTAGTTCGCTTGATTTCACTACGCTCACCGACAATAAAAGCAGAGCAGTTGTGGGTAGCTTTATAGTGTTCTTTTTTAATAGTTGTGATAAAATCACGAGCCTCTTCCTCACTATAGACACGTTTGGCATGACAGATAAAGCGTGATTTTTTGATTTCTTCTTGGACTTGTCCGTCCTCTTTTATAGTTCTGTATTCCATATTTTTATTGTACTAAAAAATAGCGTAAAGTTCTACATTTTACGAATAAAGAAATATGAAAGTAAATCCAAATTATCTCGGTCGCCTTTTTACCGAGCAAGAATTAAGTCATGAGGAGAGACAACAAGCAAAACAAATTCCATCCATGAAAAAAGAAAAGGGGCAACTATCTTGTCAGCGTTGTGGTAGTCAGATAGAAGAAGAATGGCATTTGCCTATTGGTGCTTTTTATTGTCGAGAATGCTTGATTATGAAGCGAATAAGAAGTGATCAAAAACTCTATTACTTTCCACAAGAATGTTTTCTCAAACAAGATGTACTCAAATGGTCAGGTCAACTGACTCCATTTCAAGAGCGGGTATCACAAGGACTCCTTCAGGCGGTAGATAAGAAGGAGGCTACCTTGGTACATGCAGTGACAGGAGCTGGTAAGACTGAGATGATCTACCAAGTTGTTGCCAAGGTAATTGATCAAGGTGGAGCTGTTTGTTTGGCCAGTCCACGAATTGATGTTTGCCTAGAACTCCATAAACGATTACAAAATGATTTTGCATGTGAGATTGCACTATTACATGGGGAGTCGGATCCGTATTTTCGTACACCTTTAGTTGTAGCAACCACTCACCAGCTATTAAAATTTTATCAAGCTTTTGATTTATTGATTGTGGATGAAGTAGACGCCTTTCCTTATGTTGATAATCCTGTACTTTACCATGCTGTCAACAATTGTGTAAAGGAAAATGGATTGAGAATATTTTTAACAGCAACGTCAACTGACGAGTTAGATAGAAAAGTTAAACAAGGGGAGTTAAAGCGTCTCAGTTTACCTCGTCGTTTTCATGGAAATCCTCTCATTGTTCCCAAGCCAATCTGGTTATCGCATTTTAATAGATATTTAGAAAAAAATGGCTTACCTCCAAAATTAAAACTTTACATTGAGAAACAGAGAAAGACGGCCTATCCCTTACTAATCTTTGCCTCTGAGATTAAAAAGGGAGAAAAGCTAAAAGAAATTTTGCAGGAGAAGTTTCCGAATGAGAAAATAGGCTTTGTATCTTCAATCACAGAAGACAGATTAGAGCAGGTACAGGCCTTTCGAGATGGAGAGTTAACGATATTAATAAGCACAACTATATTAGAGCGTGGAGTTACCTTCTCTCGTGTAGATGTTTTTGTGGTGGAAGCCAATCATCAACTCTTTACCAAGTCAAGTTTAGTACAAATTGGTGGGCGAGTTGGAAGAAGCATGGATCGTCCTACCGGAGAACTGATATTTTTCCATGACGGACTCAATCAGTCCATTAAGAGAGCCATAAAGGAGATTAAACAAATGAATCAGGAGGCAGGAGTATGAAGTGTTTATTGTGTGGTAAAAGTTTACAAACAGAGATAACTTTTACTAACCTGCTCTGTTTTAAAAAGGAGGAGGAAATAGTCTGTGAATCCTGTATTTCGTCTTTCGAGAGTATTGGTGGTAATCATTGTCCTACTTGTTTTAAAAAAGGAATGTCAATCATCTGTCAAGATTGTCAATTTTGGTGTAAAAAAGGTGTAAAGGTTGATCATGTGGCTCTTTATTCCTATAATCAGGCCATGAAAGAATATTTTAGTCGCTATAAATTTGATGGTGATTATCTTCTTAGAAAGGTATTTTCTGAGATATTGCAAAAAGAGTTAAAGAAGTATAAGAACTATCAGATTGTGATTGTTCCTCTGAGTGACCAGCGTTTAAAAAGCAGAGGCTTTAATCAAGTTGAAGGTTTGATAAAGGATACTGGGTTAGCATATCTGGATATTTTGGTTAAAAAAGAAGTGGAGGCTAGTTCTTCAAAAAATCGATCGGATCGCTTACTTGCAGAATTTCCCTTTTTATTGAAAGATGGCGTGAAGATCCCAGAAAATATCTTACTCTTTGATGATATTTATACGACTGGAACTACCTTGAATCGTCTTAAAAGTATGCTATTAGAGGCTGGTTGTCAGAATATTAAAACTTTTTCCCTCGCAAGATGAGGAAAAAGTTTGCAAAAAAAATATGAAAGCGTTATAATATAATTAGAAAAACAAATATGTTTAGAAAGAAGGTACTTATATGATTAAATATAGTATCCGTGGTGAAAACCTAGAAGTAACAGAAGCAATTCGTGATTATGTAGTTTCTAAACTCGAAAAGATCGAAAAATACTTCCAAGCAGACCAAGAATTGGATGCGCGTGTTAACTTGAAAGTTTATCGTGAAAAGACTGCTAAAGTAGAAGTAACCATTCCGCTTGGATCTATAACTCTTCGTGCAGAAGATATTTCTCAAGATATGTACGGTTCTATTGATTTGGTGACAGATAAGATTGAGCGTCAGATTCGTAAAAACAAAACTAAAATTGAACGTAAGAACAGAAATAAAGTATCTACAAGTCAACTCTTTACAGATGTTTTAGTTGAGGACTTAGATGTAGCACAACCAAAAGTTGTTCGTTCAAAACAAATTGATTTGAAACCAATGGATTTGGAAGAAGCTATCTTACAGATGGATTTATTGGGACATGATTTCTTTATCTATGTAGATGTTGAAGATGAAACAACAAATGTTATTTATCGTCGTGAAGATGGAGACATTGGTCTTCTAGAAGTTAAATAATCAAAAAAATTAGTCTGTAAAAGTGGTTTACACTAGTGTAAACCACTTTTTAGTTTGGATGTTTTACTATTATTTGAAAATAGTGTTTCCTCTTTAAAAGTCGCATTTTGGCTACATTTATGGTATAATAATGCGCAAGAGGTTTGTAATGAAAAAAAATGAAATAAATCCCTTTTTTATGTATCTGATTGCTATAGTAACCTTTACGATTATGACCATTTTGATTGTGTTAGTAAAGGATAATCTTATCACTATAGCAAGTCTATTTTTATTTATCGTATTCTATGTTCTGCTATTTAATTTCCAGAAAAAATATTACAAAAAAACAGATATCGAGCAAATCCAGTATGTTAATCATCAGGCTACGGATAGTTTGAGTGCCCTCCTAGAGCAAATGCCTGTCGGGGTTGTTAAATTAAACATGAACAGCAGTGAGATTGAATGGTTCAATCCCTATGCGGAATTAATTTTAACAACTGAGGATGGAGAAATTGATTTTCCTCAATTTCAAAAGATTTTAAAGAGTTCGATTTCTTCCCCAGGGGCTTATGCCATTGTTGGGGAGAAACGTTATGCAGTGCATTTAGATAGAAATTCAGGTGTCTTATACTTTTTTGATGTTTCTGGTGAGTATGAGGCTACTGCTGAGCTTGTGACAATTAGACCGGTAATCGGGATTATCTCAGTTGATAACTATGATGATTTAGAAAATGAAACGTCTGAATCAGACATTAGTCATATTAATAGCTTTGTTGCAAATTTTGTTTCAGAATTTGCTGGGAAACATGCCATGTTTTCTCGTAGAGTGAGTATGGATCGGTTTTATCTATTTACGGATTACACGGTGCTTAATCACTTGATGCAGGATAAGTTTTCTGTTATTGATACCTTTCGTGAAGAAGCCAAGCAACGGAATTTACCACTAACGATGAGTATAGGAGTTTCCTATGGTGATGGGAATCACGACCAGATTGGGAAGGTTGCTCTCCTCAATCTCAACTTAGCCGAAGTTCGTGGTGGTGACCAAGTAGTTGTAAAAGAGAATGATGAAACCAAAAATCCAATCTACTTTGGAGGCGGTTCAGCAGCATCTGTTAAGCGAACTCGGACACGAACTCGTGCTATGATGACAGCTATCTCAGATAAACTTAAAAGTGTCGATCGAGTTTTTGTTGTTGGTCACAAGAATCTTGACATGGATGCTCTTGGTTCAGCAGTTGGAATGCAGTTGTTTTCGAGTAATGTACTAGAAGATAGTTATGTGGTTTATGATCCTACACAGCTGTCTCCAGATATCGCTCGAGCGGTCAATTATTTGGAAGATGAGGGTGTTTCAAAACTTCTTCCTTTAAATCAAGCGATGACAATGGTTACCAAACGCTCATTACTGGTGATGGTTGACCATTCTAAGACAGCTTTAACCTTATCTAAAGAGTTTTATGACTTGTTTACCCAGACGATTGTCATTGACCATCATCGTCGTGACCAAGATTTTCCAGATAATTCGGTCATTACCTATATCGAGAGTGGAGCTAGTAGTGCTAGTGAACTAGTAACAGAATTGATTCAATTTCAAAACTCTAAGAAGAAACGTTTGAGTCGTATTCAGGCTAGTGTTCTTATGGGAGGGATGATGCTGGATACTAAAAATTTCACCTCTCGGGTAACTAGTCGAACTTTTGATGTTGCAAGTTATCTCAGAACGAGAGGGAGTGATAGCATTGTCATTCAGGAAATTTCGGCCACTGATTTTGAAGAATATCGATTGGTAAATGAACTCATTTTGCAGGGGCAAATGGTACAGCCATCAATCCTGGTTGCTCAAGCTTTGGAGGATAAAGAGTACGATACGGTTGTTATTAGTAAGGCTGCTGATGCTATGCTTGCCATGTCTGGTATAGAGGCCAGCTTTGTAGTTGCTAAGAATAGTCAAGGAGCAATCTCCATTTCTGCGCGAAGCAGAAGTAAGATCAATGTCCAGCGAATTATGGAAGAGTTAGGTGGCGGTGGTCACTTTAACTTAGCTGCAGCACGTTTGACAGATATGAGCCTGCAAGAAGCAGGAGATAAACTCAAAACAGTTATTTTTAATGAAACAAAAGAAAAGGAGTCAGAAGAATGAAAGTAATCTTTTTAGCAGATGTTAAAGGTAAAGGGAAAAAAGGTGAAATTAAGGAAGTGCCAACTGGATATGCACAAAACTTTTTAATTAAGAAAAACCTTGCTAAGGAAGCTACAGCTCAAGCCATTGGTGAGTTGCGTGGTAAGCAAAAATCAGAAGAAAAAGCACATGCAGAGATGCTTGCAGAAGCGAAGGAAATTAAAGCAAAACTGGAAGCAGAAGAAACAATCGTTGAGTTTGTCGAAAAGGTTGGTCCAGACGGACGAACATTTGGGTCAATTACTAACAAGAAGATTGCAGAAGAATTGCAAAAACAATTTGGTATTAAAATTGATAAACGCCACATTCAAGTTCAATCACCAATTCGAGCAGTTGGTTTGATTGATGTTCCAGTTAAGATTTATCAAGATGTAACAAGTGTAATCAATCTTCGTGTCAAGGAAGCTTAATTTACGATTGGTTGACAATATTGTAAAAGGAAGGAAAGTCTGATGGCAGAAGTTGAAGAACTGCGTGTTCAGCCTCAAGATATCCTGGCAGAACAATCTGTGTTGGGAGCTATTTTTATTGATGAGACTAAACTCGTTTTTGTCCGAGAATATATCGATTCACAGGACTTCTTTAAGTATGCTCACCGTTTGATTTTTCAAGCTATGGTTGATTTGTCTGATCGTGGAGATGCTATTGACGCAACCACAGTTCGGACGATACTAGATAGCCAGGGTGATTTACAAACTATTGGAGGCTTGTCTTATCTGGTTGAGATTGTCAATTCAGTGCCAACCTCTGCCAATGCGGAATACTATGCTAAAATTGTAGCAGAAAAGGCTATGCTTAGACGTCTAATTGCTAAGTTGACAGAGTCTGTAAACCTAGCCTATGAAGCTTCTCAACCTGCTGACGAAATTATTGCTCGTGCAGAAAAAGGCTTGATTGACGTTAGTGAGAATGCCAATCGAAATGGCTTTAAAAATATTCGCGATGTATTGAATATCAACTTTGGGAATTTAGAAGCTCGTTCGCAACAGACTTCAGATATCACGGGTATTGCGACAGGTTATCGAGATTTAGATCACATGACGACAGGTCTGCATGAGGAAGAATTGATTATTTTGGCAGCTCGTCCTGCGGTTGGTAAGACAGCCTTTGCTTTGAATATTGCGCAAAATATCGGAACCAAATTAGACAAGACAGTTGCTATTTTCTCTCTGGAAATGGGTGCTGAAAGTTTGGTCGATCGTATGTTGGCTGCGGAAGGGTTGGTAGAGTCGCATTCTATCCGTACAGGTCAATTGACCGAGGAAGAATGGCGCAAGTATACGATTGCACAGGGTAATCTGGCTAATGCAAGTATCTACATCGATGATACACCAGGGATTCGGATCACAGAAATTCGCTCTCGTTCCCGTAAACTGGCTCAAGAAACAGGTAATCTAGGCTTGATTTTGATTGACTATCTTCAACTTATCACAGGGACTGGTCGAGAAAATCGTCAACAAGAAGTATCTGAGATTTCCCGCCAGTTGAAAATCCTAGCAAAAGAACTCAAAGTTCCAGTTATAGCTCTCAGTCAGCTTTCTCGTGGTGTAGAGCAACGTCAAGATAAGAGACCAGTTTTGTCTGATATTCGTGAATCTGGATCTATTGAGCAGGATGCTGATATCGTAGCCTTTCTCTATCGTGATGACTATTATGAGCGCGGTGGTGAAGAGGAGGAAGGCATTCCAAATAATAAAGTAGAAGTGATTATCGAGAAAAACCGTAGCGGTGCTCGCGGAACGGTAGAATTGATTTTCCAAAAAGAATATAATAAATTTTCAAGTATTTCGAAGATGGAGGAACCAAGATGACAGACGCATTTACAGATGTGGCTAAAATGAAAAAAATCAAAGAAGAAATTAAGGCGCATGAGGGACAAGTGGTAGAAATGACCTTAGAAAATGGTCGTAAACGCCAAAAGAATCGTTTGGGAAAACTAATTGAGGTTTATCCATCGCTCTTCATCGTTGAGTTTGGAAATGTTGAAGGAGACAAACAAGCAAATGTCTATGTTGAATCTTTCACCTATTCAGATATTTTGACAGAAAAGAACTTGATTCATTATTTGGATTAAGGATAATCATGAAAGTGAGAAGATTTCTCACTTTTTTTATTTTCTTTCGAATGATATAGATGAGGTCAACCTCAAAAATCTAATTATTTGAAGGAGAATGAATGACATTTACTAAAGCAGGACATAAAAAGGGAACTTTTCTAAAGAGAACGACGGTGGGAACAGCTTCATTATTGCTAGCAGGTGCTTTTTTGTTTGGTGGAGGAACTGTTCATGCTAATCAGGTAAACAATGGCTCACAGGCACGTGGAGATGATTATCCCTATTATTATAAAAATGGAAGTCAAAAAATTGATAAGTGGCGCATGTACTCAGGACAGTGTACCTCTTTTGCTGCTTTTCGTTTAAGTAGTGTCAATGGTTTTGAGCTACCAGCTGCTTATGGGAATGCTAATCAATGGGGTTATCGAGCCCAAAAAGAAGGCTATCGTGTGGACCAGCAACCAGCAATTGGTGCGATTGCTTGGAGTACAAGAGGGCAATATGGTCACGTAGCTTGGGTATCTAACGTGATTGGAGACATGATTGAAATTGAGGAGTACAATTACGATTATACAGAAACGTATCATCGTAGAATTGTAAAGGCGAGTTCTATGACTGGTTTTATTCACTTTAAAGATGTTGGGAATGCTAGTGTAGGGTCTCATCAGTCTCTACTATCCTTCAGTGGTACTCATCACTTCACAGAAAAATCAGCTATTATGGATCAGCCGACACTGACAGCTACTATTATTGAATACTATGAACCTGGAATGAGTGTTCATTATGATCAAACCTTTGAAAAAGAAGGTTATAAATGGATTAGTTATATTTCACGAAGTGGAAACAGACGCTATATCCCCTTAACTAAAACAGGTAGTTCTAAAAATGGTTGGGCAAAAGAGGGAACAAGTTGGTACTACTATGACAATGGTCAAAAAGCAGTCGATTGGAAGAATATAAATGGGAACTGGTATCATTTGCAAGCTGATGGTAAAATGACGACAGGCTGGTTAAAAGAAGGTTCGAATTGGTATTATCTGAAGTCATCTGGTGAAATGCAGACAGGTTGGTTAAAGGATAAGGGCATTTGGTATTATCTGGAAAGTTCTGGAGCTATGAAAACTAGTCAGTGGTTCCAGGTGTCAGGAAAACATTATTATGTAAATGCATCTGGAGAATTGGCAGTAAATACGACTATCGATGGATTTCAAGTTGATGCTGATGGAGTTCGAGTAGAAAACCCAGCCTCATAAGTGTTATTCAGCATTTGGGCTCTTCCTAATGGTATTTTTCCCTGCTTTCCTTTATAATGGGTGTATGGACAAGAAAAAATTATTACTAATTGACGGTTCTTCAGTTGCTTTCCGAGCATTTTTTGCCCTTTATCAGCAACTGGATCGTTTTAAAAATGACAATGGACTACATACCAATGCAATCTACGGTTTTCACCTGATGCTAAATCACCTACTGGAACGTGTTCAACCGAGTCATATCTTGGTTGCTTTTGATGCGGGTAAAACGACTTTCCGTACCGAGATGTATGCAGACTACAAGGGTGGTCGTGCCAAGACTCCGGATGAGTTTCGTGAGCAATTCCCTTTTATTCGTGAGTTGCTAGAGCATCTTGGAATTCGTCATTATGAGCTAGCCCAGTATGAGGCGGATGATATCATTGGTACCTTGGGTCGTTTGGCTGAAAAAGATTCATTTGATGTAACTATCGTCAGTGGAGACAAGGACTTGATCCAGTTGACAGATGAACATACAGTGGTTGAGATTTCTAAGAAAGGTGTAGCTGAGTTTGAGGCATTTACACCAGAATATCTCATGGAAAAGATGGGCATCACACCAACTCAGTTCATTGATCTTAAAGCCCTCATGGGAGATAAGTCAGATAATATCCCTGGTGTAACTAAGATTGGTGAAAAGACGGGTATCAAGCTCTTGTTAGAACATGGCTCGCTCGAAGGTATTTATGAAAATATCGATGGGATGAAGGCTTCTAAGATGAAGGAAAATCTCATCAATGATAAGGAGCAAGCCTTTCTGTCTAAAACATTGGCAACGATTGATACGAAAGCACCGATTGAGATTGGACTGGATGATTTGGTTTATAGTGGTCCAGATGTGGAAAATCTTGGGAAATTCTACGATGAGATGGGCTTCAAACAACTCAAGCAGGCTTTAAATGTATCATCAGCTGATGTGGCTGAGAGTTTGGACTTTACTATTGTTGACCAAGTTAGTCAAGATATGCTAAGTGCGGACTCCATCTTCCACTTTGAACTCTTTGGAGAAAACTACCATACAGATGACTTGATTGGTTTTGCCTGGTCGTGCGGAGACAAGCTCTATGCTACAGATAAGCTGGAACTTCTGCAGGATCCGATTCTTAAGGATTTTCTAGAAAAAACAGCTCTGAAAGTGTATGATTTTAAGAAAGCAAAAGTTCTCTTAAATCGCTTTGGTTTGAATTTGCAGACTCCTGCTTTTGACAGTCGTTTAGCCAAATATCTCCTATCGACAGTAGAGAACAATGAAATTTCAACTATTGCTAGTCTCTACGGTCAAACTTACTTGGTCGATGATGAAACCTTCTACGGTAAAGGTGTCAAAAAAGCTATCCCAGAGCGAGAGAAACTCTTGGAGCACTTGGCTCGTAAGGTTGCTGTATTGGTTGAGACAGAGCCGGTCTTACTTGAAAAATTAAGCGAAAACGGACAACTTGACCTTCTTTATGACATGGAGCAACCTCTAGCCTTTGTCCTTGCTAAGATGGAAATCGCTGGGATCAAGGTCAAAAAAGAAACACTTCTTGAGATGCAAGCTGAAAATGAGCTTGTCATTGAAAAGCTGACGCAAGAGATTTATGACCTAGCAGGTGAGGAATTTAATATCAATTCACCTAAACAGTTGGGTGTCCTTCTTTTTGAAAAACTAGGTCTCCCTCTCGAATATACCAAGAAAACCAAGACGGGCTACTCGACAGCCGTGGATGTATTGGAGCGTCTAGCTCCTATTGCACCAATCGTCAAGAAAATTCTCGATTACCGTCAGATTGCTAAGATTCAATCCACTTATGTGATTGGTTTGCAGGACTGGATTTTAGCTGATGGCAAGATTCATACGCGCTATGTGCAAGATTTGACTCAGACAGGTCGTCTGTCTAGTGTCGATCCAAACTTGCAAAATATTCCTGTGCGTTTGGAGCAAGGTCGTCTCATTCGTAAGGCTTTCGTGCCAGAGTGGGAGGACAGTGTCCTTCTCAGCTCGGACTATTCACAGATTGAATTGCGAGTTTTGGCGCATATCTCTAAGGATGAGCACTTGATTAAAGCCTTCCAAGAAGGAGCTGACATCCATACCTCGACAGCTATGCGGGTCTTTGGAATCGAACGTCCTGAGGATGTAACTCCAAACGACCGTCGCAATGCTAAGGCTGTGAACTTTGGAGTGGTCTACGGAATTTCAGACTTTGGTTTATCGAATAATCTGGGCATCAGCCGTAAAGAGGCTAAGGCTTACATTGATACCTACTTTGAACGTTTCCCAGGTATTAAAAACTACATGGATGAAGTGGTGCGTGAAGCGCGTGATAAGGGTTATGTAGAGACCCTCTTCAAACGTCGCCGTGAATTGCCAGATATCAATTCGCGCAACTTTAACATTCGTGGTTTTGCGGAACGTACAGCTATCAACTCCCCTATCCAAGGTTCGGCTGCAGATATTCTCAAAATCGCTATGATTCAGCTGGATAAAGCATTGGTAGAGGGTGGTTATCAAACCAAGATGCTTCTACAAGTACACGATGAAATCGTTCTTGAAGTTCCTAAGTCAGAATTAGCTGCTATCAAAAAACTCGTTAAACAAATCATGGAAGAAGCTATTCAACTCAGTGTGCCCCTCATTGCTGATGAAAATGAAGGCGTAACTTGGTATGAGGCCAAGTAAAAAATAAACAATCAAACAAAAAGAAATCCCCTTTGAACGTTACTGTTCAAGGGGATTTTTGCTGAGAAAATTCTTTCAAGCAAAGATAAAATCGATTTTATCTAGCTAGTAGTAGACTTACTTGAGTTGTTTCTTTTGTTCTTTTTTGGCAAGTACTGGTAGAATCACACCTAATCCAATTAGAATAATTGGGGTCAAGATATTTGTAAGAAGAGAGAATTGCCAAGCAGTTGGATTCTCAGCGTAGTTAATTTTTGGAACCATACCAAGGATACAAGCAAAGGCAGTAAAGAGGAAGCACCAAGTACCGATAACAAAACCAAGTTTAGGATTATTCACAAACTTGTATTCGGCATTTTTGTATGTTTTCCAAGCACGGTTGAGCATCATATAGGCAAGGAATACCCAGAGATAACGCATTGGCATTACGATAGAATTGAGGTTTGTCATCCATTTTACAAGTCCGTCAATTTCCTGAATACCAAAAATTGGAAGGATGATGATAAGGCTAACGAGGACACCTGTAAGAAGGTAGCCGTTAATGAGGACACCTTTTTCAGTACGTTTGCGAAGCCAGCTTGGGATGTAGTTTTCATCAGCGTTATTGAGAAGGATTTGCAATGGTGCGTCAATAGAGAAGGCAAGCGCAGCGATTTGTCCGACCATGTTTGTAAGAGCGTAGATCACGACAAAGAGGTTTCCAACTCCCCAAGAATTTCCTAACATTTGGAAGGCTTGATAAGCGCCATTACGCATGAGGTCTTCAGGGATATTATTGCCATCAAATAGCATTCCCATGGCAACTGATCCGAGGATAGCAGATAGACCCACCATGATGGCCATCACAATCATACCTTTTGGAAATTCTTTTGCAGGGTTGCGAGTTTGATTGACATATGGGGAAATTTTTTCACAACCACCAACTGCAAAGACCAATAGTGAGATTGTTGTAAAATAAGAAAAATCAAAGTTTGGAATATAGGTGCTTAGTTGATCCATGTGTGGTGTCGCAAACTGAATATCTGGCTTGATGAAAGGCAGACCGACAGCCAAAAGCACGAAGAGTAAAGACATAACCAACATAGCACTTCCTGCCAAGCTACCAATGACTTTTAGAGTTGCCAATCCTTTTGTAGAAAGGTAGAGGAAAAGTCCAAAGATTAGCAAGCAGAGAATAACGATCCAGTGGATGTCGATTTGTTTAAGGAATTGTCCGTTACCTTGCAAGGCCCAACCAAGCGGAATTAGAATTCCTTGAGGTTTTTGTGCGAGATAAGGGATATGCACAACCCAGTAGGTCCAAGCAGCAAAGTAAGCTAGACGTTTGGTTGATGTTTTTTCAACCCAGTCACTAACACCGCTTCCGCTCTCCTTGAAGGTAGAACCCAGTTGTCCAACGATGAGGGAATAAGGGATGAAGTAGAGTGCGAGGATTAAAACCCAAGATACGACGACTGAAATTCCCTGTTGAGAATAGTTGTTGACGACGTTTCCTAGCCCCCAAACCATGTTGAAGGCAATCAGAGAAACCATCAGCCAATTAAGTTGGTGTTGATCTTTTTTCATAATGTCTCCTTTTCTATTAATTTCAGTATATCATGTTTTTTTGAAAGCGCCTAACAAAATCCGAAATTTCCTATAAAAAATGTAGGGGGAATTTATCAGCTGGAGTTTGCACTTGAGTAAAAGTTATACACAATCTGTGGATAACTTTGTGAAATAAAAAATTGTTTTCTAAATGTTAGTTTAGAAAAAAGAGATAGAATGTATGAGTTGGGTACTAAGCTAGTCGGTTATAAAGATTGATAGAACAGGATATTGAGGGTGTTTTACTTTAGAATGTCAAAAAAATGGTTGAGAGAAATCGTTTGGAAGTACATGAAATTGATTTGAAAGTTGATTGAAAGTTATACACAATCTGTGGATAACTTTGTGGAGGATTTGGTATAAATCAGAAAATCCCCTTGTACATGACAAAGGGATTTGACCTATTAGTGATTTGGTAACCAGCTGAGGGTAAAGTTGAGAGTTTGAGCATCTAGCAAATCCTGGTGACTAATACTCTGAACTCCTTTTCCGTCAAGATGACAGTCTTGTACAAAGTGGAAGTGTTCATGATTTTGTTGTGTACGAATATCAAGCCATTTCTTTTCTTGAGCTAGATTGACACGAAGGTGGTCAAAGAGTGGAATCCCAAGGTCATATCTTGCTTTTCCTGGGCAAGTTGGGTAAAGTCCAAGAGCAGACCAGACATACCAGGCAGATAGACTACCGTTATCCTCATCTCCTGGATAAGCATCCCAGCCAGCTCGAAAGGCTTTTTGACGGAGAGTCTTGATTAAGAGACTGGTATATTGAGGATAATTACTGTAGCGGAAGAGATAAGGGATGTGGAAACTTGGTTGGTTGGAAATAGCTAGTTGACCAAATGGTGATGTTGCCATTTCGCTCATTTCATGGATTTCATAGCCATAGCCTGTCGTTTCAAAAAGTGGGAGACTTTGACAAGCTTTCAAAAGATAGTTGCTAAAGGCTTCTTTTCCACCCATTAGTTGACTAAGTACAGAAATATCGTGTAAGATACCGAGACTGGCTTGAATAGCTGAACATTCGGCGTAATCTCGCCCCCAACTATATGGAGAAAAGTCAGGACGGAAGTTGCCATCTACATCACGCGCCCTCATATAGCCTGTTTCAGGGTCAAATAGGTTTTGATAATTCTTAGCATATTGAGCATAGGTTTGTGCCAGCTCTTCTTGACCTAATTTTGCTGCGCAGGTAGAGATGCAAAAATCGCTGTAAGCATAGTCCAGTGTATGACTGACACTTTCATGGAAGTCCGTGGATAGGTATCCTAGCTTTTGGTATTGTGCCAGGCCGTGTCGTCCATTGATAGCTTTTGGATCTGCCTTGGTTGCAGTTTCAATCATGGCTTTGAGAAATTCTTCTTCAAGCTCAGGTGCCATGTTTTTGCAGGCGCTATCTGCAATAAGACCATCAATCAAAGTGCCAGGCATCATTCCTCTTTCATCAGGGGCAAGCCACTTAGGAAGATATCCAGTGTCGCGGTAGCTATTGAGGAAGCCTTCAAGGAACTGACGATAGTATTCTGGAATAATCAAGGCAAAGAGTGGGAATGAAGTGCGGAAGGTATCCCAAAAACCATTGTTGGTAAAGAATAGCCCTGGTTTGATAGTCCCTGAAGCAAGGTTTATATGAATATTCTCGCCTTGTTCATTTACCTCATAGAAGGTTTGTGGGAAAAGAAAGAGTCTATAAAGACAGTGATCAAAAAATGTTCGGTCTACCGAGCCGGTTTCCACGACATCAAATCGGCCTAGAAGATCTTCCCAACTTTTTTTGGCGTCTACTCTTGTTTCTGTAAAATCCTGTTTAGGAAGATTAAAGAAAGCTTGTTCTTTGGAAATAAATGAAGTGGCTAGTTGAACTTGAGCTTCCGATTCAGCCAAGTCGATACGCCAGTCTTGCCCCACTTGATTGATAGATAAAATATCTGTAGAGAATGCGAGAGCAGTAAACATGACGAGGGGACTTTTGTTGGTTTCGGTTAATCCGATTTGACCAAGGCTGACAGTACGCTCATCTATTTGCTCTAGTGATAAATCATCTGCTGCATGCAGATAGAGTGAGAGTTTCTTGCCTTGTATCTGTCTTAGTTGAATAGAAGCCCCATAGCAAGTAGGACTTAATTGAGTTTCAATCTGATAACGCTCAGAAAAAATTCGGAGATAATGGGGATTGAAAATAGCACGCTCTAGATTATAAGAGGATTGGCGATGGTAGAGGGTATCCCCGATAATATCTCCTGTGACTGGAGTTAGAAGTAGCCAAGAATAATCGCCAATCCAAGGACTAGGCTGGTGGGTTAGTCGAATACCCTGAAAGATAGGTAGATGGGGATCGAAAAACCAAGAACCTTCCTGGTCACTAGTTTGTGGAACAAAGTAATTCATCCCAAAAGGAACCCCTGTGTATGGTAGTGTATTACCTCGTGAAAATGCATGCTTGCTAGCTGTGCCAAAGCGGGTATCAATGGTTTCAAGTATCGGTTTCATAGTGGTTTCCTTCAGTAGTTTTCTACATTATATCAGAAAAAGGATACTTTTAGAAAATGACTTTCAAATATAACAATTTTGTAGAATAATGACTAACATTTGTGTATATATTTTCTGGACTAAAAGCTATATACTGAAAATGAAAATTTGTTTGAAAGAGGCAAAATAGTTTATGGTATATTCAAAAGAAATTGTCAGAGAGTGGCTAGATGAGGTAGCGGAGCGTGCCAAGGAGCATCCTGAGTGGGTGGATGTCTTTGAACGTTGTTACACAGACACTTTAGACAATACAGTTGAGATCTTAGAAGACGGCTCAACTTTTGTACTGACTGGAGATATCCCAGCTATGTGGCTTCGTGACTCAACTGCTCAGCTAAGACCTTACCTTCATGTGGCAAAAAGAGATCCTCGTTTGCGTCAGACCATTGCTGGTTTGGTCAAACGTCAGATGACTTTGATTCTCAAGGACCCCTATGCCAATTCTTTCAATATTGAGGAGAACTGGAAGGGTCACCACGAGACCGACCATACAGATCTCAATGGCTGGATTTGGGAGCGCAAGTATGAAGTGGATTCGCTTTGCTACCCATTGCAGTTGGCTTACCTTCTTTGGAAGGAAACTGGTGAGACTAGCCAGTTTGATGAAACCTTTGTTACAGCGACCAAGGAGATTCTCCATCTCTGGACGGTTGAACAAGACCACAAGAACTCACCATACCGTTTTGTTCGTGATACCGACCGTAAGGAAGATACGTTGGTTAATGATGGTTTTGGACCTGATTTTGCGGTGACAGGGATGACCTGGTCAGCCTTTCGTCCAAGTGATGACAGCTGTCAGTACAGCTACTTGATTCCATCAAATATGTTCGCAGTCGTTGTCTTAGGTTATGTCCAAGAAATCTTTGCAGAATTGAATCTAGCTGATAGTGAAAGCATCATTGCTGATGCCAAACGTCTCCAAGCTGAGATCCAAGAAGGAATCGAAAACTATGCCTACACGACTAACAGCAAGGGTGAAAAGATTTACGCCTTTGAAGTAGACGGTTTGGGAAATGCTAGCATCATGGACGACCCTAACGTACCAAGTTTGTTGGCGGCTCCCTATCTTGGTTACTGTGATGTCAACGATGAAGTCTATCAAGCAACTCGTCGCACCATTCTCAGCCCTGAAAATCCATACTTCTACCAAGGAGAATACGCTAGCGGTCTCGGAAGTTCTCATACCTTCTATCGCTATATCTGGCCGATTGCCCTATCTATCCAAGGTTTAACAGCTACAGATAAAGCTGAGAAAAAATTCTTGCTAGACCAACTGGTTGCCTGTGATGGCGGAACAGGTGTGATGCATGAAAGCTTCCACGTAGATGATCCGACTCTCTACTCTCGTGAATGGTTCTCATGGGCCAACATGATGTTCTGCGAATTAGTCTTGGATTACTTGGATATCCGCTAATACTCTTCGAAAATCAAATTCAAACCACGTCAGCTTCGCCTTGCCGTAGGTATGGTTACTGACTTCGTCAGTTTATCCACAACCTCAAAGCAGTGCTTTGAGCAGCCTGCGGCTAGCTTCCTAGTTTGCTCTTTGATTTTCATTGAGTATAAGGAGCACGCTTTAGCTTCACTGATTCTTGTTAGAATCACAAATATATTTTTAAATTTAAGTTAGAATGAGGTTTTACTCATGGAAAATGTTGTTGTACATATTATTTCTCACAGCCACTGGGATCGTGAGTGGTATTTACCTTTTGAAAGTCACCGTATGCAATTGGTGGAACTTTTTGACAATCTCTTTGATCTTTTTGAAAATGACCCTGAGTTCAAGAGTTTCCACTTGGATGGACAAACCATTGTCCTTGATGACTATTTAGAAATTCGCCCTGAAAACCGTGACAAGGTTCAGCGCTATATCGATGAAGGCAAGCTCAAGATTGGACCATTCTATATCTTGCAGGATGATTACTTGATTTCAAGTGAAGCTAACGTCCGCAATACCTTGATTGGACAAGCTGAATGTGCTAAATGGGGCAAATCTACTCAAATTGGTTACTTCCCAGACACCTTTGGAAATATGGGGCAGGCTCCTCAAATCCTTCAAAAATCAGGCATTCACGTAGCGGCCTTTGGACGTGGTGTCAAACCAATCGGATTTGACAACCAAGTCCTTGAAGATGAACAGTTTACCTCTCAATTCTCAGAAATGTACTGGCAGGGTGCTGATGGTAGCCGTGTACTCGGTATTCTTTTTGCTAACTGGTACAGTAACGGGAATGAAATTCCAGTGGATAAAGACGAAGCCTTGACTTTCTGGAAACAAAAATTAGCAGACGTCCGTGATTATGCATCGACCAACCAATGGTTGATGATGAACGGCTGTGACCACCAACCTGTTCAGAGAAATCTGAGCGAAGCCATTCGTGTGGCAAACGAACTCTTCCCTGACGTGACCTTTATTCATAGCTCATTTGACGAATATGTCCAAGCACTGGAAAGTGCCCTTCCTGAACAATTATCAACGGTCACAGGTGAGTTGACCAGTCAGGAAACGGATGGTTGGTATACTCTTGCTAACACATCTTCTTCACGCGTTTACCTCAAACAATCCTTCCAAGAAAATAGCAACTTGTTAGAGCAGGTTGTGGAACCATTGACTATTCTCACTGGCGGTCATAACCACAAGGACCAATTGACCTATGCATGGAAAGTGCTCTTGCAAAATGCACCGCACGATAGTATCTGTGGTTGTAGTATTGACGAAGTTCACCGTGAAATGGAAACTCGTTTTGCCAAGGTCAATCAGGTTGGAAACTTTGTCAAGACTAACCTTCTCAATGAGTGGAAACATAAAATAGCAACTCAGGAAGCGCAAAGCGACCACCTCTTTACCGTTGTCAACACAGCTTTACATGACAAGGTTGATACAGTTAGTGTTGTAGTGGATGTTGTGACTTGTGATTTTAAAGAATTGCATCCGACTGAAGGTTACAAGAAGATGGCAGCCGTGACCTTGCCAGATTACCATGTTGAAGATTTGGATGGCCATGTCCTTGAAGCCAAGATTGAAGACTTGGGAGCAAGTTTTGGCTATACTCTGCCTAAAGATAAATTCCGTCAACCCTATATTGCACGCCAAGTGCGCGTGACAATCCCAGTCCACCTTGCTCCGCTTTCTTGGGCAAGCTTCCAATTGGTTGAAGGTCAAGTAAATCACCGTGATGGTATTTACCAAAATGGAGTCATTGATACACCATTCGTAACAGTGAGTGTAGATGAAGGAATTACAGTTTACGACAAGACTACTAACGAAGCCTACGAGGATTTCATCCAATTCGAGGACCGTGGAGATATTGGTAACGAGTACATTTACTTCCAACCAAAAGGAACAGAGCCAATCTTTGCTCAACTGAAAGGTTATGAAGTTCTGGAAAACAATGCTCGCTATGCTAAGGTCTTGCTCAAACACGACTTGACTATTCCAGTTAGCGCAGATGAAAAATTGGATGCTGAGCAAAGAGGCATCATCGAGTTCATGAAACGAGATGCAGGTCGTTCAGAAGAGTTGACAACCATTCCTCTTGAAACAGAAATGACTGTCTTTGTGGACAATCCACAGATTCGTTTCAAGACTCGCTTTACCAACACTGCTAAAGACCACCGCATCCGTCTCTTGGTCAAAACTCATAACACACGCCCAAGTAACGATTCTGAAAGTATCTATGAAGTTGTGACAAGACCAAATAAACCAGCAGCTTCTTGGGAAAATCCTGAAAATCCACAACACCAACAAGCCTTTGTCAGCTTGTATGATGATGTAAAAGGAGTGACCGTAGCCAATAAAGGATTACACGAATACGAAATTCTTGGAGACGACATCATGGCTGTAACCCTTCTCCGTGCTTCAGGCGAACTCGGTGACTGGGGTTACTTCCCAACTCCGGAAGCTCAGTGCTTGCGTGATATCGAAGTTGAATTTGCAGTAGAATGTCACCAAGCAGGGGAACGCTTCTCAGCTTTCCGTCGTGCCAAAGCCTTCCAGGTGCCATTTACAGTTCTTCAAGTTGCAAAACAAGAGGGTAGCGTTGCAGCAACGGGTAGCCTCTTTAACCATCCGGCACTGAACTTGCCACAAGTCTGCCCAACAGCCTTTAAGGTGGCTGAGAATGAAGAAGGTTATGTCCTTCGTTACTACAACATGAGTCAAGAAAATATCCGTGTGTCTGAAAAACAACAAACTATTCTTGACTTGTTGGAACGCCCATACCCAGTCCATTCAGGACTATTGGCACCACAAGAAATTCGTACAGAATTGATTCAAAAAGAAGAAATTTAATTTCAAAAAGAAAACATAAACAGAAAGGAGGAGCGAAAAAGTAAGAACCAACTGCTAATTCGCTCCTTTTTACAGGTGAAAGAAATGACACTTGCAACCATTGATATCGGAGGGACTGGGATTAAGTTTGCTAGTCTTACTCCTGATGGAAAGATTTTAGATAAGGCCAGCACCGCAACGCCAGAGACTCTGGAAGAGTTGCTAGCTTGGTTGGACCAGCGATTGTCAGAACGTGACTACCGTGGGATTGCCATGAGTGTGCCAGGAGCCGTTAATCAAGAAACCGGGGTGATTGAGGGGATCAGCGCCATTCCTTACATTCATGGATTTTCTTGGTATGAGGTCCTTGCTCATCACAAGCTTCCAATTCATCTAGAAAATGATGCCAACTGTGTTGGGCTCAGTGAACTGCTAGCTCATCCTGAGATTGAAAATGCAGCTTGTGTCGTGATTGGGACAGGAATCGGTGGCGCTATGATTATCAATGGAAAACTTCACCGAGGTCGTCATGGTTTGGGTGGAGAGTTTGGTTATATGACAACTATCGAGCCTGCAGAAAGGCTCAACAACTGGTCGTTACTAGCTTCTACGGGAAACATGGTGCGTTATGTGATTGAAAAATCAGGTCAGCCTGACTGGGATGGCCGTAAGATTTACCAAGAGGCTGCGACAGGAAACGCCCTCTGCCAAGAAGCCATTGAGCGCATGAATCGTAACCTAGCTCAAGGCCTGCTCAATATCCAGTATCTCATCGACCCAGATGTCATTAGCCTAGGCGGCTCTATCAGTCAGAACCCAGATTTTATCAAAGGGGTTCAAAAAGCAGTAGACACTTTTGTCGAAACCTATGAAGAATATACAATCGCTCCAGTCATTCAAGCCTGCACCTATCAGGCAGATGCCAATCTCTACGGTGCCCTTGTCAACTGGTTACAGGAGGAAAACCAATGGTAAGATTTACAGGACTTAGTCCCAAACAAGCCCAAGCTATCGAAGTATTAAAAAATCACATTTCTCTACCAGATGTAGAAGTAGCGGTCGCTCAGTCTGACCAAGCTTCTATCTCTATCGAGGGTGAGAATGGGCAGTATCAACTGACCTACCGCAAACCTCATCAACTCTACCGTGCCTTGTCTGTGCTCGCAACAGCTTTAGCAGAAGGGGACAAGGTAGAGATTGAGGAAAAAGCTGCCTATGAAGATCTAGCCTACATGGCAGACTGTTCGCGCAATGCCGTGCTCAATGTCGCATCTGCCAAGCTGATGATTGAGGTCTTGGCTCTCATGGGTTATTCAACCTTTGAGCTCTATATGGAGGACACCTATCAGATTGAGGGGCAGCCTTACTTTGGTTATTTCCGTGGAGCCTACTCAGCTGAAGAGTTACAGGAAATCGAAAGCTACGCCCAGCAGTTCGATATGACCTTTGTACCCTGTATCCAGACCTTGGCTCACTTATCAGCCTTTGTCAAATGGGGCGTCAAAGAAGTCCAGCAACTTCGTGATGTAGAAGACATTCTTCTCATCGGCGAAGAAAAAGTTTACGACCTAATTGACGGTATGTTTGCAACTCTATCTAAACTGAAAACTCGCAAGGTCAATATCGGAATGGATGAAGCTCACCTAGTTGGTTTGGGACGTTATCTTATCCTGAACGGTATTGTGGATCGTAGTCTCCTCATGTGCCAACACTTGGAGCGCGTGCTGGATATTGCAGACAAGTATGGTTTCCACTGCCAGATGTGGAGCGATATGTTCTTCAAACTCATGTCAGCAGATGGCCAGTACGACCGTGATGTTGAAATTCCAGAAGAAACTCGTATTTACTTAGATCGTCTAAAAGACCGTGTGACCTTGGTTTACTGGGATTATTATCAGGATAGCGAAGAAAAATACAACCGTAACTTCGGTAACCACCACAAGATTAGCCAGGATATTGCCTTTGCAGGTGGTGCTTGGAAGTGGATTGGTTTCACACCACACAACCATTTCAGTCGTCTCATCGCTGTCGAAGCTAACAAAGCCTGCCGTGCTAATCAGATCAAGGAAGTCATTGTGACTGGTTGGGGAGATAATGGTGGTGAAACAGCTCAGTTCTCTATTCTGCCAAGTCTACAAATCTGGGCAGAACTCAGCTACCGCAACGATTTAGACCGTTTGTCAGATCATTTCAAGACCAATACAGGTCTATCCGTTGAGGATTTCATGCAACTTGATCTTGCCAATCTCTTGCCAGATCTACCAAATAATCTCAGTGGCATCAATCCCAACCGATATGTCTTTTACCAGGATATTCTTTGCCCAATTCTTGATCAGCACATGACACCTGAACAAGACAATCCGCACTTTGCCCAGGCAGCTGTGACTCTTGCTGCTATCAAAGAAAAAGCAGGTACCTACGCTTATCTCTTTGAGACCCAGGCCCAGTTGAATGCTATTTTAAGTGGCAAAGTGGATGTGGGACGACGCATTCGTGAGGCTTATCAAGCGGATGACAAAGACAGCTTGAAACAAATTGCCAGAGAAGAATTGCCAAAACTCAGAAGTGAGATTGAAAACTTCCACAAGCTCTTTAGCCAGCAATGGTTGAAAGAAAACAAGGTCTTTGGTTTGGATACAGTAGATATCCGCATGGGTGGACTTTTGCAGCGGATCAAGCGAGCAGAAAGTCGCATTGAAAACTACCTAGCAGGCGAAATCTCTCGTATTGACGAACTAGAAGTAGAGATTCTTCCATTTACTGACTTCTACGCAGACAAGGACTTCGCAGCAACAACAGCCAACCAGTGGCATACCATCGTGACAGCTTCGACCATTTATACAACCTAGAAAAACTCTATTCAGGAAGAAAGTTTCTCGTGAAACCTATTCTTATATAAAAAAGTTCTCCACATAAAATAATTTGTGGAGTTTTTTCTATAATTAGTAGTTTAAACTATCCTTAAAATAAGAGTATACTATTTTTGTAAACGTTATCAAATCTAAAAATTGTGAGATTATGAAGTTTTAGAAAAATAAAAAGGGAGGAAATTATGAACAAGTTTTCAAAAACTTTGAGAGATAATTGGATTTTTCTCTTAATGGTTTTACCAGGGACATTATGGTTGATTTTATTCTTCTACATCCCAGTATTTGGAAATGTGGTTGCCTTCAAAGACTACCATATGACTGGTGAAGGATTCGTTCACAGTATTATAAATAGTAAATGGGTCGGACTAGATAACTTTAAATTCTTGTTTAGTTCCAAAGATGCTTTTGTCATCACTCGAAACACTGTCCTTTACAACCTTGGATTTATCTTTATCGGTTTGATCGTGTCAGTTGGTATCGCTATTATCCTTAGTGAACTTCGCTCTAAGCAAATGGTTAAAATCTACCAAACATCTATGTTATTCCCTTACTTCCTATCTTGGGTTATCATCAGTTTCTTTACAGATGCTTTCCTAAATATCGATAAAGGGCTTATTAACCACACCTTAGAAGCTCTTGGCATGAAGGGAATTAACTTCTACGCTGACATCAGTATCTGGCCTTATCTTCTCCTCTTCCTAGGAATTTGGAAAGGTTTTGGATACAGTAGTGTGATGTACTATGCAACAATCATGGGTATTGATCCAACCTACTACGAAGCAGCGACAGTGGACGGTGCTAGCAAATGGCAACGTATCCGCAACGTAACCATCCCTCAGTTAACACCACTTGTGACAGTATTGACCATCCTTGCAGTCGGAAACATCTTCCGTGCAGACTTCGGTCTCTTCTACCAAATCCCTCACAACGCTGGTCAGCTCTATAGCGTAACAAACGTATTGGACGTCTATGTCTTTAACGGTTTGACTCAGACAGCAGATATCGGTATGGCATCAGCAGCCGGTCTCTATCAGTCAGTCGTTGGTTTGATTCTGGTTATTCTATCAAACTTACTTGCAAGACGTGTTGATCCTAACTCAGCACTATTCTAGAAAGGAGGAGCATATGGCAAAAAAAATTCAAAAAGCAAAAATTGATAATGTTGGCATACACTCCTTCAGCAAGAAAGCAGATATCTTCTTTAGTATCATTTCTGGTTTGCTGGCCTTCTCTTGTATCTTGCCTTTCATCTTTGTAATCATTATCTCAGTTACAGATGAGAAGAGTATCGTTCAATATGGATATAGCTTCTTCCCATCACAGTTTGGATTAGATGGTTTTGAGTTTTTGGCTCAGTTCAAAGATAAGATTTTACAAGCACTCTTTATCTCAGTGTTTGTGACAGTTGTCGGTACATTGACAAACGTCTTTATTACTACAACTTACGCCTATGCCATCTCACGTTCAACATTTAAGTATCGTAAATTCTTTACAATCTTCGCTCTTCTTAGTATGTTGTTCAACGCTGGTTTGGTACCAGGCTATATTGTGGTGACACAATTGCTTCACCTTGGTGATACCATTTGGGCCTTGATTGTTCCAATGCTTCTATCACCATTCAACATCATGTTGATGCGTTCTTTCTTCAAGAAAACCATCCCAGAAGCAATCCTCGAATCAGCTCGTATCGATGGAGCTAGTGAAGCTCGTATCTTCTTCCAAATCTGTTTGCCACTGTCATTACCAGGTATCGCAACGATCACACTATTGACAGCGCTTGGCTTCTGGAATGACTGGTTTAACGCCCTTCTTTACATCAAGAGTGATAACTTGTATCCATTGCAATATTTGCTCATGCAAATCCAGAACAACATGGATTACATTGCTAAGTCAGTTGGTATGTCAGGACAGCTTGCAGTTGCCCTACCAAAAGAAACAGGTCGTATGGCCATGGTTGTTGTTGCGACTGTTCCGATTGCGATCCTCTACCCATTCTTCCAACGCTACTTTGTAAAAGGATTGACCATCGGTGGTGTTAAAGAGTAAGGATATTTAAGAAACAATGTTTCTTTTCTAACTCTGATTTTTCTGGCAAAGGAAAATCAAGAATCTAATTTTGTTAATAACTTTAAAAATAAAAAAAGGAGTTTTTATAATGAAAAACTGGAAAAAATATGCTTTTGCATCTGCTAGCCTTGTCGCTTTAGCTGCTAGCCTTGCAGCTTGTGGAAACCTTAAAGGAAACAACCAAAAAGCTGCTGAATCATCATCTTCAGGTGATAAGACTGTTATCAAAATGTATCAAATCGGTGACAAACCAGATAACTTGGACGAATTGCTAGAAAATGCAAACAAAATCATCGGAGAAAAAGTTGGCGCTAAATTGGATATCCAATACCTTGGTTGGGGTGACTACAGCAAGAAAATGTCAGTTATTACTTCATCAGGTGAAAACTATGATATCGCCTTCGCAGATAACTATGTCGTAAACGCTCAAAAAGGTGCTTATGCTGACTTGACAGAATTGTACAAGAAAGAAGGAGCTGACCTTTACAAAGCTCTTGACCCAGCTTACATCAAAGGTAACACTGTAAACGGTAAAATCTATTCAGTTCCAGTTGCGGCTAACGTTGCATCTTCACAAAACTTTGCCTTCAACGGCCCACTTCTTGAAAAATATGGAATTGATATCTCAGGTGTAACTTCATACGAAACACTTGAACCAGTATTGAAGCAAATCAAAGAAAAAGCTCCAGATGTAATGCCATTTGCTGTTGGTAAAAACTTTATTCCATCAGAAAACTTTGACTACCCAGTTGCAAATGGTCTTCCATTCGTTATCGACCTTGAAGGCGACACTACTAAGATCGTAAACCGTTACGAAGTTCCTCGTTTCGTAGAACACTTGAAGACTCTTCACAAATTCTATGAAGCAGGATACATTCCAAAAGACGTAGCAACAAGCGAAACTTCATATGACCTTACTCAAGATACTTGGTTTGCTCGCGAAGAAACAGTAGGACCAGCTGACTACGGTAGCAGCTTGCTTTCTCGTGTAGCTAACAGAGACATCCAAATCAAACCATTTACTAACTTCATCAAGAAAAACCAAACAACTCAAGTTGCTAACTTTGTAATCTCAAACAACTCTAAGAACAAAGAAAAAGCAATGGAAGTATTGAACCTCTTGAACACTAACCCAGAACTCTTGAACGGACTTGTTTATGGACCAGAAGGCAAGAACTGGGAAAAAGTTGCAGGTAAAGAAAACCGTGTTAAAGTCCTTGACGGATACAAAGGAAACACTCACATGTCAGGATGGAACACTGGTAACAACTGGATCCTTTACATCAACGAAAACGTTACAGATGAACAAATTGCACAATCTAAGAAAGACTTGGAAACTGCAAAAGAATCTCCAGCGCTTGGATTCATCTTTAACACTGACAACGTGAAATCTGAAATCTCAGCTATCACTAACACTATGCAACAATTCGATACAGCTATCAACACTGGTACTGTAGACCCAGAAAAAGCTATTCCAGAATTGATGGAAAAACTTAAATCTGAAGGTGCTTACCAAAAAGTATTGGATGAAATGCAAAAACAATACGACGAATTCTTGAAAAACAAAAAATCTTAAGATAGATTGATTTCGTGTATTCATTCCTAAAAAGAGCGATCACTGCCTTGTCTGGTTTTTCCAGATGAGGTGGTGATTCTTTTTAAAGTATTTACATATAATTATTTGTATTCAAAATCATATATTTACTCTTACATATAACGTTGGACGCAGACACATGAAAAAATACCATCTACTCTTTAAAATCAGTGCAATCTTATCTTACTTATTTTTCATATATGGACTCTCTCAGCTAACACTTGTGGTCCAAAATTACTGGCAATTTTCTTCTCAGATTGGGAATTTTTTCTGGATTAAAAATCTTATCAGTCTTGTCTTTATTGGCCTCATGATTTGGATACTAGTCAAGACAGGCCATGGATATCTTTTTGTTATTCCAAAGAAAAAATGGCTATGGTATACAGTTTTGACGGTTTTCGTAACTGTACTTTGCATATCTTTTAATTTTCAAACGGCAAGACATGTACAGTCAACCTCTGAAGGCTGGGCTGTACTAATCGGCTATAGTGGGACAAATTTTGCTGAGTTGGGGCTCTACCTGACCTTATTTTTCCTAGGTCCTCTGATGGAAGAGTTGATTTATAGGGGTTTGTTCCAACACGCCTTCTTTAAAGATTCGAAGCTTGGACTTGACCTGATTCTTCCTTCGGTTTTGTTTGCTCTTCCTCACTTTTCTAGCTTTCCAAATTTCTTAGATATTCTTGTTTTTTCGACATTTGGAGTATGTTGTGCTGGATTAACTCGTTATACCAAGAGTATCTATCCTAGCTATGCAGTCCATGTGATTAATAATATTGTAGCAACCTTACCATTTTTGTTAACCTTTCTTCATCGAATATTTAGTTGAAACAAGATCTGAAAATGGTCTTGTTTTCAATTTTCAGTCAAATAAATTGCATTCGCTTTCTTGGGGGAGTATACTGGTATAGTTGAATGAAAAATTCTGATAATTTAATCTTAGAAAAGAGAATCAATCTTATGACAAAAGATATTCGAGTTTTACTTTACTATAAATATGTCCCAATTGAGAACGCGGAACAATTTGCTGCAGACCATTTGGCTTTCTGTAAGTCTATCGGGCTCAAGGGCCGTATCCTAGTGGCTGACGAAGGGATCAACGGAACCGTTTCTGGTGACTACGAAACAACGCAAAAATACATGGACTACGTTCACAGCCTTCCAGGTATGGAAGACCTCTGGTTCAAGATTGACGAAGAAAGTGAGCAAGCCTTCAAGAAGATGTTTGTTCGCTACAAGAAAGAGATTGTCCACCTTGGTTTAGAGGATGATAACTTTGACAACGACATCGATCCCCTTGAAACAACAGGTACTTACTTGTCTCCAAAAGAATTCAAAGAAGCTCTTCTAGACGAAGATACAGTTGTCCTTGATACTCGTAATAACTACGAGTACGATCTTGGACATTTCCGTGGAGCTATTCGTCCGGATATCCGCAATTTCCGTGAATTACCACAATGGGTTCGTGATAACAAGGAAAAATTCATGGACAAGCGCGTCGTTGTTTACTGTACTGGTGGAGTCCGTTGTGAGAAATTCTCTGGTTGGATGGTTCGTGAAGGCTATAAAGACGTGGGTCAATTGCATGGAGGAATCGCGACTTACGGGAAAGACCCAGAAGTTCAAGGCGAACTTTGGGATGGAAAAATGTATGTCTTTGACGAGCGTATCGCAGTCGATGTCAACCATGTCAATCCAACCATTGTAGGGAAGGATTGGTTTGATGGAACACCATGTGAACGCTATGTCAACTGTGGAAATCCATTTTGTAACCGTCGTATCTTGGCATCAGAAGACAACGAAGATAAATATCTCCGTGGTTGCTCACACGAGTGCCGTGTTCACCCACGTAATCGCTATGTTTTAGAACATGAATTGACGCAAGACCAAGTTATCGAGCGTTTAGCAGCGATTGGTGAGAACCTAGATCATTCTGAAGTTGTATAATAGTATCAACAGTCCTGATGGGCTGTTTTTCTATGCTTTTGACTAAAAAATCTTAAATTTGTTTCTGCATCTTTCAGGAAAATGGTGTATACTATATGTAAACGATTTCAAAGGAGACCATTTATGGTGAAAACATTTTTTATTCCAAATAAACAAAGTATTTTAGGACAACAGGAGATTCTAACAGCTAAGTCAGTCTTGGCCCTAGTAGATGGCTTAGAGTCACATAGTTATGATGCTGTCTATCTTCGTCAACCCCTCAATCGCCTTGAGTATATCGAGTGTGGAATCGTAGGTAAGTCTCAATTTCTCTTTAAAGTTCGTTATGTAGATGCTCAAAAAGGCTATCAAGTGATCATTCCTGACTTAATTACAAGAGCTGACTGGGAAATTGTAGAAGCTCTCTTGCAAGCCTTGTCTAGCAAGGTTGGTGAATCTGTTGAAGGTTTGGCAGACTTTGATTTGGAAAACTATTTCCAAGAAACGGTTAAGAACTATCTAGCTGATAAGGCTGCTCGTTTAGGTTTCTGTCAGGGTATTCTATCAACTATTTACTTTGATAAGAAGGATTTGGAAAGTTTCCTAGAAGAAGATGGACTGGCACGTTTTGAAGAATTAGTTAAGAGGGTTCAAGGGTCAGATGCTTATCCTGCAAGTGCTGAATTCTACCCAGATAGTGAGGGTAAGGTTCATGGAATCTACCACCTGGCTCAAGGAGTAAAGACTATTTTGCCAAAAGGTCCTGTTGTTCCTGTGCCTTATGTTGAGCAGTTGGTAGGAAAAGAGCTTGTCTGGGAGATTGACCTGGTAAAAATCTCTGGAGATGGTTCTAAGCCTGAAGACTATGAAGTAGTAGCTAGACTGGATTACCAAGCCTTTTTAGAAGTTCTTACAAAGGAACTTTGTCAGGATTTGGATGCCAACCAAGTAGAGGTAGGACCAGTTTCAGGAGAGGATTTTGAAGCTTTAGCAAATAGATAAATAAGGAATCTGTGACAAAAGTTTCTATAAAGTTAAAAAGCGGACAAGATTAGTTTTCTGATTATCAGAATTCTGTCTTGTTCGCTTTTTTTGTTTTTAAAATTTTATAGTAATGATCCTCTAAAGCTAATATCTTTCTATCTCGCTACCTTTATTTTACATAAAAGCTAGGATTCGTAGATATTCAAAAACCAGAGTCATTTCTGCTAGGAAGAAGAGAAATAGGATACCACCGTTAACTAGAAATGCTAAGAGAAGGCGATAGAAGGAGTCAGTTTGGCTATCTTTACTTGGTCTTGAGATGGTATAGAGGTTGGCAAGAAGTACCAGACCAATGCTAATAAGGCAGAGAAGAGCCGCAAAGCGTAGACTATTAAAGAAGGCAAAGAAACTGGCAATACCCGTGAGTAGGATAGGAAGGGCGAAGAGTCTGCTGTACTCTTGCAAGGTTTTTTCAAGTGTCCAGTCACTGTCCTGATTGACAAAACGTTTAACCACGAATCCACCCATAAGGATAGAAAAGAAGAATAAGCTTGTCGCTACCAAGATGGAGAAGATAGAAAAGAGATTCAGTGAAGGGAACTGCTCGACGGCATGAGAGTTGATAGACGCCATATGGCCGTAGTAGTCATGCTTGATATGATAAATCGCACAGAAGAAACTAAGAGCAGAAAAGATAGTTAGGAGCGCAAAGGCGTTATAACTATGTTTTTTATCTGAATCAATGCTTGCTGTCGGTTCTTTAAGGGCTCCTTGTAGCCAAACCCAAAGATCAGCCAGTTCTTCTTTTAAAACTGCAAATACTGCTGTTTTTGTAGATGCAGAATCTGGTAAAAATGGGCTTTCCAAAGACTTGCTAGTCAAAGATTGACTTTTCTGAGAAGCTTCTTTAACAGGTTCTTCTGACTCGTCTATCTTTTCTAATTTTTCAGCGAGTTCTTCAGTCTCTACAGTTTCCTCACTAGTTTCCTTATCTTCTGGGTTGGCTTGAGGATTTTCTTCAACTACTGGCGCCTCTTCTCTTGTCTCTGCATCTTCTTCAAGGAGAACTGAGTCGGATGGGTTATCTTTTTTGTCATTGTTGGCTGTTTTTTCGAAATCAGCACTTTCAAACCATTCTTGAGTCATAATAGACCTCCCTTTTTTGATTAATTTTTGAGTAGTAATTACTAGTTGTCTTTATTCATGATTTCTATAAGAAAGCAAGCGATCTTATTATGGGAAATAGATACTTTGATTCGATTTTGCGAAGAGGAGATCTTGCGTATCTTTTTTTTCTGTTTTGTAAGGGTTCGCTAATGCTTCACCTTTACTACCTCCCGTAGGTATGTCACGTCTGTCTCGATGCCAGCGATAGATATCACCATGTTCAGCAGAAAACTCAACATTGATTCGCTCAAGTTCCTTTTGGGATAACTCGAGTGAGATATCTTTTCTTGCCTCGAATTCCACTCGACCATGCACTTGGATATCGTCTGCCTTGATATGTTCATGGTCTGCTTGGATACGACTATCTGTTAGACTTGTTTCAAATACATTGACAATTCCAACTGTGGTTAGTTGGCTATTTTTAATCTCGCTATCAGTGATACGAAGAAGATAGCCATTTGACAGAATCTTGGCATTGCTGAGTTTTGCATTGGCAATTGAAAGGATACGATGGTTTACCTGGGCAGTTAGATTTTTTAAGTCTTTTCCTCTTGGTAATGAGAGAACAACTTCATCATTGCGACTAGAAATTCCGCTTGCGATATAGAGAATACCCTCGATACTAGAACCTATAGAGCGACGTGTAGTTGACTTGGTGTCAGTTATTTCAAGACTTTTCTCTTTGATAGAGTGTTGAAGATTTTCTTTTTCAGAGATGGTTGGATGATACTGAAGGTGAATCTTATCATCGTTTGACTCCGTAATGACGAGCGAATGTTCTGTTAGTGAGATGTTTAGATTTTCAATATCTTGATCAAAAACGAGTTCTTCCATTCGACTTTCAAATACTGGATTTTGAGACATTGCAAGGAGGCTTCTGACACCATCTGTTTGGATACCGATGATCATCATGGAAAAACCAATGATACTGGTGACAACACCAAAGATAAGAAATCCTTTTGTCCATTTACGCATGTCTTTCACCTCTCTTTCCTCTATTAAGAATCCATTGGATAAGTCGAAGGACCAGTAATCCAAAGAAACGTGCTACATAGGACGTTGCCAGCAAAACTAGGGACGAAGCTCCGATTGCCAGTAAACCTCCACCAAAAATCAGTATAAAAGCAGATGTCGATTCAGCCAGAACGTAGAAGCTTTCAAATAGGAGAACGCCTCCTAGGATTAGTCCAGCTACTGATACAGCAAAGAAGGCTATAAGTACGCTGACAGCAGCGATAAAAATCCCGATGATAGCCATGAGAAGAGCAATTCCGACAGGAATTCCGATAGGGGCTGCAAGAAGGGCTACTAGAGCGATGCGTAAAATATGGCGGTCGTTCTTGCTGGAATTTTCTTCGCTGATTTTCTTATCAAGAAGTGTAGTCAGGACATCATGGGCAGCTTCTTTTGGACTTCCCAGGCTAGCGATAAGCTCCTCCTCACCTTCTGGCCCAGCATCATCAAAGAGTTCTTTGAAGTAGTCCATGGCTTCGATACGATCAGATTGAGGCAGCTTCATCAGATAGGCTTCAAGCTGATTTAAATATTCAGTTCTTGTCATGGCGAATGCTCCCTTCTATGATGCCATTGATAGTGTCAGTGTAGAGTGTCCATTCTTCTCGAAGGACAAAGAGTTGCTCCTCTCCGATTTCTGTCAAGGAGTAGTATTTGCGCATCCGACCTTGGTATTCACGAGAGTATGTAGTCAGATAGCGGTTGGTCTCCAGTTTTTTCAAGATGGGGTAGAGGGTGGATTCCTTTATTTTGGCAATGAGTTTAATGGTTTGGCTGATCTCATAACCATAGGAATCCCCTTGTTCTAGGATGGCCAAGATGAGAAATTCAATCAAGGCCGATGATGTTGGAAAATACATGGGGCACCTCCTTTTTTAGTATGTAAAAATTTTATATATAATTATTCTACACATACATCATACATCTATTTGTAAGCCCTGTCAAGTAATATGTGTAAAATTTTTATATATAAAAATCTCCTAGTAAAAACTAGAAGATTGGAGGATTTTCTGAGAAATTTATCTGAATTTTATCGTAGATTTTTTATATTTGATACCATTATCCAATAGCTTCAGTAAAGGCGTTACATATTCTGGATTTGGAAACTTAGGACCAAAAATTACCTTCTCAATTTGAATTGGGTTTTCCCGTTCTACATAAAGTTTACCAATTCCAGATTCTTTATCAATTTTTATTTTATCGTTACTTGGGTCTAGATTAGCATAGCGTAAGATACGAAGTTCGTTTTCATATTTGTAATCTACAGATTTAAATAAGTAACGAATTTCTTCGATACATTTAGAGATAGCATTTTTATAAAAGGGATCACTCTCATCCAAATTTTCTTCCAATTTTTGTTTTAAATGATTTACAGATTCATCTAATTTGTTTATTTCATCATCATCGAAGAGTTCGGATTTCTCGAGTTTAAAATCTTTACCTATATAGGCTATTCTATATAGATAATCAATGTTTCCTTTAGAAACATTGTCTTTTTTCTCAGATTTTAGTTGGGTTTCATCTCTATTGATAGAATTACTTGAATCATTATTCTCTAATTTATTCGGAGAACTTTTGAAATCACTACTTAATTCAGATATTGCAACTTCACTCTTATTTTCAGATTCTAGTAGTAGAGTTTCTTTACGCCATGACACATCATTGAAAGAAGTGAATCTTGAAAAATCATCTTCTTTAAGTACAAGACAAACACCTTGAGCGTCATCACCGTACTGGGACCACATGGCCAAGTCATCGGTCTTACTGGTAAAACTCATTAAAAACCATGAGCTAGGATCTAAAATATCTCGTTTCTCAAAGTAGGATGAAATTTTTCCTTCTTTATTAGATTTCAACACTTTTTCGATAACCAACCCTTCTTCGGGATCGTTCATATAACTAGCATTGTACAAGCGAGTTTTTCCAGAAACGGAAAAAATATGTTTCTTCTCTTCCTTCTCTTCCTTCTCTTCCTTCTCTTCCTTCTTTTCATTTTCCTCTTGTTTTAATATAACTTGTAGAGTAGCCCCTTTAGTGTAATGACCAAATTGAAGCTTCTTATTATCTTCTTTCAAACCAAGTTTAAATTTGATTTCTTGAACGATCCTATAGATATCTATTAGTTGATTGAGTTTATCTTTATCTTTAACATTTTTATAGTTTTCAATCCAATCATTTAAAATATCGTATTTGGTATTTACAACTAGTCTACGGCCTGAAGTAAGTTTAAGGTTTAAAGCACGAATTAGTAATTCTCTGTCCGTATCAATATTAGAATTTAAACACAGCTTATCTAAAATTTTTGTGAGACTAGTAGTTGGAATCTTATCTGTATCTAATTTTATATCAGAACTGTTTTGTAGTATTTCCACTAGAATATTAAGAATTTCAACGCTAGAGAAATTTTTTAGGATATCTAATATTCTATTAACTATATCCTGATTTTGCTTAATATCATTTTGCAGATTTGAAAGATTGAACAGAGCCTTAGCGTATTGTAAAGCAATGTCCTCAGAATGTCTGAAAAGCTCAAAGATTTCTTTGACAGAATTAACAGTATTTATTTGCTCCTCAACATTCACTTGTTTAGCTGACAAATTGACCAGAACCATACTATAAAGTGATGCAATGTCTTCAGATTGTTTGAAGCGTTCAAAAATTTCTTTGACAGAATTAATAGTATTTAGTAGCTCCTCAACATTTTGTTGTTCAACTGACAAATAGCCAAGAGCAAAAGCATAACGTAAAGCAATTTCTTCAGATTGTTTGAAGGATTCAAAAATTTCTTTGACAGAATTAATAGTATTTAGTAGCTCCTCAATATTTTCTTGTTTAGCTGACAAATTGACTAGAGCCTTAGCGTATTGTAAAGCAATGTCCTCAGAATGTCTGAAAAGCTCAAAGATTTCTTTGACAGAATTAATAGTATTTAGTAGCTCCTCAACATTCACTTGTTTAGCTGACAAATTGACCAGAACCATACTATAAAGTGATGCAATGTCTTCAGATTGTTTGAAGCGTTCAAAAATTTCTTTGACAGAATTAATAGTATTTAGTAGCTCCTCAACATTTTGTTGTTCAACTGACAAATAGCCAAGAGCAAAAGCATAACGTAAAGCAATTTCTTCAGATTGTTTGAAGGATTCAAAAATTTCTTTGACAGAATTAATAGTATTTAGTAGCTCCTCAATATTTTCTTGTTTAGCTGACAAATTGACTAGAGCCTTAGCGTATTGTAAAGCAATGTCCTCAGAATGTCTGAAAAGCTCAAAGATTTCTTTGACAGAATTAATAGTATTTAGTAGCTCCTCAACATTCACTTGTTTAGCTGACAAATTGACCAGAACCATACTATAAAGTGATGCAATGTCTTCAGATTGTTTGAAGCGTTCAAAAATTTCTTTGACAGAATTAATAGTATTTAGTAGCTCCTCAACATTTTGTTG
>NZ_JASHFO010000019.1:0-39560 GCF_047460825.1 Streptococcus infantis | reverse complement strand
TCTCACTTATCAGGAGTTTGTGCTACAAAAAAGGCTACTAGAGACGAGCCAGTAGCCTAATACAATTTTTTCACCTTCATTATATCACAAGGGGAGTCTTTTTGCGCTCTTTTGAGTTTTCGTATAAAAAGTCCTAGCCTCTTTTTTAGTTATTTCGAAGTTTTTCCAAAGTCTCTTTAAAGATATCTGGGATTTCGGAAGTAAATTCCATGGTTTCCCCTGTTCTTGGATGGGTAAATCCAAGAGTCTTGGCATGGAGAAATTGCCCATGTCCTTTCAAGGTTTTACGAGGGCCATAGACCTCATCGCCAGCGACAGGATGACCGATATAAGCCATGTGTACACGGATTTGGTGAGTTCTTCCAGTTTCCAGTTGCAATTCCAGCAAGGTATAATCACCAAAGCGCTCCAAGACTTGAAAACGTGTTACTGCTGGTTTCCCTTTTGCAGTAACAGCTTGTTTCTTGCGGTCTTTTTCACTTCGTCCGATTGGTGCTTCAATCACACCACGGTCATTTGGAAGATTTCCATGAACAATAGCCCAATATTTGCGAAGAGATTTCTTATCCTTCAATTCTTGAGCCAGTGCTAAATGGGCATCATCGTTTTTAGCAATCATCAAGAGACCTGAAGTATCCTTATCAATACGATGGACAATCCCTGGACGCAACACACCATTGATGCCTGATAGGTCTTTGATGTGGTACATAAGGGCGTTAACCAAGGTACCACTGGTATGTCCAGCACTTGGATGAACAACCATCCCTTGAGGTTTATTGACTACTGCTACATCCTCATCTTGATAAATGATTTCTAGAGGAATATCTTCAGCTACATACTCCAAAACTTCTGGTTCTGGCACCTGATAAGTAACGACATCGCCCTCTTGAACCGTATACTTGGCTTTTTTGACCTGACCATTAACCAAGACTTGACCTGATTTGATTTGTTCATTGGCGAGACTTCGCGACAGTTCTGTTAAATCTGACAAAGCCTTATCTAAGCGTAGTCCACCTGTTTCAATTTTAATTTCCATTCATTTCCTCTTTTAGCATTGCAAGCAATAATACAATCACTCCGACCGTCAGATAGCTATCAGCCACATTGAATATGGCAAAATTAACAAAGTCTAAGTGAAACATATCCACGACAAATCCTTGACTGATACGATCGATAAAGTTTCCCAGACCACCTGCAATAATCAAAACTAAACCAAAAACTGTCCAGAAGGAATCCTCTATATGCTTATGAAGATACCAGATAGCTCCAACCATGACTACTAGAGTTATCACTGCAAAAAACCACTGTTGATCTTGAAGCATCGAAAAGGCTGCTCCTCTATTTTGCAGATAGGTTAAACTAACTAGATTTGGGATCCATGACTTGATTTCACCAAGAGCAATATTTTGAACGACGTACGCCTTTACAAATTGATCTAAGATAATCAAGGCTGCTATAATCCCTGCAATTATTCCTCTTTTTTTCATGCTTTCCTCTTCTGATCAAAATACTCTTGCATAACCTCTACAAATAAAGTCCCTGCTTGGCTCAAGTCTACTTCCTCACGTTTCACATAAACCATGCGATTATTGAGATTATCATTTAGCGGAATAACGGTGATCCCGTTCACACTATCGCTATCTAAGAATCCAGAACCAGTCGCATAAGCATTTGTTCTTTCAAGGATTCCATTTAAGGTAGCACGGTCAGTTACATTAAACATTTGAGAGCTAGCACTGGTATCCACAAAGTTCTCTGAGTAATAAAGATACTCATCCTTTTCTTGCGTAAATCGAACTGTTGGTAAATCAGCCAAATCCTCCATAACCAACTCTTTCTTCTTGGTTAAGGGATGTCCTTCACGCAGATAGATATGCGTTTGGAAAGGAATCAACTCAATCACTTCAAGTCCTAACTTTTCAACCCGTTGCATAATTCCCTTTTGGTTTTGATTGTTGAGGTAGATAATTCCAATCTCACTATGTCCTTGGGCTACTTCATCCAAAATCTGAACAGTTGTTGATTCAAAAATACGAAAATTCTTATAGTCAGGATATTGTTGCGAAAAAGCTGTAATAGTTGGTGGCAAGAAATCATAGTGCTGGCTGGCTATTGAAAACTCATCTTTTTCCTCTTCAGGATTGGCATACTGATTTTGGAAAACATCAAATCCTTTAACCAACTCTTGTGCCTTTTCATAAAATTCCATCCCACGACGTGTAAGAAAAGTTCCTGAACTGGTTCTGCGGAAAATCTTAAAGCCAAGCTCTTTTTCCAAGTCTCTTACAGAAATAGATAGACTCGGCTGACTAACGTACATCTTCTCAGCTGCTTCACGAAAAGTACCACTATTAGCAATAGCCACAACGTAGCGTAATTGTTGAATATTCATGATTTCTCCTTCGATTTCTATCTTATCATTATACCATAAATCAAGCCTATCCAACAAAGGAAAATCATGAGACCGATACTTCTTATCAAAGCAAACAAAAAAACACCTTTCATGTTAGATAAATTTCTAACCAAAGGTGTTAGTGTTCATATTATTTAGCCGCTGCGTAAAGCTCATCTACTTTGTTCCAGTTGATCACTGAGAAGAAAGCCTTGATGTAATCAGGACGAACGTTGCGGTATTTCACATAGTAAGCATGTTCCCAAACGTCCAAGCCCAAGATTGGTTTTTTACCTTCTGAGATTGGTGTGTCTTGGTTTGCTGTTGAAGTTACTTCAAGTTTACCTTCTTTGTTAACAACCAACCATGCCCATCCAGAACCGAAACGAGTCGTTGCTGCTGCAGTGAAAGCTGCTTGGAATTCTTCGAATGAACCAAAAGCTTCATCGATTGCTGCTGCAAGTTCTGCTGAAGGAGCTGTTTTTTCAGGAGTCATCAATTCCCAGAAAAGAGCGTGGTTCAAGTGTCCACCACCGTTGTTGATAAGAGCTTGACGGATATCAGCTGGGATAGACTCTACGTCAGCAAGCAATGCTTCAAGGTCTTCACCAATTTCAGGGTGTTTTTCAAGAGCTGCGTTTGCGTTGTTTACGTATGTTTGGTGGTGTTTGTCATGGTGCAAGTGCATTGTTTCAGCATCAATGTATGGTTCCAATGCATCGTAAGCGTATGGAAGATCTGGTAAGATAATAGCCATCTGTAATACCTCTTTTTCTTTCTATATAAAAATTATAATGCAATCATCCTGTTTTTTCAAGTTTTTTGCTCAATTCGACTGGCTAGCAATCTGCAATAGAGCCTTCTCAAACAGGTAACCTTTCTCATAAACTCCTGTCTTAATTTGGTAATCAGCTTGGATGAGATAACGAATAGAATTCTGGAGAAAATCAAGGGATAGTCTTCGAGAATCACGAAGGGCAAATTTGATTTGGTAGGGATTAGGATTGCGACCAAGATAGTGACCTAAACTGCTGACCATCTGGGACTCTGTCTGACCAGACTCTTGCAAAATTTTCACTTGTGTATAAAATCTGAACTGCCCCAACATAATGGCAATCAGTTTAATCTCATCTTCTCCCTGCAAAGTCAAATCTTTGACTAAATCACGTGCCTGATCAATCTTCTTAGTCAATATTAACTGAGTTAAATCAAAGATATTATCCTGCAAAGTCTTTGGTATGGCCTCAATAATGTCTTCTTCGGTAATCCGGTCATCATCCTTATAAGACTGTAAGAAGAGTAGGTTTTTCTGAATTTCACTGAATTGAAAACCTGATTTGATAAGTAACTGTTCAAAGGATTTTCCATCAAAGGTCAGTCCTTGTTCCTGAGCCCACTTTTGAAAATAAGCACGCATCTCTTGTTCTTTTGGTTCAAGAGCTTCAAAAATCTTGGCATCCCTCTTGAGTAATTTGACTAAACGTCTCTTACTATCCAGCTTCCCTTCAGCAAAAATAACTAATTTACTCGTCGGAGATGGATTTTCCAAATATTCTTCAAAAGCCTTAAGCTCGTCATCAGATAGATAGCGTTTTTTAGCTGTTGTTATATCAAGAAAATGATCTAAAATAACAATTTTTTCATCCGCAAAGAAAGGAAGACTGACCAGCTCTAGTTCCAAGCTTTTGTAGTCTACTTCTTTCATGTCAAAATAAGCAAAGTTCAAATCAGCAGAATCATAGCTGATTTGCTTTAGCACCTGAGTTTTCATGACTTCATACTGTCCTTGATCAGCGCCTGTAAACAAGGTCAAACTAGGTAAATTTGATAAAGATAGCTTTTGGCTTTCTTCTATTGCTAGCATCATTTCTCCTTTCTTTTTAGTTTCACTTTTATTTAATCAATATAATTCAATTTACCACGGAAATCTTCAAGGTTTTCATAACCTTTTTCCGCCATAATTTCTTTGAGTTCCTTAGTAATACGTTCAAAAGCACCCACACCTTCTTTATGTAGGGTAGTTCCTACCTGCACCATGCTTGCACCACATAGGATATGTTCAAAAGCATCACGTCCTGTTAATACTCCACCAGTTCCGATAATCTGAATTTCTGGATTCAAGCGTTGATAGAAAGCATGGACATTTGCAAGGGCTGTTGGTTTGATGTATTCTCCACCGATTCCACCAAATCCATTCTTTGGACGAATCACGACTGACTCATCTTCAATATAAAGACCATTTCCGATAGAGTTAACACAGTTGACAAACTTAAGTGGGTATTTGTTGAAAATCGCTGCAGCTTGATCAAAATGAACAATATCAAAATAAGGTGGAAGCTTAATTCCTAAAGGTTTTGTAAAATACTCAAAGACTTCTGATAAGATACGATCTGTAGTTTCAAAGTCATAGGCAATCTGAGGTTTACCAGGTACATTTGGACATGAGAGATTGAGTTCAGTTAGACCACGAAAATCACTCTCTTGAACTTTTTTCAAGATGGTATGAGTTTCCTCTGGAGACATTCCAACTAATGATAAAAAGAAGGTACGGTTTGGTTCCTTGTCTTGCAATTCCAATAGATAGTTTAAGTAATAGTCTAAACCATTATTTGGTAGACCCATAGAGTTGATAGAACCGAGTGGAACATCTTGATAACGTGGTTCAGGATTCCCCTGACGAAATTCCAAGGTTGCTGTTTTAGTGACAAAGGTTCCTGCTGCTGAATTTTTGACACCTTCCAACTCCTCAACCGTCATACAAGCAACTCCTGCCGCATTCATCAAGCAATTGTCAAACTCAAAACCAGCAATCTGTGTTTTAGTTGATACCATGATTCTGTTCCTCCAGATTCCTTTTTATGTTTAATATTATACCATACTTTGACTTTTGCTTTTCAATAAAACCATTTCCATAGAAAAGGTTCGTTTTTTAGCAAGTTCTGTATCAGTTGTGTCAAATTGAAAGAATTTTTAGAAAATTTGTGTTTTTTTCTTTACACTGAAAAAATTTTCTGCTATAATGACTCATGTAATAAAATATGACAACAAAAAGGAGAACGATATGACATCTGCTAAAGAATATATCCAAAGCGTGTTTGAAACTGTAAAAGCTCGTAACGGGCATGAGGCTGAATTTCTCCAGGCGGTTGAAGAATTCTTCAGCACTTTGGAGCCTGTCTTTGAAAAACACCCTGAGTATATTGAAGAAAATATCTTGGCACGTATCACTGAGCCAGAACGCGTAATTTCTTTCCGTGTTCCATGGGTTGACCGTGATGGAAAAGTTCAAGTTAACCGTGGTTACCGTGTTCAATTCAACTCAGCTGTTGGACCATATAAAGGCGGACTTCGTTTCCACCCAACTGTTAACCAAGGGATCTTGAAATTCCTCGGATTCGAACAAATCTTTAAAAACGTTTTGACTGGACTTCCAATCGGTGGAGGTAAAGGTGGATCTGACTTTGATCCTAAAGGTAAAACTGATGCTGAAGTGATGCGCTTCTGCCAAAGCTTCATGACTGAATTGCAAAAATACATCGGACCATCTCTTGACGTACCTGCTGGTGATATCGGTGTTGGTGGACGTGAGATTGGTTACCTTTACGGTCAATACAAACGCCTTAACCAATTTGATGCTGGTGTCTTGACTGGTAAACCTCTTGGATTTGGTGGTAGCTTGATTCGCCCAGAAGCAACTGGATACGGTTTGGTTTACTACACTGAAGAAATGCTTAAAGCAAACAGCAATAGCTTTGCTGGTAAGAAAGTTGTGATTTCAGGTTCTGGTAACGTAGCTCAATACGCTCTTCAAAAATCAACTGAACTTGGTGCAACTGTTATCTCAGTATCTGACTCAAATGGTTATGTCATCGATGAAAATGGTATCGACTTTGACCTTCTTACAGACGTTAAAGAAAAACGCCGTGCTCGTTTGACTGAGTACGCTGCAGAAAAACCAACTGCTACTTACTACGAAGGTTCTGTATGGACTTACACTGGTAACTACGATATCGCTCTTCCATGTGCGACTCAAAACGAGATCAATGGTGAAGCTGCGAAACGCTTAGTTGCTCAAGGTGTTATCTGTGTATCTGAAGGTGCTAACATGCCTAGTGACCTTGAAGCTATCAAAGTCTACAAGGAAAATGGAATCCTTTACGGACCTGCTAAAGCTGCCAATGCTGGTGGGGTAGCTGTATCAGCTCTTGAAATGAGCCAAAACAGCCTTCGCCTTTCATGGACACGTGAAGAAGTTGACGGTCGCTTAAAAGACATCATGACTAACATCTTCAACACTGCTAAAACAACTGCAGAAACTTACGGTCTTGGAACTGACTACCTTGCAGGTGCAAACATTGCAGCCTTTGAAAATGTAGCAAACGCTATGATTGCACAAGGGATTGTTTAATTCCTAGTAACTACATAACTCCTCACATCTCCTGTGAGGAGTTTTTTCTTATACATAAAAAAAGACCTATCCGAATGGATAGATCTTTATTTTCTTACAATTTACCTGCTACTGCATCCAACAATTCTTGGATTTTCGCTTGGTTGCTTCCTCCTGCCATGGCCATGTCTGGTTTACCACCACCACGTCCATCAACGATTGGAGCTAATTCTTTAATCACATTACCTGCATGCACATCTTTTGTCTTGCTAGCTACTAAAACATAGACTTTGTCTCCACAATCCATGGAATTTCTTGACTACACTCATAAACTGTATAATTATGTTGTTGAAAAGCTTTATTAAATACAAATTTTTCAAATCCAAAAAGAATTTGATTTTCAATTACACTACAATTATATAATACAATATTTTTATAATAATTTTCAAGTATAGGAGAATCTTTACTCGGAGAACCAGGCAAACCCTTATATTTCAATGTTCCTTCTATTTTGCTAGGTAAAGGTGCCTCTTTAACTGTTCCAATAATAAAATTATATTGTATTTTAAAGTTTCTGTTTGGTTCTTTTTTATAATTCAGTGGAGATCCAATGATAGCAATATCAGATAGAGCCCTCAAAACTGATGTATGAAATTGCACAGGAATTTTTTCTAAATACGATGTAGCAGTTTTCTTCAATTCTATTATATAAACTGATACAATGTTATCCACAAACCACAAAATGATTCCATCACAAAACTTTTGAGAAAATAATGTATTCATCCCATTATTATCCGGATTATGCTTTCCTAATTTATATAACTTTCCTTTTTTTTGAAAAGATAGATGCAAATTCATTTCAAAATCATTTTGTTTCTCAGAAATAATAGTCTGAAAAGTATTTATTTCTTCAATAAAATCATCTTTTATTAATTGTCTATTTCTCAATATAATCACTCTTCCAGATAATTTAAGTTTTGTTGACTTTCTAGAGTCATTCTCTGTAATAACAATAACTGTTCATTCATAAATTCTGAAATTAGACCATAATCACCCAGCTCCAATTTAGTAAACATATACTTAGAATTGTTCTCAGATTTTGAATCAAGAAGCTCCCATCCGCCTACTATATTTTTACTAGGGCTAGCCAAATACCAATTATTAACAAGTGTCAACATAATATCACTATGGGTTGCAATAACAATTCTATAATACTTTGAAAGATATTTTAAATATTTAAACATTCCTAAAATACTCTTTATCGAGAGGTGAGCTTCCGGCTCCTCAATAATTAACAATCGACGATCAGCATTTTTCATTAAAGCTCTAGGTAACATTTGAAATTTATCTAAAAAATGTAAACTCTGTAATTTATTTTGTTTAGTAGAAAATAACTCACGTGGAATTTCTACTCCTAAATCATCTGTTAAAGAAATTACCTCACCATCATCAAAATTTAGAGTTCCCCCTATTAATTCCTTAAACTCATTTGAAGTATAATTATTTTCTTCAAAGAATTTAGCCATAAACTGTTTGGATTCTTTAACTTCTTCATAGTCTTGCATAAATTTCTTTTCACTATAACGTAAAAATGGAGTTTCTGACAACATTTTTACAAGATTCTTACTCATTGAATATACACGCTCAGACGGAATATAAATAATATTAAAAATATTATTTATGATTACAAACTTCTCTTCAATGATTTTAGCAATTATAAATTTAAAGAATTCTAATAAATACATAAATGGGTCTGTATTCATTGATTTTATGATTTCCTTTAAATTACTTTCAATTAGGAATCTACCATGGCTAATATCTTTGTTCTCAAACTCTATATAATAATCTTCTGTATCTTCAATATTAATAAAATTATTATCAGAGTTATTTGAAAAAGATTTAATACTTACTGTAATTTCATCAGAAAAATTGATTAGCTCATCAATATCTTTAAATTCTATTAACAAACCATCCATCGATAAGTTTTCCTTCAATATATCAGATTTCAACCTATCCTCAATTTCGTCTTTTAATTTTTGTATTCCAACATTAAATAGATTTTCCACTTCTAAAACATCACTGAAAGATAGTTCATATTTATAACTGTTATTACCTTCTTTAGAAATTCTATTTATATTTAGGTTGGCCTGATCAATTATACTCGAAATAAAATTATATTTTGAATCTAAATGTGAAATAACTGTATCGTTAATCTTACTATATGCTTCTAGCAATAAAGTCTTTCCAGTTCCATTATCTCCAATCAAAATATTCATTTGATTACTAAATTCTAAATCGACATTATTGATATTCGCAAATTTATCAATTTTAATTCTCATTGTAAACCCCTTTCTTTAAAAGGTTATATAGAAATCTTTAAAGTATAGCAATTAACTCACTTTAAACTTTTTTTCAAAAATAATAGTTAAATTTACTTCGATTTCCAGTTTCTTTCTTACAATTTACCTGCTACGGCATCCAACAATTCTTGGATTTTCGCTTGGTTGCTTCCTCCTGCCATGGCCATGTCTGGTTTACCACCACCACGTCCATCGACGATTGGAGCTAATTCTTTAATCACATTACCTGCATGGACCTCTTTTGTCTTGCTAGCTACAAGGACGTTGACCTTGTCACCGATGGCTGCGACAAGAACAAGCACATCAGAGTAGTCTTTTTGTTTCCAGTTATCCGCAAAGGTACGAAGGGCACCTGCATCTGATACAGAAACTTGGCTGGCAATGTAACGGTGTCCGTTTGCTTCTTGAACATTCTTGAAGACATCACCTGCTGCCGCTGCTGCTGCTTTTTCCTTCAATTCTGCATTTTCTTTTTGCAATTGACGGAGTTGCTCTTGAAGTCCTTCCACCTTATGAGGGACTTCCTTGAGTTGAGGTGCTTTCAAGGTTGCTGCGACTGCTTTCAGAGCATCTTCTTGTTCACGGTAAGCTTCAAAGGCTTCCTTACCAGTCACTGCCAAGATACGACGAGTTCCTGATCCGATTCCTTCTTCTTTAACAATCTTGAAGAGTCCGATTTCAGAAGTATTGCCTACGTGGGTACCACCACAGAGCTCCACTGAGTAGTCTCCGATAGTGACAACGCGGACTTCCTTACCGTATTTCTCACCAAAGAGGGCCATAGCTCCCATTTCTTTAGCGGTGTCAATGTCTGTCTCAACAGTTTCCACTGCAATGGCTTCCCAAATCTTCTCATTGACTTGTTGCTCAATAGCACGCAACTCTTCTGGAGTGACAGCTTGGAAGTGAGTGAAGTCAAAGCGAAGGAATTCTACTTCATTAAGTGAACCTGCTTGAGTTGCATGATGGCCAAGAATATTGTGAAGAGCCGCATGGAGCAAGTGAGTGGCTGTGTGGTTCTTCATGACACGATGACGACGATTGCTATCGATAGCCAAAGTGTATTCTTGGTTCAAAGCAAGAGGAGCAAGAACTTCAACGGTGTGCAATGCTTGTCCGTTTGGTGCTTTTTGAACGTCTGTTACAGTCGCTACAACATTTCCTGCAGCATCCAAGATTTGACCATGGTCCGCAACTTGTCCACCCATTTCAGCGTAGAATGGTGTTTCTGCAAAGATAAGTGACGCAGTTCCTTCAGCTACACCTTCAACTTCAGCATTGTCAGCTACGATAGCCACCAACTTAGAAGACAATTGACTATCATTGTAGTTAAAGACACTTTCTACAGTGATGTTTTGAAGGGTTTCATTTTGCATACCCATAGATCCACCTTTGACAGCAGATGCACGCGCACGTTCTTGTTGTTCCTTCATGGCTGCTTCGAAGCCTTCACGGTCTACAGTCATACCAGCTTCTTCAGCGATTTCTTCTGTCAATTCCACTGGGAATCCGTATGTATCATAGAGTTTAAAGACATCTTGACCGGCGATGACAGATTGACCTTTTTCTTTCAAGTCTGCTACGATACCTTGGGCAAAGTGTTGACCTGAGTGAAGAGTACGCGCAAATGACTCTTCTTCGCTCTTAACGATTTTCTCAATAAACTCACGTTTTTCAAGAACTTCTGGGTAGTAGCTTTCCATGATTTTTCCAACAGTTGGAACGAGTTTATAAAGGAAAGGCTCATTGATACCCAATTTTTGACCATGCATAGAGGCACGGCGAAGAAGACGACGGAGGACATAACCACGACCTTCATTTCCAGGAAGGGCACCATCACCGATAGCGAATGAAAGAGAACGGATATGGTCTGCAATCACCTTGAAGCTCATGTTGTCGCCATCTTGGTCGTAAACCTTACCAGACAATTTCTCAACTTCACGGATAATTGGCATGAAGAGGTCTGTTTCAAAGTTGGTCTTAGCCCCTTGGATCACTGCTACCAAACGCTCTAAACCAGCGCCCGTATCAATGTTCTTGTGTGGCAATTCCTTGTACTCGCTACGAGGAACAGCAGGGTCTGCGTTAAATTGTGACAATACAATGTTCCAGATTTCGATGTAACGATCGTTTTCGATATCTTCTGCAAGAAGGCGAATACCGATGTTTTCTGGGTCAAAAGCTTCTCCACGGTCGAAGAAGATTTCTGTATCAGGTCCAGAAGGTCCAGCACCGATTTCCCAGAAGTTGTCTTCAATTGGGATCAAATGACTTGGATCCACGCCCACTTCGATCCAGCGGTTGTATGAATCCGTATCAGCTGGGTAGTAAGTCATGTATAGTTTTTCAGCTGGGAAGTCAAACCACTCAGGACTTGTCAAAAGCTCATAAGCCCAAGTGATGGCTTCATCACGGAAGTAATCACCAATTGAAAAGTTCCCCAACATTTCAAACATGGTATGGTGACGCGCAGTCTTCCCTACATTTTCAATATCGTTGGTACGGATGGCTTTTTGAGCATTGGTAATCCGTGGGTTCTCAGGGATAATAGTCCCATCAAAGTATTTTTTAAGAGTCGCAACCCCTGAGTTGATCCACAAAAGTGTTGGGTCATTGACAGGAACCAAGCTTACTGATGGTTCTACAGAGTGGCCTTTACTTGCCCAGAAATCAAGCCACATTTGGCGGACTTGTGCACTAGATAATTGTTTCATATGTATCTCCTTTTTACTAATTTGATTGGCTTTCTAGCATTTCCACATAGTCGATAGCGACACAGAGGGAAATGACTAGGTCTGCATAAGAGTCTTCATAGACGGTTACAGTATAAGTTGAGGTTAAATGAAAAAGTTCCTTGGTAATCTCAGCAATCACTTGGTCACGGTCGTCTTGCAATTTAAAATTCAAATCCCAGACATTTCCTTCGATGCGAAGGCCGAGATTGTCAAACTCATACTTATCCTTCCAGAAAGTCAACTTCTTCCGAATATAAAAATGATTGCCGTTACTCAGTTGAATTTCAAAACGAGGTAGAAAAGTTAAGACTTCCTTACTAATCTCACTGACCTGTTCACCAGCAACATCATAGATGGTAAAGGTTTTAGGAATCTTAAAAAATGAACCTTCAACCTGATAGGCGACATTGCCCATTTCATCCTTGATATCAAAGCGTTCACCACCTAGGCGAAATTTTTGTTTGACAAGAAATGTTCTCATAAACACCTCCAAAAATAAAAGACAAATCCATATCACGAAGGGCGAAAAACCGCGGTACCACCTTCATTCAATGAACTTGTCATTCTTTGATTCTTATGCAATTGTTACAATCGAGTAGCATGATTTTCTATCTTAGATGGCTCGCAGCACCGCCAATTCTCTGAACTAAGATGGAGAGAAAATCAATTCTCAACTTTCTTATTATATCGTTTTTTTAAGTCTGCGTCAACTGGAAATAATCCTCATTTAAATAACCAACTCCCTACATCTCTGATTACTTTTTCAGGATATATTTTTTCTTACTGCCATTTTTCTTTTTATCCCAACTTTTATTCCAAGTTTTCGAATTGCTATACATAAATACGAAAATATTTGCAAATATAAAGTAACCTATCACCAAATGTATGGAATCAGTTGTTAGGTATTGTCGATCCAAGCCATCCTTTAAATGGAATAGTATAATTGTTTCGTTAACAATCAAAAAGGTTGGCCAATAACTTTTTTTGAAAAAAGTAGACATTTTCATGATTTGTTACCGCTTTCTATTATTATAAACTTAGTATACTACTAGGCTATAAAATAAGCAAATAGGATAGTAAAAATACACAGCTATACAACTATTCAAAAAACGAACCAGTTGTTACTGATTCGTTTTCTTTCAAATACTCCTACTTCCGATACATCTTAAATTGTAGGAAGAGGTCACTATATTTTCCTGTCCATTTATGGTCAAATTTTTCATAAACTTCAAGGTGTTTCATAGTGTCTGCATCTGGATAAAATGACTTGTCCTCTTTTGTCTCCTCAGGGAGCATTTCCTTAGCAGCATTATTTGGTGTTGAATAACCGACATACTCTGCGTTCTTAAGAGCATTGTCAGGTTTCAACATAAAGTTAATGAAGGCATAGGCAGCATCCTGGTTTTTGACAGTCTTAGGAATGACCATATTGTCAAACCAGAGATTACTTGCCTCTGTCGGTACGACATAGCGGAGATTTTCATTTTTCTCCAGCATCTGACTAGCTTCACCTGAGAAGGTCACACCGATGGCAGCATTATTCTGAATCATGTAACCCTTCATCTCATCGGCAACGATGGCCTTGATGTTCGGTGTTAGCTTATAGAGCTTATCTACTGTTTCCTCCAACTGCTGTGGATCTTTAGAGTTGAGGCTATAGCCTAGTGAGTTAAGACCTAAACCAAGTACCTCACGCGCTCCATCAAAGAGCATGATGGAGTTTTTATACTCTGGCTTCCAGAGGTCATCCCAATGTTCAGGTGCTTCTTCCACCATGGTTTCATTGTAGACAATTCCCAAAGTTCCCCAGAAGTATGGAATAGAGTACTCATTGTTTGGGTCAAAGGACTGGTTGAGAAATTCAGAACCGATATTTTCAATGCCCTCAATCTTGCTATAATCTAGCGGAACCAAGAGGTCTTCGTCCTTCATCTTATTAATCATGTACTCACTTGGGATGGCAATATCATAGGTTGTCCCACCCTGCTTGATTTTTGTGTACATGGCTTCGTTGGAGTCAAAGGTTTCGTACTGAACTTGGATTCCTGTTTCTTCTGTAAATTTCTCCAGAAGTTCTGGATCGATATAGTCTCCCCAGTTGTAGATAACCAATTTTTGACTATCACGGCTATTGATTTTACTATCAAGATGATAGGAAATTCCCCACAAGACGAGGATAATGGCTAGAATTCCTGCTAAAAATGAATAGAGTCGTTTCATGCTTGCTCCTCCTTCTCACGTGAAATGAAGTAATATCCGACAACTAGGATAATACTAAAGAGAAAGACCAAGGCTGAAAGAGCATTGATTTCTAGAGAAATTCCCTTACGAGCTCGAGAGTAGATCTCAACTGACAAGGTTGAAAAACCATTTCCCGTTACAAAGAAGGTCACGGCGAAGTCATCTAATGAATAGGTGAAAGCCATGAAGTAACCTGCAATGATAGACGGCGTTAGATAAGGAAGCATAATTTCCTTGAACATCTGGAACTGACTGGCTCCAAGGTCATAGGCTGCATGGATCATATCTCCATTCATCTCTTTTAATCGAGGCAAGACCATGAGCACTACGATAGGAATGGAGAAGGCCACGTGACTGGACAAGACTGTCAGAAAACCAAGCGAAAACTTGAGTTGGGTAAAGAGAATCAAGAAGCTGGCACCAATCATAACGTCGGGCGCAACCATCAAAATGTTATTGAGAGATAGAAAGGCTTCTTGGTACTTTTTACGTGATTGATAAATGTAAATGGCACCGAAGGTACCAATCACTGTCGCAATCAAGGCTGATAGAAAAGCTAGTAAAAAGGTTTGAACCAAGATAAGCATGAGCCTTCCATCACCAAACATGGTTTCAAAGTGAGACAAACTAAAGCCTGTAAAGCTATTCATATCATCCCCAGCATTGAAGGCATAACCAATCAAGTAAAAGATTGGCAAATAAAGGACGATAAAGACAAAGGCTAGGTAAAGATTCGATAATTTTTTCATCGTTCTCTCCTTTCCTTAGTCACCCACATGGTGATAAACATGGTCAGGATAAGAACAACACCGATAGTTGAACCCATACCGTAATTATCGTTTGTCAGGAAGTTCTGCTCGATAGCAGTTCCCAAGGTGATCACTCGGTTCCCCCCAATCAAACGGGTCAACATAAAGAGACTTAAACTCGGTATAAAGACAGATTGGACACCACTTCGCACTCCATTCATAGACAGAGGGAAGATGACATGACGGAAAGTCTCCCACTTGGTTGCACCGAGGTCATAGCTAGCATTAATGAGATTGTTATCCATATCATCCAAGACATTGAAGATTGGCAAAATCATAAATGGAAGCTCGATGTAACTCGCTACAAAAATAAATGAGAAATCCGTAAAAAGCAACTGCTGCGAACCGATTCCGATAAATTCCAGGAATTGGTTGATAGAGCCATTTTGCCCAAAAATCCCAATAAAGGCATAAGCCTTAAGAAGGAGATTTATCCAGGTTGGCAAAATGATGAGCATAAGCCATAGTTGACGGTGTTTGAGACGAGTCAAAAAGAGGGCTGTTGGATAACTGATAAGAAGTGTCACTAGAGTTACAATCCCAGCATAGAGAACTGAGTTAAAACTCATTTTGAGATAGGTTAAATTTTGTGATGCAAAATAGGATTTATAGTTTTCTAAACTGAACTGGCCTTCGATGTTGAAAAAGGATTGCCAGAATATCAAGACCAAGGGTGCCAATACAAAGAGCACAATCCAAAGCATGTAGGGCACTACAAAGAGTTTAGAGGTTGTTTTCTTCATCTCTTTCCTCCTCGATCGCGTTAATCAGACCTGCTTCTTGCTCTTCGATTTCTACGTATTCTTCGATACGAGCATCGAACTCTTCTTCGGTTTCGTTGAGACGCATGATGTGGATGTCTTCTGGTTCAAAGTCCAGACCGATTTCTTCACCCACAATGGCCTTACGAGTCGAGTGGATCATCCATTCATTTCCAAGTTCGTCATAGGCGATAATCTCGTAGTGAACCCCACGGAAAAGCTGGGTATCAACCTTAACTTGGAGCTTGCCTTCTTCTGGAAGTGTTATGCGCAAGTCCTCTGGACGAATCACGACTTCAACCGGTTCATTTGGCTTCATCCCACCATCGACCGCTTCAAAGCGTTTGCCGTTAAATTCGACCAAGTAATCCTCAATCATGGTTCCTGGCAAGATGTTTGATTCACCTATAAAGGTTGCAACAAAGTGGTTGATTGGCTCGTCGTAGATGTCAACTGGTGTTCCTGACTGAACAATTTCACCGTCATTCATAACGAAAATCCAGTCACTCATAGCAAGGGCTTCTTCCTGATCGTGGGTAACAAAGACAAAGGTAATACCCAATCGTTGTTGCAATTCACGCAATTCGTACTGCATATCTGTTCGCAACTTCAAGTCTAAGGCTGACAAAGGCTCATCCAAGAGTACCACACGAGGCTGGTTGATAATCGCACGGGCAATAGCTACACGCTGACGTTGTCCTCCAGATAGTTTACGGATGGAACGTTTTTCGAAACCTTCCAACTGTACCATCTTTAGAACTTCTAATACACGTTGTTCGATTTCTTTTTTATCGACCTTACGCAAACGCAATGGAAAGGCAACATTTTCAAAGACATTCATATGCGGAAACAAGGCATAAGATTGGAAGACTGTATGAACATCACGCTTATTGGTCGGGATATCATTGATTCGCACGCCATCCAGTAAAATATCTCCAGTCGTTGCGTCTAGCAAACCGGCGATGATATTGAGAATGGTTGATTTACCTGAACCAGATGCTCCTAGCAGTGTATAAAATTTCCCTTCTTCCAACTCAAAATTAATATCTTTGAGAACCTTGGTGTTGCTATCTTCAAAAACTTTAGAAACGTTTTTGAATTCGATAATTGGTTTTTTCAATTGTCATAAATTCCTTCTTTTTCATAGATTAACAGATCAGGGCTCTGTCAGGCCGCCACTACCTCTTGCAGGGAGTTAGGCCTCCTGCATGCATCTTCGCTACCGATAGGCTTTCACACCCTCTACATTCTAGTTAGTAGCAGCTAAGCTATTTCTACTATTTACTCATGTTCACCCAAGATACGAACTTCTCGCTCAAGAGTAACACCTGAGTGTTCTTTAACTTTTTCAATGACAGACTCAATCAAGTCTTCATAATCTCTAGCAGTTCCATCAGCAACATTAATCATAAAACCTGCGTGCTTTTCTGAGACTTCGACGCCACCGATACGATAACCTTTCAAGCCTGCTTCTGCAATCAATTGACCTGCAAAATGACCTACTGGACGTTTAAAGACGGAACCACAAGAAGGATACTCTAAAGGCTGCTTGAGTTCACGAAGGTGGGTCAAGCGGTCCATTTCTTGCTTGATGACTTGGTGATTACCTGGAGCTAAGGCGAACTTAGCAGATAGGACTACTGACCCTGACGCTTGAATGGCTGAATGACGATAACCAAAGGTCAAGTCTTTAGCAGATAGGGTTTCGATTTCACCTTCCTTAGTCAAGATTTGACAAGACTGGAGAACATGAGCAATCTCACCACCATAAGCGCCAGCATTCATAAAGACAGCACCACCGACGCTTCCTGGAATACCACAAGCAAACTCAAAGCCAGTCAAACTATGACGTAGGGCAATACGAGTGGTTTCAATCAAGTTAGCTCCAGCTTCTGCCTCAATGGTATAGCCATCAACAGAGACATTATTAAGCTTGTCACACATGATTACAAAACCACGAACTCCGCCTTCTCGGACGATAATGTTACTTGCATTTCCAAGAACCATCCAAGGAATGTTTTCCTGATTGGCAAACTTGACTACACGAGCCATCTCATAGCGATTGCGTGGAAAAACTAAATAATCTGCCTTCCCTCCAACTTTGGTATAGGTATAAGTTTTTAGCGGTTCATCGAATCGAATATCGATTCCTTCTAGTGTTTCTTTTAGTTTATCTAATACGGTCATTTTTCTAATCCTTTTATAAAATTCATTCCATTATACCATTTTTAGCGATTTTTTTCGATGATTATGTCACCTTTTACCAGAGACAATACAAAAAGAGGCTAGGCCTCCTTAATATTACTGTTTCTTGTAAAAGATTGTTTTTGTTAGGAAAACGAAAGCCAAAACTTCTACTGCTAAAATTCCCTCTACCACTAGAGGATTTGAGATCCAGCCAACTTGAGAAAGGCTCGGTGCCAGATCAAATAAAGCATGCAGACCGTAAGCTGCTACTAGATAAATCCATTTTTTTTGGCGAACAGCTTGGAAAACCCAGAAAGAGAGACCGATTTGCATAACAAGAGCAAGCACACGCTCAACACCGAGTAAATAAACCTGCCATCCAGATAGAGATTGTACTGTTTCAAGTGTATTTTGGGGAAGGAGATTTGCCAGATCTGGATTTGAAGACTCTAATAACGAAAAGAGGATCAAAAGACTAATCAAGCTTCCCATTCCGAGGTAGAGCAATTCCAAGCCACCATGCCCCAATCCATAAGCAAGAGCATCTGAATCTTCCAAAGTTCTTTTCTTCTCCAACCATTTAAAGAAAATAAGTCGAGCTGTTTCTTCAAATAAAGCAGCCATAGAAATGCCATAAATCACATAGAGAAGAGGATTTTCTGACATGAGTGGAACTGTCCCATCCTTTTGTGGGTGGAGAACCAAGAGATGAACGATTTTCTCCAAGACTTGAGAAGAGGCAAAAAATGCAACTGCCCCAAGTCCTAAAACTGCAAAATTAATCTTATATTGCTTTCTTGCATACCAAACTGCTACAATGAGGATGGCAAATAAGGCCAGCATCGTTATTATTACATGAATTTTCATTTTTGACTCCTTTTATTCTGCCTGTTCGATATCTTTTTTCATCTCGTCAACATTAAACTTAGCAAATAGATACTGACGGTCCTGAACAGGAAAACGTTGATCCAACTGGTCAACAGCTCCCACCTCTACAATCCCTTCCTTGATGACAAAGTCCATCACGTGGCCACCAAAGGTTAGATCGTCTGAAATGAAGTGCAAATGATAACCAGCAACACTAACTCCATGGAAAATTTCAGGTGTCCAAAAACCAACGATAGTTCCTGAGACATTGTCGCAGCTATATTCAGGCTGATGCGTCGCAACCTCAGCAAACTTCGTTTCAGTTGTTGATTTTGGAATCATACGAACATGCATATGCTTGAAATCACCATGAATCTTGATGGAACGGAAAAGATTTTCTCCATCATAATAGGACTCAATACGTTTTTCGAGTTCCTGATCAGTCATTTCAAAACGCTGGCGGAAAATAACTTCTGCCTGGTGGGGTACAACTGCTGCATAGGGGATCAAGGCATCTGGTGAAACTTCAACGATTTCAGGTTTCTCACCTGAACCCTTGGCCTGATAAGCTTTCCCATCTAAGACAATCAATTCTCCATCGATAGAATCCAGGGTTCCTAATCCTAAATCACCATGTTCAAGCAATTCACCAACGGTCATGGTTCCACCGTAAAGTCCCGCCATCAAGGCTCCCAAAGTATTATATTGGAATAATTTAACTGGTTCTTGCACCTTTATCATCTCACTCTTCTTTGAAAATTTTACTTACTAAGTATATCACATTTCTGATTAGAATTGAATGCTAGACTGCCTTTTAATACTCAATGAAAATCAAAGAGCAAACTAGGAAACTAGCCGCAGGTTGATCAAAACACTGTTTTGAGGTTGTGGATAGAACTGATGAAGTCAGCTCAAAACACTGTTTTGAGGTTGTGGATAGAACTGACGTAGTCAGCTCAAAGCACTGCTTTGAGGTTGTGGATAGAACTGACATAGTCAGCTCAAAGCACTGCTTTGAGGTTGCAGATGGAATTGACGTAGTCAGCTCAAAACACTGTTTTGAGGTTGTAGATGGAACTGACGTAGTCAGCTCAAAACACTGTTTTGAGGTTGTGGATAGAACTGACGAAGTCAGTATCCTACATATACGGCAAGGCGACGTTGACGCGGTTTGAAGAGATTTTCGAAGAGTATAACATTGCCAAACTTCTAAAAAAAAGGTACAATGTAACAAAATCATGAGAGGTCTGGGATGAAGCAAGAAAGCAAGTATGAACAAGTCGTTCACTATCTAAAAAATGAGATAGAATCAGGTAGATTTCCCACTGGAAGTCGCCTACCATCTATCCGAAAACTTAGTCAAGATTTTCACTGTAGCAAAGACACCATACAGCGCGCACTCTTAGAACTCCGATACCAGAAATATATCTACTCCAAACCTCAAAGTGGTTATTATGTATTGGAGCAACAAACCAGTCATGAAGATCTAATTATCTCAGTCAATGATGAACACGCAGCTGCCTATGATGATTTTCGGCTTTGCGTCAATGAAAGCTTGATTGGGCGAGAAAATTATCTCTACAACTACTATGAACATCAAGAAGGCTTAGAAGAATTAAGAGAGTCTGTTCAGACACTGCTCTTTGATCAAGCCATTTATAGTAAGGCAGATCAGTTGGTCATGACGTCTGGAACCCAACAAGCACTGTTTATTCTTTCTCAGATTGATTTTCCAGGTCAAGCTCAGGAAATACTGGTCGAACAACCGACCTATCATCGGATGAATCAGCTACTACTAGCTCAAAATATTCCCTATCAAACCATTGACCGTCGAGTGGATGGCATTGACCTAAACGAACTTGAGGAACACTTTAAAAGCGGAAAGATTAAGTTTTTCTATACTATTCCCCGTTTCCACTATCCTCTGGGGCATTCTTATTCTGAAGAGGAAAAACTTGCTATCCTTGGCTTAGCTGCAAAATATCAGATTTATATCGTTGAAGATGACTACCTGGGTGACTTGGATCCTAAAATGGGACAAACCTTTCATTATCTGGATCAGCATGATTTGGTCATCTATATCAAGTCCTTTTCTACGAGTCTATTTCCTGCCCTTCGAATCACTGCCCTTCTTCTTCCTAGTGCGATCAAGGAAGCTTTTGTGACCTATAAAAACATTCTCGACTACGATAACAACCTTATCATGCAAAAGGCTCTATCACTCTATATTGATAGTCAACTCTTTGAGAAAAACAGACTAGCACGATTAGCACTTCAGGAGAAAAGTCAGAAGCACATCCAACAACTCATACAAAGCTATCCCATTTCCCTACCGAGCTATCCACTTCATGATGGGCTTTTGCTTGACCTCAGGAACTATCCTAGCATCGCTAGTCTTAAACACAGTCCTCTAGGACTCGACTTCTTTGAATCTTCCTATCTAGCGAACTGCCCTTATCACTTTGTCAAAGTTCCCCTAGAAAATATTGAAGAAACATTAAGCTATTTAAAAACAGAGCTGGACTGAAATCCAACTCTGTTATTTTTTATTGCTCTACTTCTGTTAGCTTAGCAGCTTTTTCAAGATAAGTTTGGTAAGTTCCGTCATCTTTCAGTTTTTGGATGACCTTATCAACTACTTCCTTCAAATCTGAGTTACCTTTTTTGATAGCTACGGCATTTGCTTCGCCTTCTTTCATAGTCAAGCTTACTGTAGCTACTGCCAAATCTGAGTTCTTAGCAGCATAGCTTAGAGCAACTGGTTCATCCATATGAACAGCATCTACTTTACTAGATTGAAGCTCGTTGACTGCTTCTCCCATGTTTGTCAAAGAAGTCAACTGTGCCTTTGGAAGTTGCTCTTTAACCATAGATTCAGGAACAGTTCCTTTTTGAGCTGCAATATTAGCACTTGCTAGAGAATCTAAATCCTTGTATTTTTCAAGATCAGACTTTCTGATAAGGAAGCTAATTTTATTTTCATAGTAAGGAATTGAGAAATCAAAGACTTCTTGTCTTTCTTCAGTTGCACTGATTCCCGCAATGGCTAGATCTGCTTTTCCTGTTTGAAGACTAGTCAAGACATTATCAAAACTCATGCTTGAAATCTCCAATTTTACTCCAAGTTCATCAGCGATTGCTTGCGCCATGTCAATATCAGCACCTACAACTTGGTTCTTACCATCTACAAGGGATTGAAACTCAAACGGAGCATAGTCGGGACTAGTTGCGACCACTAATTTTCCTTTTTGCTTGATGGCCTCCACTGCAGACTGCGAGCTTGAGCTAGACGATTGGCAAGCTACCAATAAGAAGCTTGCAAGAAAACTACATAAGACAAATATCCATTTTTTAAAATTCATAAATAAACAACCTCTCTGTTAATTTTGTATAATTATAACTCTATCTACTTCGTTTGTCAAGCATATTCCAAATTTTTATGAAAAATTTTCAATTTTTGTTTCAAAAAAGGAGCTTTTACTTACTAACAAGCTCCTTTTTTTGCATAATTAATCAATTTTACAATTCAACAATCTTACCCGTTTCAAAGTAAACAACCCATTCACAGATATTTTTTGCATAGTCACCGATGCGTTCCAAGTAAGAAATGACTTGGAAGTAATCACGACCTGTGACGATAGCTTCTGGGTTCTTTCTAATTTCTTCAGTTGCAAGATCACGAATATTATCAAAGTAATGGTTGATATTTTCATCCATGGTTGCAACTTCATAGGCTTGATCCACAGAACCATTCAAATAAAGTTCTAAAGCGGCTTCAACAAAGTTTTTTACTTCACGACCCATTTTTTTAATTTCTTCTTCAACTGCAGGGATACGCTGCTCACCCTTCATACGAATCGTTGCTTTTGCGATAGATACTGCATGATCCCCCATACGTTCTAAGTCTGACACAGCTTTTAGAACTGTTAAAACTGTACGTAAGTCTTGTGAAACTGGCTGTTGTAGGGCAATCATTTCAAATGATTTCTTTTCAAGTTTCACTTCGTATTCGTTTACTTCTGCATCTTCCTCAATGACTTCTTTAGCCATGTCACGGTCATGCGTTACAAAAGCACGTACGGTACGATTGATTTGGGAAAGAACTTCTTGTCCCATAGCATAAAACTGATTATGCAATTTCTCTAAATCTTCTTCAAATTGAGATCGTAACATCTTCTCACTCCTTATCCAAATTTACCTGAAATGTAGTCCTCTGTCTCCTTATGTTGAGGATAGAGGAACATATCCTTGGTATCGTTAAATTCAATCAAATCTCCATTGAGGAAAAAGCCTGTCTTATCAGAGATTCGAGATGCTTGCTGCATAGAACGAGTAACCAAGAGCATGGTGTATTTGTCTTTTAGACCATACAAGGTTTCCTCAATCTTACCAGCAGAAATAGGGTCCAAGGCTGAAGTTGGTTCATCCAAAAGGATGATTTTAGGGCTAGTCGCCAATACACGTGCCACACAAACACGTTGTTGTTGCCCACCTGAAAGACCAATAGCAGAGTCATGCAAACGGTCCTTGACTTCATCCCAGATTGAGGCACGTTGTAAAGCCTTCTCCACTGCTTCATCTAAGACCTGCTTGTCTTTTTCCCCATTTATACGGAGGCCATAAACGACATTTTCATAGATAGACATAGGAAAAGGATTGGGTTGTTGGAAGACCATACCGATTTCCTTACGCAATTCAACTGTATCCGTACGAGGACTATAGATATTGTGCCCATTATAAACCACTGATCCAGTTGTCGTCACTTCAGGATTAAGGTCACCCATTCGGTTAATAGCCTTTAAAAGTGTTGATTTACCAGATCCAGACGGACCGATAAGGGCCGTAATTTCCTTGGGTTGGAACGATAAGGAAACACTATTCAAGGCCTTCTTTTTATTGTAATAGACTGACAGGTCTGAAACCTGTAAAATCGGTTCTGTCATACTGTTCCCTTTCTAACCAAAGTGTCCAGTTACGTAGTCATTGGTTGACTGTAGCTTAGCATTTTGGAAAATATTAGCAGTCTTATCATACTCAATCAAATCACCCAAGTAGAAAAATCCTGTATAGTCACTAGCACGCGCAGCTTGTTGCATACTGTGAGTTACGATGATAATGGTAAAGTCCTTCTTTAACTCAAGCATGGTTTCTTCAAGTTGAGCTGTCGCAATCGGATCTAAAGCTGATGCCGGCTCATCCATCAAGAGAATGTCTGGTTTAACAGAGATTGCACGAGCGATACAAAGACGCTGCTGCTGACCACCTGATAGGGTCAAGGCAGACTTATGAAGGTCGTCTTTGACCTGATCCCAGAGGGCAGCCTGACGAAGTGATGTTTCTACAATTTCATCTAGTACTTTCTTGTCCTTAACACCTGCGCGTTCATGTGCAAAGGTGATGTTGCGATAGATTGATTTAGCAAATGGATTTGGACGTTGGAAAACCATTCCGATATGTTTACGCATTTCATAAACATTGATTTCAGGGCGGTTGACGTCGATTCCTTGATAGAGAATTTGTCCTGTAACCTTAGCAATATCAATGGTATCATTCATACGGTTGAGACTGCGTAGGTAGGTTGATTTCCCTGATCCAGACGGACCAATCAAGGCCGTGATTTTATTTTTTTCGAATTGCATATCGACGCCCTTAATGGATTCGTTTTTACCGTAGTAAACATGTAAATCCTTAGTAGAGAGGGCCACTTTTTCTTCTGGAAAGGTAATGATATGCTTTTCATCCCAATTATATTTTGACATGGCTTCTCCTTTAGGCAGCGGTTAATTTCTTGTGTAGGTAACTTCCGAGTTTGCGAGCTCCAAAGTTAAAGATTAAGATAAAGATTAGGAGCACCGCAGCAGAACCTGCTGAAACAAGGGTTCCATCAGGAATAGTTCCTTCACTGTTGACTTTCCAGATATGAACAGCCAAGGTTTCTGCTTGACGGAAGATTGAGATTGGACTGGTTACGCTGAGGACATTCCAGTTTGACCAGTCAAGAGCTGGTGCTGATTGTCCTGCCGTATAGATAAGAGCCGCAGCTTCACCAAAGATACGACCTGATGCAAGCACGATACCTGTTACGATACCAGGTAGGGCTTCGGGGATAACGACATGAAGAACTGTTTCCCAACGAGAGAGTCCAAGTGCTAAACCAGCTTCACGTTGTGTATGGTGAACGTGTTTCAAACTGTCTTCAACATTACGCGTCATCTGTGGAAGGTTAAAGACAGTCAAAGCCAAGGCACCAGAAATAATGGAAAATCCATACTCGAACTGAACTACAAAGATGAGGTAACCAAAGAGACCGACTACGACTGATGGCAGTGAAGACAAAATTTCAATACAGGTACGAACGAAGTTGGTAACACGACCTTTTTTTGCATATTCAGCCAAATAAATTCCAGCCCCCATTGATAGAGGTACAGAGATGAATAAGGTAATGACCAAAAGGAAGAAGGAATTATAAAGCTGGATTCCAATACCACCACCTGCTTGGTAAGAAGATGATTTTCCAGTCAAGAAGGACCAAGAAACATGAGGTAAGCCTCGAACCAAGATATAGAGAATCAAGGAAGCAAGGATGGTCACAATGATTCCTGCGATGGTATAGAGGACAGCTGTAGCAAGTTTATCTAATTTCTTAGCGTGCATAGTTTTTCTTTCCTCTTTCTTTCGTAATCAATTTAATCACACTGTTAAAGGCCAAGCTCATCAAAAGCAATACTAAGGCTAGTGACCAAAGAACATTATTATCAACAGTTCCCATAACAGTATTTCCGATACCCATGGTCAAAACAGAGGTCAAAGTCGCAGCAGGTGTTGTCAATGAAGTTGGGACAACGGCTGAGTTTCCGACCACCATCTGAATAGCTAGTGCTTCACCGAAAGCACGCGCCATACCAAAGACTACTGCCGTAAAAATACCTGAACGTGCCGCCTTCAAGGTTACACGCCAGATAGTCTGCCAACGAGTAGCTCCCATAGCTAAACTAGCTTCACGGTAGTGACGAGGAACTGCACGTAAGCTATCAGTTGTCATAAAGGTTACAGTCGGCAAGATCATAACAAAGAGAACGAAAATCCCTGATAAAATACCAAAACCTGTTCCACCAAAGACACTACGTACAAATGGTACGACGACCTGCAATCCGATAAATCCATAAACTACTGAAGGAATCCCAACTAGGAGTTCAATAGCAGGTTGCAAAATCTTTGCCCCTTTTGGTGATACTTCTGTCATAAAGACTGCAGCCCCAATGGCAAATGGTGTTGCAATAAGAGCTGATAGGATGGTAACAATAAAGGAACCTAAAATCATCGGAAGAGCACCAAATTGTTTCCCTGAAGGGTTCCAAGTCTGTCCAAATAAAAATTCAAAAATGTTAACACCATTGACGAAGAAGGTAGATAACCCTTTCTGAGCCACGAAAATCAAAATCATGGCTACAATGATGACAATCAAAGAAAGGCAGGCAAAAGTTAGCCCTTTTCCTAATTTCTCAAGACGAGAGTTTTTTGACGGAGAGAGCAATTTTTTAGATAATTCTTCTTGATTCATTATTGGCTCCCTTCTAGCGCTGTTACAGTCCCTGCAGCATCTTTTTCAACCTTCATTTCCTTAACTGAAATATAACCCATTCCTTTAACGATTCCATTCTGAGCTTCGTCTGAAAGGACAAAGTTTAGGAATTCGGCAACCAATTCATTTGGCTCACCAAGTGTATACATATGTTCATAAGACCACAAAGGCCAATTATTCGTGGTTACATTCTCTGAAATTGGTTCATAACCATTGAGTTTGATAGTCCCAACAGAATCATCAACATAGGCAAATGCTAGGTAGGAAATAGCTCCAGGGGTCTGAGAAACAATTGATTTGACCATCCCGTTTGAATCTTGTTCCTGACTTTGCATTGCTGATTGCCCATCCATGATCACACTGTCAAAAGTAGCACGAGAACCTGAACTTGCCGCACGGTTGATAATAGAGATGGCTAAATCTTTCCCACCGACTTCTTTCCAGTTGGTAATTTCTCCTGTGAAGATTTGTCGGAGCTGATCCGTCGTTAGATTATCAACATCTACTTCTTTATTGATAATAACAGCCAAACCTGCAACAGCTACCTTATGGTCGACCAATGCTGAGGCATCAATACCGTCTTTTTCCTCCGCAAATACATCGGAGTTGCCGACATCTACTGCTCCTGACTGAACCTGCGACAGTCCTGTACCAGAACCACCACCTTGAACATTGACTGTTTTTCCGATGTAAGCTGATGCAAATTCATCTGCAGCCGCCTCGACTAAAGGTTGGAGAGCAGTTGACCCAACAGCAGTCATAGACTCCCCACGATCAATCCAACTTGCACATCCTACTAACGAACCAGCAAGTAAAAGAGTCGCAAGAGAGAGTGTGAGTTTTTTAAATTTTTTCACTATTTGTCTCCTTGAAAATAATGATGAGTAGCTTGGAATTTCGCCCTATTCTTCTATGTTTTATGCAAAAAATCCATACTTCCACTATAACATAGAATACTGATTTTGACTAGTTTTTCACCTTAAACCTCAAGCCCTTAGGGAAATAATTCTTCAATGTATTTCCTGTCACTTTTGCAAAACCTAAACCATTTCCAGCAACCAAAACTTGGTACCAGCCATTTGGCAAAGTTTCAGATAATTGAACTGTTTCACCAGCTACATATTTGACAAAGTCCTCTTGATGAATTTCAATTCCTTGATTGACTAAACTTGGTTTCAAAGCTAGGCCAAGTGCAAAACTTGGTTCAAAACGTTTTTTCTTAAAGGTTCCAAGATGAAGTCCGTTTCGTGCAATTCTTAGTTTTCCTAAATCTGGTAGACCTTCTGGCAATAAATACAGTTGGTCTCCAAAAACCTGTAGGACTCCAGCCAGTTTCTCTTTTAAATGTTTCTTCTCAAAATCCTGCCATAAGGAAATCTGTTCTCGAGAGAGGTTGGATTTAGAAGGCTTGAACTTAGAGACTTTATTTTCCCCTCGAAATTGTAAATGGGCAACAAACTGTCCTTCTCCCTTAAAGTGATGTGGATACATTCTAGCGGCTTCAGGTAAGTCAATCCCAGGAACCATTCCATTGATATGTTGAACTGGGATCAATTCAAAATCATAGCTATCCAGTAACCATTGGACAATTTCTTCATTTTCTTCTGGAGCCCAGGTACAGGTAGAATAGACCAAACGACCACCATCAGCCAACATGGTGACTGCATCCACTAGAATTTCACGCTGCAAGTCAGCACATTGGCTTGGATATTCTACACTCCAATAATCCATAGCATCTGGCTGTTTTCGGAACATTCCTTCTCCAGAACATGGAGCATCTAGAACAATTATGTCAAAATATCCCTTAAACACTTTAGCCAAACGATCGGCAGATTCATTGGTCACAACTACATTTGACGCTCCAAACCGTTCCATATTTTCAACTAAAATCTTTGCTCGCTTACTAGAAATTTCATTGGAAACAAGAAGACCTTCGCCTGCAAGATAGGCTGCAAGTTGAGTGGACTTACCACCGGGAGCCGCTGCCAAGTCCAAAACCTTCATACCTGGTTTTGGTTGAGCTACTTGTGCAACCATTTGTGCAGCAGGTTCTTGGGAATAGACCAAACCTGTTACATGCTCAGGTGATTTCCCTGAAACCTTGCCATAATAGCCCCAGGGTGTATTTGGAATAGCATCTGAAAAAGAAACTTGGCTTTCTTTTAAGGGATTGATGCGAAAAGCGGAAACTGCCTCATCATCAAAAGAGGCAAGAAAAGCTCTTGCCTCATCTCCCAATATTGCTTCATATTTTTTTACAAATCCTTCTGGAAATTGCATGTAAGTTTATTTCCTTTCATAGATATAGGATTGGATTTCTGCCAACTTGTCAGTTGGAACCATCATAATTGGTTGTCGTGTCTGAAAATCCACCGATTCTCCAGTTAAGGTTACAATCTGATACCCTAAACTTTCTCCTATAATACTAGCTGCAGCATAATCCCAAGGTTGGAGATAGGTGATATATGTCAATAGCTGACCTGAGAGGATTTTTGAAAAGCTGATAGCTGCACTTCCATATATTCGCACACCAAGTGAAGCATTAGCTAATTCTGCTACACCCCAAGCGTTTGTTTCCAACATACCAGCATTACTCGCAATTAGAAAATCTCGCAAGGGCTTATCCTTAAAGTTCGGCAAGAGTTCTTCATTGAGACAGGCCTGAAAAGCACCTCCTCCATGATAACAATGACCTTTCATGACATCATAAATGATCCCAAACTGACCCACACCGTTTTCAAAATACGCTACCATAATGGCGAAATCTTCACCTTGGGCGACAAAGTTGTTAGTACCATCAATGGGATCAATGACCCAAACAGATCCATATCCAACTGAAGCACGCAGACAGCCCTCTTCTGCACAAAATTGGTCATCAGGATAATGCGAACGAATCCTATCAACCAAAAAATTCTGAACTTCCTTGTCCAAACGAGTCACCAAGTCTGTAGGAGATGATTTTCTCTCAATATTCAATTCTTCCTGCATGTGAGCTAGAATATAGTCTCCTGCTTCCTTGACAATCTCTTTGGCAAACACAAATTTATTTTCCAAGCGAAATCTTCCCTTCCCCTTGTTCTTTGGCTAATTGGACAACTCGATAGAAGGAATAACCACTCGCAGATTCAAATTCACGGCCCAAGCGTTTCTCTTCACTCTTGCTTGGAACAACCGCTTTGAATCCCTTGTAGGAATCTAGTAGTTTCTTTGCTTCTACCTTAGTCTCATAGGCTGCTTCAACATCATTAAAAAAAGAAAGCACTGAAGCAAGTTCTTCAGTGCTCCACGACAAATCTAGTGGGTAACTATACTGTTTATTCATCTAATTAATACCAGCTCTCAATGTAGCTTCTTTCAGTTCTTGTTTACGGTAACTACGAGGGAGAAAAGCACGAATCTCATCTTCATTAAAACCGATTTGCATCCGTTTTGCGTCAATAATAATCGGACGACGCAAAAGACTTGGATACTGCTCAATTAAATGAAGCAACTCCGATACTGAGATACTCTCTACATCAATATTCAATTTTTGAAAAATCTTTGAACGAGTCGAGATGATGTCATCAGTACCATTTTCGGTCAAGGAAAGAATGTGTTGCAGTTCTTTTCTCGTTAAAGGGCTGGTCATAATATTATGCTCTTGGAAGGGCACTTTATGCTTCTCGAGCCAGGCCTTTGCTTTACGACATGATGTACAACTCGGTGATAAAAATAGTGTAATCATGCTTTCCTCTTCTTTACATACTTTTCTATTTCTATTATACAAAAAAATAAAGCGCTTGACTAGTTATTTCCGTAAAAAAACCTACTTTTTCAAGAAAAATAGGTTTTTTAGAATCACATATGAATGTTTTGCTTAAATATAGAAATATTCATGTTACAAATGATAGTTTCTTCCTACATTTTATTTGGAATCAGTAATACTTTTCTTCACTTATCTATTTGTTTTTCGACTCTGTAGGTACATAAATCCAAAAATCAATTCATACAAGCAGAAAAATAAAAGAAAGGCATGAAGGAAAAAGTCCTCTGGTAGGATGAGAATGACTGGATCTTTTGCCGGATCAAAAAGCCAAGTATCATCTCCCACAAAAAGGATTTGATGAAACAAAGTAAAGAATTGTTCAAATCCAATGAAAACACCAACAAAACCAAGTACCAAAGGTAGCGAGAGCATGATTAAGAGACCTCTACGGTAGAGAGATAGAAATCCTTTCTGAATGACCTGCTTCCAAAAAAGATAGAATATCGGTAGAGTTACTAGTGCTACTCCTTGAGCCAGATGGAAGAGTCCCTTCACAACTGCAAAATGATGGATTCCAGATGCAGATGAAGGAAAATCTGGCATTTCCAATGCTTGATTTAATGGATTGGTCAAATAATCCATCAAAACATTAAAGTTATGCTGGATGGTCTGAGGTTGCAGATGAACACGATTTATCAAGTTTAACCAAGAAATTTCCTGAGGATAGACCAACCAAGCCAGGTAAATGGTCAATAAAATAGCAAGCGAGAGGAGAAAGAGAATACTTCCTACAAAAGTAAACTTAGTTTTCATCGAAATTCCACTCCGCTAGACTTGAAAGGACATGAGTTGGTGCAATTGGCAAGTCTGCTACTTCTTCAGGTTTTGTAAATCCTGTCGTCACCAAAAGGCTAGGAATGCCATTGTCAATACCAGCTCGAATATCAGTCAGGTAATTATCGCCCACCATGACAATTTCTTGACGTTCAAGTCCTAGGTGTTCAACAGCCTTGTCCATAATAATCGCATTAGGTTTTCCTATATAAACTGGTTTTACGCGAGTTGCTGCTTCAAGAAGAGTAATCAGTGAACCAGCACCAGGTAAAAGTCCACGTTCTGTTGGAATATTCAAATCTGGGTTGGTACCGATAAAATGAGCACCTTTATGGATAGCTAGGGTTGCCGTAGCAAATTTTTCATAGTCTACTTGCCAGTCCAAGCCAACAACCACATAGGCTGGATTTTCTTTATCTTCAACGTATCCTGCTGCTTGAATGGCTTCCTTGAGCCCTGCTTCTCCGATGACATAGACTGTCTTTTCAAGTCCTAAGTCATTCATGTAATCAATAGTCGCTAAGGTTGCAGTATAAATGGTTGATACAGGCGTGTCGATGTTGAAGTGATTAGCCAACATCTCTTGGACACTCTCAGGTGTACGAGTAGTGTTGTTTGTCACAAAAAGATAAGGAATCTCTCTTTTTTGTAACTCATGAACAAAAGCTTCACCTGCTGGGATTCTATCTTTCCCCTTATAGATTGTTCCGTCTAAATCAATTAAATATCCTTTATAAGCCATATCTTTCTTTCTAATCTTTGTTAATTTCTTGCCAAGTTATCTTTGCTTGAGCATTGATATCGCCATCACTTGAGACTTGGTGATTGCTTTCTAGTCCATTCAATTCATAACTAGAAGTGATCATGCCTCCTGGTCGAACTTCCTTGACATATTTGAGGTTGATTTTTTTGGGAATATGGTTGGTAAGAAAATCGGCTCCCATGACCTCAAAAATCCAATCCAGGTATTTGCTGTTATTGACGTGACCATTCATATCTAAGTCATAGAAACGAACATGGTAGTCCTTGCTTATCGCTTCTTCCAGCTCTGTATATTTTGGCCCACGAACCAGTTTCTTAGAAAACTCAGATTGATAAGGAGCGACAATTTCTGGTACTACAGGATGAACCTTTCGACTCTCACGATCCATAAGGACAAAGGTAGCTACCATATGAATGATTTCTTGATCATTTTCATCATAAATAGTAAATCGGCGGTAGCAAAAAAGACGATTATAGGTCAAAGCTTCTGTTTCAATGGTGATTTCCTCAGCAAATTGAGGTAAACGTACCACATCGATATCATAATCTGTGATAATCCAGACCAGATTATACTGTTCTAAAACATCCTTGTCACTCACTCCCAATTCAATTGACTGCATACCAGATACCTGGAGGGACAACAAGATCACATCTGGTAGCTTGATATGACCATTCATGTCAGCCATATCAAAAGGAATTTTCATCTTCATTTGATAAGTTAAGCCCATAATTTTACTCCAATATAAATCGTTCTGCTACTGTATCACCTAAGAAGAGACCTCTCTTAGTCATACGAACACAATCACCCTCAACCTGCATAAGACCTTGTTGAATCAAGTCTTTGACAATATCTCCATAAAGTTCCTGGAAAGACCGTTCGAATTTTTCTTCAAAGCGTGCCATGGAAACTCCTGACTTCTTGCGAAGGCCGAGAAACATCTCTTCTTCCATTTGCTCCCTTTGACTCAAGTGTTCTTCATTGATACGAGCACTTCCCTCTTCTACCGCCTTTAAATAATGGCGAATAGGCCCATGATTTTTATAGCGAACACCGTCTACATAGCCAGAAGCACCAGCACCGATTCCATAATACTCAGCATTATCCCAGTACATAAGATTGTGACGACTTTCAAAGCCAGGTTTTGAAAAGTTAGAAATCTCATAGTGCTCGAAGCCAGCTTTTTCTAGCTCTGAAATGATATAGTCAAACATCTCTGCTTCTAGTTCTTCCTTAGGAAGTGATAATTTTCCTCGTCTCATACGATTCATAAAGACCGTATGATTTTCCAAAATCAAACTATAGAGACTCATATGAGGAATATCAAGGGCAATTGCCTTGGCAACATTGTCCTTGACCTGATCCATGGTCTGACCAGGAAGTGCGTAGATCAAGTCAATGGAAATATTGTCAAAACCAGCCAGTTTGAGGCGGTCGATATTTTCATAAATATCCTTTTCCGTATGACTACGCCCAATCTTTTTCAGCATTTTATCATCAAAGGTCTGAACACCTAGTGAAACACGATTAACTGCAGAATTTTGCAGAACAGCAATCTTATCAGCATCCAGGTCACCAGGATTGGCCTCAATTGTCAACTCTTCCAACATTGATAAGTCCAGGTTTTTAGTCAATCCTTCTAACAAAACTTCCAATTGAGAAGCAGACAAGGCTGTCGGTGTCCCACCACCAATATAGAGTGTACGCAATTTTTGAATATCATAAGAATCAAATTCTTGCAGTAGATGGTCTAGATAGCTGTCTACTGGCTGATTTTTAATAAAGACCTTGGAAAAGTCACAATAATAACAAATCTGTGTGCAAAATGGTATGTGCACGTAGGCTGATGTCGGTTTCTTCTGCATAGTATTTATTATACCACAAAGAGTTCACTCAAGAAAAAAATCACCATTCTTGATTTTCTAGAAAACAAAGAATGGTGACTCTATGTTAATTTTCTTGAAGCTCAATGACAATTTCTTGACCATTTCCATTTTCTTCCACAACTACTTTTTCTTCCAGTTGTGATTTGAAATGATTCAAGGTTTCTTTTGAAGCTTCAGTCGCTTGTTGAGCATGGTATTTTGCTTTATCTAAGACAGTGTCAAGAGTAATTTCCCCAGATTCAATCTGCTCTTTTGTTTTAAGAACGAATTCTTTGGTTTGTTCTTTGACATCCGTTAATTTTTCACAAACCTGCTCTTTAGCATACTCAGGATCTTCTTTTAGATCTTCTAAAAATTCTTGTGCTTGGCTTCTAACTTGTTTTCCTTTGTCGCTAGTTAGAAACAAGGCAGCTGAAACACCTGAAACAGTTCCTAAAAGGATAGATGATAGTTTCCCCATTAGTCAGCTCCTTTTTTAAAAAATTTACTTGCAGCACGAAAAGCTGACAACCCAGCTCCTGTCTTTAAGGTTTTTGATCCAGCAGATGATGCCTTTTTACTCAAAATACGTGCTTGATTATTAATGTCTGATACAGAAACCGACAAATCAGCTACTGCTGTAAAGAGAGGATCAATCGTTGCAACCTTAACATTAATATCATCAACAAGAACGTTGACCTTTGTAAGCAATTCATTTGTTTGATGAAGAGTAACATCTACATCGGATGTTAAAGTTTTAACAGTTTTTTCAGTCTCATCGATAACACGACCAACTTTTCGAAGGGTAATAATCAGATAAACTAAAAATACAACCAAGGCAATTGCCACAATAATATAAGCCACTTCTAACATTTTAATTCTCCTTTTTTACATTATAAAATGGTGCTTTTTTCCGATTTTGATAAAAGATAATATAAATACCAAGGCCAATCAATAGGGCAGACAACCACTGGGATACTCGAAGTCCAAAGAACATGAGACTATCCGTACGCATACCCTCGATAATCATACGTCCAAATCCGTACCAAATTAGATAAAAGGCAGTGATATGACCACGACGGATACTCTTTAATCGACGTCTAAAAACGACAATCAAGACAAAACCGATCAGATTCCAGATAGATTCGTATAAGAAGGTTGGTTGTCGATATGAGCCATCAATATACATCTGATTCTTAATAAAACCAGGTAAATAGTCTAGATTGTCAACGACTGCTCCATAAGCTTCTTGGTTAAAGAAGTTTCCCCAACGCCCTAGACTCTGAGCAATCATGACGCTCGGAGCTGCAATATCTAAGAAATCCCAAGTATTGATTAATTTGCGATCAGCAAAGATATAGAGTACAATCGCACCAGTAATTAAACCACCGTATATGGCAAGACCACCATTCCAAATAGCAAAAATCTCTCCCAGATGTTGGCTATAGTAATCAAATCTAAAAATAACATAGTAGAGTCTAGCACCAATGATGGACAAAGGAAAGGCAATTAAGATGAAGTCCAAAATATCATCAGATAAAATCTTCTTTTTAGGCGCTTCTTTACTGGCAAGATATACCGCTAAAACAAGACCTGAAACGATGCAGATTGCATACCATCTAACAGCTAAAGGACCAATTTGAAAAGCGATTGGATCAATCATTTTTCACCTCGTTCTTTGCAATCAGATTTGTCAATCTTTCTTCAAATAGTCGAGTAGCATCAAAGCCCATTTCCTTAGCACGATAATTCATCGCTGCTGCTTCGATAACGACAGAAATATTACGTCCTGTTTTTACAGGAATGCGGATACGTGGAATAGCTACTCCAGAAATCTCCAATTCCTCAGCATTATTGCCTAAGCGATCAAAAGTCTTTTGCGTGTCATAATTTTCTAGATAGACAGCCAACTGAACTTGCGAAGAATCCTTAACTGCACTGGCACCATAAAGACTCATCACATCTATAATACCAACACCACGAATCTCAAGTAAATGCTTCAAAATTTCAGCTGGTTCACCCCAGAGAGTCATTTCATCCTTAGCAAAGATATCTACACGGTCATCAGCTACCAAACGGTGTCCTCGTTTCACGAGTTCTAGACCTGTCTCACTCTTACCAATACCACTGTCGCCTTGGATTAACACACCCATACCATAGATATCCATCAAGACACCATGTACACTTTCACGCTCAGCCAAACGAGAATCTAGGTAACTTGACAATTCTCCAGACAGACGACTTGTTGCTGTACGACTCGTTAAAATAGCGATTTTACATTCTCTAGCGGCCTTTAGCATTTCCTCTGGAACTACTAAACCACGCGCAACAATAACTGCAGGTGTTTCCGGTTGGAACAATTTCTGTAACACATGGTAGCGGTTATGAGAAGACATGCTAATCAGATAAGACCACTCTTTCATCCCCAATAGTTGAATCCGCTCTGGGGTATAGTAATCAAAATAGCCTGTCATTTCGAGACCTGGACGACAAATATCGCCTGTATTGATTTCCTTTTCAAGTAATTCTGGCTCACCATAGACAATGTCTAGCTTGAGCTTATCAATCACTTCTTTGACTAAAACCGACATAATTTTCTCCTTCAATCGAGTTCTACCTACTATTATATCAAATTGTAGTAGGAAGTTTATGTTTTTAACAGTGTTTGGGGTATTTATTTAAGAAAGTAACCTTTATAATTTTAACAGTCAAAAGGGATTAAACAATAGGTTAGTGTTTAATCCCTTCTCTTTAGTTATTCAACTATTCAACAGTACTAGACTAGTCAGACACTTTATCACTGCTAGCTGGTACTGATTTTTCTTCACTACTTGGTGTAGATTCGGTTGTATGTTCAGCTGGTTCTCTTAGAGTTGGTTCTGTTGAAGTTGGTTCTTCCACAGTTGTTGCGTTTGGAGTCGTAGTTGTAGTGCTTGTGGTAGTTGTTACTCCATTAGAAAGCATTCTACCATCACTACCTACTTTGTAACCATCAGGTGTAGTCGCATTTCGAAGCATTTCTCCACTTGGTTTGAAGTAATACCAGTCTCCTTTTTCTTGAATCCAACCAACTTGCATTTCACCAGACTTATTAAAGTAATAGTAATCTCCAGAGACTTCATGGATACCTGTGACCATTTTACCAGTCTCTTTGTCTAAGTAATACCATTTACCAGAATACTTGAACCAACCAGTCTCTGCAGCTCCAGATTCTTTATGATAGTACCAATCTTTGCCGTCAAATACCCATCCGGTTTCCATAGCTCCAGATTGGTTAAAGCTATATTTGACACCATCAATTTCCTGTCTGCCGGTCACCATAACTCCGTCATTTTGATTCAAGTAGTACCATTTACCTGCAGATTTTATCCAACCTTTTTTCTGCTCACCGCTTGATGCATAATAGTACCATTTGTCATCTTCTTGTTTCCAGCCAGTAACCATAGCACCGCTAGCCTTAAAGCTATATTGTTGCCCATAGATTTCTTTGGTTCCTGTAACCATCTCTCCATCTTTCGAATCAAGATAGTACCAATCACCAGCATATTTAATCCAGCCTTTTTTCAATTCACCACTTGATGCATAATAGTACCATTTATCATCTGTTTGTTTCCAACCAGTAACCATAGCACCACTATCTTTAAAGCTATATTGTTGTCCATCGATTTCTTTGGTTCCAGTAACCATCTCTCCATCTTTCAGTTCGAGATAGTACCAGTCATTGTTGTATTTAAGCCAACCTTTTTTCTGATCGCCACTAGATGTATAATAGTACCATTTGTTATCAAACTGTTCCCAACCAGTTGCCATGACGCCTCCATCATTGAAGCGATAGAGTTTGCCGTCAATCTTATTTAAACCAGTGAACATTTCTCCAGTTTTAGGATCTAGATAATACCATTTACCTGCATCATTAAGCCAACCACGTTTCATTTCACCTGAAGCGCTAAAGTAATACCATTTTTGGTGTGTGTATTGCCAATAAGTTCCCATTTCTCCTGCTTCATTGAAATAGTACAACTTTCCGTCAATTTCTTTGAAACCAATGGTCATTTTTTTATTTTCATCTAGGTAATACCATTTATTACCAATTTTATTCCAGGATGATGCTCTTACTTCATTTGAAAGCGCACCTGTATCATCAAAGACCAGAGTTGCTCCATTCACTGTTCTGGTACCAGTTTGCATAATCCCTTTTTCGTCAAAGTAATAGGTCTTACCATCAATGATTGCTAACTCGGATTCTTTTCGATATCCTTTAGAATCTACATAATACCAATGCTTGTCGATTTGAAGCCATTTAGAAGTTTGTAACTTCCCATCTTTATCCATATATAAAGATTTAAGAGTACCTTCATCATCAAAATCTTGAAGCCATTTATCTTGTTGCAGATGTCCTTTACCATTGAAGAAGTATTTTTCTCCATTAATTGTATGCCAACCAGTTGCCATCTGATCATCAGCGAAATAATACTTCTTATATCCATCCTCAGTAATCCAACGTGCAGTAGTATTCGGAATATCTGGGTATTCTTGAGAAATATTATTAATGCCATCTGTTTTTATATCAAAGACAGTAGCATCTTTTTTATCACTTGAAGCATGAACGACTTGAACATTCATCTCTTTCAATTTATCTCTCGTTGCTTGGACATTTATATCCAGTCCTGTTGTTTGCACAACAATAGATGGAGAAAGATTATTAAGAAAATTAATGCTATTTGAAACTTTTCCATCGAGGTGATGGTTCCATTTCATCAAATCTACTTTCCCAATTTGTGGTCCTAAGCGATCTTCAGCTCCATAAACATTATCAAGATCCCCACCTAGATAAATTTTCTTTCCATTTACTGTAACTACAGCAACAATCGAATTGGGGTTATCATCGTATACTTTCTTTAATTTTTCATCTGGACCGTATTCATTCTTGTAGTTATACAACTGAATATCCATATCCCCCAATTTGAAATGACTATCATTATCAGAGATATCTTGGATAAGATTGACTCCATATTTTCTAGCGGCATTCAGAGCATTATTATAGTTGAAAAGGTTATCCCACAAGCCCCATTGAGTGGCAATTCGATCATCCGAATATCTTTTTAGATAAAATTTATCAACCTTATATTTTTTTAGAACTTCATCAGCTCCACCGATATGGTCACTATGAACATGAGTTCCAAGCATAAAGTCTAACTTCTGAACACCTACATGGTCAAGATGACGGAAAAGTCGATCTTCAATTGCGTAGAAATTTGACGTAATAATCCCCGATCTTAATGGATAAAGGGGATCGCTTCCATCTGGAAAGTCATAGTCTTCACCCATATCTATCAGCGCATAATGCCCATTACTTTCAAGCAAAATGGCATCTGTACCTGGACTTCCTTTGGTATTAATGAAATGAATCCGATTCACGTCAGACTGCGAACTTGTGTCCGCCTCAACTCTTGCACTGACACTAAGAAACAAAAATGCTCCTAAAGCGACTGCAACTTTTGTTTTTTTCATGATAAAGCCTCTCAGATTTTTCTACTAATATATGTAATTATACCAAAAAAACATGAAAAAGGGGTGTAAAAATGTAAAATGTCATTTTTACTACCCAAAATGACTTCTTTCTGCAATAGTATTTAAATATGAAAGATGAACTTTCGTACTCTTTTATCTGTAATCATAGTACTCTATAGCTTTTCTTCAGTAACTGTTTCTGATAATTTTTCCCTAGACTTCTATCTGCTTGTTTATAAGCTTCTCTGCAAAAATACTTTCTTGACTCTAATCTTTTAACACTATCTTAAAAAATCAGCTATAATTAATATCATTATATCTATTTAACACTGAATTAACTATCCTCTCTGAGATTTCACTCTTAGAAGCTAACAAAAAAGACTAGACAAGTCTAGCCTCAGATTGAAGACAAAGTCCTTGGAAGTCAAGTTTCTAAGGGCTTTTCTTTTTGTAAAGTCGTATAATAGAGGTAAGAAAAGTTGTGAGGTGTTCCCTATGTTTCACAAAGAAAAACCTGATTATAA